>JBEKGF010000019.1:0-77003 GCA_050012935.1 Edaphobacter sp. | reverse complement strand
CGAAGGGCTTAAGTTGCTACGGCGAGCTCTTCTTCGAGGCGTTGCTTTTCGAAGAGGCTGGTGTAGTAGCCGTTGCGGGCGATGAGTTCGTCGTGGGTGCCGAGTTCGGCGATACGGCCGGCGACGAGTACGGCGATCTGATCGGCGTTGCGGGCAGTCGAGATGCGGTGCGAGATGAAGACGGTGGTGCGGCCTTCCATGACGCGCTTCAGGCCGCTGAGGATGCGTTCTTCGGTGTAGGTGTCGACGCTGGCTAATGCGTCGTCGAGGATGAGGATCTTTGGGTCGCGGACGATGGCGCGGGCGATGGCGGTGCGTTGTTTCTGGCCGCCGGAGAGGGTGAGTCCGCGTTCGCCTACCTCGGTGTCGAAGCCTTTGGGGAATTCGAGGATTTCGGTGCAGATGTGCGCGATGGTGGCGGCCTCCTCGACTTGTTCGGGCGATGCTTCCGGTCTGCCGAAGGAGATGTTATGGCGGATGGTCTCGGAGAAGAGAAATGTCTCCTGCGGGACGAAGCCGATACCCTGGCGAAGCGCGGACAGGGTGAAGTGGCGGATGGGCTGGCCGTCGATAAGGATGGAGCCGGGGGATGTGTCGTTGAGCCGGGGTATGAGGCTGACGAGAGTGGATTTTCCTGCGCCGGTGGGGCCTACGATGGCAAGGCTGGAGCCGGCGGGGATGCGGAGGTTGATGTCGTGGAGAACGGGTGGAGCGCCGGGATAGGCGAAGGTCAAATTGCGGAACTCGACCTCGCCAGCAATGGGCGTGTGGACGGCGGCAGGTGTGTCGGTGATGTCGGGTTTCTGCTTGAGGAGCTCGTCGATGCGGACGACGGAGGCGGTGCCGCGCTGGAAGAGGTTGACAACCCAGCCGACTGCGATGATGGGCCAGATGAGCTGGACCATGTAAACATTGAAGCTGGTAAACTCGCCGACGCTGATTTGATGCTGGACGACTTCATGGCCGCCAACGAGGAGCGTGATCATCAACGAGAGGCCGAGGACGAATTCGAGCGTGGGCCAGAGCATGGCCATGAGGCGCACGAGATAGAGGCTGCGCTTGATGTACTCGAGGTTGGCGGTCTCGAAGGAGGCGATCTCGGCGTCTTCCTGGGCGAAGGCGCGGATGAGGCGTGCGCCGGAGAAGTTTTCCTGGGCCTTGGCGGAGATGTCGGAGAACATGGCCTGGATGCGCTCGAAGCGGCGGTGAATGCGGGCGCCGAAGTATTGGACGAGGACGGAGGCCATCGGAAGCGGGACGAAGGCGAAGAATGTCAGCCTGGGGCTGATGTGGTACATGAAAGGCAGCGCGGCGGCGGTGAAGACGAGGGTGTTCGCGCTGTACATGATCGCGGGGCCGAGGAGCATGCGGACCGCGTTGAGGTCGTTGGTGGTGCGGGCCATGATGTCGCCGGTTCGATGGGTGTGGTAGTAGCCGGGCGACTGGCGCTCGAGGTTGGCGAAGATGTCGTTGCGGAGGTCGAACTCGATCTCGCGCGAGGCACCGATGATGACCTGGCGGGTGATGTAGAGGAAGATGGCGGAGAGCGCGGCGATGAGAAGCAGGATGAGAGCGTCGCGAACAACTTTTTCCTGGGTGAGGCCACGCCTCATGTCGTCGATGGCGTTGCCGATGACGAGGGGGATGAGGACTTTGATGACGTTGTAGAGGATGGTGGAGACCCCGCCCCAGGCGAGTTGCTTGCGGTATCGCCTGAGGTAGGGTGCGAGTGGTTTTAGCTTTTCAAACATTGAAGATCAACATCCACGGATTGGATCAATCTATTTTGTATTTGGATTCGGAGAAGTCGCGGGCTGCGGCTGAGCAGGGTGGGGTGCGGTCGAGTCTGCTGGGGGAGTGGCTGGCGGTTGTGTTGTCCCTGCCGGAGCCGGCGCAGGCGTGGTGGCTGGCGCTGGAGGGGTCTTGGGCGCGGGTTTTTCGTCGCTCTGGCTGATTAGCTCGACGTCAAAGATGAGCTCGGCTTTGGGCGGAATGCCTTGCTTGCCGGCCGGGCCTGGTTTGCCGTTGGCACCGTAGGCAAGTTGATAGGGGATGAAGAGACGACGCTTGCCGCCGACGCGCATGCCATCGAAGCCTGTGTCCCAGCCAGGGATTACCTGGTGTTGACCGTAGGCGACGGGGAGAGGTTCCCCGCGATCGACGGAGGAGTCGAACTTGGTGCCGTCGGTGAGGTAGCCAGTGTAGTGGATCATGTACCACTTGTGCGGCGCAGCGAGCTCGCCGGTGCCGATTTTGGTGTCGATGTAGTCGAGGGAGAAGGTCGTGGATTCAATGCCCAGGGTCTGGCTGAGTTCCGGCCCGGCGAGTGGAGAGACGTAGTCCAGCTTGACGTTCGGGCCGATGGTGAGGGTGTAGAGCGGTTTGGCGCAGGGAAGGCCGGCGGGCAGCGCGGGGATCTTCGGCGAGAGCTCCGGGTGCTTTGCGCAGGGAGCGGCTGGTTGCGCAGTAGCCGGCGTTGTTGTGGCTGGGCGATGCACGTTGGTTGCTGGTTTTGTGGGAGTGGTTTGAGCGGTAGCGGCTGTCGAGAGCGTGGCCAAGAGAGCAATGGAGGGAAGCTTGAAGATCATCGTGGTCTCAGTTTAGGACAGATGAGTGTTTTTTGCGTGAGTTTGTTGATCCGGCCTGGGTAAAGGGTTTGCCTGGTGCGGATTATTTGCCGGTGGCCGATGCTGGCGGGCTGGGTTCTCTCCCGGGATGTGCCCATTTAGGTCTATGGCTCGGGGCTTTGGAAGATGCTCTAATTCTGGATGCGAGGAGAGGTATGCCGAAACGGTTGGCTATTACGATTGCGGGTGCGGTGTCGTTGGGGAGTTACGAGGCCGGCGTGCTGTATGAAGTGCTGGATGCGATTCATCAGCATAACTCCGCTGCGCAGGTGACGGATGACGAGAAGATTCTGATCGATGTGATGACGGGGGCTTCGGCCGGCGCGATGACGGCGGCGATCGTGGCGCATAAGATGTTGTACTCGGCCAATGAGTTTCGCGATCCGTATGACAATCCTCTTTATAACGTGTGGGTGAAACGGATCAACCTGGAGGGGCTGCTGGAGACGGTGGACGAGACGACGGGCGAGGTGGAGCCGGCGCTGCGATCGATCTTTTCGTCGAACATGGTGGAGAAGATTGCGGAGGATTCGCTGCTGGGACGGTATGCGACGGGGAAGTGGCCTGCTCCGATAACGCACATGGCGGCGGCGCGGTCGATCTCTCTCGGGATGACGCTGACGAATTTGAATGGCGTGGATTACGGCTATGACATGCAGCCTTGCGGGAAGTTTATCTACACGCGGCATGAGGACCAGATGACGCGAGTGGTGAGCGTTGAGGGAACCGATAACCCGGAGGTGTGGCGTGAGCTGGCGGATGCATCGGTGGCGAGCGGGGCTTATCCACTGGCGTTTCGCGCGAAGGAGATCGACCGCAGGCGGGCGGAGTATGAGAAGGGCAGCCTGGAGCCGTGGACGGATGATCCGTCGAGGTTTGCGTTCACCGATGGGGGAGTCTTGCAGAACGAGCCGCTGGGCATGGCGAAGAACCTGGTGGATGAGATCGACAAGCACTGGTACAACGACAGCCGTTTCTATTTGTTTGTGTCGCCGCATGGGAGAACGTCGAGCGCCGATTCGAGTTTTTGCGAGGAGAATGCAGACTATTTCCACATGATGAAGCGGTTGGCGAAGGTGCTGCTGGGGCAGTCGGAGTTTCAGGACTGGATTACCTCGGTGGAGATGAATGAGCAGATCGCCCTGATGGATGCCCGGGCGAGCGAACTTGCGGAGAAGCTGCGTTCGGGCGAGATCAAAAGCGGAAGCCTGAAACGGACCGCGGAGGGTTTGTTGAAGGTGTTGTTTACGCAGCCGACGCGCACGGGCACGAGGCAGGTTGCGAAGATTGGCAAAGAGAGTCTGGCTGAGGCGAGGCGGCGGATTGAACACCAGTACAAGGAGGAGATTGCGAGCCTGGGCGTTGGAAGTTACAGCGCCGATGCGTTTCGCGATACCGTGCTGGCGTTTGAGACGGCGGCGAATCTTGGACAGTGCGACTATATGCGGATCTATGGAATCGCGGTGTCGGAGGAGTTGCTGGCCGGCGCGGATCTGTCGGCTTTTCTAGGGTTCTTCGATGAGCGGTATCGCGTGCATGACTATGACCGGGGACGGATGGTTGCGAGGCTGGTGTTGACCGATCCTGTGCTGAGTGAGCCGGGAGAGCTGGGGCCGATACGGTATACGCCGACGCATACGAATCCTATCGACAGCACTCTGAATGGGCTGAAACTGAGCCAACTGACGATCGAGGAGCAGCAGGCGTTTCGCGAGGGAGTGAAGAAGCGGGTGAGCGAGATGGTGCGGTATTTGATTGGGTTCTGGTCTTATCCGGCGGATGTGGTGGTGATCGATCCGTTGATGAATGCGATTCTGAACCATCTGTTCCGGGAGTAGTGGGGCTATCTATTGGCGCTGTCTTCCGGGGCTTAAGAGGCGAACGCAACGGACGCAAAAGGAACTGCGAAGGTGCGCCACGATGGCCTTTGCGTTTTCTTGGCGCCCTCCGCGTTTGTTGTTGATGCATTCCCGTGGCTTCTGCTGCGTCCTTTACGATCAGAGCATCTCTAGGTGGGGGTGCGGAGAAGCAAGTAGGCGCCGGCGATGGCGAAGAGGATGTCGGGGGTCCAGGCGGCGAGGACGGCGGGAAGGGTGTTGACGTTGCCTAGAGATTCGAAGACGAGGGTGATGACGTAGTAGGTGATTGCGAGTCCGATAGCCGTGGCTATGCCGGTGAGCGAGCCTTTTTTGCCCATGGAGAGTGCGAAGGGGATGGCCATGATCGCCATGACCAGAGTGATGAGCGGGTAGGCGATCTTTTTATCGAGCTGGACGCTGAGGCGTTTGGTGTCGAAGCCAGATTGTTTGAGGTCGGCGATGTAGCTGGAGAGCTCGTTGTAGCTCATCTCCTGCGAGGGAACGTACTCCTTTTTGAAGTAGGTGGGCTGTTCGCGGATCTCGGGGAAGGTGGAGACAGTGAAGGGCAGGTAGGTGGCAATGGTTTCGCCGGAGAAGGTGCGCTGCCATCCGTTGACGAAGAGCCAGTTGTTCACGCGTGGGTTCCAGGTGGCGGAGGTGGCGAAGATGCGGCGCCGAAGATTGAAGGTGGCGGGATCGAACTCGAAGACGGTGATGTTGTCGAAGGAGTCTTTTTCTGCGTTGAAGTACTGGTAGTAGAAGATGCGGGTAGGTTCGCCGGCGTTGTTGGTCTGGCCGGAGATCCACTGGCGGTCGGGACGCGAGAAGGTCTGGGCGGGTTTGTCCTTGATGATGGAGAGCAGGGCCTCCTGGCGGCGATTGGCGGCGGGGAGATAGTACTCGTCGAAGACGAAGAGGCCGGCAGAGATGAGCAGCGTAACGAAGAGCACAGGGGCGATGATGCGGTAGAGGCTGATGCCGCTGGACTTCATCGCGGTGAGCTCGGAGGTGCGGTTGAGAGCGCCGAAGGTGACCAGGACGGCGACGAGTGCGCAGAGCGGGGTGACGTTGTAGAGGATAAAGGGGATGAGGTTGACGAGGTACTCGCCGACAGTGATGAGCGGCGTGCGATTGCGGAAGATGGGGCCGATGAGCTCGAAGAAGGTGAAGATGAGAAAGAGGGTCGTGAAGGAGAAGAGAACGATGGAAAAGTTGGTGGCGTACTCGCGCATGACGTAGTCGTCGAGCAGGAGGGGGAATTGTATGCGGGAGACGCTGCGGAAACGGCGCAGGAGGGTGGCGGCGTCGTAGTTGGAGCGGACGTTGGGAGGCTGCTTTCCGCTGAGGAGGCGCGTGACGAGCTTGTTGAGGCCGACGCCGATGGAGGAGAAGACGCTGAGAGCGATGCCTCCGCGAGACATCTGGTAGAGCAGGATGGCGCCTGCGGCGGCGAAGATCAGGTTGGCGGCCCAGACGCCGAGGAAGGGTGGGAGACGGCCCGATTGGGCGAAGGCCGCGCCGACTTCGGAGAGCAGATAGTAGACGAAGACCAGGACGATAGTGAGGACGAAGCCGGTGGATTTGCCGCCGCGTTTCGAGGAGATGCCGAGAGGGACGCCGACGAGCATGAGGACGAGGCAGGCGAATGGATAGGAAAAGCGCTTGTTGAACTCGATGCGGTAGATGGAGGGAGTGTGGCCTTCCGTGATGCTGGCGGATTTGGCGCGGCGCCAAAGCTCGGGGAGGGGGAGGGCCGCGATGGGCGTGTTGAGGCGGCCGAGGTGGGTCTCTTCGGCTGCTTCGGTCTCGATGGGAACGTCGGTGGTGGTGAAGGTGGAGATGTTGTATTGGTTGGGGTCGGTGGAGGTGGTTTCGTGCTCGCCGCCGTTGATGAGATGGAGGCGGATGGTTTGAGCGTCAGGCGTGTTGGGGGTTCCGTTGACGACGACGGCCTGGTCTGCGGTTGTGATGTGGGGATTGGCGGGCTCGGTGAGGTCGGCGAGGAAGACATGCCGCCAGAGCGCAGCTCCCGCGGCAGGAGTCGCGTCCTGAATGTAGAGGACGCGGTCTTTGAACTCTTCGTAGAAGACGCGGGGCTGGACCTCGAAGGAGGCCTGGGAGGACGAGAGCGATTCGCCGACAGAGATTAGGCCGGCGGCTGCGCGGGGTGCGAGGTAGAGGGAGTTGAACAGGCCAAGGGCCAGGGCAATGGCCGAGACGATGGAGACGATGCGGACGAAGTCGATAGCGCCCATGCCGGCGGCGCGCATGGCGGTGACCTCGCTGTCGGCGGCGAGGCGGGAGAGGCCGAGGAGAATGCCGACCAGAACGGCCATTGGAATGGTGACGTTCAGGGTGGGAGGAAGCATGTAGGCGATGATGCGGGCGACGTCGGAGTAGGAGGCTGAGTCGCGGACGACGAACTCGAGGATTCTGCCGAGGTCGCGCGTGAAGATGATGAAGGTAAAGAGGGCTCCGCCAAGGAAGGCGTGGGAGGTGACTTCGCGGAGGATATAGCGGGTGAGGATGCGCATTGTTTACAGCTTGATCAATCTGATCCAAGTGTATCGCGGGTGGCGTGGAGAATGATTTTTTGCGAGGCAACTCAAGGATGGATTGGAGAGTCCATCTAGGAGAGCCCTAGGAAGCGTTGTCCGTTGGGTGGTGAGCCGCGCGGACGTGGTTCGGGACGAATTGAAGTTTGATTCGAACGGAAGTTTTCAACCGGTACGAAGTAAAAGATTCTCAGATGACCCTCGAAATTTCTCGCAGCAACGATGTTTTAGCGGAGTGCTCGCCGAGCGTCATTCTGGTGGTCGATGACGATCCGGATATCCGCTGGCTGACCCGGACGTTCCTGGAACATGAAGGCTACCGCGTGTTCAGTTCAGGAGATGCGGAACGGGCATCGCAGATTTTTCGCGCCGTGCCGCAGATCGATCTGCTGGTCACGGACTTGTATATGCCGGGGCGGTCCGGGATGGAGCTGGCGCAGGAGTTGAAGGCTCTTCGGAGGGAGTTGCCGGTACTGATGATCTCGGGCGGAGTTCTGGATGTTGACCAGGAGGCCGGGCTCGAGGCGGCGGGGTGGAGTTTTCTGGCGAAGCCGTTCCGATTGCCGGAGCTGCTGGCTACGGTACACCGGATATTAGCTCCGGCGGAGGCGCGGAGGACGCATGGCCTCAAGCATGAAGTTTCTGCCGAGGGTCTGCTGGAGCGGCGCCTGGACTGAATGGATCGGGAGTTACGGATTGGCGAGGAAGCGGTAGCCGATGCCGCGGATGGTGACGAGGTGCTGGGGGGCGGAGGGATCGTCTTCGATGTAACGCCGAAGACGGACGATGAAGTTGTCGATGGCGCGCGTGTCGGTGTCTTCGTGGACGCGCCAGACCTCTTCGAGGATCTGTTTGCGGGAGACGATCTGGCCTTCGCGATCGGTGAAGTAACGAAGGAGATCGGCCTCCATGAGGGTGAGATGGGTGATGCGGTTTGGCGTGATTAGCTCAAGTGTATCGAAGCGAATGGTGCAGTGGTTGAAGGCGTATTCGTCGGCCTGGCCAGGGAGCGTGGCGGGTACGGCTTCGTTCTGAGCCTGGGGCGTCGTCTTCTGCCAGGTGGTTCGGCGGAGAAGGGACTTGATGCGAACGAGGAGGATGTTGAGGTCGAAGGGCTTGGCGAGGTAGTCGTCAGCGCCGGCTTCGATGCCCTCGAAGACGTCCTCGGGGCTGGCGCGCGCTGTGAGCATGAGGACGGGGGTGTAATGCTGTGCCTCGCGGAAGGCGCGGACGATGGTAAACCCGTCGGCGCCCGGGAGCATGCAGTCGAGGATGATGGCTGAGGGTTTCTCCTTGTCCGAGAGTAGATAGCTGAGAGCGGCGTCGCCGTCGGACTCGTGGTGGGTGCGGTAGCCCTCGGCCTGCAGGTTGAAGAGAAGGCCCTGGGCGAGGTGTTCTTCATCTTCGACGACGACGATCAATGGGGTGGTTTCGGGCATGGGATCATTTCGTCTGCTTACAAAAAAAATTGTTTCTTTGGCGGTTACGTTTATTTTTGAAGGACAGTTTTGAGGAGTTCGCTTGCACCGTTCCAGGCGATCTGGACGCCGATGCAAAAAAGGATGAAGGCGATGACGCGAAGGATTCCATGAGCCGTCGAGGGAGAGACTGTGCGCGCGATTTTGGGTGCGTACGCATAACAGAGGTAGACGCTGGCACTGAGGACAGCAGCAGCGATGAACAGGCCGATATGCGCGAGTACGGTATCGGTAACTGTATGTTGTTTAGCGTGGACGCTGAGCGTCAGCATGACGACGATGCATCCCGGGCCAGCGGTAATGGGGAAGGTGTAAGGGTAGAAGGCCTTTTCCTGCAGGCCTGCTATATCCGACTGGGTGATTGCAGGCGCGGTCGCTTCGGTCTTTTCAGCGCTGGGTGCGCTTGCCTGCTGGTTTAGCAACGACCAGCCAATCATGGCGATGACGATTCCGCCGGAGACCTGCATGATAGGAAGGGAGATGCCGAAGAAGGCAAGAAGCGAAGAGCCGACGAGCTCAATGACAGCCAGGAAGATGATGGTGTTGATGGCGACGCGGCGGGAGAGGGCGAGATAGGCGCCGATGGGTGCGTTCCCGACGAGGCCGAGGAAGACGAGCGCGGAGCCGAGGGGATTGATGAGCGGAAGAAGCGCGCTGAAGCCCAGGGCAAAAAATTTCCAGACAAGGAACATGGTTATGTTGAGTAGATGACTTCATGGGGGGGATGTCAAAGGGTATTGCGACCGGCAAAAGCGTGGGATCAATGCGACGTTGAGATGGGACGGTTAGCGGAAGAGCCTTCGCGGGAGCCGGTGTAGTTGGCGAGGGGAAGAGTAAGGGTGATGGTGGTGCCGAGCCCGGAGCCGGGGCTGGATGCCGTGGCGTCGCCGCCGTGTTGCCGGGCGATGTTGCGGACGAGGAATAGGCCGAGGCCGGTGCCCTTGATGCGGGATATGGCGCGGCCGGGGACTCGGTAGAAGCGTTTGAAGATGCGCTTGAACTGGCTCGCGTCGAGGCCTACGCCGGTATCGGTAATAGCGAGGGAGATCGAGGTGTAGTTGACGATGGCGAGAGAACACCGGATGTGGACGCCCTCGGGAGAGTATTTGACGGCGTTGTCGAGGACGTTGATGACGGCGGTGCGCAGGTCTTCCGCGATGCCGAGCGTGTGAAGGCGAACGGCGCCGGAGACTGGCTGGAGTACGATGCTGCCCGACGGGAGATGATGGCGCTGAAGAGTGATGGAGATGCAGTCTTCGACGAGTGAGTTGAGGTTGATGAGAGCGCGGTTCTGCTGGCGGTGGCGTTGGCCGAGTTGCCCGGCTTTGAGCACCTGCTCGACGGTGGCGAGAAGGCGGTCGGAGTCGGAGAGCATTACCTTGTAGAACTCCTGGCGCTGTTCTTCGGGGATTGCCCGGCGCTGGAGAGTCTCGAGGTAGAGACGGATGCTGGCGATGGGAGTCTTGAGCTCGTGGGTGACGGCGTTGAGGAAGGAGTCCTGACGTTCGTTCCGGCGGACCTCGCGGACTAGAAAGATGGTATTGAGGACGACTCCGGCGACCAGGATGGCGAAGAAGATAATGCCGAGGATAAGGAGGGCCAGATGCCCCTCGTTGTGAATACGGATGATCCAGGTGATGTTGAGGAAGACGGTGAGGCCGGTGAGCAGCACGCCGAGGGTGATGAAGATTGCAATGGTGCCGCGTCGTCGGTTGATGTTCATGGCTTGGAGGAAGTATAGCGGGCGAGGTTGCGGTATGATCGGTTTCCGATGAAGTGGTCTGACAACTTCGCGTGAGAGGTGTGGAATGAGGGAGTTTGATCGCCGGACGTTGTTGCGTTATTCCGGGATGGCAGCGGCTTCAATGATGCTGCAAGGGGGACGGTTTGCCTTTGGCGAGGACGCTCCTCTGGCGACGACCACGGCGGGTAAGGTGAGCGGCAGAGTCGAGAATGGGATTAACGTTTTTCGCGGGATTCCGTATGGCGAGGACACGCAGAAGACACGATTTAAGGCTCCGCTTCCGGTGGTGGCGTGGAGTGGGGTGAAGGCATGCGTGGAGTGGTCGACGCGCGCGCCACAGTTGACGGGGGAGCGTGCCGGGAGGGGTGCGGAAGCGAGTGGAGAGCAGGTGCGGGCGGGGTTTCATCTGCCTCCGGACAAAGGAGAGCAGAGCGAGGATTGCCTCCATTTGAATGTTTGGACGCCTGCGCTGCGCGATGGAAAGAAGCGTCCGGTGCTCTTTTATATTCACGGTGGGGCTTACAACAATGGCACCGTGAACTGCGATTTGTATGACGGCAACCGGCTGTGTCATCGCGGCAATGTGGTCGTGGTGACGGTGAATCATCGGCTGAATGCTTTCGGGTATATGTATCTGGGCGAGCTGGGCGGCAAGGAGTATGCCGACTCGGGCAATGCGGGGATGCTCGATATTATTCTCGCGCTGAAGTGGGTGCAGCAGAATATCACGGAGTTTGGCGGGGATGCTTCGCGGGTGCTGATCTTCGGGCAGTCGGGCGGTGGGGCGAAGTGCGCGACGCTGATGGCGATGCCTGCGGCGAAGGGTTTGTTTCATCGCGTGGTGACGATGAGCGGGCAGCAGGTGACCGCAAAGCCTACAGTGATTGCGAATGAGGTTACGAAGGACGTTCTGGACAAGCTTGGTGTGAAGTACGATCAACTCGACGCGTTGAAGACGCTGCCGATGGAGAAGATTCAGGAGGCGGCGCGAGTGAGCTCGGCGTGGCTGCCGGTGCGGGATGGCGGCGTGCTGCCGCGTGATCCGTTCGATCCGGAGGCGCCGGGGATCTCGGCTGCGGTGCCGATGATTCTCGCGAATACGCATGATGAGACGGTGACTTCGGCTGCAGGGCGGACGGGCGTATTGACGTGGGAGCAGGCTCCGGAGGCTTTGAAGAACAGTGTCGGGCAGTATCTGGGGTCGTATACGCCGGAGCAGGTGATTCGGCGGTATCGGGAGATCTATCCGGATCGCGATGCGGCGCACATTGTGGTTGCAGCAGCGGTTGCGTTTCGCGCGTGGCCGGGGCAAGTGATTGAGGCGGACCGGCGTGCGGCGGATGCGCGGAGCCAGGCCCATACGTGGGTCTATCGGATCGATTGGAAGGTGCCGTTTCCAGGGAACTGGGCGCTGCATACGATCGACCTGCCCTTTCTATTCGATAACGTTGCGCTGGCTCCGGGGATGTGCGGGGCGAGCGCGGAGGAGCAGGCAGCGGCTCAGCCTCTTGCAACGCGGATGTCGGAGATGCTGATTGAATTCGCACGGACGGGCGATCCGAATTGCAAAGAGGTGCCGCATTGGCCGAGCTACGATTTGAAGGATAGGAATACGATGATCTTCGATAACGAAACGCGCGTGGAGAAAGATCCGCGTGGAGCGGAACGGGAGTTTGCGGCCGGTGCGCATTATCGGCAGCCGGGGACTTGATTGCGAGTATTTCTAGTTGACGTAAGATTTGCGCTGAGTAAGGAGGGGCGATGAGGCGGTGGCGGGTTTTATGGGTATTGGTTCTGGGTTGCGTCACGGTTGCGGTGATTTTTGTACCAAGCCCTGGGGTTGTTGATCGCTTAACCGGAGTAGCGGAGCACCATTCAACACCGCACGGAGCGACGGTTGTCACGGACAAGTCAGTCGGGAAAGTGCGTTTGAAAGTAGGCGACGAGCTGCAAGTGAGACTGGGGACGAATGGCGGATATGACTGGCTCGTTGCGCCGGTGGTGAACCCCATCTTGGTGAGGCAGGGAGTGGGGGGATATGTTGAACTGCACCCAACGGATGGCGAGGTGAGAGTGGGTGACGTGGAGGTGTATCACTTCAAGGCGGTGAAGGCAGGACAGCAGGATTTGCAGTTTGAGTTTTGTGGGCCGCGGGACAAAGGTGCTTCTGCAAAGAGGGCTGCGTTTTCCGTGATTGTGCAGTGATTCGATGAACGATGCGTGGAGGAGAAACGATGAATCGACGCGAGATTTTGCAGGGAATGGGAGCGGCGATGATGATGTTGTCCGCTAGCGGAGCTGAGGCCCAGAGTGCAGCGGATGAGGGCGGTCCGGTGTATGAGCTGCGGATTTATCACACGTATCCGGGAAAGCTGGAGCCGCTGCTGAAGCGGTTTCGCGAGCGAGAGACGGCGATCTTCGCACGGTGCGGTATGCATGGAGTGGGGTACTGGACTCCGGATGACGATCCATTGAAGGGGAACGCGTTGATTTATATGCTGCGGCATCTGAGCAGAGTGGCGGCGACGGAAAACTGGGCGAAGTTCAACAAGGATCCGGAATGGGTGAAGCTGAAGGCGGAGTCGGAGGCGAATGGGGCGTTTGTCGAGAAGCACGACATCACGTTTATGACGCTGACGGATTTTTCGCCGGCGGTTTGATGCTGCGAAATGAAACGTGCGCCATTTTGAGGGAATGGCGTACGTTCCTGCTTTTTAGCGGACGCGGAACTCGGCACGGCAACCCTGATCGACCCAAAGGCCGCGACGATCGATGCCCCAGGTCTGTCCCTGGACGCAGGCCGAGCCACTGATTTGGCGGTTGAGGCGGATGTCTGTGCGGCCACCGGTGTCACACCAGTTTCTGCGGCCATCGTTGGAGGAGCAGGTGACGATCTGCGGCGGTGGCGGACCTGGAGGCGGGCCATATCCTCCGCCGACGATCGCAAAGTCGGCGCGGCAGCCGCGATCGACCCATAGGCCGCGTCCGTCGACACCCCAGGTGTTGTCACGGATGCAGGCGGAACCACTGATCTGGCGGACGAGCCGGGCATCGCGGGCTCGACCGATATCGCACCAGTTTCTTCGGCCATCGTTGGAGGAGCAGGTGATGGTTGGAGCGGGCGGCGGTGGCGGAGAGCCCGCTTGACGGAAGGCAAAGTCGGCGCGGCAGCCGCGATCGACCCATAGGCCACGGCCATCGATACCCCAGGTGTTGTCGCGAATGCAGGCGGAGCCGCTGATCTGCCGGACGAGCTGGACGTCGCGGCTGCGTCCGATGTCGCACCAGTTTCGTTTGCCGTCGTTGGAGGAACAGGTGATACGGCCTGTATATCCAGATTGCGCGCGTGCAATGGAGGGTACGGCGAAGGCAGTTATAAGAATAGCGGCCGAGATCAGGAGATGTTTCCGTGTGCGCGTCATCTTGCCTCTTTCGATGGAAGAGAGTCGATGGTAGCTGGCCCGCTGAAGGATTTCCTTACTCGCGAGATGAGGATATTCGAGCGCGGGTTGCCTGTCGAGAACGCCGGCAGTTGGCAAAAAAGGCCGCCCCTAGCGGGACGGCCATTGAGAGTATCGTCCGAGCGCCGAGGTTATAGGACGCCTGCTGGCTTGGGATTCTCGGGGTCGTACTTGGCGATCTGGACGCGCTCGGCGAGGCCGATTTTGCTGAGGAACCAGATGCCGTAGTAATTGATGTCGAGCTCGTACCAGGCGAGGCCGTGGCGGGCGCTGACGGGATGGGCGTGGTGGTTGTTGTGCCAGCCTTCGCCGCCGGTGAGCAGAGCGACCCACCAGTTATTACGGGAGTCGTCCTTGGTCTCGAAGCGGCGCTTGCCCCAGAGGTGTGTTGCGGAGTTGACCAGCCAGGTGGCGTGAAGACCGACGGTAACGCGCAGGAAGGTTCCCCAGAGGACCATGCCGAGGGCGCCGGCGACTACGTGGCCTGTGGGTGCGAGGGCGGCGCCAAGTGCGATCTGGATGAGGCCGCTGACCACCAGAGGAAGCCAGTGATATTTGCTGAGCCAGACGTGGACGGGATCTTTGGTGAGGTCGGGAGCGTAGCGGCCGAGGAGCGCAGTCTCGGAGTGAAGAGCGCGGCCGGAGAGGATCCAACCAGCATGTGCCCACCAGGTGCCGTCGCGCGGAGTGTGGGGGTCGCCTTCGTGGTCGGAGTTCTGGTGGTGAACGCGGTGCGTGGCGACCCAGAAGATCGGTCCGCCCTCAAGCGCCAGGGTGCCGCACATGGTGATGAAGTATTCGACCCACCGTGGGGTCTTGTAGCCGCGATGCGTCAGCAGCCGATGGTAGGCCATGCCGATGCCGACGTTGATGGCGAAGAAGTAGGTGATGACGAAGGCGGCGAGATTCTTCCACGAAAAGAAGAAGAGCGCGGCGATGGCTCCGACGTGGAAGAGGCCCATGGCGATGGTGGTGATCCAGTTGATGCGGCCCTGCTGGTGCTCGCGGCCCATGCGGAGGTCCTGCTTGATCTTCTGTGTGGCTTCGGCGACGGCCGGAACGACGGTTGCGAGCTTGGGGGCGGTCTTTACCGGGGCTTCTTCGATGGTGCTCAGGGGAGTCATGCGTTTTCGCTGTCCTTTTGTTGTTGCTAACTGCTATTTCTGAAGCTAACAGGGTTGGAAATTGATGGTTGTAAGACTTTTGTAATGCTCCCTGAAGGTGTTACTTGGTAATGTGGTGAGATGAAGACACGGCGTTGTACGGTGATGATGGCATTGGGGTTTACGGGTTTGGCGCTGAACTGCGGTTTGGTGTGGGGGCAGGCGATCGACCTGCCGACGAGCAAACAGATTCTGCGGCCGGTGCCGGGAGGGCCGCAGCGGCTGAACAGTCTGCCGATGTCGATGGCGGTGTCGCCGGATGGACGCTATGTGGTGACGGTGAATGCAGGGTATGGGACGTTCGAGTCGAACTACATGCAGTCGCTGGCGGTGATGGACACGCAGACAGGAAGCGTGGCGGATTTTCCCGATGCGGATACAGGCGCGCGGGCGAAGCAGACGCTGTACTCGGGACTGGCGTTTAGCTCGGATGGCAAACATCTCTACGCGAGCATGGGTTCGGAGGCCGATCCTCTGGGTACGTCGGATGGAGACACGGGCAGCGGAGTGGTGGTGTATGGGTTCAGCTCAGATTCCAGCGGGGGAAAGATTAAACGGGAACGGATGATGAAGATACCGCTGCAGCAATTGGCTGCGGGGCGGAAGACGATGCTGATCGGCGCTACCTCTGGAGACAAGGGGGTGCCCTTTCCGGCGGCGATCGCTGTGTTGGGCGCGGCGGGCGCGGAGAAACTGCTGGTTGCGGGGAATCTCTCCGACGATGTGCTTCTGATGAATGCAGCAACAGGGGCGATTGAGAAAAGATTTGATCTGTCGGAGAACGATGCGGTGCCTTCGACGTATCCTGTCGCGCTCACGGTGACGAAGGATGGATTGCGGGCGTTTGTGGCTCTGTGGAATGCGAGTGAGGTGGTCGAACTGGATCTCAAGAAGGGAATAGTGGGGCGAAAGCTTGCCCTGCTGAAACCGGAGAATGCAATTGCTCCCGGAACGCATCCGTGTGCGCTGGAGATTTCGCCGGATGGCAAGACGATGTATGTGGCGTTGGCGAATCGCGATGCCGTGGCGGCGTTGAATGTAGGCGGGGAGCAGTTTTCCGTGAAGGGATACTTCGACACGCGGCTGCCAAGGCAGAGCTACTTTGGCGCGGAGCCTGAAGCGCTGGTGTTATCGCCGGATGGGTCGCGGTTGTATGTGGCGAATGCGATCTCGGATGCGATTGCGGTGATGGATACGACAAAGCTGACGGCGAAGGCGGCGAAGGAGGGCATGGTCGAGCCGATCGGATTTGTGCCGACGGAGTGGATGCCGATGTCGCTTGGATTTGCCGGCGGCAAGCTGTATGTCGCGACCGCCAAAGGGAAGGGAACGGGGCCGAATAATTTTCCTCAGCGACAGGCGCCGGGGCAGCGTGGACGGCGCGGCGATTTCACGTATATTGCGACGCTGCTGTACGGATCGCTTGCGGTGCTGGATATGAAGGCGATGGAACCGGAGCTTCCAAAGTGGACGGCCGAGGTGCTGGAGTCGAACCGGATGAAGGCGGCGGAGGAGAAGATTCAGTTTGCCGATGGAAGTCCGGACCACATCAAGCATGTGATCTACATCATCAAAGAGAACCGGACCTACGACCAGATCTGCGGCGATCTGAAACAGAATGGCAACGCCGTGGGCAATGGCGACGCGAGCCTGGCGATGTATGGAGAGAGCGTTACGCCGAACCAGCATAAGCTGGCGCTGCAGTTTGGCGTGTTGGATAACTTTTACGATTCAGGCGAGGTTTCGGGTGATGGTCATGTGTGGTCGACCGCGGGAATAGGTACCGATTATCTGGAGAAGACGTGGCAGCAGAACTACCGCGGCGGGCAGAGAACATACGACTTCGAGGGCGTGGTGGCGCAGGGATATCCGCTGCAGCAGAAGATTCCGGATGTGAATGAGCCTGCGAGCGGATACCTGTGGGGCAACATGGAGCGGCATGGGAAGACGCACTACAACTTCGGCGAGTACATCTCTTCGAGCTTCTGCGATGCGAAGAAAAGCGGGAGTTCGCAGGAGGGTCCAGTGCTGGAAGGCTCGCACTGCGGGCATGGCGTGATTCAGCCGGGCGAGGCGATACCGGAGGAGTGGGGCGGCGGGGTGAACCAGTGGAAGTGGGGGATTCCGCTGCTGGCGAGCAACACGCCGACGAAGCCGGAGCTGGTGGGGCACTACGCCCCGGAGTCGCCGGACTTCAATCTGCGGGTTCCGGATCAGATTCGCGCCGAGGTGATGCTGAAGCATCTGAAGGGATGGATCGCGGATCGCGAGGGCGGCAAGGACACGATGCCGAATCTGATTGTGATGCGGCTGGGCAACGATCATACGGCCGGGACTGCTCCGGGAGGGCCGACGCCGAAGTCTTCTGTCGCGGATAACGACCTGGCGATTGGAAGGATGGTCGAGGCGGTGTCGCACTCGGCGTACTGGGATGACACGGCGTTCTTTATTCTTGAAGACGATGCGCAGAATGGCGCGGATCATGTGGATGCGCACAGGAGTCTTGCGTTGGTGGTGAGCAAGTATTCGCCGAAGAAGCCGGATGGAACGGCGTTCGTCGACAGCCGGTTCTATTCGACGGTGAGCGTGATTCGAACGATGGAGACGCTGCTGGGTGTTCCTCCGATGAACAATAATGATGCGTTGAGCTCAATGATAAGCACACTGTTTACCGGCTCCGGGGATCAGACGCCTTACACCACGGATTACTCCAATCGCGAGAATGGGCTGATCTACACGGCAAACCAGAGGACGGCGGTTGGAGCGCGTGAGAGCTCGAAGATGGATTTTACGCATGAGGACCGGGCCGATCCGGCGAAGCTGAACGTTATCCTATGGAAGGATGCGATGGGCAACCAGCCGGTTCCGGCGCTCCTGCTGGAGAAGAGGAAGAAACAGAAGAAAGATGATGATGACGACTAGCTTCGTACCGTTCCGTCTGAATCCGTGGTTCAGCGAACGAGTGTGGGGGAAGAAAGATCTGCGGCCATGGTATTCCGATACGGGGACGACGGAGCCGGTGGGCGAGGCCTGGTTGACCGGGCCGCAGTGTGTGGTTGAGACAGGGCCGTTTGCGGGCCGCACGCTGGCTTCTCTTGGGGATGAACTGGGAGGCGAGTTTCCGCTGTTGGTAAAACTGCTGTTTCCGGCGGACAAGCTTTCGGTGCAGGTGCATCCGGATGATGCGCAGGCGAAGGCGCTGGGCGAGACGCGAGGAAAGACAGAATGCTGGTATGTGCTGGAGGCCGCGCCGGGGGCGGCGGTGGCGCTGGGATTGAGGGACGGAGTTGGCGCTGCGGAGGTAAAGAACGCGGTTGCCGATGGCACGATGGAGTCGCTCATGCGGTGGGTGCCCGTGTTGGTTGGGGATATGTTGTTTGTGGATGCGGGCACGGTGCATGCGATCGGGCCCGGTGTCGTGCTATTGGAGACGCAGCAGACCAGCGATGTCACTTATCGTCTGTATGACTATGGACGGCCCAGGGAGCTGCATCTTGAGAAGGGCCTGCAGGTGATCAGGACGAAGACCGCGGCGGGGAAGGTTTCTCCAAAGCCGATGGATGGGTTTACGCGGCTGATCGAGCAGAGATATTTTGTCGTGGATCGATTGGACGTTAATGCTGGCGATGAAGTGCGCGTTGTTATGGATGGAGCAGGTTGTCTGGTGGGGCTGGCAGGGAGTGGAGTGGTGCGGTTTGGCGGGGATGAGGTGGAGTTGAAGGCGGCGCAGGCGGTGGTGGCGCCGATGGGGAGCGGAGACGTTACGGTGCGGACGGACTCCGCTGTTTCGTTTGTGCGTTGCGTGGCCCCGGTTTAGACAAACGGATGTGAAGACGAAAGCGAGATGCAGCGGCTTCGACAAGCTGAGGGTCAAAATGACAACGTTTTGCTTCCTTTCAAGCATTAGGAATCTGCTTTAGCTATAGGCAGCGATCACCGGTACTGGGACTGCTGCGGGGAGAGATTGTTTCAAGAGGGGCCAGCAGCCGGCGGCGAAGTAGAGGATGAGAAGAGGTCCCTGGGTGAGCTTCCCGAGTTGCCAGCTTTGCAGAGCAATGGAGTTCGTTGCAAGGAAGAGAAGAGCGAGACAGAGAATGATCCGGAGCGGGGTGGTGAAGACGGCGAGAAAGCGCCACGCGATTAGCACCAGGAGCAGGGTGACTGGTGCGAGGTCGTACTCGATGAGACGCGGATTGAGGAGGATGACGCCGAGCAGGAGAACGGGCATCCACTGTTTGAGCGAGAAATAGCCTTGAAGGAAGCGCCGCGAGAGATAGAGCAGAAGTGCAAAATCAGGAATGGCGTAGGCGAGGTAAATGAAGATGCAGGCGGGCGAATAGGGGAGGCCGCGATTGTGGAGAGCGTCGCTGAACAGACCTGCTGGGCTGCTGCCGAAGTCGTGGTTGTAGTTGAACTGGAATTGGAGAGACTGCAGATAGTGCCTGAAGAGGGCCGGCCAGATAGCGGGTGTGGCGGCAAAGAGAGCGATTCCCGCGACAGTCGTGATGGAGGCTGGAATCCACTGTTTGCGCGCTGACAGAAGCGGAATGACGGTGAGGCTGAGGAGCGGCGCTTTGAAGCATGAAGCGGCCAGTACGGCGAGATAGAACCATATCCATGTCCCGCGCCTCCAGCCGAGCACGGCCGCGAGCAGGACAACGCCGTAGAAAATGTAGGCGATGTTTCCGCCCAGCACGATCCCGTTGGCGAGGCCTCCAGGGAAGTAGATGGTCAGGGGCGCGAAGTAGAGCAAGTAGGGTCGCTCGTTGTCTTCAAGGGCTAGGGTTGCGACCCAGATCGCGGAGAGAACTCCGGCGATATAAGCGAGCCAGTACAGGCCGCCGCTGAACCAGACCGGGAGGGCTCCGATGAGGCGCAGGAGGGGTAGGGTGATGGGCGAGTAGACGTAGTTGAAGGGCGGGTCGCCGGCGGGATGCACGGCCTGGCTGTAATAGACCTTCTGAGCCGCGATGGAATCCAGATAGGGATCGTGGCCGGCTTTGAGAGAGCGGATGGCGTTGCGGTATACAACTACGTCCCAACCGGGCGGGCTGAACACCACTGCTATGGGTACTGCCGCGAAGATGAGCACCCAGAGAATGACGATGGCTCGGTTGCTACGCAGAGCACAGCGATCGGAGGCAGAGAGCGCCTGAGCGCTAGTAGTTGACATAGGGTTAGATAGGCCCGCGTGCTCAAAATAGGCGCAGATAACCGTATGTCCGCTCAATCAAGCAGAAGAAACAGTAAGCCTCTTTGAGTTTGTGGGATTCAATATATTATATATCTTATGGCACCGCAAGACCTAATTTGTGCCACGGTCCAAAAGATAAGGACACCCCTCGACGGCTGACGCCGTTGCATTTGGAGGATGGCATTAGTTGAGGAAGACGCTCAGTTCGTTCGCTGCGTTGCGGAGCGGCGTGAGGTAGCGGCTTTGCATCTCGAGCACGGAGAGGCGAGGCGCGTTGCCGCTGAGGTTGAGCGTGGCGACGACACGGCCTGAGGACGAGTAGACGGGCACGGCGATGGAGCGGAGTCCGACTTCGTACTCCTGGTCGCAGATGGCGTAGCCGTTGCGCCGGATGCTGCGCAGGGCGAGGCGGAGCTTTTCGACCGAGGTGATGGTGCGTGTGGTGTGGGGGATGAGGTTGACCTTGGTGAGATACTGCTCGAGCTGCTCAGGCGGGAGATAGGCAAGCAGGATGCGGCCCATGCTGGTGCAGTAGGCGGGAAGGCGGCTGCCGATGTGGAGGTCGACGGCCATCACGCGATTGACCTGCGTACGCGCGATGTAGACGATGTCTTCGCCGTCGAGCGTGGCGACGGAGAAAGACTCACGAAGGGCGGCGGACATGCGTTCGAGGATGGGCTGGGCCGCGCTCGAGAGCGTGTTGGATGTGGTGTACGTGTGCGAGAGGCTGAGCATGCGCGGCCGCAGGGAGTAGCGCGAGCCGTCTTCCGCGCCGGCGAATCCCAGCTTGGTGAGGGTATACAGGCAGCGCCGGACGGCAGCGCGCGAGAGGCCGGTCTTGATGCTGAGCTGTGAGATCGTCATCTGCGGAGACTGCTGAGTGAAGGACTGGATGACGACGAGTCCCCGGGCGAGGGAGGTCATGAAGTTTGGATCGCCGATGAAGGCATCGAGCGCAGCTGCTGGGGTGGTCTTCGGTGCGGGCGCGGCTGGTGCAAGAGACGTGGGGAGGGTAGTCGGTTCGGCGGCGAGGCTCATGCGGGGTCCTTTTAGTGACGGCTGGCGAACGAAATGTTCGATAGACGGACTATAGATACGATAAACGCACGGAGATATTTGCCGCAAGGGAGGCGGCCGGGATTGGGCAAAATTATTGGAGAGAGGAAGGCGCTTTGGCGCCGGTTTCAGGGTTGATTCGCGGAGAGGCCAGTCGCGAATCAGGCTGGAGCAGAGGCAGGCGGATCAGCCGGTGTACTCTTCCTCAGCCGTTTCGGCGATGGCAACGTCGGAGGGCGAATGCTGCGCCAGGCGATGGCCGACAGCTATCGCGGCGACGCATAACACTACCGACAGAACGATATTCGCCAGAGCCCGGCCCCATGCGCCGGAACGCGCGAGGTCGAAGGTCTGGAGGCTGAAGGAGGAGAAGGTGGTGAATCCGCCACAGAGCCCAATCATGACGAAGATGCGCATGTTTTCCGAGGCTGGATATTTTCCGCCATGCGCGGTGAGCGTACCGAAGTAGCCGATGACAAAAGAGCCGATCACGTTGATGAGGACGGTTCCAATTGGAAAGCCGAAACCGGTATCGAGCGGGATTGCAAGCTTGCCGATGGTGAAACGTAAAAGTCCGCCGAACGCACTACCGACCATAACCCAGAGATAGGACATCGTCTGCCTCGTTATTTCAAATTTGGCAGAGGTCATCAGCCGGGTTATCCAGCGGTTGTGGGAGACCTCATTCCCGTGACTTCATCGTACAGCAACACGGTTATCGTTTGCCGGATTCGGTAAGGAAGTACGCGCGCGCTTGCAAAAAAACAGCCGCCCTGAACGCAGGCGGCTGGAGGAGAGTAAGACCAATGACCGACTGCACGGCCAGGTACAGTCCGTCGGTCGAACCAGGAGCGCCCCGATTCGACAAAGAAAGACTAGAACCGCCGGAAGGCAAGTTTGTCATCATGATGTCAGGGCAGAGTCATTTGATTGCATAAAAAAAATGGCTGAACCGCGACCGGTTCAGCCATTTTGCTTGTTGTGATGACGCAGATGGTTAGAACGGGATGTCGTCGTCAGTGATGCCTACGTCGGCGTAGTCGGCCGGGTTGGCGGGTGTGCGCTGATCGTAGCTGGTGCTGGAAGATTTGGAGTAGCCGCCGGATGACGCGCCTTCGCCGCTGGGTTTGCCGCCGAGGAGGGTGAGTTCGTTGCAGAGGATCTCAGTCTTATACTTCTTTTCGCCGCTGGTCTTGTCGTCCCAGGAGCGGGTCTGGATCTTGCCTTCGATGAAGAGCTGCGTGCCTTTTTTCACGTAGTCGCGGACAACCTCGGCGGTGCGCTGGAAGCAGACGATATTGTGCCATTCGGTCTTGTCGGCCCAATTGCCCTGGGCGTCCTTCTGCCGGTCGGCAGTGGCGAGGGAGAAGCTGGCGACGGTCATGCCGCCGGCGGTGGAACGAATCTCGGGGTCTTTTCCGACGTTGCCGAGAAGTAGAACTTTGTTTACGCCTTTTGCCATTTCGATGCTCCGATGATTGCGGGTTTTGAAGGATGAGGATAGCAGATATAGGGCTGTGAAGAGGTAGGCTAGAACCTATCTGACTGGTTAGCGGCGGCGGTCTCCGATGAGTTTGAGCAAGCCGAGCAGAAGAGTGAGGACGCCTGTGGGAATGCAGCCCATGGCAAGAATGAGCGCGAACCAGCCGGGGTTGGTATTCGGACCCTGCCGGGTGACCCCGCCAAACGCAGCAAAGACCATCGCAACGGCGAGGACTCCGATGCCGAAGATGACAAGGCCGGTGCGAAGAAGCTTGCGGGTGTCTGGCTGCATTGGCAATTAGCGATAGGCCGCGAGCATGGCGTAGACGATCACTCCCGAGACCGAGACGTAGAGCCAGATGGGATAGGTCCAGCGTGCGAGGCGGCGATGCGCGGGGAAGCGTCCGGTGAGCGAGAGAAAAAACGTGATGAGGATCATCGGCAGACAGACGATGGCGAGCAGAATGTGCGGCGTCAGCAGCAGCCAGAGATAGATGAAACGAGCGGTTGGGTACGCGGTGGGGAACAGCATGTCGCCGTGCAGAACGTGGTTGATGATGTAGGCGACCAGGAAGACGCTCGACACAATAAAGGCGCCGAACATGCTGTTGCGGTGCGCGATGATCTGGCGGCGCTTGATGTAGCGAAAGCCGATGACGAGGAAGACGGCGCAGAGGGCGTTCAGCACCGCATCGAGCGCCGGAAGAAAGGCGAGATGGGTGCCGGCTACATCGACAGGTGGATGATAGTAGACCAGCCACGCGAGGAAGAGCGACGCTACGGCGCTGATGGCGATAATGGTTGCGATGACCGAGGGTGGCGTACGAAGATTGGCGCTTGGTGCGGTGGCTTGCATTAGAAGAGAAGTCGTCCTTTGGCGTCGAGCATCATGGCAGCTAGAAGAAGTGGGAGATAGAGTACAGAGGCGCGGAGAAGATTGCGTGCAGCGCGGCGCGACGCTTCGGAGCTGGGATCGCGCACGATGCGGGCGAAGCGGATGGTGTACCAGAGATAGACGAAGCCGAGGAT
Organism: Edaphobacter sp.; assembly: GCA_050012935.1. Lineage (GTDB taxonomy): Bacteria > Acidobacteriota > Terriglobia > Terriglobales > Acidobacteriaceae > Edaphobacter. Next base: position 53,355 of record JBEKGF010000019.1, on the reverse strand, counting down.
GGCCGCGACAACAGGGTAGACGTATCCGGTGGTGTGCAGCGTGGCAGGCCACAGGCTGACGGGGATCATCATCACCGCGTAGAACAGCGCCTGAACAACAGTGCTGAGCGCGGCGTACCGGGTGTTGGGCAGGTTGGGCGTGAGGCGGATGCCGCCGCGGGTGTAGTCGTCGCGGTACATCCAGCCGATGGCCATGAAGTGAGGGAACTGCCAGACGAAGAGGATGGCGAACAGCGCAACGCCGGGCCATTCAATGAGGCCGCGTGCGGCAGTCCAGCCGATGAGTGGCGGAAGCGCTCCGGGAAACGCGCCGATGAAGGTGTTGATGGTCGTAACGCGCTTGAGCGGCGTGTAGATGCCGACGTAACCGATGGCGGTAAGCAGCGTCAGGGTTCCGGTGAGAAGGTTCGTGGTGTATGCCAGGTAGAGCGAGCCCAGGAAGGTCGCCGCAAATCCGAGGATGAGGCCGTGGGTCAGCGAGATGCGTCCGGCGGCCATAGGGCGATCCGCAGTCCGGTGCATGAGGGCGTCAGTCCTACGTTCGAGGGCCTGATTGAGTGCGCTCGAGCCGCAGGTGACGATGGAGATTCCGAGGAGAGCCTCGACGCCGCCTAGTTGGAAGGGGCTGATTCCGCTGCGGAGGCACCCGAGATAAAAGCCGGCTCCCGCGGTGATGATGACCATTGTGGAGATGCGAAGTTTGAAGAGCGTGGCGTAGTCGCTGAGCAGCGAATGGGGCTGCGCGGGCGCGAGGACGTGATCGGTTGTCGCGGAGGTGGCCACAGATTAAGAATATCGCGTTTGCGCACAGGTAGGATGCGCGAGGACGCATCTTTGACGCTATTCGATCGAATCACCGTGCGGTTCGCCCTCTTTTGCGGCTAGCTGGTCAGGGGATTTCTGCAGCGGGCGCATGAGGGGGAAGAGGATGACGTCGCGGATGGATTTCGAGTCGGTGAGGATCATGGTCAGACGGTCGATGCCGATGCCTTCGCCCCCGGTTGGAGGCAGTCCATAGCCGAGGGCGCGAACGTAGTCCTCGTCCATGTCCATGGCTTCTTTGTCGCCACGATCTTTCTCGGCCATCTGAGCTTCGAAGCGAGCAAGCTGGTCGACGGGGTCGTTGAGCTCGGAGAAGGCGTTGCCCACCTCGAAGCCGCCGATGTAGAACTCGAAACGCTCGACCCACGCAGGTTCGTCCGGCTTTTTCTTGGAGAGTGGGGAGACGGCCAGAGGAAAGTCATAGATGATCGTAGGCTGGATTAGATGGGGTTCGGCCACGGCCTCAAAAATTGCGGCTATCGCTTTTCCTACGTGTAAACCTTTAGGCAGGTTATAGCGACATTGAGCTAAAATTCCTGAAACAACCGTTCCCGCATCCTCAATTAATAAAACAGTGGACTGAATCCAACGCAGCAATGAATCAGAATCTGCGAAAATTTCCATCGTTGGTTTTGGTCCATGGCCTTCTGGCCAAAACTGGATGATTGCTTCGCGCATTGAGTATCGATGCCATTTGCCTAAGTCAATCTCATTGCCGTTGAAGTGCGTAATGGTCGTTCCGTTGACTTCCATCGCGACGAACTTGATGAGTTCTTCGCTGAGTTTCATCAGGTCGTGGTAGTTCGCATAGGCCTGATAAAACTCGAGCATGGTGAACTCGGGGTTGTGTTTTGTGCTGATGCCTTCGTTGCGGAAGTTGCGGTTGATCTCGTAGACGCGGTCCAGTCCTCCAACGACTAGCCGCTTCAAATAAAGCTCCGGTGCGATGCGCAGGAAGAGATCCATATCCAGCGCGTTGTGGTGCGTCGTAAAGGGCTGAGCCGCCGCTCCACCTGCGACCTGGTGCATCATCGGAGTCTCGACTTCGAGGTAGCCGCGACGGTCAAAGAACTTGCGAATGGCACGTAAGACACTGGCGCGCTTGACGAAGACCTCACGGACGTTAGGAGTCTCGGGTTCTGTGGGCGTCTCGGGCGCAGGAGTAGCGGGAAGCGATTCAGTAGTAACTTCAATTCCGGAGATGATCTCGGTTGGGGGAGGGGTTGCTGGCTTTTCAGCGGCCTTCGTCGCGCCTGTGTTCATGAAAAGGTCGACGTAGCGCTGACGGTAGCGTAGCTCGGTATCTTCGAGGCCGTGGTACTTGTCCGGCAGAGCAAGCATCGCCTTTGCGAGGAAGGTGATGGCGGGTTTGTCGCCGACTTTTTCCACGTGGACGGTGAGCTCACCGGTGCGCGTGCGGAAGAGGTGGCCGCGAACGCCGATGTGGTCGCCGAGGTCGAGCAGTTTGTAGAGAGCGAAGGCGTCTTCACCCGCATCATCCTTGCGGACATAGATCTGGAAGCGCCGGCCGCCCTGTTGAAGTTGCGCAAATCCGGCTTTACCCTGGACGCGGATCGCCATAATACGGCCGGCGATGGCGACATTGATGGGAGAAGCTGCGGATTCGAGTTCTTCCGCGGTCAGAGGATCGTAGGCCGCGCGCAGTTCGGGGATGGTGTGCGTGGCGCTGTAATGATTGGGATAGGTCGCTTCGGCATAAGTCAGGCCATTCGCCTGGCCGATGGCAGCGATCTGCTGGAGCTTGTCGCGACGCTGTTGATAGAGATTTTTCTCGAACTCCGACTCGTACACGACTGTTCCTTTGGGCTGGATGTTGCTGACAAACTTAGTATAGAGGCATAGAAACGCTGCGGTTATTCACATGGATGTGCCAGTCATAGCTATGCATGGTGTAATGGTGCTGCTATGGCAGACGATGGAGCAGGAAAGACAGGCGGCAAAGGCCCGCTGGGCGAATTGGTCAAGGCGGAGTCGATGATCCAGCTTGCGATTGCGCTGCCTGCAGGTTGCGTGATCGGCTGGCTGGTAGGGAGCTGGCTGGACAAGCACTTTCATACAGGATGGATCGCCATTGCCGGGATCGTACTCGGTGCTCTGGCCGGATTTGTGCAAATCTTTAGGACAGCGTCGCGGTATTTGAAGAACGACCGCTCGTAAAGGAACATGCTCGTGATGAGCGCGGAGGATTGGTTGTGAAGGCGATGGATAGTTTCACCGACGCAGATTTCAAGCGGACGATGTGGAGCGCGCTGCGTCTGCTGACGGCGATTACGGTGGTCGCCGTTCCACTGGTTTGGTGGAAGATGGGGTGGCAGTCCGCGGTCTTGCTGGTGGTGGGTTCGACGATCTCCGGATCGGGATTGTATGAGTGGCTGCGCCTGATGACGGCGGTGATGGCCCGCATGGACGCCGGCGGAAGCGCACGGCCGATGGGGATGGTGCTGGCAGGATTCTTCCTGCGCCTGGGGCTGACCGTTGTAGTGCTTTATGTTAGCCTTAAGGTACTGAATGGTTCGGTTTTTGCGCTTGCCGCAGGCCTCGCTCTAGGTGTGTTTGCACTGGCGGTCGAGGGTTTGAGGCTGATGAAGGCGTGGACGGTTTAGGCCGGACGTTTGGAAGAGATTAGAAAAAGCCTTTCTTTATTATGCCGACGCAACTACTTTTCACCAGATTCTTGAATGAGCACTTTGCCGCGCCTGTGACTGCGCTTCTGGGTGCGCTGCACGTGCATCCGGCCTGGCCAGAAGCGCCGATCACGAACGCGTTTGCGATGGAGCTGCTGGTATTTTTGGTGCTCATCGCCTACTTTATCGCGGTGCGCTTCACGCTGAGCGTCGAAAGACCCGCGCCGGTGCAGCATCTCGCCGAGATGACCCACGAGTTTGTGTCGGAGCAGGGGGAGCAGATCATCGGGCATGGCTCGGAGCGCTTCGTCACCTACCTGACGGCTCTATTGCTGTTCATCCTGCTGTCGAACCTGATGGGGATTATCCCCGGCCTCGAGTCGCCTACGGCCAATGCGGTTGTGCCGCTGGGCTTTGCTCTCGTGACGTTTATCTACTATCACTACCACGGCGTGCGGTCGAACGGTTTCGGCTATATCAAGCAGTTTCTCGGGCCGGTTTGGTGGCTCTATCCGCTGCTGTTTCCGATCGAGATTATCTCGCACTTAGCGCGCGTGCTCTCGCTCACGGTTCGTCTCTACGCGAATATGTTTGCCGGTGACCTGGTCACACTCGCGTTCTTCTCGCTGGTGCCGGTTGGCATTCCGTTGATCTTTCTCGGCCTCCACCTCGGCGTGGCCGTCGTGCAGGCGTATGTGTTCTTTCTGCTGGCGGCGATCTATCTCTCGCTGGCAGTGGCACACGATCATTAATTTCAAGTTTCGCTGCGTTGGGGCCTCCTCTCGCAGTGTGCAACAACGCCGCATAGCGTGAGGGTGCCAGCACGGTGAGCATCAACCACCCACTGGCGGCGATCTGACGGAGGCAGGAGTAACACAATGAAGAAGCTGCAATATCTGTTTATGTCGTTGGCCGCGATGCTGCTTGCAACGCCGGCTTTTGCGCAGGCTACTGCTGTCAATGGCGGAAGCGCTGCTGGTCAGTGGGTACCGCTGGCTGCCGGCCTGGGCATGGCCCTGGCTGCTGGTCTTTGCGGTCTGGGTCAGGGTAAGGCAACCGCTTCGGCGACCGAGGCTCTGGCGCGCAACCCCGGCGCTCGTCCTGGAATCTTCATCTTCCTGATTCTCGGCCTCGCGTTCATCGAGTCCCTCGCGCTGTTCACCTTCGTTATCATCTTCCTGAAGGTTCAGCCCTAATTCTTCTGGAACAAGCTGGCACAGAAAAGCCTCCGCTGATTGCGGAGGCTTTTCTGTTTGTATTTCTTGATGCGGGGAGCATCGGTCTGATACTCAGATATCGGAACGTTATTTCACGTCAAACTGAAGCTGAAGATGGCATCCTTCGGGATGTGCGGCGCACTCCTGGCGGGCCTGTTCGATCAGCGTGGAGTGGCTGGCATACTCGGCGAAGGAGACCGCGCCGCTGGGCAGGATGCCGAGGGTCAGGGTTGCGATCGCAGCGAGCCCAAGGCCGATGGCTGCCGGCACGCTGATGGGACGAAGCTGGTCGAGGCGTGCGGCTTCGCTGCCGGGTCGAGTGTAGACCGCGGCAAGCAGACGGAGATAGTAGAAACACGCAATGCCGCTGTTGAGCAGGCCGATAACCGCGAGCCAGACGTGGCTGCCGTGGATGGCGGCAGAGAAGACGTAGAACTTGCCGAAGAAGCCGCCGGTAAAGGGAATTCCAATCAAAGACAAAAGAAAGAAGCTCAATAGCGCGGCGAGATAGGGGCGCTTCTGACCAAGGCCGGTGTAGTCGTCGATGGTGCGGGCGCGCTCGTCGTATCCGGCGATCTGCGTGATGACGGCGAACGCGCCGACGTTCATCGCGGCGTAGGTTGCCGTGTAGAAGCAAGCGGCGGCGATTCCGTCGAAGGGGAAGGCGGTGAAGGCGACCAGCAGATATCCCGCGTGGGCGATGCTGGAGTAAGCAAGCATGCGCTTCACATCGCGCTGCAACAGGGCGCCGAGGTTGCCGACCGTCATCGACAACGCTGCGAGAACCCACATCAGGATCGACCAGCGGTGTTGGTATGTCGGGAACCCGGTGAAGGTGATGCGAAGCAGGACGGCGAAGGCCGCGGCTTTGGGTGCGGTGGACATCAGGCCGACGACGGGAGCCGGTGCGCCCTGGTACACGTCCGGCGTCCATACGTGAAAGGGAGCGGCTGAGACCTTGAAGCCGAGGCCGATGAGGATAAGCGCGAGGGCCGTGAAGGCAAGGGCTGGCGTGGAGGTCGTCTCAAGGCCGTGGGCGATGGCGTAGATGTCGGTCGAACCGGTAGCCCCGAAGGCGAGGGCAACGCCGTAAAGAAAGAACGCGGTTGCGAAGGATCCAAGAAGGAAGTACTTGATCGCGGATTCCGAGCCTGTGGCCTGGCCTTTACGGAAACCGCAGAGAATATAGGTGGTGATGGAGGAGATCTCGAGGCCGACGAAGACCATCAGCAGCTCGACGGAGCAGGTCATGAGCATCATGCCCACTGCGCCGAAGCAGAGCAGAGCGAAGTATTCGCCCGCATGTCCGGCGTTGCCTTCGAAGTAGTCGAGCGAGCCGAGAAGAGTGACGAGGACAATCGCTCCGATGACGTAGTGGAAGAGCACGGAAAAGGCGTCGACCTGGATGGTATTCGAGAAGGCGTGGATGGCGTTACTGCCAAGAGAGAAGACCTGGTACCAGGCTGCGACCAGGGACGCGGCGGTGCCGCCGATGGCGATCCAGCCGAGTGGTTTGCGGCTGGTCGACGGCGCGAGGCAAGGATCGACCAACATGATGAGGACGCCGGTGAGGGTGAGGATGATCTCGGGAAGGAGGGCCAGGGCGTTGGTGGGCATTACTTCTTGGCCTCCATAGCAGGTATTACGAACACGGTTTTGTTGGCATGGGCGCGGTCAGGAGCGAATGGGGCTTCAGAGCCGGCTGACGGCAGAGGCTCCGCTGGCGCGGGCTCCTGTGCGAGCACTGTGCCCGCAGTGTCGATCGCGCGCATCCAGATTGGGGATGCGATGCCCATCAGAAGCATGACCGCGACCATTGGCCAGAGTGCGAGATGTTCGCGGGCGTCGAGGTCGGGGGCGGCAATGTCGCCGGTGTTGTCATTCTGCTCGCCGTAGAAGACGCGCTGGATCATCCAGAGCATGTAAGAGGCAGTGAGGATGACGCCGGTGGTGGCCAGAACCGTCCAGCGGGTGTGATGCGTGATGGCGGATTGCATGCCGCCGGTGAGGACGAGGAACTCGCCGACGAATCCGTTCAGCATGGGCAGGCCAATGACGGAAAGCGTGGTGATAACGAAGAAGGTGACCATCCACGGGAGTTTCGCGGCGAGGCCGCCGTAGTCGCGCATGTCGTAGGTGCCGTAGCGCTCATAGAGGATGCCGAGAAGCATAAAGAGCGCGCCGCCGCCGATGCCTTCGTTGATGGTGGCGTAGATGCCTCCGTCCAGACCGGCGATGGTGAACGTGAAGATGCCGAGAATGACGACGCTGACGTGTCCGAGCGTGCCGTAAGCAGCCAGTTGCTTGAGGTCTTTCTGGACGAGGGCGAGCAGCGCGCCGTAGACGATGCCGATGGCTCCAAGAGCGATCATCAGCGGCGCAATCTGGCGGGATTGCTCGGGGAAGATGCTGAAGGAGAAGCGCAGGATCGAGTAGAGGCCGAGTTTTCCCGCGAGGACCATGACGGCGGCCGTGGGGGCTTCGGCGATGCCGTCGGAGAGCCAGCCATGCAGCGGGAACACCGGAATTTTGACTGCAAACGCGACCAGGAAGGCCAGCGAGGCCAGCCACAGGGCAGCGGTGTTACTGGAGATGCTGTGGGTTGCGGCGAGTTGGGCAAGGTCAGGGAGTTGGAAGGTGCCGGTGCGGGCGTAGACCCAGAGCATCCCGACCAGCAGAATCGCCGAGGGAATGAAGGTGTAGAGGAAGTACTTGATGGCGGCGCGGCGACGGTTGGCGGTGCGCCCGAAGGTGGCGATGAGCAGCGTCATCGGAACGAGCGAAAGCTCCCAGAAGGCATAGTAGAGAAAGAGATCGAGTGAGACGAAGATGCCGAGCATCGCGACCTGCTGGAGCAGGAAGAGCGTGTAGAAGAGCTTCTTACGATCGGAGATCGCGTTCCAGGAGATGAGGACGCCAAGCGGAGCGAGAAAACCTGTCAGCACTATGAGCCACATTGACAGGCCGTCGACGCCGAGGTGGTAGCGGATCGCAGGCGAATTAATCCAGGAATAGTTCTGTTCGAACTGAAAGGTGCCCGCTGCGGCGGTGTAATCGTAGCGGAAAGGAAGATGCAGAGTCAGTACAAATGTGACGAGGGTCACGGCGAGCGCGCCCCACTGCATTATCTTGCCGCGGTCGGGCAGAAAGGCCAGCAGGACCGCACCCGCGAGTGGGACGAAGCAGATGGCGGTCAGGATGGTGTGGTCTATGTTCATCGCGGGTTCATCGTTTCCTTGTGGTAAAGCAAAAAAAAGTCCTTCGTGAAGCAGTTGCGGATTCCATTAATGTAGCCAGATGGAACGGCCAAAGATCATGACAATGAGAACGGCTGCGGCGCCGAACGCCAACCAGCCCGCGTACGAGCGAATGTTGCCGGATTGAACGCGCCGCACGAGTGAGCTAAGACCCTGGGTCGTCGCACCCGCGGCCGCGCCAGTCCCATTGACGATGCCGCCGTCGATGAGACCGCCGAGAACGAAACGGCTGAACATCATCACGACCATGACGAAGAAGCCGTAGACTTCGTCGACGTAGAACTTATCTTCGACGAGACGGTAAAGAGCGGGCATACGACTGGCGAGTGCAGCAGCAGCGCCGGGCTTCTTGTAATAGAAGATGTAGGCGATGTAGAAGCCGATCAGCGCGACGAGAACGGAGACAGCGGCGAGGCCGAGTTCGAGGCCATGGCTCGATGTGGCAGCCGCAGCTTCTGACGCCGTACCGCCGGCAAAGACCGGATCAAGGAAGTGCCCAATCTCGTCATGTCCGCCCAGGGCAGCAGGGACGCCAACCCATCCGCCAACGATCGAAAAAAGCGCAAGGATCGCAAGCGGGATGGTCATGATCGCCGGAGACTCATGAACACCGTGTGCGTGCGTAGCATGATCTTCCTCGGGATCCGCAACCATAACGGCGTGAGTGCCGGAGTGCGTGTGAACAACAGCGCCATGGTCGTGCAGGTCGGAGTGTTCCTCAAAGTGCTCAGGCCCGAAGAAAGTCTTGAACCACAGGCGGAACATGTAGAACGAGGTCATGCCGGCGGTGACGAGGCCGACGAGCCAGAGGAACTTATTGCCGGAGACGAAGGTCTGGTAGAGTATCTCGTCCTTGGAAAAGAATCCAGCCAGTGGCGGGATGCCGGCGATGGCGAAGACACCCATCGTCATCGTCCAGAAAGTGACGGGAATGCGCTTACGCAGACCGCCCATCTTGCGCATGTCCTGTTCGCCTGAGAGCGCGTGAATAACAGAACCGGCGGAGAGGAAGAGCAGGGCTTTGAAGAAGGCATGAGTAAGGAGATGGAAGATTCCAGCGCCATAAGCTCCGACCCCGCAGGCGAGAAACATGTAACCAAGCTGCGAAACGGTCGAATAGGCGAGGACACGCTTGATGTCGTGCTGAACGATGCCGATGCAGGCGGCAAAGATTGCAGTGGTTGCCCCGATGATGGCGACGACACCGAGAGCGTAGGGGCTGCGATCGAACAGCGTGTGGCAGCGCGCGACCATATAAATACCGGCCGTAACCATCGTTGCCGCGTGAATAAGGGCCGAGACCGGCGTGGGGCCTTCCATCGCGTCGGGAAGCCAGACGTAGAGCGGAATCTGCGCGGATTTTCCCGCTGCGCCGAGAACCAGTAACAGCGCAATCGCCGTCAGGATGCCGCCGTGCCACTGCGGATTGACGCTGATCGCATTGAAGACGTGCGTAAAGTCGAGGGAGCCGAACTCGCGGACGATGAGGAACATCGCAAGCAGAAAGCCGAAGTCGCCGATGCGATTGACGATGAAAGCCTTTTTCCCTGCGTTGGCGGCGGAGTCCTTCTTGAAGTAGAACCCAATGAGCAGATACGAGGCGAGGCCAACACCCTCCCAGCCGACGAACATCAGAAGGAAGCTCTCGGAGAGGACCAGCACCAGCATGAAGAACATGAAGAGGTTGAGATAGGCGAAGAAGCGCCAGTACCCCTCCTCGTGAGCCATGTAGCCCACCGAATAGACGTGAATCAGGAAGCCGACGCCCGTGACAACACCGAGCATGATGAGAGTCAGATGGTCGACGGTGAAGGCGAAGTTGATCGTAAGGCCGGTGATCTGAATCCACGGTTGGCTGACGACCTGAATCGCTTCAGGCGCGCCCGCGGCCTTCATTGTGATCCAGAGCCATGCGACGATCGCTGCCGGGATCGCAGTGCAAATAAGGGCAACAACGCTGATCAGCGCGCGAGGCAGCCTGCGGCCGATAGTTCCGTTGATGAGGAAGCCGGCGAAGGGAACAAGCGGAATCAGCCAGAGATAGTCAGAAGGCATAGAGGTCACGATTTCATCAGGTCGACCGAGTCGACGTTCAGCGTTTCACGCGTGCGGAAGATGGCGATGATGATGGCAAGGCCGACTGCAGCCTCAGCAGCGGCGACGACCATCACGAAAAAGACGAAGATCTGACCGGAGACCTGATGCCACCTGTGCGCAAAGGCAACAAAGGTAAGGTTGACGGCGTTAAGCATCAGCTCGATCGACATGAAGACGGTAATGAGGTTGCGCTTGATAAGAAACGCAGCAACCCCGATCGAAAAGAGCACGGCGGCGAGGATGAGATAGGCGGCGACAGGAACCTGCACAGACATTTGCTATTGCTCCTTTCGCGCGAGCACTACAGCTCCGAGGATAGCGACCAGAATGAGGACCGAAGTGACTTCGAACGGGAGCAAAAGCTTGGTGAAGAGGAGCGCGCTGACCTCGGAGATATTGCTGGTGATGTGGTTGAGATAACCGCCAACGTTGACGGTGCCAAGAGCGTGTCGCTCGGAAAGAAAGACGAAGCTGAGCAGGCAGAAGATGGCCGCGGCTCCGGGGAATCCAACGATGTACGAGGCGCGGCTGCCATGGGTGCGTTCTTCTTCGCCGGCGTTCAACAGCATGATGACGAAGACGAAGAAGACCATGATGGCGCCGGAGTAGACGATGACCTGCGCGGCGGCGAGAAACTCGGCTCCGAGCGACCAGTAAAGGACGGCGAGCGACATCATGACAACCACCAGCGAGAGGGCGCTGTTGATGGGGTGACGCTGCAGGAGTAGATTGAGTGCTCCCGCGACCGCCAGTACGCCGAAGAGGATGAAGAGTGCCAGTTGCATGGTATTCCGCTGAATCTTTCGTGAGCCGTTATTGCTTCAAATTATTTGAAACAGAGCAGAAAACTGTTTTGGCTATCTGCTGATTGTAAAACAGCGTGCCGTAGTATCTTCGAGCAAAACCTGTTGCCTGTGAACTATCCGCGAAGCGCGAGAACGAGGCTCGTGATGATGATGTTGGCCATGGCGACAGGCAGAAGGAACTTCCAGCCGAAGCCCATGAGCTGGTCATAACGAAAACGGGGAAGCGTGCCGCGAACCCAGATGTAAAGCAAAAGAAAACCGAGAACCTTAACGACAAACCAGAGAATCGGGAAGATGGCGGCGAGCACAGGCCCGCCAAAGTCAGCGGGTAGGAGATGACCCAGGGGGCTGGAGGCTCCGCCGAAGAAGAGCAGTGTAGCGACGCAGCTGACGGTGATCATGTTGGCGTATTCGGCCATGAAGAACATGGCGAACTTCATCGAGCTGTATTCGGTGTGATATCCGGCGACGAGTTCGGACTCGGCCTCGGGCAGGTCGAACGGCGCACGGTTGGTTTCGGCGTAAGCGGCCATGAGATAGATGAAGAAGGCTACAAACTGGAAGCCGCCGAAGACGTTCCAGGAAAGAGCGCCGTGGGCCGACTGGCTGTTGACGATATCGCGTAATGAGAGGGATTGCGCGCGGAGGACGACGCCGACCAGCGAAAGCCCGAGGGCCAGCTCATAGCTGATCATCTGCGAGGTGGCGCGAAGGCTGCCGAGGAGAGCGAACTTGTTGTTCGACGACCAGCCCGAGAGAGCGATGCCGTAGACGCCGATCGACGTGATGCCGAGAATGACGAGCAGGCCGATGTTCAGGTCGGCGACGTTGAACATTTCGATAGCAACGCCGTTGACTTTGACAGTCTGCATTCCGCCGAAGGGGACAACGGCGATGGAGATCAGCGCACAGGTCAGCGCGATGATGGGCGCGAGGATGAAGAGCGGGCGCTCGGAGGCGATGGGCATGAGGTCTTCCTTGAGGAAGAGCTTGATGCCGTCGGCGAGCGGCTGCAGCAGGCCGAATGGTCCGACACGCGAGGGGCCCCAGCGATTCTGGATGCGGCCCAGGAACTTGCGCTCAAGCAGCACCGTGTAGGCGACTGACGTCAGTGTGAGGACGAGGACGACAAGTACCTTGAGGATACTGAGCAGCAGGAATGTCTGAAATTCGGTGAGGTGGATCATTGTCTGCTTTCAGTCACGGGAGTTGATCGTTGAATTCTTCGGTTCACTACGTCTCCATAAACATTAATCGGCTGCTGTTTCGATCTGGGTGAGGCCTGTGGGTGGACGGAGTTTCTCGTTCTGTTGAAGATCGGAGAGCATGGCGGAGTAGCGGCCGAGCGTGCCCGAGGTAAAGAGAGAGTCATTCGCGGGCAGGACAAGGTCGCGGCGATTGCCGATCTGGACAAGATCGCCGGCGGCTGCGGCCGGTTGCAGATGCTGGTCGTTGCCACTGAGAAGCTGGAGGCGCAGAAGATTGTAACCGGGAACCAGACGCTGAATCTCATCCAGAATGGCGAACGGATCGAAGGGGCTGAGCTTCGGCTCGAGGTTGTTCGCGGTGAGCCAGACTGCGTGACGATCGGCTTCGCCGGACTGCGCGCCGCGGCTCTGGCCCATATCGGCGCGAACTCCTTTGCCGAACGGGACAAGCTTGCGGACATCCGCGCCCATCTTGTCGGCGATGCGGACGATCATCTCGAAGTCGGTACGGACTCCGGCGCGGTCCGCGGCTTTGTTGACGAGTTGCAGATCGCCGTAGCTGTTGGTGACGGAGCCGGACTTCTCGTAGAGGTTCGCGGCCGGAAGGATGACATCGGCGCACTGCGCGGTCTCGGTGAGGAACATGTCCTGAACAACGACGAAAGTGCCTTTCAGCGATTCCGGATCGACACCGAAGCGCGAGACCGGATTCGCGCCGACGACGTAGAGGGCAGCGATCTCGCCCTTTCCTGCGGCCTCGAACATCTCGACCAGATCGAGTCCAGGCTCGGCTGGGGCGCCGTACTCGCTGAAGGTGCTGGAGGCCAGTGGCGCGTAGCCCGGAAGCAGGTCGGGAAGCAGGCCCATATCGGCTGCGCCGCGGGAGTTGGCGTAGTCGGAGATGAGGGCGAATTTGCTGTTCGGCAGTGTAGCGCCGAACGCGAGGAGCCGCTTCAGGTCGGCGCCGCGGAACTCGGAGCCAAGGAGGATGAGAAGCTGCTCCTCGGCGCGCACTGCACTGCGGAAGCTGTGGAATGAGGCCGCATCTGCTCCGGAATGCGTAAGAGACTCGACGGCCCTATCGTCTCCTGCGAGGAAGCTGGCAAGTGCGCCGTAGCTGAAGGGAGCTATGTGCGCGAAGGCCTTGGCCTGGCGGCGGAGCTTGATCTCCGCTGAGTTGGCAATATAGATGCGTGCGCGGTTGTGGCGAACATTGGCGCGGATGTTCCACGCAGTTGCGGGAGCCTGGATAGTCGGGTCGCCGCCGAGGATCATCATTGCAGGAGCAGTGAGGGTGTCGCGCAACGATGCCGCGCGGCCTGACTTGCCAGTCAGAGCCTGGGCAAAGGCTGCATAGTCCGCGGTACGGTGATGGTCGATATTATTGGTGCCGAGGACGGTGCGCGCGAACTTCTGGAGGAGATAAGCTTCTTCGTTCGTGGTCCGGTTCGAGCCGATGACGCCGATCGATTTGCCTCCACGCTTGTCGCGGAGTTCGCGCAGTCTCTTGCCGACGAAGTCGAGCGCCGCCTCCCAGCTTACGGGTTTCATCTCGCCGCTGGCCTGGCGAATGAGCGGTTGAGTAATGCGGGTTTCGTTGTTGGCGAAGTCGAAGGCGTAGCGGCCCTTGTTGCAGAGGAAGTCGCCGTTGATGCCGGATTTATCGCGATTGTCACCGCGCACGATCTCGCTGCCGTCCGGCGTCGAGCGCACGCCAAGGGTCGTCTTGCAGCCATCACCGCAGTGGGTGCAGATGGTGGAGACGTGATTCATCTCCCACGGGCGGGTCTTATATCGGTAAGTGCCCGAAGTCAGCGCGCCGACGGGGCAGGCGTCGATGCACATGCCGCACTGCTCGCAGTCAACGTGGGCAAGATGATCGGGCGACAGCGCGGCGGGAATGTTCGGCGCGATGACGGAAGACGCGCCGCGGTTCTGGATTCCCAGCGCGAAGATGTCCATGCCTTCGCCGCACATGCGCACGCAGCGGTAGCAGAGGATGCAGCGCGGACGGTCGAAATAGACGACAGGCGACCACTTTTGCTCCTCGCGATGGTTCTTCGGCTCGGTGTAGAAGCTGTCGGCCGCGCCGTACTTGAAGGTCATGTCCTGCAGTTCGCACTCGCCGCCGGCATCGCAGACGGGGCAGTCCAGCGGATGGTTGCCGAGCAGCAGTTGCAACGTAGCCTTACGCGCTTGAGCAATCTCGGGAGTCTCGGTAGCAACGACCATTCCCTCGGCAACCGGAGTGGTGCAGGCGGTCTGAAGCTTCGGCATCTTCTCGATGCGCACCACGCACATCCGGCACGCTGCCTGCAGTGAGAGGCCGGGGTAATAGCAGAAGGCGGGTATCTCGATACCGCCAGATTTGCAGGCGTCGATGAGCAGCGTCCCTGCGGGGGCCGTGAGTTGTTTGCCGTCTACGGTGAATTTTACGTCTGCCATTTAGTGTCCCGCTCCGACGAGTTGTTCAACAGTAATGATGGGCGTCCCGGCCTTGTTGCCGGCGATATAATCTTCAAACTCTTTGCGGAACTTCTTCACAAAGCCGAGCGTCGGCATCGCAGCTGCATCGCCGAGCGGGCAAAATGTGCGGCCCATCATGTTCTCGGCGAGGTACTGGACGTTATCGACGTCCTTCTTGCTTCCACCACCGTTGTACACGCGGGTGAGCGTCTTCTTGATCCAGTCTGTGCCTTCGCGGCAAGGAATACACCAGCCACAGCTCTCATGCTGATAAAAAGCAATGGTGCGCAAGGCAAACTCGACGATCGAGACGGTCTCATCGAGGACCACAATACCGCCCGAGCCCAGCATGGTGCCGGCCTTGCCCATCTGGTCGAAGTCGAGGCCGACATCAATCTCATCAGCCGTGAGAACGGGGCACGAAGCGCCGCCGGGAACAACAGCCTTCAACTTCTTGCCATCCTTGATACCACCGGCGACCTCGTAGATCGCCTTGCGAAGCGAGTAACCCATCGGCAGCTCATACACGCCCGGCCGCTCGACGTGGCCCGAGATGCCAAACAGCCGCGTGCCACCGTTGCGCTCCGAGCCGATCTTGGCGTAGGCCTCTCCGCCCATCAGAAGAATATGCGGGGCAGACGCGATGGTCTCCGCATTGTTAATGACGGTCGGTCCGCCGTACAGTCCGACAACGGCCGGGAACGGCGGCTTGATGCGTGGCACGCCGCGTTTGCCTTCGAGCGACTCCATCAGCGCAGACTCTTCGCCAACCTCGTAAGCTCCGGCGCCCGTCTGCGTGACGATGTCGAAGTCAACACCCTCTTTGCCGAAGATATTCTTGCCCAGGAAGCCCTTGGCGTAAGCATCAGCCACGGCCTTCTCGACAATCTTCAGCAGATAGCGATACTCCCCGCGCAGGTAGATGAAGCCAAGCTTCGATCCGATAGCCAGTCCCGCGATCATGGTGCCTTCGATGACGGCATGCGGGTCTTCGAGGAAGATGATGTGGTCTTTGCAAGTCCCCGGTTCGGACTCGTCGCCATTCACCAGCACATACTTGGGCTTCTCCGACTGCTTTGGCACAAACGACCACTTCATGCCTGTGGGAAATCCTGCTCCTCCGCGCCCGCGCAGACCCGATGCCTTCATCGTGTTGATGATCCACTCCGGGCCCTCCGCAACCGCCTGCTGAACGGCCTTGTAGCCGTCGAGCTCGATGTATTTGTCGATATTGGCCGCACCCTGGCCGAAGCGTCGCGAGAGAACTCTTACTTCATCGGGATGGCTGACGAGAGTTGGCATGAACGATGTGTGTCCTCTTTCCAGTAGTCTACGCGATTCCGTGCACGGGTTTTGGCTTCAGACGAAGGAAGAACTCTTCCACCGTCCAACGGGAAAGCGCGGCAACTCCAATAGCCAGCGCAGCCGCGACAGCAAATCGCAGCAACAGCAGTCCAAGCGACCCGAAGCTGCCATCGACCGGAATAACCCAATGCCGTGCGACGATCTGAAAGATGAGCTGATGGCACAGGTACAACCCGTAGCTGATCTTCGCGAGAAACAAAAATGCAGGAGCCAATAAGCCGGTCGCGATCGACGGACGCAGAAAAGTCAGAAGGACCAGCCCCGAGCAGAGCAACACCCACGGCTCAAGCCAGCCCGCAAACCAAAACCGCAAGGCCACGCGGTTCTGCGGCTCCGGCAGAAGATTGGATGCAAGCACGAGCAGCCCGCCAACTCCTATCAGCCATGGAAAGATCCGGCCGAGCAGCGCCGAGTACCCAGGGGTGCGGACTGCAATCGCAATCAGCGCCCCGGCCGCAAAAAAATCGCATACCGCCCAGGTCTTGTGCTGAACGCTATCCCAGTTGGCCGACTGTCCAAGCAGCGCGAAGCGAAGCACAGGCGTCAAAAGCACAATTCCCGAGCACACAAGAATCAAAGCGCTGCGAGTGCATCTCTTCACGACAAACGGCCAGACAAGATAGAACTGCTCCTCCACGGCAAGCGACCAAAGCGGGCCATACTCGGCGATGGTTCCGAAGAGTCTAGGCATATTCGCCGCATAAAAAAGCGCCGCAAAGAAGAACTTCCACGAGATCCAGCTTCCCGCCTTCAGCGCCACCAGCATCAGCAGTCCCGCAGGAAGAATACGAGCGGCGCGGCGAAGATAAAACGTGCGGTAATATCCTGCGCTCGAGCGGTTATCGATCAAAATGCCGCTGATTAAAAATCCGGAGAGCACAAAGAACAGATGCACCCCGTAAAGTCCCAGCCCGAAGCCGATAGATAGCGCATGAAATAGGTTCTTGTTGAGCGCAGTATCGACATGCACCGCGTCGGCCATTCCGTGGTAGCAAAGAACCATCAGGATCGCCAGCCCTCGCGCCATGTCCAGGCCCGGCACGTAACGGAGGCTCGAATCGGAAGAGTGGGGATCACGTTCCCGCGCCTTCAGCTCGGCGACCGCGTGGGCCATCGCTACTTCGCGTCCTTTCCCTTACCGTCGCGATACATCTGGAAGATGGAGTCGCACTTGGCGGGAGTTAGATCCTCGTGAAAGTCGTAGTTGACCTGCATAGCCGGCGCCCAGCAACACGCTCCAATGCACTCAACCTCTTCGAGCGAGAACACGCCATCCTTCGTCACCTCTTTGTGTCCGATGCCGAGCTTGTGTTTGCAGTGGTCCAGAATCTCGTAGCCGCCGCGCAGCATACAGGAGATATTCGTGCACACCTGCACGTTATATTTGCCCGCGGGCTTCGTTCGCAGCATGGAGTAGTACGAAAGCACATTGCGTACGTCCAACTCGAGAAGGTCGAGCCGCTCGGCGATCTCGGCGACCACAGCATCGGAGACGTAACCGACCTCGTCCTGCGCATAGAGCAACATGGGCACAAGCGCCGAACGCTTCAGCGGATAAATAGTGACCAGGTGGTCGAAGCGCGCGGCCAGCGCCGGCGAAAAGATCGTATTGGCTATCTCACTCACTCTGCATCATCTCCCGCGCCAGCTTCTCGGCGGCAAGGTCCATCTCTTCGGCAATACCGTTCATCTTAACCGTTCCGTCTTCTTCCAAACTGAAGCCGGTCCGGTGTCCTTCGCTATCCTCAAGCATCTCGTGCGTAAAGCGAAGCCAGCGGCTGGCAACCCGCAACGTAATCTCGTCTGCGCCGACCTCAACGACTGCGTGATGCCGGCTGTTAAGTCCGTGGGCCGCAGCGTAGGAGCGAAGCAGCGAAGCCCAGGAGGTCCAAAGTTCGGTTTGAAGCTGTGCATTCAAACTTCTTTCACTTGATCTTTTGGATCCACGTACGAGAAGAAACCGGAACGATTGAGCTGGCGATGATCGTCATCATCGTAACGGCTCCGAAGTGTTGTCCCAATAGTCCATCTCTCCAAAACACAGCGATCAACATCATTGGCATCAGCAAAGTGCAAGCGAGCCCGATCTTTACCATCTGTTGCTTTGCGGTCAGAGGGTCACGCAAGGTTGTCATCGGTCGATCTCTCCGAGCACGATATCGATGGAGCCGATGACTGCAACAACGTCAGCAAGCAAACGCCCTTTGCACATCACTTCAAGCGCCTGCAGCGTGGCGAATCCTGGGTTGCGCATGTGAACGCGATAAGGCTTGGCAGTGCCATCGGAGACGACGTAGTAGTTCATCATGCCGTGCGGCGCTTCCACTGAGCTGCACACCTCACCAGCCGGTACGCCGAAACCTTCCGTCACAATCTTGAAGTGATGGATGAGCGATTCCATCTGGGTCTTCATCTGCTCGCGGTTCGG
The DNA here is from genome assembly GCA_050012935.1 of Edaphobacter sp. Lineage (GTDB taxonomy): Bacteria > Acidobacteriota > Terriglobia > Terriglobales > Acidobacteriaceae > Edaphobacter. The sequence continues at coordinate 35,044 of JBEKGF010000019.1, read as the reverse complement.
AAGAATAATCTTCGGCGCGTCTGCGACGATCCGTCCTTCGGGCAGGCCATCGAGCGCCTGCAGGCAGATCTTCACCGACTCGCGGAACTCCTGCATGCGGACGATGTAGCGCGCCCAGACGTCGCCGACGTTCGAGACGGGCACATTGAACTGGAACTTCTCGTACCCGGAGTAAGGCATGTCGCGGCGGACATCAAAATCGATTCCGGAGGCACGCAGCGGCGGCCCGGTAACGCCCAGTGCAATGGCATCCTTCGGCGAAAGATGGCCAACACCCTTCAGGCGGTTCATCCAGATCGGGTTCGTCTGCAGCAGCCCTTCGTACTCGTCGATGTGCGCGGGAAAATCCTTGAGAAAGGTCCGGATCGTGGCATAAAGATCGCGCGGCGGTTCCAGGCTCAGGCCCCCAACGCGGACGTAACTCGTCATCATGCGCTGGCCGGAGACGGCCTCGAAGATACGCAGCAGTTGTTCACGCTCGCGGAAGCAGTACAGGAAGACCGTCAGCGCACCGATGTCCATCGCATGCGTGCCGAGCCAGACAAGGTGCGACTGAATGCGTGTCAGCTCGTTGAACAGCACGCGAAGATACTGCGCACGCTCAGGAATCTCAAGTTCCAGCAACTTCTCCACCGCAAGGCAGTAGGCGAGATTGTTGGTCATGGGGCACAGATAGTCGATGCGGTCGGTCAGCGGCACAACCTGCTGATAGAACTTGGCCTCGCAGGTCTTTTCGATGCCTGTATGCAGATACCCGATATCGGGAGCAAGCCCGACGATCGTTTCGCCGTCGACTTCAATGACAAGGCGAAGAACGCCATGAGTTGAGGGATGCTGCGGCCCCATATTGATGACCATGGTCTGGTCTGCGGGCGGCGCGTTTTGGCGATTGCGCGCGGTGTTGGCGACTACATCTTCCACGCCCGGATCGATCGCGGCGGCGCCAGTCAGCTCTTCAACGGTGGTTGCCATTAGCGGTAGCCCTCCACGGGATAGTCCTTGCGCAGGGGATGGCCCTTCCAGTCTTCGGGCATCATGATGCGGCGCAGGTTGGGGTGTCCGCTAAAGTGAACGCCGAAGAGATCGAAGATCTCGCGCTCATAAAAATTTGCCGCCGGCCAGACCGAAGTGATGCTGTCGAGCGCCGCGTCTTCACCATCGAGCTGCACGACAACGCGCACCCGCTCTTTCAGCGACATCGACAGGATGTGGTAGACGATGTGGAAGCGCGGCTCCGAGGGATACCAGTCGACGGCGGTCACATCTTCTAGGAAGTTATAACCAGCCTGCTGCAGGGCCTTCGTCGCGGCAACGATATTCTCGCGAGCGACGGTAATCGTCAGCTCTTTGCGGTCGAACTTTGCGTCGGTGGCAAGTTCAGCGAGAGCTTTAACAGCAGCATTGCCGGGATGAGCTTCGAAGACAGCCTGTTTGCCTGTGATGGCAGAGGAAGGATCGTACATTACAGATCTCCCTTATCGTTGGCCCAGTTCAGAATACCCTTCTTCCACACATAAAAGAGGCCGACTCCAACGAAGCCGAGATACACAAGCATCTCGTAGAAGCCGAACATGCGCGACCCGGTCAATGCGGGCAGGCGGCGAAAGATCACCGCCCAGGGAAGCATGAAGACAGCCTCGACATCGAACAGGATGAAGAGCATCGCGACCATGTAGAAGCGGACCGTGAACCGCCCGCGAGCGTCGCCGATCGGGTCCATGCCGCACTCGTACGCGTGGGCCTTGGTGCGTGAGTTCTTATGCTTGCCGATGAAATAGGAGGCGCCCACCATGCCAACCGCCATTCCGGCGGCGACCAGAATCTGAAGCACGAGCGGAACATAGTTCCAAATGTATGGGTAACTCTGCATGGCCATCTTCGACTCTAAGAGTGCGGCTGGCAAGTGTCAAGCGAACGAAGGGGACACAGTTCGATCATCGAAAGAAAGCTATGTATCGGTCGATGAGCGCATTACCGAAGAGCGCGCTGACCAGGCCTCCGGCGCAAAGAAAGCTCCCGAACGGAAGTTTCGTGGCCGCTCCTGCCTCGCCGCGGGCCAGAAGAACCGCGCCATAAAGACTGGCGGCGATGACGCCGGCAAAGAGCGCAAGGATCGACGGCCCCAATCCCAGGAAGGCAGCGATCATGGCCAGCAGCTTCACGTCGCCGAGTCCCATGCCCTCGCGATGCCGGACGGCCTTGTAGATCCAGCGAATCAGCAGAAGCAGAAGCGCGGCTCCGCACGCTGCTGCGATACGACCGAAGATCAGCGCCTCCGGCCCGGTCAGAAAGACGTTCCCGCGACTGATGAAGCTGCCCGGACTGTTCAGGCGAAGCTGATGGGTCGTGTTCAGCACAACCTGGTCCTCACCCGGACCAAGAAACACAGCCTGAAGACAGACGAGAAGCACTCCAATGGCAATGCCTGAGAGCGTGAAGGCATCCGGAAGCATCATCGTCTGCCAGTCCATCACCATCAGGCCGATAAGCAGGAAGCCCAGGATGGCAACGCTGAGTGCAGCAATCGCGATTGGAAAATCTCCGGAAGAAACGACGTTCCCAAACTCATGAGCGCGACTATATCTCGAGGCAAAAGTGCCGGCGATTCCTGCGAACCAGAGGCCTACGGCGAGTTCAACAAGCGGGTAGCGCATGGAGATCGCCTGTTTGCAATCCCGGCAGCGCCCCCGCAGCAAAAGCCAGCTCAGGAGTGGGATGTTGTCGTGCCAACGAATAGGCGCGCCGCACCCTGTGCACCGGGAGCGCGGCGTCACGATCGACTCGCGCTGCGGAATCCGCGAGATACAGGCGTTCAGGAAGCTGCCAAAGAGAAGTCCCATAAAAAAGGCGGCGAATTGAACGATGCCGAGCTGTTCCACCTGATGAGTATACGGTTTCTTCGCTCACCATACAGTAAACGCCAGAGACGGAAGTCCAGGCTTAAGCCTATTCGATCGAAGACTTTGCGCAAAAAGTGCGGGTGGGCCTGCCAGCGTAGCAAGCCTTCAAAAATCCACATGCATGCGGACGGATTCGACCAGTGCAGGGCCGCGGTCTTTGTTGTACCCAGGGTGGTCAATGTATTGCAGATCAAGCGAATAGTAAACTCCGCGCCAGGCATGCACGTTGTAATACCCCTCCACAATGTCTTCTCGGGCGTAGTTCAGTTTGCCGTCGCCCAGCAGAAATCCGAGGCCGCCCAGCTTGAGATAATCCTGGTGATCTTTCTTGATCGCATTCGAGACAAACGTGACGCCGATCTTGTCGTAAGGCCGCGACCACGACCGGCCGGAGTAATCCGCACCGAACTCGACGGTCTGGTCGACCTCGGTGTAGGCAAAGGACTCGTGTTGGCCTTCGTTCCAGCCGATCCTGGTGAAGGCGCGAAGATCTTCAGTCAGCTCCTGCTCCGCGTTCAGGCCGAAGCCATACTTCACCGCCCCGAACTTCTCGACGCTCTGGATGACGGGACGTGCGCCTTCGCCCGCGAGAAAAGCCTTGTTGGCATCGCGGTAGAGACCCATGTGTGCGTGGTTCACAAAGCTGAGCACACGCACGACGCCCTTGCGGTCAGCCGGGAGCAGACTGCCGAGCAGCGGTTTGCGCAGCTCGAACTCCATATTCTGGCCGCTGGCGCGTCGCAGATTCCAGTCAAGATCAATCCCGTTGGCGACGGTCGGCATCAAGGCAATCGCATAGCGCGCGGACCAGTCCTTGTCGTCGTACTCAGTGACGATGGCGTAGGTGTAGCCGCGGGTGTCGGCGGCGTAATCCCAAGCGCCGTTGTTGTCGACGGTCCAGTTCATGAACTGAAGATGACTGTCGCTGCCGATGGTGTTGATGTCGAGGTAGTCCGGCAGACTCATCTTGCCGGCATGAAACTCGAGGCGGCGCTCTGGCACCTCCGTGGCGAGCGAGAACTGTGTCCGGCTGGCTTCCACGAGCTTGTCGGTGAAGCCAATGGTTTGATGCAGTTGGACACGGGCGATGTACGGCGTCGAGCCAAGGTTTGGATTGCGGACCACGTCCAGATTGGTGAAGCCGGCGAGTCCAAGCGCCTCGCTGAGGCCACGCCCGCCGGCGGATTCGAGGTCGAAGATGACGTCGGTGCCGGTCTTAGGATCGCGCCGCAACTGTGCTCCAAGATAGAGCGTGCCGAGCAGCGAGGTCTTGTACTCGCCGCGGCCCAGAAAGCTGTTGACGTCGTCGTACGGAGAGTGAAACGGCCCATGCGACTGAAAGATAATGTTAGCCTGCCCGCTGACGAGATAGCGGGAGGTCTCCGAGTGAGGAAACATGGTTGGGGCACTGTCATCTTCTGCGGTAGGAACTTTGACCGCAATCTCCGGGCGGCTGGGACGCCCGTTGCTCAGGTCGTCCTGCTCCTGGGCATTCGCGGCGAGAGAAAGTGCGACGAGCAGGAGGACTGCCGCTGTCTGGATTGCGTTCTTCAATGATTGGGCCAAAGTAGATGGTGCAGGATGAATATGAATGGAGTGCAAACAGCCTGCCTTCAGCAAGGCCCAGAAGAAGGCAGGCTGAGTTAAGTTGGGCTCATCGTCCAGGCCGGTGGCCGTCTCCCGCAGGGCGAACCAGACGCAGGCAAGTGGGCAACGCTCATCCGCAGTTTCAACCCAGCGTTGAATGAGTTCAGGGCGCGACCGGCCGGCGGCGATTCGCTTGGGCTGCGAAGGGCGGAAAGCTCGTAGGATCACTCTCATCATTGGCCGACTCCTCCTTTCTCGCGTGCGAAGCGTCCCGATTGTGGGACACTTCTTACGGCGGGGTGACAACTTTGATAGTATACCCCGGTACGGTATTGGAGCAATCAATGTCGCATGAGAATCGAGAGAAGATCAAATTACTTAATCGGGTGAAGAGAATCCGCGGCCAGATGGACAGTGTCGAACGGGCCCTGGCATCGGAAGACCATGACTGCGCCGATATATTAATGTTACTGGCAGCGGCGCGGGGCGGAATCAACGGCTTGATGGCAGAGGTGCTCGAAGACCACATCCGGCTGCATCTGCTGAAGGACGGACACGCTCCTCTTACTCCGGAGTTAGGCGAAGACCTGATCGATCTTGTAAGGGCTTATTTGAAGTGATGGACGAGTGTGGCGGACTATTTGGCCTTCATCCCCACGACGACCAGAGCCACGCCTGCAATCAGCGAAGCCGTGCTGACGATCGGCGAGAGGGGAAGGGTGTCCTGGGTCTTGTGGGAGACCTGAACTGGGCCCAGATCGACATCTTTCTTTTGATGCGTGAAAGAGATTCCGCCCGTGGCATATCCAATAATGCCAAGAACGTTGAGAAGTATTCCGACAAGAATGAGCGGCTTCATTAGCGGAGCTCCTTTCTGGAGCGCGTAAATACAGGGATCTCTATTCTCTATGTGATGCCGAAATACGACCGGAAGCCGTTCCTGGCGCGGTACAAAGGGGGTTGTCGATGATCCGGCTTAGGGAGTAACCTGCCTGTACACGGGAAAGGAGGATGATCCAGCCTATGAAAATTGACAGTAATAGTTGCACAACAACACGTGAGGTGACTGAGGCTTAGAGCGTCCATAGCTCTAGTCCTGGCGATCTTTGTAATCGAAGTCCACGCTGAGGCCAAGTCCGAGTATGGACGCCACAGGTCAATCTCAACAGTTCACCGCCAGACGGCTCGCTGCTCCCTGAGAGTGCGAGCCGTTTGCGTTTTGCTCGCATCCGAAACGGGTAGGATATTAACCATGAAACCTTTGGTGATCGCCGGAAGAGCCTTTCAATCGCGGCTTATCGTTGGAACAGGAAAGTACAAGGATGGCCCGGAGACACAGGCCGCCATCGAAGCCTCTGGTGCCGAGATGGTCACGGTTGCCGTGCGCCGCGTGAATCTCGACCGCTCGACCGAGTCGCTGCTGGACTTCATCGATCCGCGGCGCTACTTTCTATTGCCCAACACGGCCGGGTGCTACACCGCTGACGAAGCGATTCGCGCAGCACGGCTGGGGCGAGAGGTCGGATTGTCAGACTGGGTGAAGATCGAGGTGATCGGCGACCAACAAACGCTGTATCCGGATATACAGGCGACGCTCGAAGTGACTCGCGTGTTGGTCAAGGAAGGTTTCACCGTACTCCCGTACACCTCGGACGACATCGTCTTCGCAAAGCGGCTGATCGATGCAGGCGCGGCAGCGGTGATGCCGCTAGGCGCGCCGATCGGCAGCGGCCTTGGCCTCCAGAACATCGCAAACCTGCGCATCCTCCGCGAGCTGATCACCGAAGTTCCGCTGATTGTGGATGCCGGAGTAGGAACAGCCTCCGACGCGGCAATTGCGATGGAGATGGGCTTCGATGCGGTGCTAATGAACACAGCGATTGCCGCAGCAAAAGATCCGCTCCTGATGGCAGAAGCAATGCAGCACGCTGTTCTTGCAGGAAGGCAAGCGTTTCTTGCCGGCAGAATGCAGCGAAAACTCTATGCGACCGCGAGCTCGCCGCTTGAGGGAATCTCAAGGTGAGCGCCAATGCTTGATCTTCTCTTCGACATTGCAGACGGAGTACTCGAGGAATTCATGTTGGAGGCGCTTTGCGCTTCATTCCGGTTCCGCAAACGGAAGAATGCACCATCCAACAGCAGCTTCGGTCTAATTTAGATCTCAAAAGTGCATTCCTGGTCATAGGAAGAGTCGAGCCGATGAAGTAAACTTCGGCTCATGCGAGTCTTCGGAATCGATTGCGGAACGGAGTTCACCGGCTACGGTGTGGTGGAGCTGGATTGCGACGCCCGCATGCCGCGTCTTGTGCACCGCGCCGCAGGCACAATCCGGCTGAACAGGAAAGACAAGTCGCCGCAAAGGCTCGCTCAGGTATATGCGGAACTGACAACTCTCATCGCGTTGCATCAGCCTGAAGTCATCGCGATCGAAGAAGTCTTCTTCTCAGCGAACGTGAAGTCCGCGCTGAAGCTGGGGCAAGTTCGGGGAGTCGCGATGCTGGCTGCGGCGACCTCCGCTCTTCCGGTGGTCGAATACGCGCCGCTCTCGATCAAAAGCTCAGTGGTCGGCTACGGGCTCGCAGGCAAGGAGCAGGTGCAGTTCATGGTGAGGCGTCTGCTCGAAAACGAGAACGCCTTCGATTCGCCAGATGCTGCCGATGCGCTTGCCATTGCGATCTGCCACATTCACACCGCCCAGACTCTCGAACTGCAAGGCGCGCAACGATGAGAGCTGTTGTCTCCGCCATCTCCGGATGCGTTCTCGCGCTCAGCGTCTGCGCCTCGGCACAGTCAGCCGATCCATCAGCGCCCACATCTGCCAAAACGCCCGCAGAGGTCAGCTTTCAATTCGACCGCAAGGGCCTGCCAGTTCCGCAGTTCACCTTGCGGATTCGCGAGGATGGAACCGGCAGATATGAGGCCGACCAGGGTGAGATTCCCGCCACCCCGAACTCCATGCGTGGACAGGCCGCTCAACACATCGACCGGACGCTCAACCTGACTTCGGCCAACGTGGCAAAGATATTCAAAGCAGCGCGAAGCCTGAATCACTTCAACATCGAATGCGCGTCGAAGTTGAAAAACATCGCCGACACGGGGAAGAAGACACTGACGTACACAGGCGCGGATGGCTCCGGATCGTGCACTTACAACTACTCGGAGATCAAGCCCGTCGATACGCTCACAAATGAGTTCCTCGCCATCGCCTACACCATCGACGAAGGCCGCAGGCTTGAGTTTCTGCATCGGTACGACAGATTGGGCCTGGACGCGGAGATGATCTCATTTGGGCAGGAGTTTGACGCTGGCCGTTCCATCGAATTGGGAACGATTACTCCCACATTAGCTGCAATTGCCGGTGATACCGCGCTCATCCAGCGTGTGCGGCTTAAGGCGCAGAAGATGCTGGAACAGATAGCCGCGGAAGGTCACTGAGACGAAGTGCTGTAGGTCTTCGTGAGTGCCCGGTACAACTCTGCCATAGGTTCCAACTCCAGCGACTCCGCGCGCACCTGCGGCAAAATATCATTTGGCCACGCAGCGGAGATATCTTCCACGGAATATCCGGCAGCGCGAAGATTGTTTTGCAGCGTCTTTCTCTTTTGCGCGAAGCATTGTTTGAGAAATCTATCGAAGCCGGCGGCGTCCACCCCAAGTTCGGCAAATCTCGGGGCAAATTCAAGTCTCAATACCGTGGAATAAACCTCCGGCGGCGGCGAAAACGCGGATGGCGGCAGCGTGAAGAGGTTCTCTACCCTGGCATTCATCTGCGCGGTGGCAGAGAGCAAACCGTAGTCACGAACACCCGGCGCAGCGGAAACTCGATCGGCCACCTCGCGCTGCATCATCAGCACAGCGCGAGCAATTAATCCGGCGCTCCCGGCTGCAAAGAGCTGCAACAGAATATCTGACGTAATGTAGTAGGGCAGGTTTCCGATCACATCCACCGTTTCGCCCTCAGGCACAAGCGTCCGCAGGTCGGCCTTGAGAACATCGCCTTCGACAATCCGCACCTGGGGCTGTTCGCGAAAACGAAAACTCAACTCAGCCGCCAGAGCCCGGTCGAGCTCCAGCGCAATCAGCCTGTGGCACCGCCCGGCGAGTATCTCGGTAATCGCTCCGTGCCCCGGCCCAATCTCGATCACCGTCCGCTTGGTAAGATCGCCAAGAGCGTCGACGATGGCATGACGGGCGGCATCGTCCACAAGAAAATTCTGGCCGAGTTTTGGCTTATGTTTCATCTGCATCCAATGGTGCGTGACACTGTTCTTATAGACTAACGGTTTGGTTGGAAAAGGAAGACAGCATGCATATCGTATTCGCAGCATCGGAGTGCGCTCCCTGGGCCAAGACGGGCGGACTGGCAGATGTCGTCAGCGCGCTCCCACGCACTCTGGCTAAATTCGGCCACAAACTCAGCGTATTCATCCCGTACTACCGGCAGGTCGCCAAGGCAGTCCCGAATGCTCCGATCGTTCTCGAAAGCGTGACGATCCCGTTCCCGTCCTACAATCGCTTCGTCCGCATCCTCGATGGTGGTATTGCGCAGGGGGTGCAGACGTACTTTGTCGATTGCCCCGAGCTGTTTGATCGCGAGAGCTTCTACGCCACGCCTTCGGGCGACTACCCCGACAACGCCGAACGCTTCGGTCTCTTCAGCCGCGCAGTCATCGAGGCCTCAAAAGTAATTGGCATCCCCGACGTCTTTCATGTGCACGACTGGCATGCGGCAATGGTAGCCGTTCTCCTGCGCTCAACCTACTACTTTGATCCCGTCCTTCGCCACGTCCCGGCCGTGCTCACGATTCACAACGCTGGCTACCAGGGCTGGTTCCCCCCGCGAACGATGGAGACTCTGCTGCTGCCGTGGGATATGTTCACCTTCGACAAGCTGGAGCACTACGACACTGTCGATTTCCTGAAAGGTGGCATCGTCTACTCCGACGCCATCACGACGGTCAGCCGCAAGTACGCCGAGGAGATCCAAACCGCTGAGTTCGGCAATGGCCTGGAGCGGGTCCTGCGGCAGCGCAGCGGCGATCTCTTCGGCATTCTCAACGGCGTCGATTACGACGAGTGGAATCCAGCGACCGATTCGAACATCGCCGCGCATTATTCCGCGGACAATCTTGCAGGCAAGAAGGAGTGCCGGCGCGACCTGCTCCATGCCTTCGGTTTGGAAGGCATTAGCGACCACACGGCTGTCATCGGCGTCGTCTCCCGCTTCGCGACGCAGAAAGGCTTCGACTTTATTGTCGAGATTATGGACAAGCTCGTTGAAGAAGACATGGTGCTAGTAATTCTTGGCAGCGGGGAAGAGTACTACGAGCGACTGCTCCTCGAGATGGCGACCCGCTATCCGGCGAAGGTCCGCGTACAGGCAAAATTCGATAACGTGATGGCGCATAAGATCGAAGCCGGCGCAGACATCTTTCTCATGCCATCCCGCTACGAGCCAGGCGGCTTGAACCAGATTTACAGCCTCAAGTACGGCACCGTTCCGGTAGTTCGCGCTACTGGCGGACTTGCAGACACCATTGATGAGCAGCCCAACGGTGGCGGCAACGGCTTCAAGTTCTGGGGTTACAGCTCATCGGCATTGATGGACGCGTTGCGTCGCGCGCTGGGCGCCTTCCAAAACAAGAGCGAGTGGACCGCGATGATGAAGCGAGGCATGTCGCAGGACTTCTCCTGGAACGCTCCTGCGAAGGAGTACGAGCGCATCTACGAGCGGGTGATCCAAAACCGAAGCTAAGCTTTTTATTGGAAAAAAATCACTGCATACTTTTTGAATCCATTAGATGCATATACATCTAATGAACATGTCAAGATCATCTATCCCGTTACTTCCATGCATGTGCGCAAACTTTCGCCGCACAGGGCGAGCGCTGACTCAGCTTTATGACGAAGCGCTTCGTCCGGCGGGTTTACGGGGAACCCAGTTCACCATGCTGCAGGCATTTTCCCTTGCCGGAGGGGTTACCCAGCGTGAACTGGGCCGGATTCTTGCGATGGATAGCACCACTCTCACCCGAACCCTCACCATCATGAGCCGGAATGGATGGATAGCGAAGCAACGCGGAAAAGACCGGCGGGAGTGGCGAATGCAGCTATCCAAGGCCGGCGAAATCCAGTTCAAAAAAGCGTTGCCCTACTGGGAAAAGGCACAAAAAGACTTGCGCCGCAAACTTGGAGACGAACTCTCGGACAGTCTTATGAAGCTGACTCAAAAAATAACCAACGCACTCACCGACTAAGGAGAATCTATGACAAACGCAAAGTATGCAAAGGTCACTACTGGCCTGATCGTCGTCTGGTTCCTCATTTCGCTTACAGCCTCGGCCTTCCACCTGTTCAGGACTGGTGCAGATCAACCACCGCTCCCTCTTGGTCTGGCAGTATTGATTCCCATAGGTATCTTCGCCGCATGGTCGTCTTCCTCGCAAACATTTCGGCAGTTTCTACTGTCGCTGAACCCACGCACTCTAACAATCGTGCAAGCCTGGCGAATCGCAGGATTTACGTTTCTCGTGCTGTACGCCTTTGACATTCTGCCTGGCACGTTTGCGTTGCCCGCAGGCTGGGGAGACATCGCGATTGGAGCCACGGCCCCATTGATCGCTTTGAAACTTTCCAATCCTCACTATCGGAAGAGTTTCATCTTCTGGCAGTTGCTCGGAATCGCCGATCTCGTAACAGCTGTTGGTTCAGGAGTGACTGCCCGGCTCATCAACCCGCACGGAATAGCAACGAGTGCCATGACGGTGCTTCCAATGAGCTTGATTCCGACCTTCGCCGTTCCACTATTTATGATTCTGCACTTCATTTGCATCGCCCAGGCTCGCCAGTGGCACGAGCGGAGTCATCAGAGTATGGGAGGGCCGCTGCATTCAGTAGGACTGTAACGTGTCGCTGCATTTCAAGCGGGCAATCTTCTTTGCAGGAGATAGTGCAGCGGAATGCCAATCAGAATGATGGCCGTTCCGACCAAGGAGTTCCGCGGCTGATCTGCAAATGAAAACGCCAGCAGCACTGCGGCTGCGAGGATAAATAAAGCTGGAAGCACGGGGTAACCCCAGATGCTATAGGGCCGTGCTTCCTTCGGATCACGATTGCGGAACACAAAGATCGTGCTTGCGGTAAGCGCATAGAAGAGCCACTCGCTGAAGATCGCCAGCGAGAACAGCGCCTGGAACCTGCCGATTGCAAGCAAAAGCAGGGAACTCAAGACCGCCTGCAGGATCAGCGCCGATGAAGGTGTTTGAAACCGTCGATTGACATGCGCCAGTTGCTTAAAGAAAAGTCCGTCACGTGCAGCCGCGAACGGCACACGCGCTCCGGAGAGCGACGATCCGACAAAAGTCGCGCAGATACTGACTGCCATGCCGATCGACACCAGCGTTGCTCCCCACTGTCCAGCTACCACTCGCATTGCGTCCGCAGCAGGCCGATCTGCCGCAGCTATCGCAGCCGCAGGCAGAACATACTGAATAGCCGCATTGGTAAGCATATAAAGCGCGCCGACAATAGCAACGCCTCCGACCAGCGCAATCGGCATGTTGCGTTGGGGACGTTCGACCTCACCCGCCATGGTCACGACATCGCTCCATCCGTCGTAGGCCCATAACGCTGCAACAAGCGCAATCATGAAGCCGGCAAAGCCGCTCCGCGCTCCTGTGAACTCAGTGGCAAAGTTATTCCACGAACCGTGATGCCCGGCCGCCCCGAAACAAAACCCCGCAATCACAAGAATCAGCAAACCCTTAAGCCACGTCAGCAAAAGCTGTACATTGGCAGACTTTCTTGTACCGATAATGTTGAGTCCCGCGATCAGCCACGTCACAGCGATGGCGAAGATTTGTCCCCAGAACAGATGCGCGAAGGCAGGTCGCGCCAAAAAACTGAATACAGTAAACGTCCCCAAAACGCGCGCCAATCCTGCCGCAATAGTCGCAAGCGAAGCCGGTTTTGCGACCGTAATCTGCGTCCACATGTAAAGAAAGCCGGCGAGATCGCCATAAGCCTCGCGCAAAAAGGCATACTCGCCGCCGTACCTTGGCCGTGCAGCAGCGATCTCCGCGTAGGTCATCGCGCCGAACAGCGAGAGCAGCCCACCAACAATCCATACCGCATAAACCGCACGCGACGAGCCCACCGCGGCCATCATCTCCCTCGGCACCAGGAAGATTCCGCTCCCAATAATGATGCCTACGACGATTGAAGTCGCGTGGGATACGTTCAGAACGCGAGGAAGCTCAGGCCGGGCTTTAGGCATGCGTTTTCGGAGAGTAGCACACGGCCCCTAGTTCAGAATCGTCAGCGCGGCATTGTCGGCGGCGAAGTAGCGACGAATCTTCTCGGCAGTCGCGGTGTTCACCACGGCAGTCAACGCATCCGGCGCAGCCTGCCTGATCCCGCGCACGCTGCCGAAGTGCTCGATCAACCGTTGTCGTGTCCGAGGCCCCACCCCTGGTATCGACAACAACTCACTGTCGCGATCGCGCATCTGCCGCCGCTTGCGATGGTAAGTCACCGCAAACCGGTGGCTCTCGTCACGAATCTTCTGCATCAGGTGAAGCACGGGCGAGCGCCGGTCCAACACTACAGGCTCGTTCTCCTGCCCATAGACGTAGATAATCTCCTCACGCTTTGCAATCGAAGCCAGCGGCTGGAGCGTGACGCCAATCTCCTCAAGCGCCGAGTACGCCGCGTGCAATTGTCCCAATCCGCCGTCGATCAGGATGAGGGAAGGGAATGGCTTCTTATCCTCCTGCAGCCGCTTGTAACGGCGCTGAATCACCTCGCGCATACTTGCGAAGTCATCCACGCCGGTAACAGTCTTCACCTGAAACTTGCGGTAGTCCTGCTTCTTCATCGCGCCATCCTCCCACACCACCATGGACGCAACCGTCTCCGCGCCTTGAATGTGCGAGATATCGAAACACTCGATCCGGCGCGGCAGTTCTTCCAGCATCAGAGCGTCCTGCAAGGCTTCCTGAATCGCCTTCATCCCCGGCTGCAGTACGCGGAACCGCTGGTCATACGATTGCTTCGCGTTCTGACACACCAGGTCGACAAGCGAGCGTTTTTCGCCACGCTGCGGTACAAGAATCTCAATCCGCCTTCCCGTCCGCTCCGCCAGCATCTCGGCGAGCAATGCGCGATCGGGAAACTCCACCGGCACAAGGATCGATCGCGGCACATAGCTCTGATCGAGGTAGATCTGTTTCAGCAGCGCGGAGAAAAACGCAGCCGGACTAAACGCAGCGCCAAGCTCCGACACCGCTGTATGTTGGACAACCGGGATACCCTCCCCGATCTCCCGTGCAGGTGCCGCAGTATCCGGCTCCATGCGAGGAACCGCCTCCAGCTCATCCGTCTCAGCCACAACCTCAGCGAAGGTATCCAGGGGCGACTCGGGCAGATCCTCCCAGAAAAGGTCGCGACGGTCCACGATCTTGCCGCCGCGCATGTGAAACAGGTTCACTGCCAGCATCTCGTTCTCGTAGTGATAGCCGAAGACGTCCGCATCCTCATTGTCCGTCGTCGCCATGCGTTGCTTGTCCTGCATCTGATGGACGGTAACGATCTGATCGCGCAGCCGTGCGGCAAGCTCGAACTGCTCGGCCCCGGCTGCGGCTTCCATGCGCCGTGTCAAAGAGTGTTCCAGCTCACTCGGACGCCCTTCAAGAAACAGTTGCACGTCGCGGACACTCTCGCGATAGTTCTCCAGCGTCGTAAAACCCTCGACGCAAGGGCCCAGACAGCGTTTGATGTAGTACTGCAGGCAAGCGCGCGGATGGTATCGCGACAGATCCACCTTGCAACTCGGAATCAGAAAGCTCCGGTGGATCAGGTCAACCAGGCGGTAAGCCAGGTTCCCCGGAAAGTAGGGTCCGTAGTACACGCCACCGTCCTTGCGGAGCCGCCGCGTCACAAAGACCTTCGGGTAACGGTCATTCATTGTCAGCTTGATGTACGGGTAGGTCTTGTCGTCGCGCAGCAGGATGTTGAACCGCGGCTTTTTCTGCTTGATGAGATTATTTTCGAGCGCTAGCGCCTCATGCTCGTTCGCGACCGTGATGTACTCCACATCCACGGCCTCCCGCATCAACGAACCGGTCTTCGCATTGGCCTGCGAAGCGTCCAGAAAATAGGAACGCACCCGTGCGCGAAGGTTCTTCGCCTTTCCGACGTAGATAACCTCGCCCTCGGCGTTTTTGTAGAGGTAGCAGCCTGGCTGGGTGGGGAGCGTTCGAATTTTCTGTTGTAGATCCATTAGCCCCATGCTGGCAATCAAAGCCCAAGTCTGCAGTGTAGATGGTCACCCTTATGTGCAGATTGTTGCTCGGTAGATTTGACGCGTTGGTGCATCAAAAGTTCCCGGCTAAGGAGCCCTGCGGAGGTGGCGAAACAGTGCTTCTGTCCTCTAACTATCGGCAAACAAGGTAATTACTGGTGTACGTCCTTTGGCATTGCAATTGCTCTTGTACTTGCGTTGAAGTACTTCTAAACCTAGGAGAGTGAACCGATGAGCTCCAATAGCTATCACACTACGAAAATGAAATCTGCCTGCACATTTACCATCGCCAGTGCTCTCGCTCTAACCTTCACGGTCGGCTGCTCGACCAAAAACTACGTCCGTTCGCAGACCACCCCCCTCATCGACCAGACCAACTCGCTCGACAGCAAGACCGCTGCCGATCACCGCTACATCGTCGACACCGACGAACGTGCCAAAGCAGGAATCGCGACTGCTCAAACTGCTGCGAACACGGCCGACCAGCACGCGCTTGCCGCCGGCCAGTCTGCCGACGCAGCCAATAAGACAGCCCAGGATGCTTACAACCGTGTCGACAGTCTCAGCGGAGTGGTCGCCAACCTGGATAACTACAAGCAGCTCTCGGACGTCAGCGTAACCTTTGGCTTCGATAAGGATGTTCTGACCGCTGACGACAAGGCACAGCTCGACGATCTTGCGGCCAACCTGACCAAGGCGCGCGGCTACATTCTTTCTTTGACTGGTGGAACCGACTCTGTGGGAGACGCGCAGTACAACTACCAGCTCAGTCAGCGTCGTGCCGATGCCGTAGCGAACTATCTGCAGTCGAAGTACAACATTCCGCCCCACAAGTTCTATCTTGTTGGAATCGGCAAGGACCAGGAAGTGGCGAGCAACACCACCTCCGCTGGACGCGCGAAGAATCGTCGTGTGGAGATCAAGCTGTTGTCCAACATGAGCGACCAATCCACGTCGGCGTCAACTGCGGGCCCTAACGGCCAGTAATAGCCGGACTGGGATCTCGCCTGTAGAAGTGCTGAATTCCGCAACACCATAACCTACCTTCATGCAACGCGGCGGTGTGCTGCCGTCGCGTTGCGTCTCCTCTTCCAGCGGCGGCAGGGCAGCATCGGCACGACCCTGCCAGCCGATCGTCTCACGCTCGTTCGAATCGCCTAATTTTTCAGCTTGCGATAGACAATGCCCAGCAGGGCAGATGTCAAAACAACCCACGCGAACTGATACCAGTAGAAGAAGGGAAAGCCCAGCAGAGACGGCGCGGAGTGCGCGTAGACTCGCGGAAAACAAAGCCCAAGGTAAGGCAGGACAAGCAGCAATATCCATCCGCTCCTGCGTTGTTTCGGTTGCGAATTCGCTTCGGACTCTGGCACCATATCTTGCAAAGCATAATCCATTTGAGTTCAGTCGGAAAACCTGACCTTTCAGGTAAAGTTAAGAAATGGCTGTGCTGCCGCCGAATCAACCTCAGATGGAACCAGTTGCCCCGGCCGATCCTATCGCCGAAGCCATCGCGATCATGGCCCGTCTGCGCGCCGCGGACGGCTGTCCATGGGACCGCGAACAGACCTTCGACACCATCAAACGCCACACGCTCGAGGAGACCTACGAGGTCTTCGACGCCATCGAGCGCCGCGCATGGTCCGATCTGAAAGATGAGCTCGGCGACCTGTTCCTGCAAGTGCTCTTCTACGCCCAGATGGCCTCTGAGGCCAGTTACTTCACCATTCAGGACGTCGCCTCCAGCCTGAACGCCAAGCTCATCCGCCGGCACCCTCACATCTTTGGCGACGTTGTGGCGCCAGAGGCCGCCGACGTCCTCCGCAACTGGGAGCAGATCAAGCAATCCGAAAAGAAAGCTGCCGGACACGCGCAATCTTCAATGCTCGACGATATCCCTCGCACAATGCCTGCCATGATGGAGGCCGGAAAGCTCGGCTCTCGCGCTGCCAAAGTCGGCTTCGACTGGCCGGACACAGAGGGACTCTTCGACAAACTCCACGAAGAGATCGGCGAGCTGAAGGCAGAGCTGACGCCCTCCTCCACCAGCGCATCCAAATCTGAAATCAGCGCATCCAAGTCTGCAATCGAGGCAGAGTTGGGCGATCTCCTCTTCACCGCCGTCAACCTCGCTCGTCACCTCAAGGTTGATCCCGAGTCAGCCCTGCGCGCTGCCAACGCAAAGTTCCGCCGCCGCTTCGTTGCCATGGAGTCTGCTGCAGGCGGCGGCGACGCTCTGGCGGCCTCCACGCCTTCGGAGCTGGACAATCTATGGAACCAGGCGAAGAACGCCACCAGCGAGCCACCAAGGCCATGAACGCAAGCCCCCAAACCGAGAATCAAAGGAAGAATCAAACCGAGAGCCAGACCGAGCCGCAAACCGGCATCAGCATCCAGCCCCTTACCACCCTCGAACAATTCGAGCGGTGCGTCGTTCTGCAGCTTGAGGTCTGGGGTTATAGCGATGGCGACGTCGTTCCCCGCCGCGTCTTTGTCGTCGCGCAGCGCATCGGCGGACAGGTGATCGGGGCCTTCGACGGCAATACTCTGATAGGTTTCGCCATGTCTTTGCCGGGCTACCGCGACGGCAAGCCCTATCTTCACTCGCACATGCTCGCTGTTCAGGCGCAATATCGCAACGCGGGCATCGGACGTCGCCTCAAGCTCGCCCAGCGCGACGACGCCATCGCCCGCGGCTTCAATCTGATGGAGTGGACCTTCGATCCGCTGGAGATCCGCAACGCCCATCTGAACATCGCCCGTCTAGGCGTCATCGTCCGCCGCTATCAGCCTGATTTCTACGGGCCTTCCTCATCCCCATTGCAGGGAGGACTCCCGACGGATAGGCTATACGCGGAGTGGTGGCTGCGCTCCGGCCGGGTAGAAGGTATACTGCGCGGTGAAGCCCAGCCAAGCGAAGTCCTCGAACGTGTCACCGTCCCGCACGCCATCTACCAGTGGAAGCAGGATGTCCAGCAACGAAGCCTTGCGCGCGCTGTGCAGAGCGGCAACCGCGAAGCTTTTGAATCGGCGTTCCGCCGTGGTCTTGCCGTTATCGGCTACGAACGCGACGCCGAGGGAAACGGCAGTTTTCTTCTAGGCCGCTCGAAGGAAACTTCAGAGAAATGACAACGTAAACGCAGTAGAAAAGACACATTAAAGTAAGTCGATCGCAGAGCTTATCGCCATCTCCAGCCTCAACGATTGGAAGGACAGCAAGCACATGCTCAACATTGATGCCATCCACATGCGCGAGATCAACATGCCGCTGGCTCATCCGTTCGAGACCAGCTTCGGCCTGACCACGGCCCGCCGCATCCTTTTGATCGAGCTTGAATCCGAGGGCCTCACCTCCTGGGGCGAATGCGTCGCAGGCGAGCATCCCTACTTCAGCGCTGAGACCATCGATACCGCCTGGCTTATGATCGAGAACGAGCTCGGCCCCAGCCTCCTCGATGCGAACGTTGAACAAGGCGGGAGTTGCCCGGACATCTTCAAGCAAGTGCGCGGCCACCGCATGGCGAAGGCCGCTCTCGAAAACGCAGTATGGGACCTCGAGGCCCAGGTCGAGAACGTGTCCCTTGCCGAGCTCCTTGGCGGAGTCCGCGCGATTATTCCGTGTGGCGTCTCCATCGGCATCCAGCCCACACAAGCCCAGCTGATGAAGAAGGTCGCAATCGAACTCTCCGCCGGTTATCAGCGCATCAAGCTGAAGTGCAAGCCGGGGTGGGACACCAGGATCTTCGAAGCAGTCCGCAACCGGTGGCCAGACATCACCCTCAGCTGTGACGCCAACTCCGCCTACAGGATGAAGGATCTCGATCACATTGTCGACTGGGATCAGTTCAACCTGCTCATGATCGAACAACCTCTCTGGCACGACGACTTCTACTTCCACTCGATGCTGCAGAAACGCCTCAACACAGCCATCTGCCTCGACGAATCCATTCGCAACCGCCGGGACGCCCTCGCCGCCATCGATATGGAGTCGTGCCGCATCATCAACATCAAGGTGGGCCGCGTCGGCGGCTTCAGCGAAGCGATCGCCGTCCACAATGCAGCCGAAGAACGCGGAATCCCGGTCTGGTGCGGCGGGATGCTGGAAACAGGCATCGGACGCTCCCACAACATCGCCTTGTCGTCGCTGCCAAACTTCTCGCTTCCCGGCGACGTCTCCGCATCCAGCCGTTACTGGACACAGGACATCATCGAGCCTGCGGTTACAGTCAGCCCCAAGGGCGAGATCGTGGTGCCCACAGCCGTGGGACGTGGTTTCGAAGTACAGCGCGAACGCATTGAAGCCTTGACGGTTCGTCGGCAAACGCTTCATGCGAAGGCCCGCGTCACCGCCTGAAACCGCTCTTTCTAGTGGTCTGGCAGCGGCGTCGCCAGCAACAGGCGGACTGCGTCCTGATAGCTCATCGGAGCAACTATCTGGTAGTCGCTCGTCTTCGCACTGGAGTGAATATTCAGCGTCTTCACCATCAGCGCCCGTACCGTAAGATCCATGGAAAAGTCCGTGAAGATCCAACGATTGCCGCCCACGTTGGTCTGGTTCATCACCAGCTTGCCTCCCGGATAGATGTGAGCCAGCATTCCCCAGCCGAAGTTCACGCCGCGGAAGATCGTCCCTTCCATCCGAACCACGTAATGGGTCTTCGCATCGATCCACACCCTGCCCTCGAGCCCGGTCAGCGCCTCAGCCTCCGTGCTCGGCGGATTCCACTTCGGGTTCGGCTTAAAGTCCAGAACGATCTCCGGCCCCCCGCCATTCCTGCCTGACTGCGGCTGTCCCGGAGTATAGGTGTTGATCATAGCGTCCGCCATCAGCGGCGCCAGGGTGTCCGCCATCTTCTTTTCGGACTCGCTGTTCTTCACATGTTTGGCATAGGCCGCAGGCGAAGCGATCATGTCGTTCAAACGCTGCCGCTCCCATTTGTCCTGATCCGCAGTCAGCGGCTTTCCATCCTTCATGATCAGGCGTGCCACAGTCCCGTCTTTGCTGTCGATGACGTCGCGAACCTGGGTGCCTCTTTCATTGACTACCTCCATGCGATACCGAAGATAGGAGTCCTTGTGATGAAGCGCCACCAACTCATTCGCCGCGGCATCGACCACCAAAGAGCGCGGTGGAACCGACGGCAGCAATAAGCCGGCGGCATCTTGTGGCGAATCGCCGCTCTGTGCCTTAGCGCTGGAAGCTGCGATTGCCTGCAACAGGACGAGATATCCTATCGCAATCCAGCTCCAAAATCTTTGGCGCCTCGAAACGGTTCTAACTGAACCAGACCCAGGCGTAGCCACTGCCATTGTTACCAACCCACACCCCTTTTCAGCTATGTTCTCCCATTCTGTTCATCTTACGTAAGACGCTGACCCCGAGCCAAAGTTTAGCAAGTTGCCTCACGGCATCACCTTGGGTATAGTTCGGCAAGACGCACCCGCAGCAGGCAGCACACAAGGGGAACAAAAAACTATGAAGCCAGCAGACGGTTCCACCGTCATTGGTAAGTCGGTCATCATCCGGGGAGAACTCTCCGGCAGTGAAGATCTTTACATCGACGGCGATGTCGAAGGAACCATTACCCTCGAGGAAAGCCGCCTGACCATCGGCCCGAACGCTCGAGTCAAAGCCAATATCAGCGTCCGTGATGTTGTCATCTTTGGGCAGCTCACAGGAAATGTTCATGCGCCGGGCCGCGTCGATCTGCGCCAGTCCGCTCAGGTTAAGGGAGATATTCTTGCCGGAAGGCTCTCAATCGAAGAGAGCGCTGTTCTAACCGGTCGTGTTGAGCTCAAACCCAGCTCTGAGGTGGCAAAGTCGTCAGTTGCTCCTTCTGCCGCAGTTCCTGCACCGGCTGAGGCGAACGCGACTCTGTTTTCTCAACCCAAGGCTTAGGCCAGAAAGGGAAGCGGACGCATGCGCAACCTTTTCGGCGGTGGCGACAATACTAGCTCCCGCGGAGCTGACGCTGGCCGTGTGCCTCGCCACTCGAGTGGGTGGAAGGAGCTGATGAAATACCTGCGAACGCAGGAGTCATTGCGCATTCTGGATATTGGGCCTACCTCTTCCACCAACATCAACTACATCACCGGCCTCGGCCACAGCATTTACATGGCCAATGTGGTCGAAGAAGCATCCAAACCGGAGTGGCTAGTCCCAGTAGAGCCCGGAGCAGAGCCCACTTTCGCAGTCGATCGCTTCCTGGAAAATAACCTCAACTTCGCGGGGCGCATATTCGATGTCGTCATACTCTGGGATACCGCAGACTATCTGCCCGAACCTCTGGTTGCCCCAGTATTGTCTAGAATCCACCAGGTCTTGCAACCGGGAGGCCTGATGCTTGCCTTCTTCCATCAGTCATCCAGCCCGGATACCGTCTTTCACCGTTACCATCTCACCGATACCGATGTTGTGGAGATGCAGCGCGCAGGGAACTACCCCCTACTGAATATCTATAACAACCGCAAGATTGAAAACATGCTAAGTGAGTTCAGTAACTATCGATTTTTTCTTGCAAAAGATAGCCTCCGAGAGGTCATTATCACCCGTTAGCCTTTAGTACATACCTATTGTTATCAGAATAGATCGATTAACTATACAAAGCCACAGGGCACCCAATCAAGGGGCCTGTGGCTTTGTAACGTATAAGTCGAAAACTAGTTCTTCGCGTTCAGCTTCCTGCGCTCTGCCCAACGCTTCTTCATCGCTTCGGCAATGCGCTTCCGGCCCTCGGCACTCAGCTTGCGTTTGCGCGGTGCCGTTGCAGGCGCGGCTGCCGAAGTATTCTTGCTACCTTTCGGGCGGCCCCGGCCCGCGGGCACTGTCGTTCCAGCCAACAGTGCGCGTGCCTGTTGCAGTTTCGCTATCTGAGCATCAATCTCAGCGATAATACGGCTTACTTCCACGTGTTCCCTCCGGTTGGCGTGCTAGGTCGAGTTACTCAGTATTTGCCACTGCGCCAAATATGAATCACCCTACGACGATACAGAATGAACTAACATCCTGCAAATAATAAAACCCTTCGTAGCTACTCTATTCGAGTCGATGCAGCTGCATTATCCTCAACACTGGACTCTGAACGAGGAACTTGAGTCGCATATCCTCGCCCAACCTCATCCAACTCTTCGTACCGAAGCCCTCCCAGGCCATGACGATGGTGGCTCTTCTCAATACACTCCTGCAAATCTTTCAGAGTACCTTCTTTATCTCGTGCAAACTCCGCCGCCATTCGAGTTAGTGCATAAGAAAGAATGTCGCTGTGATGCAAATTCTGCATCTGTGGCGCGCTGCGCAAATTAAGCCAGAGACGATGAACGAGTTGTACCTCATGAGGCTCGATCGCGGGAGCATGCGGCCCGATATGAAAGCTGAGCGACATACCATCCGGCTTGACGATATAGAACGTAAACTGCCGTTTAGGTTCCGGCAGCGCCTCCCACGCTTGGCCAACATGATAAGCCTGTTCCTCCGCCGTGAGCTTAGTCGAGAGTCCGGACACAACGGCCGCTGCATCCAGCGAGTTAGCCGTATGTACCAGCGCCGCAAATATATCTCCCGCAGGAACCACCAACAGGGAAATGTGTTTCCCGAAGCTCTCGGCGACAGACACCGCTTTGGTAAAGAGCATCTGTTCGTGTTCGCTGAATAACTGCTCCGAGGCATCGACATACTCCGGCCCGCCGGCCCCCATCATTCGCGCCGCCAGCACCACCAGGTCCTGATCATCTGTGTTGGTATGCGTCAAAGCCCACTTCAGCGCGAACGGCGCCGCCGAATCCCGCATCGTCACAACAACTGCTCCCGGACGAATCTCCAGAGACTCACGCCCGACATTATCCTGATGCTCCAGCTGAAAGTGTTCCTTCATCTGCCTGGTCGCCAGGTCGTGACGCCGCTTATTATCCCTCTCCGAGAGAGTAAAGATTAAAAAGAAACCAGCCGCAAAGATAATTCCACTTACTGTAGCTACTGATTTAGTAAATAAATTTACGATTGCCGTAGTAAGCAGAACCAGAAATACCGATAGTAACCCAAGAGGTATCTCTGTCTTCCCAATCTTTATATTGAGCGGAACCTTCCAGCCTCGTTCTCCCTTGTACTTCCATCGCAGCACCAGCATCGCCAGAGCATTGAAGGTAAAGCTCCAGATCACACCGAAAGCATAAGCTTCGCCCAGCATAATTACGTTGCCGCGAGCAACGATAATCGTGAACATCTGCAGGCCGGCAACAAGATTCACGATGCGGTAGCTGGTTCCGAACTTTCGTTGCGGTTTGCGAAACCAATCCGACAGCACACCATCCTCAGCCACGCGCATCAGCACGCCGGTCGACCCGACGATCGCCGTATTCACCGCGCCCCCCAGAATCAGAAAGCCAACGATAACCACGAACACGCGAAATCCGATCCGCAGCGCCAGTGGCCCCACCATGAACATCGCCATTCCGGCGATCAGGTTGTCGCGGTACAGCGGAACCCGTACCGAATCCGGAATCAACATCACCGCCAGCAACGTACCGATGCCGGTAAAGATGAAGCTGTAAATCGCAATCACGATAGCAGCGCGCTTCAAATTCTTCAGCTTGGGATGTTCAATCTCGCGATTCACCTGCGCGAGCGACTCTTCGCCGCTCATCGCCAGAACCGAGTGCCCAAAGGCCATCAACACACCAAACAATCCCAAAGTCCGCATGAAGCTGGTGCCCTTCAGAAATCCAAGAGCATCCTGGCTAAAATGCAGGTTGTTCGGTGTAGGCAACGGAGGAAGGTGCGCCCCGACATGGAATACCGAAAAAATCCCCCACGTAAGCAGAATCACAACCATCACCGTTGTGATCTTCATCACCTTCAGAGCCTTGTCGCTCGACTCCTCGATCCCCTTCGTGTTCTGCCACCAAAAATAAATTGTGATCAGCCCCGCGATAACAGCCGAAGTCCCATCCACAGGAAACTGCCGCGCCGTTCCATCCGGATGCATCACCAGCATGCTCAACCAGTGATGTAAAGCACATAGCCGAAATAATTCATTAAACAGCCCGACGATGTACTGCCCCGCGGACACACCCGAAATCGGCCCCGTCAAAATGTAGTCGAACATCAGCGCCGAGACGCTCACCTTGGCGAAGGTCCCACCCAGCGCCTCTTTGACGATCCGATAGACCCCGCCCCGCGTGAACATGCTGCAGCTTTCGACATACACCGACCGCACCGCAAAGCTGAACAGCATCACACCCAGAATGAACCACGGCGCAGCCTTACCCACCGCTTCTTCCGCGATTCCGCCCGCATAGAAGGCAGAAGACCCAAGGTCATTGAGCACGATCGCCGCCGCTCGCCAGAAGGAAATAAAGGTAAGCATGACCGACGAGGCCACGACCAGGCGGACGCGGTTCGATTGCGGCTTAGTAATAGTTTGTTTGGATGCCATTATTGTGTGTTTTTCAAAAATGCCTTTCGCCGGCTCCATCGGGTAATTTTGGCAACGCCGGCAGGCGCATCTTCGACCCTGAGAATAGGGCTGTCGCGACTCAGAGACATTTTGGAATCACATCCCAGTCCCACCGTTGACAGCTAATCTTCATCTCCCAGTAACTCCTTCAGATCTTCTGCGAAGCTAACCACGACCACGACAGCAGACCCGGCCATTCCGAGAAAGAACAGTGGGACAACGATTCTGGCGACGATGTGGATCACAAAGTCCATAAAAATTCCAGATCAATTGATCTGTATGTTTTGATTGTATCTCTCAACCACCAGAGAATTGATAGCTCAATGTTAGACTTCAGACGCGATGCGACGAATCCCCCTGCAACTCTGGGCCATGGCCGCACTATCCGGCGTCCTTCAGGTTCTTCCCTTTCCTATTGCGGGCCCCACGCCTCTCTGGCGCACTGCCTTCTGCTGGATTGCCCTTCTACCTCTTCTTTGGGCGCTCCTCGGTAACAGCAAGACAAGAAATCCACTTACCCCCACCCAGGGAGCCGCGCTCGGCTACCTTTGCGGCTTTATCTGGTACATGGGCAACTGTTACTGGATCTACCAGACCATGTATCTCTACGGTGGGCTGGCAAAACCCATCGCAGCCGGAATTCTCGTCCTCTTCTCCCTCTACCTCGGCCTCTATCACGCGCTCTTCGGAACCCTGATCGTCACCTTCCGCAGACGCTTCGGCCGCCAGGCTGCTCTTCTTCTGGTCCCATTCGCCTGGATCGCCGTAGAACTCGCCCGCGCCCGCATCACCGGTCTTCCCTGGGACCTCCTCGGCACCGCTCAGGTCGACAACCCGCTCCTCACACGCCTCGCTCCATTCACAGGAGTCTACGGACTCTCTTTCATCATCGCCGCCGTCAACGCTCTCTGGCTCGTCCGCATCCGCATTCGCGAGCACCGTTTCACCCGCCCCACCCTCACCATCGTAGGAGTAGCCATCATCGTCCTGTACGTCGTGGGCCTGCGTTTTATCGCAAACCCAACAGCCTCTCCGACAACCGCAACCGCAACGCTCGTCCAGGAAAATCTCGAAGTAGGAGCCGCGAACACCGGCCCTCAACCCACCACCCAGCAGTTCCTCGAATCCTTCTCCTATCTCAGCCGCTATCCATCACCGCGGTTTCTCTTAGGAATCCCAGAGCTATCCAGCACGCCATCTGTCTATCTCATCCGAAAGACGGCCTCACCGGAATCGCCAGACCCCAACGCACAAACCCCAACGCCAACCGACCTCATCGTCTGGCCGGAAGCGCCTTCAGGCTTTTTCACCACGGACCCTAACTTCCGCCAGCGCATGAACGATCTTGCTGCTTCCAGCCAGGCACTCCTGATCATCGGTAGCATCGGCATCGATCCAAATCCCAATCCAACGAGAGAACACCCTTACTTCAAATACGACTCCGCAGCCATATTCACACCCGATGGGGGCTACCAGGCCCGCTACGACAAGATTCATCTCGTCCCGTGGGGAGAGTACATTCCCTTCAAGCAATTCTTCTTCTTCGCCAGCAAACTCACCGCCGGCGCCGGTGACATGGATCGCGGCTCCATCCGCACCGTCTTCCCCTTTCGAGGTCACACCTACGGCACCTTCGTCTGCTACGAGTCCATCTTCGGTGACGAGGTCCGCCAGTTCGTCAAAAATGGCGCAGAGGTCCTGGTCAACATCTCCGACGATGGTTGGTACGGCGACACCAGCGCCGGTTGGCAGCACCTCAATATGGTCCGTATGCGTGCCATCGAAAACCACCGGTGGATACTGCGCGCCACCAACACAGGCGTTACCGCAGCCATCAACCCTTACGGCCGCGTCACCGCCGCCGCACCGCGTCATCAGCGAACCAGCATCCGAGTACATTTCGCCTACGAGAACGGCCTCACCTTCTATGCCGCGCACGGCGACCTCTTCGCTTATGCCTGTGCCTTCATTACATCTTTGGCTCTCATCTTCAATCTCATGCGCAAAGTTGCCGTAAACTAAAAACACATATGCTCTCTGACCTCGAATACTCCTACTCCCCGGTTCGCGAAAAAGTACGCGCTCTGCGGGAGTATCTTTGACTCGGCCCGACTCCGCCGTGAATTAGCCACCCTCGAAGAAAAAATCTCCGACCCCACCATCTGGGCCGACGCCTCACGTTCGCAGCCGCTCATGCGCGAACGCAAGCGCCTCGAAACCCTCCTCGCTGACGACACCGAACTCGCTCGCCGCACCGACGACATCGAAGCCTACTTCGAACTAGCCCGCGAAGGCGAAAACACCGAGCCCGACCTCGCCCGCGAGATCCCCGCTCTCCTCGACTTCGCCGACAAACTCGAATCGAAGACCATGCTCTCCGAGGAGACCGACCCGCTCAACGCCATCGTCGTCGTCCATCCCGGCGCAGGCGGCACCGAATCGCAGGACTGGGCCGAGATGCTCATGCGCATGTACATCCGCTGGGGCGAGCGCCAGAACTTCAAGGTCGAGATCAACGAAGTTCAGGACGGCGACGAGGCCGGCATCAAATCCGCCACCTTCACCATCTCCGGCGACTTCGCCTACGGGCTGCTCGGCGGCGAAACCGGCGTCCATCGTCTCGTCCGCATCTCACCCTTCGACTCCGCGAAACGCCGCCACACCAGCTTCGCCAGCGTCTTCGTCTCGCCAGAGATCGACGACTCCATCGTCATCGACATCAAGCCCGAAGATCTCCGCATCGACACCTACCGCTCCGGCGGCAAAGGCGGCCAGCACGTTAACACTACTGACTCCGCCGTCCGCATCACCCACATTCCCACCGGCATCGTCGCTGGCTGCCAGAACGAGCGCAGCCAGCACAAGAACAAAGAGAAGGCGATGAAGCTTCTCCGCTCGCGTCTCTACGAGTACGAGCTCGACAAGAAAAAAGCCATCAGCAAAAAACTTGAAGACTCCAAGCTCGACATCAAGTTCGGCTCGCAGATCCGCAGTTACGTCCTGCAGCCCTATCGCATGGCCAAAGACCTTCGCACCCGCGTCGAAGTAGGCGACGTGGACAAAGTCCTTGACGGTGATCTCGAACCCTTCATACGTGGCTATCTGCGCATGCGTCGCGAAGGAAACTTCCCAGCCGAAGTTGCCGAGGACGACCTCAGCCTCAGCTAGCCGCTGTTACGGATGCGTCTGCGCAATAGCGGCCGCAACAACAGTGGGAAGTTTTGCAGGGTCGCTTGGTCCGTCTTTTGTGCCGCACACTACCTGGTAGTGGTCGCGCGTCACGACGACCAGCGTCGGCGTGTACTCCACATTCAGCCGCCGCCCAAGAGCATAGTCAGCCTGCACCTCCGCGGCTAATTCGCCCTTCGGATCCATCAGGAAGGGCATCTGCTGGCCATGCTGCTGCATCCATCGCTGCGTAAACTGCCGAAGATCGTCTTTGCTCGCAATCGACGCCTGCGACAGAAACACCGCGCTGCGGTACTCCTCTGCAAGTTTGGGGCTCACCTTGTCCTGCAAATACCGTGCGCAGACGGCGCCATCGAAAGTCCAAATATGCTGTGCCAAAGGAAAATCATGGCGCAGCAGCGGCACATGATACTTCTGTGCAGCTTCGACCTCAATCGGGTGCGCCCGAGCACATAGAGGGCAACCCAGATCCTCAAAAACAATCACCGAAACCTTACTCCCCGCTGCCGGTTTGAGCATTGAGGTGTCATGGAAGCTATCGTGAGCCGCCGTCCCAGCAAACTGCGCATGCATCACACAAGAACCAAACGCCGTCACCATGGATAAGACGGCAACGTACAACCGATTACGTCCGCGCATCAAGACCTCCATCGCAAAATAGTAAGATTGTGCTCCAGATTAGCCTCTTCATCAACGATTGCCTATCCATCTCAAAGGGTTCGCCCATATAAGACTCAGCACGCATGACAATCGTCACTCCAACTCTCTGACACCCGACACTGTTCGCGAGAGACACAATCGCGGATGCTATCCAGGGAAACAGAGAAACAGCACTCAGGAGCCGGATCGTGACGACTTCAGCAACAACCAGACTGGACTACGGCGTAGACGCACCCGCCGTCATGCGCAATCTCTTCCTCTCTGGCGCTCTCTTCCTGCTCTTCGGGATATTCGCACCATCTCCATTCCACATCGGGCCGGTCTTGGTCGCCTCTCGAACGTTCCTCTGGCCAGCAGGCTTTCTCATAGCCGAAGGTCTCCTCTTTCTCCTCTACGTCAAAGTCGGAAAATTCCGCCACCGCGACTTCATGCTCAGCCTTCACACCTGGCGCGGCGACGAAAACGTTCTTGACGTAGGTTGCGGTCGTGGCCTTCTTCTCGCCGGAGCCGCAAAACGTATCGCCGCGCTCTCAGGAACAGGCCACGCGACCGGCATCGATGTCTGGTCCAACGTCGACATGGGCGGAAACTCCCCCGCAGCCACGCAACACAACCTCGACCTCGAAGGCGTCTCCTCAATTAGCTCACTCATCAGCAAACCCGCGCAGGAGATGCCATTCCCGGACGCCACCTTCGACGTCATCGTCTCCAATCTCTGCCTCCACAACATCTACGACGCACCCACCCGCCGTCAGGCGCTCCAGCAGATCGTCCGCGTCCTCAAACCCGGCGGCATCGCCCTCATCTCCGACTACAAACGCACAGGAGAATACGCCGATGAGTTCCGCAAAGCCGGCCTAATAGTCGAAAAGAAGCGCGGCAGCCTCATCACCACCTTTCCTCCGCTCACCGTCATCATCGCTCGCAAACCCATGTAATGTAACTCTGCCGTCCGTGCTGCATCCAATGCAGAGGCACTGGGTGAGCCAGCGATGAGCGCAACAAAAGCAGACAAATCCAAAAGCACAGATGAGCAAGCCCCTTTACGCCAACAACTGATCGATCTCCTGCAAGGCGGCCAGGCACACACTACCTTCGACGATGCCGTCAAAGATCTCCCCGCCGAACACCGCGGCACCGTTCCATCCAACCTCCCCTACTCCGCCTGGCAGCTCCTTGAACACCTCCGCATCGCCCAGCGCGACATCCTCCACTTCTCCGCGCCTCCCACCGGCGGCTACCACCCCATGCGCTGGCCGCAGGACTACTGGCCGCAATCGCCCGAGCCGCCCACCGCCCACGCCTGGGACCAATCCATCGCTGCCATCCACAGCGATCTCAAACACTTCATCGCACTCATCGAAAATCCAGCCTCCGATCTCTACAAACCCTTCCGCTGGGGCGAACGCCAGAACCTCCTGCGCGAAGCTCTCCTCATCGCGGACCACAACGCCTACCATCTCGGTGAACTCATCGTGCTCCGCCGCCTCCTCAGCGCATGGAACAAGTAGAATCTCAAAACAGCTCAAAGCTCATACCTCAAATCTCAAGGTCCCAATGAACGAACCCGAACTCATCTGCGCCATGCTCGGCGCACCCACAAAAGAAAACCCTCGCACCATCGCAGTCATCGGCCTCTCCGAAGTCCCGTCCAAGCCCAGCCACTACGTCTCCGAATACATGCAGCAGCACGGTTACAAGATTTACCCGGTTAACCCATCCATCTCCGAAGTCCTCGGCGAAAAATCCTACCCCACCCTCGCCGACCTCCCCGTTAAACCCGACATCGTCAACGTCTTCCGCCTCCCCAAATTCATCCCAGCCATCGTCGACGAAATGCTCGCCCTCGGCCTTCCCAACCTCTGGATCCAGCAGGGAATCATCAACGCAGAAGCCGCCACCCAGGCCGAAGCCGGCGGTGCCCATGTCGTCATGGACCGCTGCATCATGGTTGAGCACCGCCGCTTGACATCAAGATGACATACTCCACCACCCCAAAGCCCTACAATTGATAACGATGAACATTCGCCGCCTCAGCCTTGCACTGCTCCTCACCGTCCTCCTCCGGCCCACCGCAAACGCGCAGCTTCCCGTCGTCGGCGACGGCGGTCCCGGCCCCGTCAAGGCCCAGCACCTCACCGCCGAACTCGTCTCCCTCGCCCCCGGCATCGCTCCCGGCGGCACTCTGCAAGTCGGCCTCGTCCTCACCCTCGAAGAGAAATGGCACGTCTACTGGATCAACGCCGGCGACTCAGGCGAGCCGCCAAAAATCACCTGGACCCTCCCCGACGGAATCACCGCAGGCCCAATGCAGTTCCCCATCCCCAGCCGTCTCCCCTTTGGCCCCCTCATGGACTTCGGCTACGAAGACGAAGTAGCGTTTCCTGTCCAGCTCACCGCGGCAAGCTCCCTCAAACCTGGGCCTATCCACCTCGACGCAAAGATCGACCCATTGCTCGTCTGCCGCGAGGTCTGCATCCCCCTCAAGGCCCATCTCGGCCTCAAT
Organism: Edaphobacter sp.; assembly: GCA_050012935.1. Classification (GTDB taxonomy): domain Bacteria; phylum Acidobacteriota; class Terriglobia; order Terriglobales; family Acidobacteriaceae; genus Edaphobacter. The sequence continues at coordinate 4,450 of JBEKGF010000019.1, read as the reverse complement.
CTCACTGTCGATCCCGCCGCAACAACCGCGCAACCCGTAGGAGCTCTCGGCGAAGCCCTCAGCCAAATCCCCAAACCCCTCCCGCCAAACGCCAAACTCACCGTCACCGGCGGCAAAGAAGACTTCGTTTTCACCCTCACCACCGGCAAGCGCGAAACCAACGCCGAGTTCTATCCCTTCGATCAGGAACAGATCTCCAACGCCGCCCCGCAGCCAATCGAATCGCTCTCCGACGGAGTCCGCCTCCGCGTCCGCCGCTCTGAAGACCTCAAAACCCTCCCCGCCACCCTCCACGGCGTCTTCAAGCTCTCCGACTCCATCGCCTACGACGTCACCACCCCCGTCGTTCCCGGCGAAGTCGCCGCCGCACCCTCCATCAACCCCTCGCAAGCCGCAGCCACCACCAGCGTCACCACGCTCACCGCCATCGGCCTCGCCTTCCTCGGCGGCATCATCCTCAACCTGATGCCCTGCGTCTTCCCCGTCCTCTTCTTAAAAGGCCTCGCTCTCCTCCAATCCTCAGGCCAGGAGCGCAAACACCTCCGCAGCCACGGCCTCGTCTACACCCTCGGCATCCTCGTCTCCTTCTGGGCCATCGTCGCCGTCCTTCTCATCCTTCGCGCAGGTGGCAACCAGGCCGGATGGGGCTTCCAGCTCCAATCGCCCGTCTTCCTCACCGTCCTCGCCGCAGGCATCTTCTTCTTCGCTCTCTCGCTCGCCGGACTCTTCGACATCGGCCTCTCTCTCACCAGCGTCGGCGGCGACCTCGCCCAGAAACAGGGCTACACCGGCAGCTTCTTCACTGGAGTCCTCGCCACCGTCGTCGCCACCCCCTGCACCGCGCCGCTCATGGGAGCAGCCATCGGCTTCGCCCTCGCCCAACCCGCGCCCATCACCTTCGCGATCTTCACCGCCCTCGGCCTGGGCCTTGCAGCCCCGTACCTGCTCCTCAGTTTCCAACCAGCATGGACACGCATCCTCCCCCGTCCCGGCGCATGGATGGAGATCTTCAAACAACTCACCGCCGTCATCTTCTTCGCCACTGTCATCTGGCTCACCTACGTCTACGGTTCGCTCTACACCGGAGGAACCAGCAGCAACCAAAGCGTCTACCGGGTCGCCCTCCTCCTCGGCTGCTTCCTCATGCTGGCCGTAGCCGGATGGGTCCTCGGCAAATGGCCCGCCCGCTGGACCAGCACCATCGCCGCAATCCTCATCGCCGCCCTCGGCCTGGCCATTCCGCTCTACCAACCCAAAGACACCACCCTTGTCTGGACCCCATACTCCCAACAAGCCCTAACCCAGGCCAGAGCCGCCGGCCACCCCGTCTTCATCGACTTCACCGCCGCCTGGTGCCTTAGCTGCCAAGTCAACGAGCGCCTAGTCCTCAAATCCTCCGACGTCCAGCACCAGTTCAGCAAAAACAATGTCACCCTCCTCCGCGCCGACTGGACCCAGTACGACCCCGCCATCACCCAGCAACTAGCCTCCGTCAACCGCAGCGGAGTCCCGACCTACGTCATCTACCCCGCACCCGTAAACTCCACCCCCGACGTCCTACCCGAGCTTCTCACCAAAGACATAGTCCTAACCGCCCTCGAAAAGGACACCAAAAAATAGCAGATCAACATCGGCAAGCTATAGCTTTGTCATCCTTCGCGAAGCGGAGGACCTGCTTTTGCCGTTGCCGTTGTCTGTTCTTAAATCCGTGCATCCGTGTAAATCCGCGTCCAGCTCTCCGTCTTCGCCGCTTGCATCCAACCCATCACCCGTCGCAAAATATCCCCAGAAAGCAGTTGTAGAGGTGTCTTATGTCCCACCGCAAACTCCTCTCCTTCGTCCTCACCGCCCTCAGCCTTCCCGCCCTGGCCGTAGCCCCAGGAACCACTGCCCCCGACTTCAAAGGCACCGACTCCAACGGCGTCCAGCACTCCCTCTCCGACTACCGCGGCAAATACGTCGTCCTCGAGTGGGCCAACAAAGGCTGCCCCTACGACCAGAAGCACTACCTCAGCGGCAGCATGGAAAACCTCCAGAAAGACTGGACCGCCAAAGGCGTAGTCTGGCTCTCCGTCATCTCCTCCGCGCCCGGCGAACAGGGCTACGTCACGCCCTCTGAAGAAAACAACTACATCAAGAGCATGCACGTCGCATCCACCGCAGTACTCCTCGATCCCACCGGCGCCATCGGCCGCCTCTACGAAGCCAAAACCACCCCACACATGTTCGTCATCGACCCCACCGGCAAGCTCATCTACCAGGGCGCCATTGACAACAAACCCACGACCGAACAAGAAGACCTGAAGGGAGCCGACAACTACCTCAACGACGCGCTCAACGCCTCCATGTCAGGCAAACCAGTCGCAGTAGCTAGCACCCGCCCCTACGGCTGCAGCGTCAAATACGCCCGCTAACTTTACGGAAGCGAGATTTCAAGAAGTTGCGATGACATTTCAAATGTTGCGATAACGATAAGCTTGTCATTCTGAGCAAAGCACCACGACCTTTGTCATTCCTGAGCGAAGCACCACGACTTTTGTCATTCTGAGCGGAGCGAAGAACCCCCGCATTTGCTTTTGCCTTTGCGGTTGCCTGTTCCTGATCCGTATCATCCGTGCAAATCCGTGTTAAGCCTTCCCTCGAACAGGAACAACACTCCAACCAACTTGTATCAGCCGTTATCCTTCTGATCACTGTTACGCCGTTTGCCCTCCTTCACCCGAGCAATCTCCTCCATCCGCTGCGCCAACAACTTCTCCCGACCCTCATTCGTAGGCAAGTAGTACCGCCTCCCAGCGAGAGAAGCCGGCAGACACTTCATATCCGCCACGCGCCCCTCCAAATCATGCGCGTACTGATAATCCCTGCCGTAATCCAACTCCTTCATCAGCTTCGTCGGAGCATTCCTCAAATGCAGCGGCACCGGCTCCGCAGCCGTAGCCTCAATATCCGCCTGCACCGCCCCATAAGCCGTATAGACCGCATTCGACTTCGGAGCCAGCGCCAGATAAACCACCGCCTGCGCCAGCGCCAGCTCACCCTCCGGATGCCCCAGAAAGTGCATCGCATCCTTAGCGCTCAAACAAAGATTCAGCGCCTCCGGAGCCGCCAGCCCAATATCCTCCACCGCCATCCGCACCACGCGCCGAGCCACATACATCGGATCTTCACCCGCCTCCAACATTCTTCCTAACCAATAAAGCGAAGCATCCGGATCAGAGTTCCTCACGCTCTTATGCAGCGCCGAAATAATGTCATAGTGCTGCTCGCCCTTCTTGTCATACAGCAGCACCCGCCGCTGCAAAGCCTCCGCAGCCAGCGCCTTCGTAATCAACTTCTCCCCACGCCCTTCAGCCAGCTTCGCCGCAACATCCAAAGCATTCAGCGCATTCCGCGCATCTCCGCTCGAATAAGAAGCAATCGTAGCCAGCGCATCATCCTCCGCGCGCACGCCACTAGCCCCCAATCCACGTTCCACATCGCTAAGAGCCCGCCGTAACAACGCAACCACCTGCTCCTCAGTCAGCGCCACCAACGTATAAACCCTGCACCGCGACAACAGCGCCGCATTAATCTCAAACGAAGGATTCTCCGTCGTCGCCCCAATCAACCGGATCGTCCCCCGCTCCACATAAGGCAGAAACGCATCCTGCTGTGCCTTGTTGAACCGGTGAATCTCATCCACAAACAAAACCGTGCGCGACCCAAAGCTAGCCGCCTTCTCCGCCTCCACCATCACAGCCTTGATCTCTTTAATCCCGGACATCACCGCCGAAAACTCAATAAAACTAGCCTGCGTCATCTGCGCAACAATCTTCGCCAGCGTAGTCTTCCCGGTACCCGGAGGCCCCCAGAAGATCATCGAAGTCGCATCATCTCTCTCAATCGCCAACCGCAGCGGCTTACCCGGCCCAAGCAGATGCTCCTGCCCCACAAACTCATCCAGCGTCCGCGGCCGCATCCTCTCCGCCAGCGGAACCCCGCGCACCCCGCGCCCCGCAGCACTCACCGGCGATGTATCAAACAAACTCATCTTCTACCTCAACTTCGTTTTGCCGCCGTCCTTCTGGAGAAGCCAGAATCGTTAAATCTGCATAACCGACAGGCTGAAGCTAATCAGCAGGCTGTCGGCCTGCGCTACTCTAGCCTGGGGCAGCGCCCCAGGCAGCAAACCCACACGGATTGGCGGGCTGTAGGCCTGCGCTAAACATTCCTGCTGTCATAAATCTCCCCGCTGCCGGCCAGCCTCATACAACAACAAACTCCCCGCCACCGCAGCATTCAAGCTCTCCACGGGCCCAGGGCAGGGAATGGTCACCCGCGCATCGCACATCTCCAGCCACTCGCGCCCCAAACCGCTCCCCTCATTCCCAATCATCAACGCACAAGCCGCACGAAAATCCATCTCCGCAGCAGCAATCACACCCTCACCCTCCGCACCCACAGCCGC
>JBEKGF010000018.1:0-80962 GCA_050012935.1 Edaphobacter sp. | reverse complement strand
CGCCTTCTTCATCGATCGTACTGCCGTCGCGGAGAACCTGGGCAATGCTGCTCTCAACGCCTCAAGCCCGGTGAAGACGATTCAGGAGACCAGCACGGGATCGCTTGCTGCTGCGCTTCCTACACCTCTGACCACGAGCACCGGCGATTCCTCGGTCTTCACACTTACACCTCAAAGCTCACTTGGCTGTACTGCGGGCGAAAACCTGACCCCCGGTGAGACCTGTTTTCTGGCAGCTCAGTTCAATCCCGTTGCGCTCGGAAATTTCAGCGCAACGTTTACGGAGGCGAACATCGCTCCGCCTTTGCCTTACGTTCCGACGATTGCGCTGAGCGGCGTCGGAGCTATCCTGACCGCAACGTCCTCGAATACAGTCATCACCTCTCCTGCGACGGGCAACCCGCAGTATTCGGTCGCCTTTACGGTGACGACCACAGTCACTCCTGCGCAGTGCAATCCAACCGCACCCTCCTGCATCCCAACGGGCACGGTGCAGTTCTTCGTCGGTACAACTGCTGTGGGCGTACCGGTTGCTCTGGATGGCACGGGGGCTGCCTCGACGAGCATCAATGGCCAGAATGTCGGCACCCTCACAGTAACTGCTGTTTACGGTGGCGATGACTTCTACGCGAACAGTACGGCTCCCGCACTCAGCGTGACCGTGACTACGGGCAGCACCAACACGGCAGTCACTTTTTCTTCTGCTTCCTTGCCGCAGTTCCAGCCTCTCACCATCACGGCGAAGGTGACCTCTGCGACTGGAGGCATTCCAACGGGGACGGTGATCTTCTCCGCTGATGGTACGCCCATCGGAATGGGCACGCTAAACTCGACCGGTGTCGCCAGCATCGTCGACCCTCTGCCAGGCAACAATCCTTCGACTGGCCAGCCATATATACCGAACAGCTTCGGCCTGATGGCAGGAACCCACGCAATCACGGTGGCTTATAGCGGTGACGCCAACTACGCGAAGTCAACCTCTCCTGCAACAACTCTCACTGTTCAACCTGATGCTCCTTCTTTCGCTGCTGCGTTCATCTCTCCGACAACTCTTGGGCAAGTGAGTTCCTTGAGCGTAGGCACCGCGCAGGGCTCGACGGCTCTCGCTACAGTTGTAGTAACGCCGTCCAACACCCTCAACGGCACTGTCACATTCGCCTGTTCTGGTATGCCTGCTAACTCGGTCTGCACTGTCACTCCGACGACTCTGGTCTTTACACCGGTTCCGGGCGTAGCGGCATCCCAAACGGTTGGCGTGACGCTGTGGACCGATGTATCCCCTGGAGTGATACCCACTGGCACCACTTCGCAGGTTCGTCCTGCAAGTCTCTCGGCTCATTCCACGACTGCACTCGCATCCCTCCTGGGTTGGCCCGTGCTTTTGGCAAGCTTTGCCGGAATCCTCGGGTTCCGCAAACGTCTTCAAAAAATGAGTCTGTTTGCTTTCCTTGCATTGTGCGGCTTGCTGACCGGAGGTTCCATGGTCCTGAGTGGATGCAGTAGCAGTGGAGGCGGCTCCAGCACTAAACCGAATTTGACCCCAACGGGCTCCTACAACGTGAGCCTGACGGTCTCCGGACTGAACAGTACCTCGGTGACCATGCCGATTCAGTTCACGGTTGCGGCGGGCGTTGCCGGCCAGGAATAGACTCTTTCCTCTACAACGCGGAGGCCGCTGCGGCAGCCTCCGCGTTGTAGTTTTTCATTCGGGGTTTGCAGCGCCTCATCGTGAAGGAAGTCTTGGTGGAGGCTTCGCTTCAACACGAAGCGAAGGTGACTGCGAAATGCGTACTGACGTTAGTCTAGTCGTTCTGCACAAGCAATTGCCGTCGAAGCGAACTGCCAACATGCTCAGCAGCGCGCGTGCGCGGATAGGTCGCGACACTTAGAAATTATGGGCTGACCTGGATAAGTATTGCGTGGCTGGTTCAAACCATTGCAAGGACTGTGGGCAGCTTTTGCTTCGGATTAGATGGCTTTCTCATGAAGAACTCCGAATCAAAACCTTCCCGTGATCACTGTTATCCAGGGACAGCCCCTAGAATTTTGTTAAGTCTGCAGTGCCCATATGCCCGCTGAAGGCGTCGCGAACGACGAACCGGATGCGGGCTACATTGTTTGGCAGGGTAACCGGTAGCGTGAAGCTTGCACCGGCGTTGCTGTCTCCCCGAGGAGAGGTCTGCTCACGAATGACGTGGCCAAGCAGATTGCCTTTGCTGTCGTACCAACCTGCAGCGATCGTCGCCTCAGCGTGCTGACTGCCATCAGGATTCGGGGCCGACCAGTCTAGACCCGTATCCGCGACGTGTATCGCATAAGAGCCGTCTGGCGACTTCGTCGCGGTTACGCTGAGCCCGTTGTACGAAATTGTTGTCGTCAATGCCGCCGAAAGGTCGAGCTTCAGATTCGCCGTCACATCCTTGGCCGACATGGATTTGTCCAGAACTGGATTCAGGTCGGCGACTGTCTCAGGATAGTAGCCGTCGCGTGTGGTTGCGCGAAGGTCAGGATCCTTCATCACGATCCTGGTCTTGCGGAACTTCGCTGCGTCGTCCGAGGTGTTGGTCGGCGAGTAGGACAGCGTGTAATACTCCTGCCCTCTGGCCACTCCATCGGCTATCACATTATTGAGGTCGTTTCGTCCGGTGAAGGCGACGCCGCCGGTAGAGGGTGCAAAGTTTGCGAACGAGACCAAGCCGCTGCCAAAAGGATCACTGCCGTTCTCGTCGAGCGACGTATTCAGATCGTCAGGAGTGTCGACTTCGATGACAGAGGTGGAACTGGCCGTAGGATTGATGCTGTACATGGTGATGCGGGCGGCAAGCAGGCGCGCCGTACAGCGTCTCATGGCGGCCTCAATCGTGTCTGCCTGATGCTGCTCCAGTCCGACGAGATTGGCGGATGGAAATCCATTGCCTACCCAGATCAGGTTCTTGCGGCCCGGTGTGCCGGTTGAAGCTTGCGCGATCTGCTGCAGTGCCGCCATCACCTGCGCCATGCGCTCGGTCGCGCCGGGGCCTGCCTTGCCGCTGTTCATCATGCGCCAGGGATACTCGGGCATGTGTTTTTTCACCACTTCGATCAACTCATCGCGATTCTGGGTGTAGTCGTGTACCTGTTGGAAGGTGTTGTTCATCGCGATCATCATCACGGTCGGCTGTTTCAGCACTGCGGGTTGCGCCTCGAGGTACTTGATCATCATCTGCCGCGAAAAGCTCATGTCCTCGAAGCGGGAGTTCAACTCATCCAGTACGAGAATTGTTACGGGAGCGTCTGCGATCTTCTTCAGGTCGGCGGCGGAGTTCACAATGGCCGTGTCGCCGGGCGGCATCCGGTGGTCGGCAGGAGGATCGAAGCTGCGCACTGTCTGCTGCTGACCATCTTCTAACACGGTGAAGTCGTCGCGGGTCAGGTCGCGATGAATCAAGTTACCCTTCTTGTCGGTTACGACGACATCCAGAACGACGATCCGCGTTGTTACCTTGATGGTCGAGGGCGCTGCGGTTTGTGTTGCTGGGCCACTCTGTGAAGTCGTATCTTCCCCCGCTGGAGGATGAGTGCGAGTATTCTCCGCCCGGAGCATGAACGCAGAGTAGAGAACGGCGGTGGCGGCAAGGCGGTGCGTCAAACTTGACATGGAACTCCTGGGCATCGTGAATAACTGGGCTCGCACAATGTAGACGCTGATTTGCTGCCGATTGTTGCGGTTTGGGCGATGAAGATTACTCCTGCGGGAACGGAACAAACTTATCTGCGCACGATGCTGCGGCTGCTTTACCCTGCGTACCCTGCAACGTGGAGTCGACACCTCCGGCGAGCTTCAGGTTGGCCGGGCCAGGGCCCAGGACAAGATCGGCATGATGGATCGAGTAAGTGTAAGCTGCCGGGTCGGTCAGCAGGACATTGTCGAGGCTGACTCCGATACGGTAGTCCTTCGCGTAGCCGTTGAAGGAGATCTTGCCGCCTCCCGAGACTCGCACGTTGTGCAGCGTGATGTCGCGCATTGTGGGCGGCGAGTTGCCCTCCACTGTACCGGCAGCGGTGTATCCGGTGTCGAGCGTGATTGGATTGGGCGAGTCGCGCACGCAGACATCGTCGTAGACGACATCATGCACTAAACCGCCGCGCGATCCGTTCGATTTGATACGAATTCCATTGTCAGGGCCGTCGAGTGAAAGATCGAAGACGCGAATTTTGCTGACGCCGCCGTTGGTCTCGCTCCCAATCGACATTCCGTGTCCCCAGTAAAAATGATTGTGGCTAACCGTCATGTTAGTGAGGCCGCCGGTGCCGCCCTTGATCGCTACGTTGTCGTCGCCGGTGCGAATGTAGCTATGAGTGATCGTAATGTTCTTCGATCCTGCTCCCGGGTCGACGCCATCTGTGTTTCGTGCGCCGCGTTTGGGCGTGTCGATCTTCAGTCCCCACACCGTAAAGCCGTCGCCGTGGTTATAGACGATGTGGAAGTTGGGTGAGTTCTTCAGCGTGATCCGGTAGACCGTGAAGTCGTCCGCTGCGTCGGTTACGATGAGGCGCGGAACCTGCTGCCGCCCTCCGTTGCGAGCCTGCTCCGCGAGATCCCACCAGCTAACATCTTTGCCGAGGATCTTTTCGCCGCCTCGTCCGTCGATGACGCCATCGCCCATGATGCCCGCGCCGGAGATATGCTGCGCAGAGATTAACGGCTTGCATCCGTTACCGGAGTCATTGACCAGGCCGCAACTGCCTGGGGTTTTTTCATACAAAGCGGCATCGCGTGAGGCGAACAGAGTTGTCCCCTTATCGACGATGAGAGCTACGCCGTCACGTAGTTCCAGCGGCCCGGCGAGGAATGCATTGCTGGTTCCGTGGCTGCGTAGAACCACCCCCTGGCCTTTGCCGCATGCGTCGAGCGCCTTCTGAATTCGCGACGTGTCCAGCTTATCCTCGTCGGACTTCGCGAGACTGTGACCGTTCCCGGTGAGCTGAGCATCGAGAGAGCTGCAGACCGGCGGTAGTGCGGGCTCTTTAACTGTGCGCGTATCCTGCGCGGCGAGGAATAGCGCAGGCGAAAGGGCCAGAAAGGAAAAAAGCAGCTTCATGGATGAGGCTCCGGTTCGAAAGGTGTTCGAATTCAAGAGGTTCGAACACCTTTCCTAGTTGTCGGACCAATTTTACTCCGAACCGAAGCAGGTTAGAAACCTAAAAGCCGGGCGGGTTCTCCTGCGCGACGTTGAAGTGGCGTTCGAGAGCCAGGCCGACGCGGGCAATGGTGCCTTCGTCAAAGAGGCGCCCGATCAGCGTGACTCCGTGAGGGACGCGGCGTGGCGGGTTGAACTTTGGCAGCGGCTTGGCGGGATCGGGCGCCCAGTCGCTGCGAGCCTCGGAGACTTCGACGAAGCCGGCGCGAAGGGTGAGGGAGGGATGGCCGGTAAAGTTGGTGATCGTGAGCATCTCGTCGCGAAGGGAAGGGACCAGGAGCAGATCGACCTTGCTCATGATACGGGCCATTTCGAGGGCGACCATGCGGCGGAGGCGATCGGCCTGGACGAAGTCGACGGCGGAGAGGAAACGGGACTGGCGGAAGGTGTTAGGCCACGCGTCGGGGACCTGGGCCTTAAGGGTGTCGAGTGCGTGATTGAGGGTGATCTCTTCAAAGGCAGCAGCTGATTCGGCGAAAAGGATGAGGTCGAGATTGTCGTAAGGCCAGTCGGGAAGAGTGACCTCGACGGGCGTCATGCCGAGCTTGCTGATGGCCGCGAGGGCCGCGCGATCGACGCCGGTCGCCGGAGCTTCCTTCATCCAGGCAGGGAAGTAGCCGACTTTTAAGCCAATGACTGCGGCATTGGCGTCGAAGTCGAGTTTGCCGGGGACAGAGGAGATATCTTTGCCGTCGGGACCGCTGATAGCGTTGAGGACGAGCATGGTGTCTTCGACGCTGCGTGCCATGGGGCCGAGTTTGTCGAGGGACCAGCAAAGTGTCATCGCTCCAGTGCGGGGAACGCGGCCGTAGGTGGGACGGAGGCCAGTGACGCCGCAGCGCATGGAGGGACTGACGATGCTGCCTCCGGTCTCGCTGCCGATGGCGAAAGCAACGAGGCCTGCGGCGGTCGCAGCGCCTGGACCAGCGCTCGAACCGGAGGAGCCTTCTTCGAGAAGCCAGGGGTTCATGGTCTGGCCGCCAAACCAGACGTCGTTGAGGGCGAGGGCGCCGAGCGAGAGCTTCGCGATGAGGACAGCTCCGGCTTCGTTGAGGCGTGCGGTGACGGTGGCGTCGGCGGTGGGGACGCGATGTTGGAAGGGCTCGGCTCCCCAGGTTGTAGGGATGTTGGCAGTATCGAGCAGGTCTTTTGCGCCCCAGGGAATGCCGTGCAACGGACCACGATAGTGTCCGGCGGCGATCTCAGCATCGGCTTGTTTCGCTTGCGCGAGTGCGTGTTCTCTAGTGAGGGTAATGATGCAATTGATCTTTGAGTTGAGGCGGCCGATGCGGTCGAGATAGATCTGTGTGAGCCGGGTACTGGTGAGTTTGCGGGTCTCGATCCAGCGGGAGAGATGATGGACGGGTGCGAAGGCTATGGCTTCATCGGAGGCAGGAAGTAGAGCATCGGCGGTTGTACGGATGAACTGATTTCTTAGCGGGCCGGGGTTGGTGCCGGGGAGAGCGCAGTCCCAGCGTGAGTAAGGCGCTGCGGTGTCGGGAATGGCGACTTTGCGTGGGCCGGTGCGGCGCTCGTAGAGAGGCGCCATCGCAGAACGCCAGTTGTCAGCAGCTTGCGCGCGATCCTTTTCGGTGAGAGGAAACTGAATGAGTTTTTCGGCCTCGGCGAAGGTAGCGGTGCTTACCTCAGGGCCGACAGCGGGCGAGGTTCCGAAGGCGGGCGGCGCGCCTGGCGTTGTGGGAGTGGCGGGATTCTGGGCCATGCTGGTGGAAGATGCGGCTGCGGCTCCCAGCAAGGTGAGCGTGCTTTGGGTAAGGAATTCTCGGCGCGATTTCGACATGTATCTCCTCTGCAGGCGATTGTAGCCGGAGCCTGAGGAGAGTTGTCGATTTCAGTCATTCTTTTTGAGACGGTCGCGTCGGCTCAGCTCGCTAGCGTGGAGCTGCAGATTTGCTCTTTGGCTTTCGCGGGGTCATGGCGCCGCGGGGGAAGCCGGTCGATTCACGGACGATGAGGTCGGTCCCGATGTCGTACTCTCGTTTGGGCGCAGGGTTATTGTGCTGCTCCACGTGGGCGCGCAACGCCATCACGGCAGCCCGGGCGAGTTCGAAACGTGACATCTGAACTGTTGTCAGGGGAGGTGTCGTCACCCCGGCGATGTGAATGTCGTCGAAGCCGATGACGGAGAAGTCGTCGGGTACGCGGAAGCCAGCGCGGTAGAGCTTATGCAGGACGCCAATGGCGGTCATATCGTTGGAGCACATCACGGCGGTTGGCCTCTTTTTCGCGGTGAGCAAGCACTCCATGCAGGCTATTCCGCCCTCCATGGTGTGATTGCCTTCGACGATCCATGTCGACTCAGGCGCGATGCCACATTCCTTAAGCGAGGTGGTGAATGCGACGCGACGCGATTGTGCGGAGTGGAGTGTCCTTGGGCCAGAGATGAACGAGATGTCTCGGTGACCCATCGCGGCCAGATGCTGTACGCCCTGGCGGATACCGTGATGGTAGTCCACCTTGAGTATGCTGATGCCTGGCCGCTTGGGACCGATGTCGATGAAGACCAGCGGCACCTTGCGCTTCGCGAGCTGGTCGAGCAGAGGCTCTTCAATGCCGAACGTCATGATGGCAACGCCTTCCACTTTGCGCTCGATCATGCGGCGAATGCAATGTGACATGCGCTTGGGGTCGTCGTTGGTGGAACTGACGAGAATCTCGTACCCGTGTTCCACCGCAATATCTTCGAAGCCCTGGATGAGCTCCGGGAAAAATGGATTTGTGATTTCCGAGACGATGAGGCCGAAGAGCCGGCTGCGGCCTGAGACCAGAGCGCGCGCCTGGGTATTTGGGAAGTAGTCTAACTTGTCGATCACCTCCCAGACACGCTTGGCCATTTGGGGATTGACCGTCGACACGTTATTCATCACGCGGGAGACGGTTGCGATCGAAACATTGGCGGCGCTGGCAATGGTGCGGATATCCATCCGCTCCGTTGTCTTGCTATCCTTCCCCGCGGATTTTTCTTTCTTAATGGCCATGGACCATCGTTGTCTGAGAGATGCAGTGTATTTCAAGAATAGCTTAGCGGCGCACGCGGTGGTTCCGGAAGCACAAAAGCGCATCACTTCATTTCATACGTAGCGGCGATGCCCTGAAGCGTCACGGGGCCTTTGAGCGCTGCCTTCTGCTTCGCTACCATTGCGGCGACATCGGCGAGCAGTTGTTTGTTGTCGAAGACGATTCCGTTCTTGATCGTACATTTCCAGCGATGAATCGTACCCATTCGCGACCGAGCTCAGGTGTCAACATGGCCTGAGGCTTCCAGCCGTCTCCGGTAAATGCCGGTTGATAGACATAAATATGAGGTGCGGTGATCTCATCTTTCTCGCTTCGTTCGCGCTCGTGGAGCGCCCAGTCGTCGCTGGTAAGCCACGTTTGGCCGTGCGTCGGCTCGGTCGGCAAGTTTATCTGCGCTGTCGTATGTCGCGGGCTATTGCGTGGTGAACGGCGTCTCTGAGCGGGCCTTCCAACTAGAAGGGACAGGCCAATGGGTGAAGGGCAAGAGTGCGGACACGTTCGGCCCGATCGGGCCTTGGCTGGTGACGGCGGATGAGGTTCCGGATCCGCAGGCGCTCAGACTCTGGCTGGAGGTGGATGGTCACAGGTATCAGAATGGTTCGACCTCGACCATGGTCTTTGGCGTAGCTCATTTAATTAGCTATCTGAGCCGGTTTATGAGCCTGCAACTGAGGGACATTATCTCGACGGGAACGCCCCCCGGCGTTGGCCTCGGGCAGAAGGCCTCCTGTTTATCTGCGTCCGGGCAATGCCATACGCCCGGAATCGATGGGTTGGGTGAGCAGCGACAGATCCTAGTTCCTTGCACGGTTGGTTAATGTGGCCCTTGTCATCTTTTTATTTTTCTTCGGCACCTAAACATCCCAAGTCGGTATCAAACAGATATTGGATGCATCGAGGATAGGCCGGCTGCGTGGTTGACATTGCAGTGGTAGAATTTTCGCAATTCTCGGCATACTGTCATTGAGGTGACCGTATTTCAGACTTGGCTTTGCTTGCGGCGGCGAATACTTTGTCTCGCATTGCGAGCGGTGGTTTTTTGCTGTCTCCTACCAGCATCTTTGACCCGGCCGCGACGCCTGCCCGTTCGGTATTTGGGCTTTCAATGCTCGTGCTTTCCGTTACGCTGGTTATCTTTCTTATTGTGGCCGGGCTACTGCTTTATGTTTTGATCCGCTACCGTCACAAGCCTGCGGAATCGGAGAGAGAGCCCGCCCAGATCTACGGCAGCAACCAGATCGAGCTCTCGTGGACGGTGATTCCGATCCTGATTGTGGTGATGTTGTTTCTTTCGACCACGCGGGTGATCCTCGACACTGAGGCAGCGCCGAGGCCTTCCGGTGCGTTGGATGTGACCGTGATCGGCCATCAGTTCTGGTGGGAGTTCAGGTATCCCAAGCTGGGCGTCGTTACGGCAAACGAGTTGCACGTGCCTGTCAGTGATCCTGCGAGGCCCACACCGACTTATCTGGCGATGTCTTCCGCCGATACCGATCACAGCTTCTGGGTTCCTCGGCTCGCGGGCAAGATGGATTTGATTCCGAACCGGCTCAATACCATGTGGATCGATCCGCAGTCGCCGGGTCTCTACCTGGGGCAATGTGCCCAGTATTGCGGCACGCAACATGCCAAGATGCTGTTGCGGGTCTATGCGCAGTCGCCGGAGGATTTCGCTGCATGGATCAAACAGCAACAGAAACCGGTGGCGCAGGATCTTTCAGGCAACCCGTCTGCGGTGGAGGGGCAAACAGTTTTTATGCACAGCGCCTGCATCAACTGCCACACGGTCGCGGGAACAGTTGCGACAGGGCGTTTTGGACCGGACCTGACCCATCTAGCGAGCAGGGACACGATCGCCTCAGGGCCGGTCCAGAACACGCCGGAAAACCTCAGGCAGTGGATTGCCGATCCAAATTCGATGAAACCTGGTGTGTTGATGCCATCGATGCATTTGAACGACCACGATCTGGACATGATTACGGCTTATCTCACAACGCTTCACTAACGGAGTAACGGAAAGAGCGCGGCATGGCTAATGGAACCGTACTGGAAGCCATCGATCAGACGCTGGAACTCAAGCGGCGGCCACCTCTTGATGTGGTGTACGAGTGGGTGTCGACGGTCGATCATAAAAAAATCGGCCTGATGTATATCGTGTACGCGCTGATCTTTCTTGTCATTGCCGGCTTCGAAGCAGTGTTGATGCGGATCCAGTTGGCGGTCCCCAACAATCACTTTGTCTCTCCGCAGGTCTTCAACCGTTTGTTTACGATGCATGGCACAACGATGGTGTTCTTCGTCGGGATGCCTATCCTGTTTGGCTTTGGCAATTACCTCGTCCCGCTGATGATCGGAGCGCGCGACATGGCATTTCCAAGGTTGAATGCGTTCAGCTTCTGGATCTCTGCGTTTGGCGGATTGCTGCTCTACTTCAGCTATCTTGGCGGGGACGGGCTCTATGGTGCAGGCTCTGCGCCTGATGTGGGCTGGTTCGCCTACGCTCCGCTCACCGCAAAGGTCTTCTCGCCGGGCCACAGTACGGACTACTGGACGCTCTCGATCTTGTTGACTGGCATTGGAACCACGGGTACAGCACTGAACATTGTGACCACCACGATCTGTATGCGCTGCAAGGGAATGAAGTTGTCGCGCATGCCGCTGTTCGTCTGGCTGATGCTGGTGACGAGTGGCCTGGTGTTCGTTGCGGTGAGCCCGCTGACGGCGGCGCAGATTATGCTGACGCTGGACCGCTACCTTGGGGCGCATTTCTTCGATACGCAGGCAGGCGGTTCGGCTGTGCTGTGGATGCACTTCTTTTGGATATTCGGCCATCCCGAGGTTTACATTCTTGTGCTGCCCGCCTTCGGCTTCGTCAATGAGATCATTCCGGTCTTCTCTCGCAAGGCGATCTTCGGCTATCCCGCAATGGTGGCCGCGTCGGTCGGCATCGGCTTTATCAGCCTGAGCGTGTGGGCGCACCACATGTTCACAGTTGGTCTTGGCCCGGCGGGTAACACGTTCTTTGTCTTCGCAACGATGGTGATCTCTGTGCCGACGGGGATAAAAATATTCAACTGGCTGGCGACGCTATGGGGCGGAAAGATCATCTTCAAGGTTCCGATGATGTTCTGCATCGCTTTCTTGTTTCAGTTCCTCGTCGCGGGATTGACCGGCATCATGCTTTCGTCGGCGCCGTTCAACTGGCAACTGAGCGCCTCGTACTTTGTGGTTGCGCACTTCCATTATGTTCTGGTAGGCGCGATCCTTACGGCGCTTTTCGGCGCTTTTTACTATTGGTATCCGAAGGTGACTGGCCGGATGATGAGCGAAACGCTTGGTAAATGGCACTTCTGGCTCTTCATCATAGGATTTCATCTCACCTTCGACTTTATGCATGTTCCGGGACTCCTTGGGATGCCGCGAAGGATCTATACCTATGAGGCAGGGCGCGGATGGGAGTGGTGGAACCTCATCGTCGGGATCGGAGCGCTGTTTCAGACGGCTGGCACTCTGATCTTTGTCTACAACCTGGTGCGGTCTTATCACCGTGGTGAGATCGCTGGGCATGACCCATGGGATGCGTGGACGCTGGAGTGGGCCACGCCGTCTCCTCCGCCAGCATATAACTTTGCCGTTGAACCGACCGTCTCCAGCCGGCGGCCGTTGTGGGACCTCAAACATCCTGAAGACCAGGACGAGAACTACGAATGATGCAGACTGCCAGTACGATTCCTATCGCCGCGCCACGTGAACCCGCGTGGGTCTTGCCGTACCGCGGCATCGTCGGGATGGTGTGCCTGATCCTGGCTGAGTCCGCTATCTTTCTCATCTTTGTCGTCGCGTACATCTATTACATCGGCAAGAGCCTGAGCGGGCCGACGCCTGCGCAGGTGCTGGAACTGCCGATCCTCGGCACCGTCTGCCTGCTCTCAAGCAGCTTTACCGTTCACTTTGCCGTAAGCGCACTACGTAAGGGTAACGTCCGTGGCTGCACGGTCGGCGTGGCAGGAACGGTGTTGCTGGGTGCAATCTTCCTGATGACGACGGCCCGGGAGTGGTATCACCTGATCCACGACTTCGGTCTGACGATTCGCACTAATCTCTTTGGGACGACGTTTTATTCGCTGGTCGGACTGCACGCAACTCACGTCGCGGTCGGATTGATCATGTTGACGATCACGCTTGCTCTGCTCCTCAGCGGGCGTGTAAAGGAGGCCCACGCAGAGCGGCTTGAGGTGTTGTCGCTGTACTGGCACTTTGTCGATGGAGTGTGGGTTGTGG
This sequence comes from Edaphobacter sp., assembly GCA_050012935.1. Classification (GTDB taxonomy): domain Bacteria; phylum Acidobacteriota; class Terriglobia; order Terriglobales; family Acidobacteriaceae; genus Edaphobacter. The sequence goes on along the minus strand of JBEKGF010000018.1, from coordinate 68,462 downwards.
TGTTTCTCGTGGTTTACGTGCTGGGGCGATAAGTCTCCGGGCGCGAATGTTAGAGAGAGGAAGGAACCCGAATGCAGGAACTCGGTGCACATGATCAGGGACCGATGGACGACTATACCCAGCCGACGGGCACCGTTCAACTTCCTGCGCCGACGGCATGGCCGATGGTGTTTGCGCTGGGTGTCTCGCTGATAGTCGGCGGCATGGTGACTCACTGGGCGATCAGCCTGCTGGGGCTGGTGATGGTGCTTCCTGCAATCGTGGGATGGTTCTTCGAGGTGTTGCCGCACGAGCAACACGTTTATGTCCCTGTGCATGCCGATGTTATCGAAATCAAGAGTACGCGCGAAACATTGGCGCACCTGACGCTCGACGAACGTCACCGCAAACTGCTCCCTCTCGAGACGTTTAGTGTAATGGCAGGTGTGAAAGGTGGCATCGCCGGTGGAATAGCGATGATTGTGCCCGCGGCCCTATTCGGCCTCATTCGCTATCACAGCGTGTGGTATGCGGTGAATCTGCTGGCGGCAGGTGGCTTTGTGAGTTGGGCCGGCCAAAGCAACGAGTTTCTGGCGCAGTTTCATCTGCAAGGCTTACTGGCGGCCACAGCGATCCATGGGTTGGCGTCGTTTCTGATCGGCCTGCTCTATGGCGCGATGCTGCCGATGTTTCCAAAGAGGCCGATTTTGACGGCTGGTTTTATCGCACCATTTTTCTGGACCGGCCTCCTGTACTCCGCGATTGGGGTAATCAGTCCGATTCTGGATCAACGAATCGACTGGCTTTGGTTTGTAATATCGCAGATTGCTTTTGGTCTCGTTGCGGGGTTTGTCGTCAATCTCCAGGTGAAGGTTAGGACGCCGCAGTTTCGCTCATTGCCATTCTCAGTACGCGCTGGGCTTCATGTACTGGAAGACGACAAGGACGAGGCCCCATGACCTCATCCCGGCTGCGATTTGCTTCGTACAATGTCCTCGCTTTGGCCGCGGCAGCCTTCGTATTGATTGGCTGCAGCCGGGTGCCGGGAAGGCCGGGCCCTGGACCGGAAGTGGTTCGGCCTGAGCAGGTGCTTGATTTTTCCACTCTCTACAAAGCCAACTGCGCCGCATGTCACGGAGAGAATGGCAGGAACGGAGCGGCAATTTCGCTGGCAAATCCGGTGTATCTTGCGATCGCCGGGGAAGACAACCTGCTTCGGGTCACCGCAAATGGAGTGCCCGGCAAGTTGATGCCTCCTTTCGCAAAGGGTGCCGGCGGCATGTTGACCGATCAGCAGATCAACGCCTTAGTGCGCGGCATGATGCAGCAGTGGAGCAAGCCCGATCTTCTCGCGATCCAGACCAGTCCACCCTACAAGGCAACGCTGACAAGTGATGCGACGCGAGGACAGCAGGCCTTCGGAGCATTTTGTGCGAGATGCCATGGCGCTGCCGGGGAAGGGGCGGCGAGGGGCGGTAAAAACGCAGACCAGAAGACTGGCTCTCTTGTCGACGGATCGTATCTTGCGCTGATCAGCGATCAGTCGCTGCGCAGTATTACGATCGCAGGCATGCCGGATGAAGGCATGCCGGACTGGCGCACTGATGCCTCACAGCCTATGACCGATCAGCAGATCACTGACGTTGTTGCGTGGATTGGATCCAGACGCAGCACCAATCCCGGAAAACCGTACCCAACGCAGCCATGAATTGATTTGACCCACTAGTCCGAGAGATCGCAGGAGCAAACGCGATGGAACCGATTGAACAGAATCCGCAGGAAGAACAAATCGTGAGAAACGAATCGCACAGTGTGCGAACCCAGAAACATTCACGCCGTGCTTTTTTGTTCAAGCTGTCTCTGCTGGTGAACGGAGCAGTAGGAGCTGTTCTTGCGGTCCCAATCATCGGCTACCTTCTGGGACCGGCAGTGAAAAATCGTGAGAACGATAGCTCCTGGGTCACCCTTGGGGCGCTCAGTGATTTTCCCGAAGGCGAGACGCGGTTGGTGAACTATCGGAATCCGGTGACGACCAGGTGGGATGGGCAGACCGCGGACATTCCATGTTGGGTCCGGCGCGTATCCAGCACGACCGTCCAGGTGTTCGCAATCAACTGCGCTCACCTGGGGTGTCCGGTGCGTTGGTTTGCTCAGTCGAAACTCTTCCTGTGCCCCTGTCACGGGGGCGCCTACTATGCCGACGGCTCGCGTGCCTCTGGACCGCCCGAGCGTGGATTGTTTGAGTACGAACACAAGGTGACTGGAGACACGCTGATGATCAGCGCAGGCAGGATGCCGACTCTGGCAAACCAGGCAAGTGTTGAGCCTCCCCTGACGCAGCTTGTAGCCTCCGATTCGGCGGAGCGGTTGTCTGCGTTGGAGCGATCGAAACCGAGGTGTGGATCATGCGAGGGCTGAGACAAACTTGTATTGATCTCTACGGGTGGTTCGAGCAGCGCCTCGGCCTGGGGCAGCCCATCATCGAAGCTGCCGAGCATGAGGTTCCGGAGAACACCTCGAGCTGGTGGTATGTCTTCGGCAGTGCGGCGACGGTCCTTCTTGTGCTGCAGGTGATGACGGGTGTACTTCTCGCGCTCGTCTACGCGCCATCGGCCAGCAACGCGTGGAACAGCCTCCAGTTTCTCGATCACAACGTGCGGCTGGGCTGGTTTCTGCGCGCAATGCATGGTTGGGGTTCGGATTTTATGATCGCCGTCGTGCTCATCCACATGGCGCAGGTCTTTCTCTTTGGAGCGTACAAATTTCCGCGCGAGCTGACGTGGATCATCGGTGTCTTTCTGCTTCTGATGACGCTGGGCATGGCGTTCACAGGGCAGGTACTTCGTTTCGATCAGGACGCGTACTGGGGACTGGGTATCGGAGCCTCCATCCTTAGCCGCGTGCCGGTCATCGGCGGCCAGTTGGTTGATCTGATGCTGGGCGGTCCGATCATCGCCGGGCCGACCCTCACGCGGTTTTTCGCGTTGCATGTCTTCGTCATTCCAGGAATACTTCTGGCGATGGTCGGCCTGCACCTCTGGATGGTGCTGCGCCTTGGCATCAACGACTGGCCTATGCCCGGGCGCATTGTGCGGAAGAGCACCTACGTTCAGGAGTACCACGAGCTAACGAAGAAGGCCGGTATTCCCTTCGTTCCGGACGCGGCGTGGAAGGACGCCATCTTCGCAGCGGCGATCATGCTCTCAGTGATTGCCTGTGCTCTTATCTTCGGCCCGTTTGGTCCCACGGGCCAGCCCGATCCGACCATCATCCAGACGGCGCCTAAGCCTGACTTCGCATTTCTTTGGATATACGCTGTGCTCGCATACCTTCCGCCAAGCTTGGAGACGCCGGTTCTCTTCATAGCGCCTGTTCTCGGTATTTGCGCGATGCTGCTCCTTCCCTTGATCGCTGGCGAAGGAGAGAAGCATTGGTCACGACGTCCTGTGGCGGTCCTGATGCTTGCCGTCATCGCCGTTAGTCTCGGCATCTTCACGCAGCTAGGCACGTATACGCCTTGGAGCCCGATCATGAATGCGTGGACGAGCGATCCTGTTCCCGCCTCCTACCTGCATGGGCGCACGCCGCTTGAGAGACAGGGAGCGATTGTGCTGCAAGACAAGCAGTGCCGCAACTGCCATTCCATCGGCGGAGCTGGAGGGCTGCGCGGGCCGGCGCTCGATGCGGTCGCGGGCCATATGACAGAGGACCAGATCATCCGCCAGGTGTTGCAGGGCGGAGGCAATATGCCCGCCTATGGAAATGCGCTGAACCCATCCGAGACGACTGCGCTGGTGCGCTTCCTGACAACGCTACGAGGCAAGGATCTGGCTCCGGCGGTCGACGCGTCGAGGCGCATGGTTCTTTCGAGCGGGAACTCCGATGCGCCGCCTCGGGAACATTGAGCGCTCGAGTTTACTCTGATCCCATGCCCACCGCATATCGAGCCATCTTTGCCGAGTGGACGCCTCCAATCGTCCTGACCGGCACATTGATCGTCTTCGGCCTCGTCTACACGCAAGGATGGTTTTTCATCCGCCGAACGCGGCCGAGTCAATTTCCCCTGTTGCGGCTCGTGTCATTTCTGCTGGCACTCACAGTAATCTGGTTTGCGATCGCATCCCCTCTGGATGGCTTTGCCGATGTGCTGCTGAGCGCGCATATGGTGGAGCATCTTCTGCTGATGTCCTTCGCTCCTCCGCTCCTTCTCCTGGGCTACCCGGTTGTTCCGTTGCTGCGCGGCTTGCCCCGCGGAATCACCGTTTCTCTGCTCGGGCCGCTGTTGCGCTTCGGGATACTTCGGCAACTAGGCCACATACTGACCACGCCGCTGCTTGCGTGGCTTGCGATGAACCTGGTTTTTCTTGGTTGGCACGTTCCGGCTGCATACGATTTCGCTCTTCAGCACGAACACTGGCATGAGTTTGAACATCTGTGCTTTCTCGGGACATCGATTATGTTCTGGTGGCCTGTTATCCGTCCATGGCCCACGCGCGCGAGTAACAAAGGCTGGCTGCTGCTGCTCTACCTGGTAATGGCGGACATCGTGAACACTGCGCTGTCCGCGTTTCTCGCTTTCTGCGACCGCCCCGTCTACTCGTACTATTTGAGAAAGCCTAACCCCTTTCACATCCATCCTCTTTCCGATCAAAGAGCCGGTGCAGTTGTGATGTGGGTGGTTGGCTCGCTGGTATTTCTGGCTCCTGCTGCGGTCCTCACGGTCCGCCTTCTTCAGGGCGGGCATCGGGATCGTCAGCGAGTCAGCGTTCTTTGAGACGATCCACCCAACCGAACGTTATTGGAGACCGGAGTGGTCGAAGTGATTACGGCAGAACCAACCGAGTTCAGCGGCGTGGGCGAAGCACTCCCGGATCTTTCGCGCCTGGTCCTCCGGGGAGAGTTTGCTGACATCAAAAGCCAGTTCTATAGCTTCCGAAAGGGTGTGTTGCCCTTGCAGCGAGGAGAGCAGAAGGAAAGCCTCGCGATCGATACGACGATAGTACACAGAGTTGTCGAAGCGATGAACAGCAAGATAAATTTCGGAACGGCGCATCCTCGGCAGACCATGTCGCGACTTCTGCCTCCGTTCTGAAACGGCATTGCTCGCGATGTCAGAGGGCGGGATTTCCTTGTGGATGGCGAGGACCAACTCGTCCACCGGATAACGCAGATTCAGCAATTGAAGATGTGGCTGGAGAAAAAACTTCGAATCGGCACCGAGATCGGCGAAGTCCTCTTGGGTTAGCGGTGCGACAGCAAGTCTGTCGAAGGCTTCCACGTAAGCCCATTCCAACCGCGCGACGTCGAGCATAAGAGCATGACGCGTAGGAGCAAATTCGGGATGATCTTCGAGCCAAAGCGGCAGATGCGCCCCGAGGTTGCGGAGCGTGAATGAGGTAGACGGATTCTCTTTCAGATAGGCAAGCACGAGGTTATCGAATCGCTTCGAGCCGAGCACAGTGGCGAGCGCAGGAAAATCCTCAGACACCGCAGCTATGACGCGAAACCAGTATTGTCTGTTGTAGATCTCAAGGCGTTCAAACGATGTGAGCCGATCGTTTCGCTTAATATAGCTCTCGGCGAGATCGCTAATAGGCCGGCCATCTTTCGTCTTTTTCTGCATCTCCAGTTCTGGGGTGAGAGGACGCCTTACGTCCTCTGACATGCGACGTTGCAGTTCGAGAAGGTTCATACATGAAGCTCGTCGAATCGCTTCGAAGAAATGGCCAAGGTCATCGGTGCATCTAGATAGCGATTGGCTTTGAGGGCTTCGACGTGAACCTCGTCGAAAGAGGGAATGTTGTCGTCCCACTCGAGAAGCGTTGCAGTCGGTCCAATCCTTTCGATAGCGCGCGCATACATGCGCCAGACTGGATCGAGGACCGGGTGATCGTGCGTGTCGAGGGTATATTTTTCAAACTTCGAGTGGCCTGCGATATGAATCTGTGCGACGCGATCGGCCGCGACGCTGTTGACGTACTCCATAGGATTGAAGCCATGGTTCTGCGATGAGACGTAGATGTTGTTAACATCAAGCAGAATTCCGCAGTCGGCTGCATGGACAACCTCATTTAGAAACTCCCACTCGGTCATCTGGGACTCGTGAAACTCCGCATAACTGCTCACATTTTCGACGGCGATCGGGATCTCAAGGAAGTCCTGCACCTCGCGTATCCGGCTCGCCGTCGTGCGAACAGCCTCAAAAGTGTAGGGCAGCGGGAGAAGGTCGTGAGTATAGCGGCCATCGACGCTTCCCCAGCAAAGATGATCGGATAGCCACGGAGTTTTGGTACGTTTCGTTAGTCGCTTGAGACGCTTCAGATGCTCCCGTTCGAGCGGCTGAGCCGATCCAAAGTACATGGAGACACCATGCTGAACAACCCGGTACCGCTCCAGAATCTGATCGAGCACTGCTAAAGGCCGCCCACCGTCAACCATGTAGTTTTCCGAGATAATCTCGAACCAGTCGACGACCGGCTTCTCGGAAAAGATGTGATCGTAGTGCGGCACGCGCAACCCAATCCCTACACCGTAATCAGTGAAGCCATTAAAGCGATTGGCTGGCATTGAATCCCCTGTATGGTGAGACGTAAAAAAGAAAAGGGGCTAGAAGAAGCCTTCAAGCCCCTTTCTCCGGAATCGAATTAGACCGTCTTTGGAGCTTTGGAGCCGTCTGTCGCGCAATCGCCCTTGCCCTTGCAGCTGTTCTTTCCTGGGTTCTTGCCGCCGCCCTGCCCCTTGCAGTCATTTTTGCCCTTACAGGCATGCTTGCCAGTATCGGTCGTCTGTGCGAGAAGCACACCGGCATGTGCTGAAACAGTGGTATTCTGCGTCGTCTGTGCGTTCGCGCGAACGTTGGTGCCACCGAGAAGGCCTGCGATTGCTGCGGCCATGGCGAGCGACTTAGTGGAAGTCTTCATAAAGGGAACCTTTCTATTGGTTGGGCCGCGCACAAAGTGCACAGGACGTTGATTTTTAACAACTGCGAAAGAGAGTTGCTTATAGATGAAACGAAGTTGGCTGCCAAATGGATTGCAGACCCGCGAGCCGAATCATCGCGCATCCATTCTGCATGTTGGAGCATGGGGTCGTGAAGAGGTTACAGAGATTATTTTGGTACAAACATCGACCTCGAAAATCCTGATGTAGGCGTAGAATGCCTGCAACTACCTGACTACATTCAGTTTGCGGTGGTCGGTGATTGCCACCCTAATTGTCGCAAGCGGGGCCTTCGAATCGAATTTTATTGTTGTGTTCTCCTTATGTAAACCAAGTTGGTCCCAAAGCTCGGGAAGGTCTACAGGAACTAGAGTTTCGCTCCACCGAGCGTACATCTCCTCAAGCACTTTTGTCCCGGTGGCCTGGTCGCCGATCTGAAGGACATGAGGCAAGGGCCATTCCTTGTCGATCGTTCCACCCGAGGCAACAATCGCGCGCAGAGCATCCTGCAAACCATGCTCGTTGGCAAAACAGCGCTCCGCCCAGTGGGTTCGTCCCCAAGTGTGCGTATTGTTCAGCCCGCGATCCCTCGGGCCGGGTTCTCCACTGGCATCCCGCGCATCATATCGGCCCAGATACTTTCCGCTGAGAGTGATCAGCACTGGCTGGAGGAGGGGCTGACAAGTTATGTCGAACCCATCGGCCGGATTCAGGCTGGTGAACCACCACGCCAGAGCTTTTGGGTGATTGGATTCCAGCATCCACACGATGGACGAGCGTGGTGAAGAGAAGTCCGTCAGTCTCATACAGGCAAAATCGTTTTCCGTGCTGAGCGCACGGAGATTGAAGTCGCTGCCGGGGACAAACTCCTGATGATGGGCAATCGCAAAGAGGCGGGGTTCCGGGCAACGAACGGCGAGCTAACGACCGTGCGGAGCGTCGAGCGAGGCATTATCAATCTGGAAGACGGTCGAAGCGTGCCGGCGAACTATCGGGAGTTCACGCATGGCTACGCCGTCACGGCACATCGCAGCCAAGGCAAGACAGTCGATCAGGTCATCATCTCCGCTGACGTTATGAAGCAGGAGCTGTTTTATGTCGCTGCGTCGCGTGGCCGTGAGGGGATGCAATTGTCACATCAGACGTAGATCGCCTGGGAGAATCGCTGGGCGTTTCAATGGCGCGTCCTTCTGCGATTGAACTGGCGAACGAGATAACGCAGACAAATGCATCGCCTAAGCAGGATCTAGGGCAGGTTCTTAAGCAGGACATCAAACTCCCAATCCAACCTCAAGAGTTCGGGTTGGAAATGGGATTGGACTTGTAACATCCGCCATCAGAAAAATATTTTCATCTAATGCCTAGCAGCGCTGAACAACGCATTGCGCTCCTGTGCAATCGCGATTAATTCGCCACGCTTCGTGACCCTCTGGACAACTCAAGTAATTCGCGGCATTGTGGGGTTTAGGGAGTTGCGAGCTATGCCAAACCTTTCCATTTCTAGTGATCCATTCATGAATACCGATGATGCAGCGGCGATGCTTGGTGTCCATCCGAAGACATTGCAGCGACTGGCAAGATCAGGGCGCATCACTGCTTACCGAGTCGGCAAGCTATGGAGATTCCAGGCTTGCGAGCTGTGGGCGGATGTAGCCGTTCGCGTGACACCTTTGAGCGGGCTATATGAGCGTGTCGCTCCGGTTCAAGCTATTTGAGTGGAGGGGCCGCTTGCCAACTTGGCTTTATCAGACTTGTGGGTACAGCCTCGGGAACAGTTCTTCCAAGGCGACGTCGGGGAAGCGGAGTGATACAGGACCTTTTGGCGTTGACGACGCAAGCAATCCCAATTCAGTCACGTCGGTAAGCACGCGACGGGCAGTTCGTTCTGGGAGGCCCGTGATACGAACAACCTCCCCTCTCTCGAACTCGCCCCGCATAAGCGCTTCTTCCAGAAGTGCAGCCGCTTGAGGTTTGAGAGCGCTGCTCCTCTCAACGAGTGTCCGGAGCCTCTGCTTCAACTCATTCAAATCGAAAAGTCCAGACATGAATTGCACTTGATCCAAGCAGACTTTAAGAAACCAGAGCACGTACTCTTTCAGTGCTTTCAGGGAGAGGTTTCCTCGCCCGTCCAAGTCTCCCTGTCGTGGCATGTCGGCCAAGTCCATCATGCGCTTGTACTCGCTTCGACTCTCAAGGCCTCGCGCAAGACCGCGTGAGATTGACCATAGACCGTGCGCTCCGATGCCGGTTTGATGTGCCATCGCATGGCTCATCAAACGACTCACCCTGCCATTTCCATCAGGAAATGGGTGGATGTAATTCAGTCGATGATGGGCTGCTGGGATGGCCATGATACGGCTAGCTGTCCCCAGATGCGTAAGGCTATACCGTTGTTCGAAATATCGCATGAAGTCCGTAACGCGCTCGCTGGATGGTGGAAGGTGACGACCGACTGCGTTGTCATGTTCGGGCCTTGAGCGCCACTGACCGGGTGCCATGACAATTTCGCGAGATTCATTCTTGAGGGTGAGTATCGCCGGGGCAGCGTCTCGATAAAACTCACTGTGAATCCACTGAATGAAATCGGCGGAGGTCGCGGGAGGCAATGTCCCCTCTAGAAACATTTGATCGATTTCTGTTTGAACTCGGACATGCGCCGCTGCTTCGATTTGCAGGTTGCGTCGCTCTTCGTCCCGGTCCAGCTCGCCCGACAGTGCGCGCTCAATGTCGCGTGGCCGCGTATTGTGGCCTTCGATCAGATTGCTGTAGTAGGTATTCATGATGCGCACAGCGTCGGCCAAATTCGCGGCTGTGAGCGGATGGAGAAACTTACCTAGTATCGACACCGCTGCCGTTAGATCTGCAACTACATCCGCGATAGCCCATGAAGGGTCGTCGATGAGAGCTGGTTCGATTCGACTTGGAGATTCGATATCTGGCATGGCATCATTGGCCGAAGTATTGACGCCGAAATTCTCTGTATTCATTGATAATACGCTAGAGCGTGGTCAGTATTGGCCGATGTTTTGGCCGATGTTTGAGAGATCTCCATCCTGCAGCGAATAGGCTACAGCCTTAGATCGATCGGTTCGCTCTCTAAAGCAAGAACCCCGAAGACTCACTCATGGGTCAAGCGCAATGGTTCCTTGCGCACGAATCGCTCCAACGCTTCGACACCCAGTGCAAACTCCCGGCTGGCAAGAGAGCGCTTGGCTCCTACATTCCTCGAACGCAGCCGTTCAAGGTTCTCCGGGAGAAGGTACTCGGGGCCGTAGATGATGCGAAGGTATTCTGCGCCCCTACATTTTATGGCTGGCTGAGTGATGCCGCGTCGGCCTTCTGCGATAAAGTTGAGCGGCTTACCCGTGCTTCAGGGTGTGGCATCGAAGGCAAAACCGGATGAGCGCCGATCCCGAAAGGACGCAAGAAACACCTGCGGATGTACTACGAGAGCGTCCTCGCGAAGCTGATTGCGGCCAGGCTAGAAAACGGTTTGACGCAACGCGAGGTATCCCTACAACTCGGCATGCCCATTCTTCTATGAACAAGTGCGAATCAGGTGAACGGGCAATTGATATTGCGGAATTATGGGCTATATCGAACATCTACGGCAAGCCCCTGAGCCACTTTGCTCCCGACAAGATGTGAAAAACCGGCGCAGACTCTCTCATCAAGCCCGTTATCGGCCAAGATGACCATATCCCGGCTCAATGAGCAAGGTGAGTTGGGGAGGCAATAGGACTGATTTGAGTTTTGTCACGAAGGTACGGACAAACTCGCTGACCAGCTTTGAGGTGTTGTCCGCTCGCGCAACGAGGTGAATATCCACCCTGAGAGCTTCTTCGTCTAGCGGCTTTGCGATAAGGCCTTGCCTCGCTATCCGAAGCGCATCTGCCCTGGTGAGGAAGGCGATTCCTCCGCTTCTGAGCAGTATTTGGCTCGCCTCTTCTGCGCTCATCACATGGTGAATACCTCTGTATTCGATCCCCTCAAACTGAGCAAGACCCATGATGGTGTCATACAACGACGGATGAATTCGACGGTCGTAGACCGTCCACCGGTTTCCAGTCAAGTCTTTGAGCCGCACTGATTGTTTCCGGGCGACAGGATGGTCTTCCGAGAGGGCGATGTGCAGAGGTGCCTCTGTGAGCTTCACCGCGGAAAGTCGAGGGTTGTCGGCGAGGCGTGCAATGAATGCAAGGTCCAGGCGTGAGCATAAAACGCCATGCTCCAACTCAGGCGCGAACTCGCTATGCAACTGAACATCGAGATTTGGATGAAGCGGCAGGTAGAGGGATAGCAACACCTCACTCAATACTGGATCGGTGTATGGAGATCGCCCTACGACCAAGGTGGAATCCACTCCATGAGCAACTGCCTTTGTGAACTGAATGGCTCGCTCCTCATGTTCGATGGAGAGGCGTGCTTCAGCGACACAGGCACGACCGGCGTCGGTCAACTCTACCCGAGAGCGGGTTCGATCAAAGATTTTGCGATTAAGGCGACGCTCTGCGTCCTGGATAGACCGGCTCAAACCCGACTGGCTCATCCCGAGCCGTCGAGCTGCTTTGGTGTAGCTCAGCTCTTCTGCCAATGTGACGATAGCGTTGAAATGACGAAGTTCCAAGATCGGTCTTTGCACGGCCCAGCCTCCCATTTACTCTTCAGCAAAGATGGGTATAGCGTCGGCAACTCGTGCAGGCGATTCGCCTCGCCGATGCCAAATTATCCACAGGGCCTAAGCCTGTTGTCAATCTTGAGTCCTTGCCGTTTTTACAAACACACACAACGACACTGAGCATGGCGAGATGCCAGGCTGCTACTCGCCCTTATGCGCGCCAAGCATAAGGCGATTCTCACAACTCATTGGACAGATCGGACACATGAGCCGCACCTTCAAAGCAACAACTGGAGGTCAGCCATGTATGACCAGAAAAAGCCGCCAACATCCGAACGCAATTTCCCGATACCAGGGAGGTTCGGCGTCGAACCGCTGCTCGACAGCAATAGGCCGCTGCCATGCTCGGCGTCCATCCCAGAACGCTCCAGCGCATGGTTCTGCGGGGCCAGATCGTCGGGGTTCAAGTGGGCAAACTCTGGCGGTTTAGAGCCTCGGCCATCGACGAATGGATTGAGCGCAAAGAACACAAGATGGTGGGCTGACCAGTTTCCCAGAGGCCCCCAAAGGCCCGATTTTACTGGCGATTCGGCACATAATCGACTACCCTTAAGGTAGCCATTAGTGCCGTGAGTCAAGGAGGAAACCTTGAAATCACGAGCATATTACCAATTTGGAAGTTTAACGCTCAAGAAGCGGGCGAAGAGTGCAGACGTCTGGGAGTTTCGGTACTACGAGGAGGCGGCCACTGGAGGGAGAGTACGCAAGGCTCTCTTCATCGGCACCACCGATATGTACAAAACCGAAGCTCAGGCCCGAAAAGCCGTCGAAGCGATTCTCCTCAAACTCAACGCTGAAAAGCCCATGCACCATCTGGGAACCGTGACGTTTGGCGGTCTCTGTGACAGGTACATCGCGGAAGAGTTGCCGGAACGCTATTCAACTCGGAAGTCATATCTGTCGAATATCAACCAGCACATCAAGCCGCGTTGGGGTGACTACCTCATCGGGGCGGTCAGGCCGATGGCAGTTGAAGGTTGGTTCAAAGAGATGGACAAGTCTCCCAAAACGAAAGCGCATATCCGAAGCGTGATGCACGTCATCTTCGAGTGCGCCGCCCGTTGGGAGCTGTTCAACGAACGTCGCAATCCAATCGAGATGGTGCGTGTCAAAGATCCGACGAAGCGGCGTAAACGGCCAATGATTCTCACCAGCGATTCCTTCGATGCGGTACTGGCAGATTTGCCCGAACCGTTTCGGACGATGGTTGTGGTGGCGCAATGCCTGGGACTTCGCGTGAGCGAGATTACGGGCTTGCAGTGGGGCGACCTCGATACCGAGCGCCGGCAGCTCCTCGTTCAACGAAGCATCGTGAACGGAAGAGTGGACGATGTGAAGACCGAGTATTCCCACGATCATGTGCCGATTCATGAGTCCTTGCTTGAGGTCCTGCTCGGCTGGAGTGAGCAGTGCCCGCAGACGGAAGAGGGATGGATGTTCCCGAATCCGTTGTCGAGCAAGCCCTACTACTCAACTGAGATCCAGAAGCGGTATCTCAAGCCTGCGGGCATCAAGTTGGGACTGGGGCCGATCGGCTGGCATACCTTCCGTCACACGTACCGGTCATGGCTTGATGAGACTGGTGCGCCGATGAAGGTGCAACAAGAACTCATGCGTCATGCCTCCATACAGACCACGATGAACGTGTATGGACAGGCGATGCCGGAGTCGAAGAGGGAAGCGAATGGGAAGGTCGTCACGATGGTGCTCAAGCCGTTGAAAGCGAGCGCCTAAAAGTGCCGATTTTCTTATTGGGAGTAAATGGGAGTGAATCGGCTTTTCTGATTCACTCTAAACCATTGATTTGATTGGTTGCGGGGGTAGGATTTGAACCTACGACCTTTGGGTTATGAGCCCAACGAGCTACCGGGCTGCTCCACCCCGCTCTATGAATATATCGTTATTCGCGGGTAAGGTCAATCAACCGGGCCATCGGCTATCCGGGCACCCGAGCGGAACTTTTTTCAAAAAAACGAGTCTCTATGAATACTATGTTTGCGTGGCGAAATTGTGCGCAACGCTGAAGATAGCGGAGGAAGTTATGGTTCAGGGCAACTCCTTTTTCAGATTTTCAACAACGGTGCTTTTCGCCGCGAGTGTGATTTTGGGCAGACCTGCCGTAGCGCAGACGAAGCCCGCCACGATGCCGGACGCGCAGATCGAAGCCAATGTGTTGAAGGCGCTGGCAGGTGCGCCGGAGTTGGCGGATCAGTCGATTACCTCGACCACGGTTTATGGCACGGTAACGCTGAATGGAACGGTTCGGGATGAGCCATCGAGAGATCTGGCTGAGCATCTGGCCGCAAATGCTTCTGGCGTTCAGAAGGTGGTTGATCAGTTGACGATCGCTGCGCCCGGAGCCGCCAGCAATGACTCTCAGTCGATGGGGACAAATCCGAATCTTCAATCTGATGGGACTATAGCTCCTCAGCAGGGGCAGAATCCGCCGCAGAACAGCGCTCCTGCGCAACAGGGGCAGTATGCTCCGCCTCCTCCGGCAAATACTTATCCTCAACAACCTGGCCAATATCCTCAACAGCAACCCGGTCAGTATCCGCCGCCTCCGCCGCAGGCAGGTCAGTATCCGCCACCTTATGGACCTCCGTATCGTCAGCCGTACCCTCCTCAGTATCAGCAGTATCCTCAGCGGCCGTATGTTGCACAAAAAGGAGGCGACGCAGTTGTTGTTCCTGCAGGAGCCAGTTTGCGCGTGCGAATCAATCAGGGGATGAGCAGCAAAAATACTGCTCCAGGCACGATGTTTGATGGGATGGTTCTAAGTGATGTCGTTGCAGGCGGTTCGATTGCTATTCCTCGTGGAGCTTCTTTCCAGGGAACAGTTGTGGACTCGCACACGGCGGGTCAGTTAGCCGGTAAAGGTGAGCTGAAGCTGCAGTTGACGAATGTTTCGTTTGGCGGCAAGGTTTATCCCGTTGCGACGGACTTCTGGTGGCATCAGGGTGTTGATAAGACACCGAATACCGTGGGTAATACTGTAGGATTGGCTGGCGTTGGCGCTTTGATTGGCGCTGTGGCTGGCGGCGGTGTTGGCGCTGCGGTTGGCGCTGGAGTTGGCGGCATCGCGGGTTTGGGCGTCTCGTCGGCGTCGGGAAGGGGAGAGGCTTCGCTTCCGCCTGAGGCGATTGTGATCTTCCATCTGACTCAGCCTGCGGATGTTACGACCGTCTCCCAGGCGGAGCTGAACCGGCTCGGTGCTGGGGTACCGCAACCGCAGATGCAGCGGCGCTATCCGCCGCCACCTCCACCTTACGGCTATCCTTATCCCTATCCCTATTACGGACCGGGTTACTACTATCCGCGGTAGTTATTTGCGGCTTATTTTGTAGATTTTTTTCGGGCGCCCGTTGAGCCGATTTCCTCGGTTTTACGGGCGTTTTTCGTTGGGGTTTGCGTTTTCCACAGCGCTTTTTGATGGTTTTTTTGTGGTCAATTCGTGGTGGTTAGGTGCATTTTCGCGGTTCCTGGAGGGACGTTTTTCGGCGTTGAAAAATGCGCCACGATTTGCAGATTTATTTTTCGTTTGGTTGCTCAAACCAGCTCGTTTCCAACGTATCGAGGCACCGGTTCGCATGAATTCTTCGGGGTCCTTGATTTATACTTATGGCTTGCCCTGCAACCGGCGAGGCGCGGGTCGAAGAACTCGACTCCCCCGCACGGTCACGCAAAATCCCGGGCACGCCGCCTTTCGCAAGGAACGCGGTCACACGCAAAGTGAAGGTCTCAACCGAGCATGATTCGTCTTCTGCAACAAGACTCCCGCCTGATGAAGTGGCTTTTTGCGATCATTATCGGCTTCGCCGCCGTAACGATGGTTATTACTCTCGTTCCAGGCATCTTTGACAATGCCACGGCCACCGATGCCTCTGTTTATGCCACTGTGCGACAGCCTGGCTACTTCGGCCGAGTCTTCGGGGAGAGCACACAGATCAAGACGACGGAGGTCAACCAGATCGCCGCTCGCCAGTTGCAGCAGCAGCGTCTGCCTGAGTCTCTGTTGCCGTATCTTTTGCCGCGCGCCGGGCAGATCCTGGTACAGCGCGCGATCCTGAAGCATGAAGCCGACCGGATGAATCTGCAGGTGAGCGATGAGGACCTGCGCCGCGAGCTGAGGACCGGGCCGTTTGCGCAGTATCTCTTTCCTAATGGGAATTACATCGGCGACGAGGCTTATATCGACTTCGTGCAGCGCGCGTTCGGCAACCAGTTGAGCCGCTCCGAGTTTGAGTCGCAGGTGAAGAGCGACATGGAGCTGAACCGTTTGCAGGCGTTGATTACGGGCGGCGTGGCAGTTTCCGACCAGGCTGTGCGCGATGCTTACAAGACCGACGGCACCAAGGTTAAGTTCGACTACGTGGTGATCTCGGCGGACGATGTGCGTAAAGGCATCAATCCTTCCGACGCCGATCTGCAGGATTTCTTCAAGAAGAATGCGCCGCGTTATGCTTCGGCGATTCCGGAGACGCGGAAGATTCAGTATGTCTCGTTCGATGCGTCGAACCTTCCGGGCGGCAAGCCGCAGGTTTCGGACGCCGAAATTCAGGCCTACTACACCGCGCACAAGGATCAGTATGAGGTGAAGGAGCAGGTGAAAACTCGCCACATCCTGATCTCGGTTCCAGCGGGCGCAGATGCCAAGACGGATGCTGCGGCGAAGGCGAAGGCGGAAGACCTGTTGAAGCAGATCAAGGCGGGCGGGAACTTTGCCGATCTTGCGAGCAAGAACTCGGACGATCCGGGAAGCAAGACGCAGGGTGGCGAGTTGCCGATGTATCCGACCAGCGGCCTTGACCCGGCGTATGCCAAGGCTGCCATGGCGCTGAATCCGGGACAGACCTCGGACCTGGTGAGGTCGCAGTTTGGGTATCACATTATCCAGACCGAGCAGAAGGAGCCTGCGCACACGAAGCCTCTTGCCGAAGTGAAGACGGATATTGTTCCTCTGCTCGAGCAGCAGCGTGCGGGAGCGGCGGAGCAGACCTTTGCTGCCTCACTGGCTGCGGATGGGAAGAAGAATGGCATCGACAAGGCCGCAGCAGCGAAGGGTTTGCATGTGGTGACGACGGACTATGTGGCCAAGGATGGAGTGATTCCTGGTCTGGCCGACGGCTCCGCTTTGCTGACGCAGGCGTTCGCGGTGACGAAGGGTGCTGACCCGGCTCCTGTCTCCACTGGCGAAGGTTTTGCGGTCTTCCAGGTTGCCGATGTCAAGCCTGCGCATGCGCCGGACTTTGCGACGTACAAGGCGCACATCCTCGAGGACTATCGCGAGCAGCAGGTGCCGCAGTTGATGAACGCGCAACTGAACAAGCTCAACGACCGCGCGAAGGTGCTGAACGATTTGAAGAAGGCTGCAGCGGAGATGAACCTTTCTCTGAAGACGAGCGATCTGGTGGGCAAGGATGGTCAGGTGCCTGATGTTGGTGCGATGACCGGTCCGGCTTCGGTTGCGTTCACGCTGGCGAAGGGCGCGATCTCCGGGCCGCTCAACACAGGCCGCTCGGGAATCGTGCTGAGCGTTGTCGACAAGCAGGAGCCTACGGCGGAGGATATCGCGAAGAACTTCGATGCGACTCGCGAAGGTCTGCTCAATCAGCAGCGCGAGGAGATCTTCCGCGTGTACATCGGCGATCTGACCCAGAAGTACGAGAAGGGCGGCGCGGTGAAGTACTCGAAGAAACAGGCGGAGCCGGGTTCGTCGCCGTTTGGCAATTAGCTTGTTAGCAGTTAGTTTGTTAGCGAAAATGCCTCAGGGGACGAACTCCTCTGGGGTGTTTTTTTGTTTGCGGCGGTATTGATTCTTATCGCGGGTGCGTCAATCCGCACTCCTTCCATAGTTTTTCCCAGGCCCACATCTGAGAAGTGGCTTTCATCGACAGGGGGAATCCTAGCTGATGGGCCAGCATGCATGCCTGGCCGCGGTGATGCGCGTCGTGCGAGATCATGTAGGCCAGCATGGATGGGCCTGCGGGCCAGGGTTTGGCCCAACCGTCGCGGTGGAAGGTTTCGATTCGGCTCTGCGGCGCAGATTTGAGGCCTGGCTTGAGTTCAGACTGCTGCTGTTGAGATAGAGCGTTCGCAAGCATCTCGGAACAGCGTGCTCCGCTTTCGAGCAGTGCGGTGCGGGCCTGTTTCTGCGTGCACCTGGCGCGGTCGAGCGGGGCTGGGAGCTTGAGATGCGGGGCGGATAGTC
This sequence comes from Edaphobacter sp., assembly GCA_050012935.1. Taxonomy (GTDB): domain Bacteria; phylum Acidobacteriota; class Terriglobia; order Terriglobales; family Acidobacteriaceae; genus Edaphobacter. The sequence goes on along the minus strand of JBEKGF010000018.1, from coordinate 50,655 downwards.
TTAGCCATTTGCGGCGGATGTTGTGGACGTGGGTGAAGATGGCAGCAATGGTGCGTCCTTTGCTTCCGGGTAGTTTGGCGCGCCATGCGGCGGGGTCGAGATGCTCGAGGACGATCTGATTCATGCGCTCGTTTACGGCGTAACTCTCCACGAGCACCTGGCAGGGGTCATTGCCGAGGTCGGTCTTCGCGTTTGGTTGTGATCGGGGCATGATTCGTAGTGGCGCCAATCGTATCAGATGATATTGACTGCGAGGACGTATGATTTGGGCATCCTAAGTTGTAGAGGTAAGGAGACGCGATGAGTGGGGAAACGAGCAATCAGGAACGGCTGTCAGGGGTTTTGCTGCATGTGACTTCGTTGCCTTCGTATGGTGGCGTGGGGGATTTTGGGCCGGCGGCTTATGCGTTTGTCGACTTTCTTGCAGCGGCGAAACAGCGACTGTGGCAGGTGTTGCCGCTGAGTCCGACGGGGTATGGGAGTTCGCCTTACTCGGCGCTGTCGGCGTTTGCGGGGAATCCCGTGCTGATCAGCCTGGAGCTGCTGGTGCGGGATGGATGGATTGCCGCTGAGCGGATTGTGGGACTGCCTGGGCATGACGGGCCTGCGGACTTCGGGGCTGCGCAGACACTGAAGCTGCCGTTGATCGAGGAAGCTGCGGCGAACTTTCTGGATCGTGCACCCGCGGACAAACGCGCGCGATTTCAGAAGTTCTGCAAGGACAATATCTCGTGGCTTCCCGACTATGCGATGTTCAATGTGCTGCGGCGCATGCACAAGTACGTTAGTTGGAACGAGTGGCCGGCCGAACATGCCCGAAGGAAACAGGACTCTTTGACGAAGGTGATGAACGAGCATGGACGGGAGCTTGAAGTCGAACAGGTGGTCCAGTTTTTCTTTAACGAACAGTGGTGTGCGCTGCGCGGCTATTGCAAGGATCGCAAGGTTCGGATTCTGGGCGACGTGGCGATCTTTGTGAATATGGACAGCGCAGATGTGTGGACGCATCCGGAGTTGTTCGAACTGGATAAGGATCTGAAGCCGCTGCGGGTATCGGGAGTGCCGCCGGATTATTTTTCGCCGACGGGGCAGAGGTGGGGGAATCCGCTCTACAAATGGGGCGTCTTGAAGGACCGCGGATTTGATTGGTGGGTGGCGCGGATTCGGCGGGCGCTGACGCTGTACGACGTGATTCGGCTGGATCACTTTCGGGGATTTGAGGCGTACTGGTCGATTCCCGCGGATGAGCCGACGGCGATTCATGGGCAGTGGGTGAAGGCGCCGGGGCATGAACTTTTTCAACGGTTGAGGGATGTCTTCGGGAATCTGCCGTTTGTTGCGGAGGACCTGGGGTTGATTACGCCTGAGGTGGATGAGTTGCGTGAGCACTTCGGGATGCCGGGGATGCGGATTCTCCAGTTTGGTTTTTCGGATCGCGGGTCACATCTTTATCTTCCGCATCGCTTTGTTCCGAATACGGTGGTGTATACGGGCACGCATGACAACAATACGACGCTGGGATGGTGGCGGGAGAATGCGAGCGAGGAGGAGCGTGCGCATGTGCAGACGTATCTGCAGACGATCGCGCATGAGGACGACATTGTGTGGGCGATGATACGGGCGGCGGCTCGGTCGGTGGCGAACCTGTGCGTGTTTCCGATGCAGGATGTGCTGCACCTGGGAAGCGAGGGGAGGATGAATACACCTTCGGCGGGGGCAGGGAACTGGACGTGGCGGTATGGGTTGAATGCGGTGCATCCTGACTTTGCGAAGCAGCTTGCGGCGCTGATGGAGATGACGGATCGCGATGGGTATGAGAAGCCGGTGGATGGGGTGGATGCGGGCAAGCCGGTGGAACAGGCGTCGAAACGGGCAGAGGTGGGCGCGAACGTTTAGACTGGAGAGGCAGCTTTTATTTTCGGAAATTTCAGGAGCAACACGACATGCCTCTCTCTGGCGAAGCCATCCGCACCATGAACTACGTTGACGATATTTCGGTAACACTGCGCCGCATTCTGGCTGTGCTGCCATCGTTGACCGAGGACGAACGCCAGCGCGTGTCCGAACACATCAAGCATGCAGAGCCGAGCTACGAGTCGGTAATTGCGGCTGTGGCGAGCAAGAAGTGAACGAGGCGGCTCGGTCTGCAGCCGCTTTCGAGATACGGACTGTCGCGGTGATCGGGGCCGGGGTTGCGGGCCGCGGGTTCGCGTTGGCGTGCGCTGCGGCTGGTTTCGACGTGGTGCTCGAAGATGTGATGCCGGCGAATCTGCGTCACGCGGAGGCAGCGTATGCGGACCTGACTCAGCGTGGGAGTGCAGGTGGTCTGAAGCTGGCGAGGACGGTTGAGGACGCGGTTCGCGAGGCCGATATCGCGGTCGATTTTGTTCCGGATGAGCTGGAGTCGAAGCTCGAGATCTTCAGCATGATCGATCGGATGGCTCCGCCGAAGACGATTTTGTGTACGCCTAGCTACGCGTTGAGTATTACGGATCTGGCGTCGTGCGTGTACAGGCCGGAGCGGTGTGTTGCGGTGCGCGGGGCTCTGGTTCGGAGCGACGTGGGTGCGGCTTCGGCGCGGCTGCTGCATCCGGCGGCGGTGTTGGAGTCGACGCTGGTGGCAGTTGAAGGGTTTCTGCGAAAGCTTGGAGTTGAGGCGCGGCGGGAGCTTGATCCGGATGTGCCGGAATTGATGAAGAACAGCCTGGGGTAGAGGGTGGATTTCGGGGATGAATCGGAGGCTCTCGACAATTTCATAAACGATTAGCAACGAAAGGGAACTGTTTGCGCCGGGTCTGCGTAACGAACCAGGGAGAGATTCCGTCCAACGACTGTCATGCGCGCACTTTTTAATATCCTCGCCCAGGTGTTTCGCTCGATTGGCGCCAATAAGCTTCGATCGTTCCTGACGATGTTCGGCATCGCGTGGGGCGTGGCATCGTTGCTGCTGCTGATCGGGTTAGGGGAAGGCTTTCGCTCGGGGCAGCGCAGGGGATTGGCGGAGCTTGGCACGGACGTGATCATGATGTGGGGTGGCACGATTCCTGTGTTGCCGGAGCAGCATGTCGGGATGCATCCGTACAAGCTGACGGTGAGCGATGCGGATGCGATTCGCGCGGGGGCGCCCGATGTGCGGAGTGTTACTTCGTTCATCCAGCGAAGTGATTTGAAGCAGGTCAGCGAGTTTTCAAGCGCCGGTGGGCAGGTGATGGGCATCGAGCTGAACTATCCGGACATACGTAATCTTCCGATCGCGCAGGGACGGTTTTTGAACGAGGTGGATGCGACGCAACGGGCCCAGGTGGTGGTGCTCGGACAGAAGATGGAGAAGCTGCTGTTTCTGGGGCATCCTTCGCTGGGCGCGTTTATTACGTTGAACGGCTACCGGTTTCAGGTTATCGGCGTGGCGAAGAAGATTGGACGGGGCAACAACGACGGCGACAACCAGAAGATTTATATTCCGCTGACGACGATGCAGGAGCTCTTCCCGATCACGGGAGACAACGTCCCGCAGGATGCGATTACTTCGATTCAATATCAGCCGCTGACGGAGGATTTGAACGAGACCGCGAAGTCTGAGGTGCACAAGATTATTGCGGCGAGGCATGGATTCAATCCCAACGCGAAGGAGGCCTTCGAGGAGTGGGACACGATCAAGTCGAACCGGATGGTGGGGTTGATTTTTACGGCGATGGATGTGTTTCTCGGTGGGGTTGGCATTGTGACGCTGACGCTGGGCGCGGTGGGCATCATCAATATTATGCTGGTTACGGTGTCCGAGAGGACCAAGGAGATTGGCCTGCGGAAGGCGCTGGGGGCGACCAATCGCAGCATTCTGTTTCAGTTCTTCCTTGAGGGGCTGACGTTGACTGGCTTGAGCGGGTTGATCGGCATTGTTGGCGCGGCGCTGCTGATGGGAGCGCTTGGTTCGGTGGTTGGGAACAACGATATGGGATTCGATCCTCCGCGGCTGGTGCCGTGGTCTGCGGCGATGGCGATGGGATCGCTGATGCTGTGCGGAATTGTGGCGGGACTTTATCCGGCGCGGCAGGCGGCGATGCTTGAGCCGGTCGAGGCGTTGCGCAAGGAGTAACGGACTATGCTGAGCGATATCTTTGGGCAAGCAATTGAAGCGATGAGGTTCAACCGCCGGCGCACGATGATCACAGTCGTCGGGATGGCCTGGGGAATCGCGACCGTGGTGCTGTTGCTGGCGTATGGCGCGGGGTTCGGCCAGGCGTTCGAGAACATCTTCGCACAGTGGGGCACGAATATGATCGGCGTCTTTCCCGGACGCACCAGCGAACAGGCCGGCGGCGATAAGGCCGGAGTGCAGGTGCGGCTGACCCAGGACGACGTCGAGCGCATTCAGGAGACTGTGCCGGGAATCCTTCGCGTGTCGCCGACGGTCGACAAGACAGTCCCGGTTCAAAATGAGTTGCATAGCTTCAATTGGGACGTTTCGGGCATCACTCCTGAACTGCAATCGATTCAGAAGTTGGATCTGGCTGAAGGACGCCTGATAACGCAGGCCGATGTGACGCAGAGAGCGCACGTTGCCGTTATCGGCTCGGAGGCGAAGACGAAGCTGTTCTCCGGCCTGTATCCCATTGGCGAGAAGATCAGATTGAACGGCATCAGTTTCGAAGTGATCGGGGTGCAGACGCCCAAGATGCAGGAGGGCGACGACAGCGACATCAATCGTGGTGTTAATGTGCCCTTCACTACCATGAGCGACATCAAGGACACGAAGTATCTCGACGGCATCTGGATGGACTACAAGGGCGACCCGAAGATGGTGGAGCTTGCGCTTCGCAAGACGCTAGCCGCCGCCCACAACTACCGGGCCACGGACCAACGTGCCGTTTTTGTAGCCAACATCATGGAGCAACTGTCGCAGTTCCGCATCATTTCGCTTGGCCTGCAGGTGCTGCTGGCGTTTATCGGCGCGCTTACTCTCGGCATTGCGGGTATTGGCCTGATGAACATTATGCTGGTGAGCGTGCAGCAGCGAACGCGAGAGATTGGCGTCGAGAAGGCGCTGGGCGCGCGGAAACGGCATATTCTGATGCAGTTTTTGGCTGAGGCGCTGGTGATCTCAGGCGTCGGTGGCGCTGGAGGTATTGCGTTGGCCTATGCGGTCTCGAAGATCGTCGGCAAGATTACGTTTTACAGCGCGCTCGCCTCAAACGCGGACGCAGGCGACATTCACCTGATCATCTCGCCGAACATTGTTATTGTGGCGACGGTGATCCTGGTGGTCGTTGGGACAGTGAGTGGGATGATTCCGGCGATCAAGGCAGCGAGTCTCGATCCGATCGAGGCTTTGCGGTACGAGTAGGCGGGGCGGTCAGACTTTCCGAATAGGACCGGGATAGCGCGCGACGATCCTGTCGACAGTAAGAAGCGTTATCCCTTCGAGCGTGGCTTGGATGATCAAGATACGATCGAAGGGGTCTCGATGTATGACTGGCAATGAATCAATCGCGACAGCCTGATTGCTTGTGACGGGGAGCTCAGTGTATCCGATGTTCAGGAGTTCGTGGCGTAACAGGCGCGCGTCGACGTTGAAGCCTTTTTTTCCCAACGACTGCTTGATGGCAAGTTCCCAGAGGCTAGCGGCACTGAAGAAGAGCTGATTATCCGGATTGTCGATTAAGGCGCGGGCGACGGGTGATAGGCGATGAGATGCCGAAGTAGACCAGACGAGCAGATGAGTATCCAACAGCAGATTCATTCCTCACCGTAGAACATCTGTTCGATCTCTTTTTCGAACATCCTGTCGAAGTCATTTGGAATCGAGAACTGGCCCTTTAGCGAATCAAGTCGTTTTGGCTTCTTGTCGGCGGGAGCACCAATAGCAACGACCTTAACCATGGGCTTGCCGGCTTTGGCGATGATGAAGGGTTCGCCGTGGGCAGCCTGCTCGACAAGTTTGGAGAGATGGGTCTTGGCTTCGTGGATATTGACGGATTTCATCGGCGCACCAGTGGACTAAGTTTAGTTAGTCTAGTCCACTGGTGTACCGGAGTCAAGTAAGTTAGTTGTCGGAGCTTTCGCGTTTGTAGGGGGCCTGCATGCGGGCGCGGGCCTCGTTGACCGCTCCCTGCGTGTTGTCGTTGGTCTGGACGGCGAGGCGGTATTCGTTGACGGCGCGGTCGCGCTGACCGGTGGCGTCGAAGATGTTTCCGAGTTTGATGTGGCTCCAAACCTCGACCCACTTGGGATCGCCGTCGCCGCGCAGAGCGTCGCGGAAGGAGTTTGCTGCAGACTGGTAGTTGCGCTGCATGAAGAAGACTTCGCCGATGCGATAGGCTGCAAGCGAGCTGTTCTTGTTGGAGTCGAGAGCTTTTTGGTACTCGACCAGCGCGGCGGTCAGGTCTCCCTGCGCAACCTGCTGCTGGCCGCGCAGAACGGCGACGCGCACGGCCAGGTCGGGAGTGCTCTTCAGCAGCCAGTTATCGGGATCGATCTGGATACGGCGCGGGCGCCCGAAGGTCTCGACGGAGTAGTGCGAGTCGTTGCCGGAGACGTCGACGCGGCGTATCTCGGTTTTGCCGTCGGTTTCGATGCGCAGCTCGACGGGCATGCGGAAGAGGTCGAGATCCTGGTCGATACCCCCGACGGTGCGGAAGCCTTTGTTATCGCCGAGGCGGAAGACGGAGTATTTGTTGGTAAAAGATGGCGCGCCGGTTCCATCGAGCCATTGCGCGAAGAAGGCCGTGAGTTCGAGGTTGGACTGGGCCTGGGCTACAGCCTCGACGTTCGTGCTGCGGATCGGCTTGTCTGCGTATTGGGTGAGCAGAGCGCGCAGGAATTTGAGAAAGACTTCGTCGCCCATCTCCCAGCGGAGCATGTGGAAGACCATGGCGCCCTTCTCGAGCGTCATCGATTGAAACTGCGGAGAGAAGGGGTCCAGACGGCCGATGGTGGTGAGGGGTTCGGTGTCGTAGGCCAGTGCGCCGGCGGAGATGTCGGTGACGGCGGATTCAAAGGCATTCTTGCCGGCGGAGTCTTCGATGTACATCAGCTCGGCGTAGCGCGACATGCCATTGGTGATCCAGGCGTCGTTCATGGTTGCGGGCGAGACCTGGCCGCCCCACCACTGGTGAGCGAGGGTGTTTGAGAGCAGGCGCTGCTCGTTGCGCGCGGTGATGCGGTTTGCGGCGATGGCTGCGATCTCGGGCGCCCAGATGCCGGAGACGGAGTCGTCGGGGAGCTCGACCAGGTTGATGCGAGTCGATTCGGGCTGGCCGAAGGCTCCGGACATGTAGAGGTACTGGCGCTCGCCGGTGCTGGCGAAGTCGTGCGCGGCTTCCTTGCGCTTCTCGGTGACGTAGACGCGCATGTTGCCGGCGGTGATGGGTTCGAGGAACTTGCCTGCGATGATGGTGCCGGGGAAGCCGGGCTTGGCCCATTTGAAGGTGAACTCGGTGCGGTTGCCGGGGAGGCTCTTGGCTGCTGCGACTCCGCTGCCGCTGCCGACGACACGCTCATCGCCGGGGACGCGGATGTGCATCTCGGCGGTGAAGCGGTTGGTGTAAAGGCCGGTCATGGGGAACCAGCGGCCGGGATAGAGGAGAATGCTGATGGGATCTTCGATGGAGGCGAGCTTGATGCCCTCGACGGGGCTGGTGTCCGCGCCCTTGAGGGTGCCGGAGTACTCGAAGTGCCAGGTGGTCGTCGAGCCTTTAGGCAATGGGGTGGCCAGGGTGAAACGGACGGTGTTGTTGTTGGTCAGGCGCTCGTAATCGAGCGGTTTGCCTTGCGCGTCGGTGGCTTTGGTGACCTGCAGGCCGTTGTTCAGCTCGAAGGTGGGGGCGGTCAGCTCTTCGATTGCGGTGAAGGTAACGTCGGCGGTGGCGGTCAGGCGGTTGACGGAGGGATCGAGATCGGCGCTGATGACGTAGCCGGTGATCTGCATTTGGACGCGGACGGGTGCGGCCCACGCTGTGACGGTGAGGAGGCACAAGGGAAGGAACGCGTACGAGATTCGGAGAATACGGGAAAGATGGGACATGCAGCTAAAGTTCCTCAAAGCATCATGGTACAGCCCACACCCCTATTAGACGCCTGTCCGGGGATTTGGGCCACCGGTATGTGGTTTTTCGGGCAAAAGTGGGTCAATCGCGTCACAAACCTGGTCGATAGAGGCTGTTTTTTCAGGTGGCTGCAGGGCTTGGTGGACTTCGGCAAGGTCGGCGATCATGTGGGCGCGCTCGGGGGTGTCTGCGAGGAGCGGGCGCAGAGCAGAGGCTACGTTGGCGGCGGTGAAGCGGGCCTGGAGTAGCTCGGGGACGACTCGGCGGCCGGCGATCAGGTTCACCATGGCGATGGGGAGGTTGCCGTCGGCGTCGAGATCGTTGGGGGGCCAGATTTCGGGGGGGTAGTGGACGAGTTTTTTCGCGAGACGGAAGGTGAGCGGGGAGACTCGGTAGACGACGACGAAGGGATTGCCGATGACGGCGGCCTGGACGGTGGCGGTGCCGCTGGCGACGATGGAGGCTCGGGCGTGGTGGAGGGCTTCGCGGGCATCGGGGACGAGATGGATATTAACCGAGGGAGCTTCACCTTGCGGATAAACTTCGTTGACCCACATATGTGCGGTGCCTTCGATGATGCGCCGTAGGCTGGCTGGATCAATTGTTGACGCTACTGGAATGAGATATTCACAGTCGAGAGGGAAGCGATAAGCCATATCTACCATCTCGACCAAATTGTTATGAATCTCCTTTTCACGGCTTCCCGGAAGCAAAGCAATCCATTGCCTGGCAGGGTCAAGTGAATATCGTTGTGCATACTCTTCACGAGAGATGGTGGGCAGCGGCAGTTCGGCTAATGGGTGGCCGACGAACTTTGCGTTGACTCCGCGGGCGCGGTAGAACTTTTCTTCGAACGGAAAGATGACCATCATGCGGCTGACACGCTGCTGGACCCAGCGCAGACGGCGGCGTTTCCATGCCCATAGCTGCGGGCTGACGAAGTAGATGACTGGGATGTCGAGTTTTTTGAGTTCGCGGGCCAGGCGAAAGTTTACGTCGGGGAAGTCGATGAGGACGGCGGCGTCGGGGCGGCGCTTTTTGATTGAGGTTACGAGGCGGCGATACGAGTTGTAGACGCGGGGGGCGTGGCGTATGACCTCGGTGATGCCCATGTGGGCGACGTCTTCAGCGCGGATGATGCGGTCGAGGCCTGCGTTCTCCATCTCGCGTCCGCCGAGGCCGAAGAAGCTTGCGGCTGGATGGCGAGTACGGAGTTCGGCAATAATCTGGGCACCGTAGTGGTCGCCGCTGGCCTCGCCCGCGGAGAGAAAGATGCTCGGATTGGGTGGGGTAGCGATAGAACCAGTGTAGATTTTCTTCAGGGAGTTGTATGGCACTAAGTGCAACAAAAAGTGCGGCGAAAAAATTCCGGGCTGTGCTGGAGCCTCTGCCGGGAGCGCTTGGCTGGGTTGTCGCGTGGCTTCCGTTCGATGTCGAAACGACGTGGAAGACGCTGGTGAGGCTTCGCGTGAAGGTGGAGGTTGGCGGCGAGGTGTTTCGCACGTCGCTGTTTCCGGGGGCGCAGCGTGGGGGGCACTTTGTTCTGGTGAACAAGAAGATGCAGAAGGCTGCCGGTGCGAAGGTCGGGGCGATGGTGGACTTTGCGATTGAACCGGATCTTGAGGAGCGTACGCCGACGGTTCCTGCAGAGCTTGCGAAACTTCTAAAGACCGAAAAAAAGCTGGCGAAGTGGTTTGAGGGGCTGAGCGAGCCGACGCGATGGGAGATCGCGAAGTGGATTGACGGAGTGAAGGGCGCGGAGGCGCGGCAACGTCGGTCGGAACAGATCGCCGAGCGCCTGATGCTGGCGATGGAGGGGGAGAAGGAACTGCCGCCCATCCTTGAAGTGGCGTTTCGAGGAACGCCCGCCGCGCGCAAAGGCTGGGAGGCGATGACAAAGCTTCAGCGGCGTTCGAATCTGATGGCGATCTTCTATTATCAAAGCCCCGAGGCTCGTGAGAAGCGAGTCAAGAAGGTGATCGAGGATTGCCTGAAGGCAGCCAAGCGATGAGGCAGGGATTTCTCTCGTTTCTGTTGACCGTTATCAGCCGTCTGCTGCCGATCAGGGATCGGCTGAACGGAACGAAGAAGCGTATCCTCCGGCTTTTTTCTTTTGAGCAGCAGCGGCTGGTGATTGCGAGCGGCGGCAGGCAATTGTCTGCGGTCTATGTCCCGGCGGGCGACGAGGCTCCTGCAGTTTTGATCTGTCATGGGATTGGCGAGTTGGTCGAATACTGGGGTGGGGTGCAGGACCTGCTGAAGACGATGGGCGTCTCGTCGCTTGTCTTCAACTATTCGGGTTACGGCGATAGTTCGGGCTACATCAGTGCGGCGAACTGTGAAGAGGATGCGGGTTCGGCTTATAACGAGCTAGTGACTCGGGGGCATCGCTCGATTGTGCTTCTGGGATTTTCTCTTGGGAGCGCGGTCAGTAGTGCGGTGGCTTCGCGGCTTGGTGTGGATGGACTGGTGTTGTGTGAAGGATTTTCAACCCTGCGGGAGGCGGGGACTGCGATAGGTTTTCCGCAATGGATGACCCGTGTGGTGCCGGATTCCTGGCAGACGATCCGTCGTGTGAGTGAACTGGAGATTCCTGTTCTGGTGGTTCACAGCGACAAGGACGGCCTGTTCCCAGTGACTATGGCGAGACGTGTGGCAGATGCTTGCGGGACGCGCGGAGAATTGATCGTCATTAATGGGCTATCACACAACGCGCCGCTCTTCACGCCGACTTTGGCTTATTGGCAGCCAGTTGCGGAGTGGGTTAAGAAGAGATTCTCACAGGCTGTTCCTGGAGGGTTGTCGGAGGTTCGCGCAGTTAGTCCGCGCTGAGAGGCTCAAGCGGCGTGGGAGCATCGCTGCCTGAGCCGAGCTCCTGATCTTTGTACTGAAGTTCGTAGAGCTTCCAGTAGAGTCCGCGTTCGGTGAGGAGCTGCTGGTGCGTGCCCTTCTCGCGAAGCTGGCCCTTGTGCATGACGAGGATGGTGTCGGCGCGCTGGATGGTCGAGAGCCGATGCGCAATCAGGATCGATGTGCGGCCTGTGATCATGCGTGACAGCGCGAGGCGGACGCGAAGCTCGGTGTCGGTGTCGACCGACGATGTCGCTTCGTCGAGGATAAGGATGCCGGGGTCGTGGGCCAGAGCGCGGGCGAAGCTGATGAGCTGCTTCTGTCCGGTGGAGAGCGTCGCGCCGCGTTCGCGCACGGGTTCGGCAAACTTCATGGGCAGCGTGCGAATGAAGTCGCCGATGTTGACCTCGTCGCAGGCTAGTTCGAGTCGCTCATCGGTGATCCACTTCGAACCTAAGCGGATGTTGTCGGAGATTGTTCCGCTGAACAGGAACGGATCCTGCAGGACGACGCCAAATCGCTGGCGAAGTTTTTTCAGGTTCTGTTCGCGCACGTCTACGCCGTCGATGAGGATGCTTCCTCGTTGAATATCGTAGAAACGCATCATCAGGCTGGTGATGGTGGTTTTGCCCGCGCCGGTGTGGCCGACGATCGCCGCAGTTTCGTCCGGTTCGATCACAAAGCTTACGCCGCGGAGAATCCATTCAATGTCGGCGTAGGTGCGGAGGTCTTCCTCGGTTGCCGAGGCGATGCGCGCCTGTTGTGCCTCGTCGAGTTTTTGGTAGGTGAACCAGACGTTGCGGAACTCGACGCGGCCTGAGCTGTCTCCTGCGACGGGACGTGCGGGCGAGACGATGGTTGGCTCGGTGTCGAGCAGTTTGAAGACGCGCTCGCTAGCTGCCATCGCCGCCTGCAGGATGTTGTATTTATCGCTGAGGTCCTGGATTGGACGGAAGAAGCGCTGCGCGTACTGGATGAACGCGATGAGAATGCCGAGCGTGACTGTGCCGAAGATGGAGTGGCGAAGTCCGTTCGCAAATCCGGTGTTGCGCAGCACGGCATCGCCGCCAAACCAGAGAACGAGCGCGATCGCGGTGGAGCTGAGGAACTCGACGATGGGATAGTAGAGCGCGTAGGCAAAGATCGCGTCCGACCATGCCTTCTTGTTCTCGGCGTTGACGGCGGAGTAGTCGTCGAAGGCGCGCTGCTCGCGGTTGAAGAGCTGCACGACCGACATGCCGGAGACGTACTCCTGCGTGTAGGAGTTGATGCGTGCGGTGGCGTGGCGCTGGCGGCGGTAGCTGTCGCGCACGTGGCGGCGGAAGATGCGGGTGACGTAGAGAATCGCCGGGATTACCGAGATGGCGAGCAGAGCCAGAGGCCAGCTCATCCGCAGCATGATGATGACGATGAAGGTGAGGACGAAGATATCTTCAAAGATTGCGAGTACGCCCGAGGTGAACATCTCGTTCAGTGCATCGACGTCGGAGGTGACCCGCGTCACGAGCCTGCCGACAGGATTGTGATCGAAGAAGGCAGGCGACATGGTCTGCAGATGGCGGAAGATCTGGCTGCGCAGGTCGAACATGATCTTCTGTCCTGTCCACTGCATGGTGTAGGTCTGCAGGAACTCGAGCAGGAACGTGATGAGCAGCGCACCGAGGTAGAGCAGGCCGATCTGCGTAATGCCGGCCATCGGCTGCGGGTTGAGATGCCGCGCGAGCCAGGAGAGCTTCGTCGCGGGCGTGTCCGACATGTAAGTATCGACCGCGACCTTGACCAGGTACGGCCCCATCACGTCGCTGCCAGCCTTGAAGATGATGGAGAGCGCCGACAGAATCACCTGCACTTTATAGGGACGGAGATACGTCAGCAGGCGGCGGATCAGGTGCCGATCGTAGATCTTACCGACGACTTCATCGTCCTGTGCGGTTTTTTTGGTGGGCTCCTGCTTTGAGTCCTTCGGTTTCCGTTCGTCTGCCATGCGCGTTTCTATTTTAGATGTTTATGGCAGGTCCGGGATTCTGTGGGACTCCAATTGCTCCTGACGCTAAGGGGCTACGCTGGCCGAGACAGCGCCCAGAACGGCCCCTGGGCCACTCTGCTGGGCAAAGACCACGACGCGCATCGTCTCCGGCTTTGCGTCTGCGGGCGCCTTAAGACTGAAGGAGAGCGGTGCGGAGCCAAGCTGCTTCAGGCTTCCGATACGCTGCAGGCTTCGCACCACGCCTGCGTGCTGGAGTCTGTGGCCGCCGTTTTCGCCGCCGCGAACGTCGGTAACATCCGTGGGATCGACCAGCGCGGCGAAGAGGTCTCCCTGTGGTTTGGTCGCTTCCAAGGCAGTTGCCGAGACGGATGCGGAGATTTTGCGCCCATCCACGGCAGGTTGCGAAAGCGTCAGTTTTAGCTTGGAGCTTTGCGCTGCGTGCTGGATGGCTTGCTGTGCATGCGATACGTCGTTGCCGACGAACTGGTCTGTGCCGTCGACGATCATCTGCGGCGTATAAGCTCCTTCTTTGGCTTGCAGGCGCGCACAGTAATCCTTTTGCCGGTCCGTGTATTGAGATGACGAAAAGCGGTCATGCCATCCCTGGCCGTCCCAGTAGTCCACGTGTTCGCCGAGGACGATGATCTCGGCATTGGGAAAGGGTTGGTCGTGGTCGAGCTTCGCGAGGAGCGCATCCGCGGGAGGGCAGCTCGAACAGCCCTCGGAGGTGAACAACTCCACCAGTACGGGTGTTCGGTTTGCCTGTGACTGCGCTTGCGCTGCGCAAACGCAGGAAGCGATGGTGAAGACGGCGGACAGAGCTGAGGCACAGGGTCGAAGATGCATGGGATCTAACCTCTCGCTAATAGAATCGCGCCCTGGAGATAAGTTACACCTGAGATGGAGCCTACGTGAAACAATTGAACCGAGGATTTGGTTGGAATGGCTGGACCAGTCGGCATCTATATCTCGGTTCCGTTTTGCAAGGCGAAGTGTACCTTTTGCAACTTCGCCTCCGGAATCTTCGGCGCCGAGAGGATGCAGCAATATATAGACCGCCTCAGCACAGAGATCCGCGGCGCGCATGAGGCGGCCGTTACGATGAGCGGGTTTCTTCCGCGAACGGCTGACACGATTTACTTTGGCGGTGGGACGCCGAGTTTGTTGTCGGCGCAGCAGTTCCGGCAGCTATTGACGCATCTGCGCGGCGAGTTCGACCTTACTGCTGACGCGGAGATTACGCTGGAGTGCGCTCCGGGACAGCTCTCCGAGGAGACGCTTGAGGAGCTGCTGGAGCAGGGAATGAATCGCATCAGCTTTGGGGTGCAATCCTTTGTTGATCGCGAGAGCGCAGCGGTTGGACGCCTGCACAACGAACGACAATGCTGGGATGAGATTGAGCGAGTGCGTGGTGCGGGAGTTTCCGAGATCAACCTCGATCTTATCGCCGGCCTTCCTCATCAGACTGCGCAGAGCTGGAGTTATTCGATAGGCCAGGCCATCGCTGCGGGTGTTCCTCATGTCAGTGTCTATCTGTTTGAGGTCGATGACGAGTCTCGTTTGGGCCGCGAGATGCTGGGGCAGGGAAGTCGCTACGGCGCGGCTGCTGTTCCGGGTGAGGACGAGGCTGCGGAGTTCTATCAACAGGCCTGCGCGGCGCTGCAAGCAGCGGGTGCGCCGCAGTATGAGATCTCGAATTTTGCGCGCGCGGGCCATCGTTCGCGGCACAATCTCAAGTATTGGCAGCGTGAGCCTTATATCGGGTTCGGTCTCGATGCTCACTCGATGCTTCGTGCAGGAACCGATGCCGTGCGGTTTGCCAATACCGCCGACCTCGACGAATATCTCGGCACCGGCAATGCGGCCTCTCCGTTTCCTCTTCTCGAAGCCGCTTCAAGCGCTGCCGCGGCTGATGTCGATCTCATCGGTCGCGATGAAGCCTTTGAGGAGTCGCTCTTTCTCGGGCTGCGTTTGAACGAGGGCGTTGATCTTGATCGTCTGCGTGGCCAGTTTGGCGATGCCATGCTTCGCGATGCCATGCCTGCGCTGCTTGAGGTTCGCGACGCCGGTTTGCTCGAGCTGAGTTCGAATCGCATACGCCTGACCCAACATGGACGGTTGGTTTCGAACGAGGTCTTCAGCCGCTTGTTGATCCCGTCGGCAGCATAGAAAATAAAAAGAACACGAAACAGGAGAGAACTAACATCATGATCGATCTGCGCAGCGACACGGTCACTCGTCCAACCCCAGCCATGCGCGAGGCGATGGCCTCCGCCGAGGTCGGCGACGATGTCTATAGTGAAGACCCTACGATCAATCGTCTTGAGCAGGAGGCCGCGGAGGTCTTCGGTCGCGAGGCTTCGATCTTTGTTCCTACAGGTACGATGGGCAACCAGATCGCGATCCGCCTGCATACGCAACACGGGCAGGAGGTCATCTGCGAGGCGCGCTCCCATGTGCTCGATTGGGAGATGGCTATGATGGCGGCGTTCTCCGGCTGCCTGGCGAGGACCGTCGCGGCTGAGCGCGGCATTCTGACGTGGAACCATATTAAGCCGGCGATCGGCGCGAAGATCTACTACCGCGCGCAGACGGCGCTGGTCTGCCTCGAGAACACGCACAACATGGCCGGCGGTACGGTGACGCCGCTGCCTGTGCTCGAAGAGATTTGGGCTGGAGCGAAGGAAGCGGGTTTGCCTGTGCATCTCGACGGTGCGCGCGTCTTCAATGCGGCAACCGCGCTCGGCATCAGCGTTGCGAAGCTGACCAGCGGCTTCGATACGGTGATGTTCTGTCTCTCGAAGGGACTTGGCGCTCCGGTTGGTTCGATGCTTGTTGGCAGCAGAAAGGCGATTGAGCAGGCACGCATCCATCGCAAGGCGCTAGGCGGGGGCATGCGGCAGGCAGGCATTCTCGCTGCTGCCGGGCTCATCGCGCTGCATGAGATGCCGAAGCGTCTGTCCGACGACCACGCCAATGCGCGTCTTCTGGCGGACGCCGTCGCCGCGAATTCCAAGGCTGCGGAGATCGATCTTGACGCAGTGCAGACGAACATCGTCATCTTCAAGCTGCGCGGCAAAGATGGGCGAAGCGGCGGAGATGCCGCTGCGTTCAGCGCCGCGTTGAAGCAGAGAGGCGTGCTGGTGAGCGCCATCGGCCCACACGCAATCCGCTTCGTCACGCACTACGATGTTGACCGCGCCGCATGTGAGCAGGCGGCTGCGATCGTCTCCGAGCAGCTTCGGTCGCTCTAGTCGCCGCCGGTATGGATCGTCGGGTTCGTCGCAAGGAAGACGCTGACAATGGTGCCGTGCCTGGCGTCGCTGGTATCGCTTTCGAGTGAGATCGTGCCGCCGTGCTTGTTGATGATTCCCCGGCTGACCCAAAGCCCGAGCCCCGTTCCACGTTCGCCCTTCGTCGTAAAAAACGGTTGAAAGAGGTGGGATTGAATCTCCTCGGAGATGCCGGCGCCGTTGTCGGCGATAGTTACGATCGCGCCTGCTTGCACCTTCTGCCCGGACGTGTCCACACCTGCTGCCTGCGGCCTGATGCGCACCGTAATGTTGCCGCCCCGTCCGGCAGCCTCGGCTGCGTTGGTGATCAGGTTGGTGAAGACCTGCCGCAGCTCGGCAGGGAACGCAGCCACCGAGACAAGCTCCGGCATGTCGGTTGCTACAGTCACGCCAAACTCGTTCAAGCGTCGCTCCAGCAGGAGAAGAATCTCATCAAGCATCTCTCTGAGATCAACGGCTACGGGCGCTTTGGATTCGCGATACAGGCCAAGCATGGCACGGCTGATCTGCGTGACGCGCGCCAGCTCCTGTTCCGCCAACTCCATAAACTGACTCGTCTCGTCCTTCGACGCGCCATTGCGCATGAGGTAGAGGAGATTGGAGACCGAGTCGAGCGGATTGTGAATCTCATGCGCGATCGTCGCCGCCAGACGCCCCGCGACAGCGAGCTTTTCGTTGGCGATCAGCGCCTCCTGGGTCTTGCGTTCCATCGTGATATCGCGAAATACCAGCACGATGCCTATGGTCTCGCCCCTTTGGTCGAGAATCGGCGCGCCGCTGTCGGCGATAACCAACTCCGTTCCATCCTTGCGGATGAGCATGGTGTGGTTCGCCATACCCACAACGCGATTGAACCGTTTGACCTTGGAGACGGGCGTCTCCACTGCCTCGCGGGTCGTCTCATTCACGATGTGGAAGACCTTTTCGAGTGGTTGTCCGCCAGCTTCGGCCTGGTTCCAGCCTGTCAATTCCATTGCGACAGGGTTCATCATCTGAATTTGGCCGCTTGCATTGCAGGTGATCACGCCATCCCCGATGGACTCCAGCGTTGTGCGCAACTTTTGTTCGGACTGAAACAGCTCTTCGGCCCGGTGCCCCAGAATCTCCAGCGAGGTCCGGTAGGCTGCCGAGACGGAGTGCAGGCGGTTGCGGGTGAAGAGGCCAATCAATACTCCCATTCCCAGTGCCAGAAACAGCAGCGCCAGCAACAGCGTGTGAACCTGCTGGTGCCACCGCGCAATGCGCCGTGCCCGATTATCCTCGGCCTTGTGGATGATGTCGTTCAGATCGTGGCGGACTTCATCCATCAGAACCTTGCCGTGCAGATTCAGGTCGACATCGCTGACCTTGCCACCCCCGCGAATCTGGGCGATGACCAGAAGAGCGAAGCCGTCTCGCCAGGTCTTGTGCTCTTCGCGCAGATCGATGATGTCGTTCTTCTGATCGATATCGGACCCAGCCATGTTGTCAAGGTTCTGGATCTCCGCCTGAACATGCGGTTCCGCGTCGATAAAAGGCTGCACAAATCGCGGATCGCCGGTTGTCTCGTAGCCGCGCAGGCCGGACTCCTCGTCGACGACGAGCTTGGCCACGAGGGTTGCCTGGGAGATGCGCGCGTCCGATTCCTGGATCAGGTTAACGGTCGCGTTGGCATTGCGAATCTGCAGGTAGAGCGCCCCGGCCACCACCAGCAATGCCACTACAGGCAGAATAAACACCTGCCGCAGAATGTTATTGAACTGACTTAAATTCACAGCCCTGCCCTATAGGTTGCCTTCACGGATGGGATACGTTCACTGGTTGAAGCAGGCTGCTTAGTCTTTCGAGCAGGACAGGCGCTCCCTCTCCTTTTGTAATATGTGTGTCGACCAGGGAGATCACCTCGCCCGGCAGACCGATGTAAGCCGACAAAAGAAGGATCGGAATCTCAGGTTTTGCCTGGCGCATCCGGATCGCAACCTGGCCGCCGTCCATGCCCGGCATAGAGTAGTCCAGTACAACCGCATCTATCGGTTCCGCGAAGAAGATATCCAGACCCAGCGGCCCATCCGGCGCCGTCAAGACCTGGTATCCTGCACGCTCCAGCAGGATCTTTCGAATCTTGAGGCCTACGACCTCGTCATCAACGCACAGTACGAGATTGGAGTTTTGTTTCATATACTTCGGTTAGACGCGGCAGTGTGGAATCCTGCTCAAGTATACGTCCGAAAAGGCATCTAGTTTCCACTCACGATTCATCGTACGTTCGCATTCTTCATTCCCGGTTGCGATAACCTGACGTTAATGAAATCGTGAGTCGATCGAGGTCTCCGAATTTGAGTCAGACGATTTTTGTCTTAGAAGATGATGTCGATATCTCCCGCCTGGTGCAGTATCATCTGGAAAGCGCCGGCTTTACCGTTCGCTCCTATCTGGCCATCAATCAGATACTTCCCGACGCCGAACGCCAGCCTCCGGCGCTTTTTCTGCTCGACATCATGGTGCCCGGCGGCGACGGTCTGGATCTTTGCCGCAGGCTCCGCCTGAACCCGGCGCTCAGTATCGTCCCCATCATCTTTCTGACTGCCCGCGCGGCGGAGAACGACCGGGTTCACGGCCTTGAAATGGGTGCCGACGACTACATCACTAAGCCGTTCGCCACCCGGGAACTGGTGGCCCGGGTCAAGGCCGTCCTGCGCCGCTTCGAGCGCCCAAACTCTCCCTCCATCCTCAAATTCGAGAACGTCGAGATCGACGCCGGCGCCATGCAGCTTCGCGTCGGCGGCGAGTTGGTCACCACCACTGCCACGGAGTTCCGCCTGCTCGACTATCTTGCCCGCCATCCCGGCCGCGTCTTCAGCCGCGATCACCTGCTCGATGCCGTCTGGGGCGATGCCCGCTTCGTCACTCCCCGGTCGGTTGACGTCTATGTCCGGCGTATTCGCGAAAAGATCGAGGCCGATGCCGAGACACCGCGCTTTCTCAAGACCATGCGCGGCGCCGGTTATCGCTTCGAGATTCCGAAAGCCGTACCGGCCTAAAGCAGGGGCAGCTTGTGACGCGTGGTCTTTTCTTTTCGTTCTTCGTCCGCATGACGATCGCACTGGCCTTCGTCGCTGTGATGCGCCTGTGGTTCAATCCGCGCGGCTGGTTGCTCGATCTTGTGATTATCGTTGGCTGGGCCGCCATTAATGCGTTCCTGCTGGCGCGTTCCGTGCGGCAGAACATCGTGCGCCTGGAGCAGTCAACCTCGTCAATTCCTGAACGCCACGTCGGCGTGATTGCTCCCTCCTATAGCGACTTCGACGGCCTCGCCCACGCCATCTCGATCGCCTCTGACCACGTCGAGCGAGCGCTCAACGAGGCCTCCGAGAGCCGCCGTGAGCTGGAAGCCATGATCGACAGTATGCAGAACGCAGTCGTTGCCGTCGATTCGGCCGCGCGCATTCTGTGGAGCAATCAGCGCATGCAGCGGCTGATTCCTGCGACCTCATCCGGCAGCGCCGTGCGGACCGGCCACTCCCTCGTCCATACGATTCGCGATCCCAGCGTCCTCGAATGCGTGCGCATCGCGCTCGAGCAGCGCATCGTCAGCGAAGGCCGTTCCACATCGCTCGTCCCCGGCCGTATCTTTGAGGTGACGGTCTCGCCTATGCCGGGCGGCGCGGTCGCCGTGCTGCACGACATCACCCGTATCGAGCAGGTCGAGCGCACCCAGCGTGACTTCGTCGCGAATGTCTCTCACGAGCTCCGCACGCCGCTCACCTCCATCAGCGGCTACGTCGAAACGCTGCTCGACCACGAGGCCTCTCTCAGCCCGCAGGCGAAGGAGTTTCTCTCGACGATCCTCAAAAATGCGACCCGCATGAACCGCCTTACCGAAGACCTCCTTGTCATGGCGCGCGTCGAGTCCTCCGAGCAGGAGATGCACCCCATGCCGGTTCCTGCCGACGTGCTCGTGCGCGAAGCCGTCCAGGCGATGAGCGGTCTGGTCCAGGACAACGATGCCGTCCTCGAGGTCGGCGAGATTACCACCGCCGAGGTCGTCGCCGACACCGACGCCATCCTCCAGGTGCTCAGCAACCTCATCGAAAACGGCATCAAGTACGGCAAGCCCCGCAACGAGCCGAACTGCCGGGTCATCGTGACTGCGCGCGAAGTCTCCGAACCGATCCACGCCGTGGAGTTCAGCGTCCGCGACTTCGGTCCAGGAATTGCCTCCGAGCACTTGAACCGCATCTTCGAACGCTTCTACCGGGTCGACAAGGCCCGTTCCAGGGAATCAGGCGGCACCGGTCTTGGTCTCGCGATCGCCCGGCACATGGTCCAGACCCATGGCGGCTCCATCCGCGCCGAGAGCGAGCTTAACGGCGGCAGCACATTTATCTTCACACTGCCAAAGGCTCTATCTCCTGCATCTCCTGTGGAATAACGCCGTTTTCACTGCCGTGTAACCTCCCAGTAACAATTCCGCCTCAAACTCTTAATGTGATGTATTGACAGATTGCATGGAGCGATGCATTTTCCGAGGGGGGAAGAGTGAATTTGAAATTGATGACAGGCGCCATTCTGGCACTCGTTACTGCTGGAGCTAGTGCGCAGAACCTGAACGGGGCTGGAGCCACGTTTCCAAACCCGATCTACTCCAAGTGGTTCAGCGAATATAGCCAGCAACATCCCGGCGTTAAGATCAACTACCAGCCAATTGGTTCCGGCGGTGGCATTCGCCAGGTGACGGAAGGTACGGTCGATTTCGGCGCCAGCGACGTCACCATGACGGATCAGCAAATCGCATCCGCCAAGGTTAAGGTAATCGCGCTTCCCACCGTTCTCGGTGCAGTAGTTCCCGTGTACAACCTTCCTGGGGTCAATAAGGATCTCAATTTCTCGGGTGACGTGATCGCCGACATCTACCTCGGCAAGATCGCCAAGTGGAATGATGGCCGCATCGCAAAGGACAATCCCGGCGTCAGCCTGCCCGACCATGCGATTCTGCCCGTCTACCGTTCGGATGGAAGCGGAACATCGTTCATCTTCACTGACTTTCTGTCTAAGGTGTCCCCCGCCTGGGCCTCCGGACCTAGCAGAGGAGCCGCAATCAACTGGCCTACCGGAATCGGTCAAAAAGGGAACGAAGGCATCGCCGGCATGGTTCGCCAGGCGCCATTCTCCTTCGGCTATGTCGAGCTGATCTACGCGGTGCAAAACAAGATGTCCTACGGCCTGGTCAAGAACGCTGCCGGCAAGTTCGTCAAAGCCAGCACCGATGGAGTGACCGCAGCCGCTGCAGGAGCCGCCAAGAGCATGCCAGCTGACTACCGCATCTCGATCACCAATGCTCCCGGTGCAGATGCCTACCCGATCTCCAGCTTTACCTGGCTGCTGATCCCAACTCACTCCAACGACGCTGCCAAGACCAAGGCATTGGCCGATTTTATGGGCTGGATGCTGGATCATGGCGAGGCCGAGGCCGCGATTCTAACCTATGCTCCGCTACCGAAGCCAGTTCAGGACATGGTTCGCAAGAGCATCGCGAACATCAAGTAAGTCTATCCGTGCCGCACGCCTGCCGTTGAGATCCGTGCGGCACTCTTTTTCGGCTAAACTTTCCGAGTCTGGATAACCGATCGGACGACCAGGCTAACCGGAGAAAATAAGATTGCGCCTTCTACCCGTATGACTGATGAACAAGACTCCAGGTCGTCGCAACCTGTGCCACCGATCCTGCCCAATTCGCTTGCCGCGTTGGCGCCGGAAACTGTGGCGCCTTCCCCCGCTGTGGCGCCGTCCGTCATCCGCGATTTTCTCAACAAGCGGGGAGGTGGCAGTCTCGCTGACAACAGCTTCGCGGCGGTCATGCTGCTGTGCGCGCTCAGCATCTTCGCCATCGTCCTGTTCATCTTCGGTATTCTGGTTCTGCATTCGCGCCTCAGCCTGGCAGCGTTTGGCTGGAAGTTCTTTGCGCGGCAGGCCTGGGACCCCGTCTCCGGCGACTTCGGCGCACTGCCGTTTATCTGGGGAACGCTTGCCACCTCGCTGCTCGCCCTGTGCATGGCGGTCCCGCTCGCTCTTGGCGTGGCGATCTTCCTCACCGAGCTGTGCCCCCGTCCGCTCCGCGCGCCCATCTCCTTCCTTACGGAGCTGCTCGCCGCGATTCCCAGCGTCGTCTATGGCCTCTGGGCGGTCTTTGTGCTGGTTCCAATCATGCGCGACCAGCTTGGGCCTTTTCTACTGAAGTTCTTCGGCTGGACTGGCCTCTTCGACGGCGCAAACTTCGGCGTCGGCCTGCTGACCGCCAGCATCATCCTTGCCATCATGATTCTTCCCATCATCTCTTCGCTGACGCGGGACATCATGACTGCCGTGCCCAACAGCCAGCGCGAAGCCGTCCTCGCCCTCGGCGCAACCCGCTGGGAGATGATCCGCATCGGCGTTCTGCGCAACTCGCGCATCGGCATCGTCGGCGCGGTCATGCTTGGCCTCGGCCGCGCGCTCGGCGAGACGATGGCCGTCACCATGGTCATCGGCAACCACCCCAACATCGGCAAATCCCTCTTCGCGCCGGCCAACACCCTCGCCAGCGTCATCGCCGGGGAGTTCTCCGAGGCCACCAGCGATATCTACCTCAGCGCGCTCATCGAGATCGGTCTCGCGCTCTTCCTCGTCACTATCGTCGTCAACGCTATCGCAAGGCTGATGGTCTGGGCCGTAACACGCAACGCTCCGGCGCGGGTGCACTGACATGGCTACACAACCGTTGAACAACCAGCCGCGACGCATGGACTTCACCTCAAAATCCATGCGCATCAACAATGCCAGAAGAACCGGGGCGAACTACCTCGTCAGCGGGCTCTCCATCCTTGCGACGATTATCGTCATCCTTCCCCTGATTGCCATCCTCTTTTATCTGGTTTACAAGGGGGCAAGCTCGCTCAATCTCGCGTTCTTTACTCATATCCCCGCTCCTGTCGGCCAGGAGGGCGGAGGGATGGCAAACGCCATCGTCGGTTCGGGAATTGTCCTGCTTGTCGCAAGCCTGTTAGGCATTCCTGTCGGTATCGCAGCGGGAGTCTATCTCGCGGAGTTTGGCCGCGGCAAGGCCCTCGGCACCGCCGTTCGTTTCACCGCCGATGTGCTCAACGGCGTCCCCTCCATCGTGATGGGCATCTCCATCTATTCGCTTATCGTCATCCAGCAGAAACACTTCTCTGCGCTGGCAGGCGGCATCGCGCTTGCGATCATGATGGTTCCTACGATCACCCGGACCACGGAAGAGATGCTTGCCACCGTACCTCATGCCATCCGCGAAGCCGCCCTCGGTCTGGGCGTCCCCAAATGGCGCACTGCCGTCTCGGTCAGCCTGCGCACGGCGTCGCCGGGCATCATCACAGGATGCATGCTGGCCTTTGCCCGCGTCGCCGGCGAGACAGCCCCGCTCCTTTTCACGGCCCTGGGGAACCAGTTCTGGAGCTTCAAGCTGAACGAACCCATCGCCGCCCTGCCATTGCAGATCTACGTCTATGCCATCTCGCCCTACGATGAGTGGCACCGCCTCGCGTGGGCAGGTTCTCTGGTTCTTATCGTTATGATTATGGTATCCGTCACGCTTGTTCGCATCTTTGCCAACCGCGGCGTACTCAAGGGAGGAAGCTAGTGGGAGTCGGCATCTTAGTTGAGGATCTGAACGCGTGGTACGGCACAACCCACACACTGCAGGACATTAACCTGCACATCCCCGCGAACCACGCCACCGCGCTCATCGGTCCGTCGGGTTGCGGTAAATCCACCTTCGTGCGCTGCCTCAATCGCATGCATGAGACCAACCCCATCGCACGCGCCACCGGCGTCGTCAAGATGGGCGAGGTCGATATCTACAAGGATGCTTCGCCGGTTGTCATCCGCCGCCGCGTCGGCATGGTCTTTCAGCGGCCCAATCCGTTCCCGACAATGTCGATCTATGACAACGTCATCAGCGGCCTCAAGCTCAATGGCTTCCGCAACCGCCGCATCCTCGATGAGACGGTCGAGCGTTCGCTCCGGCAGGCCGCGCTCTGGGAAGAGGTCAAGGACGACCTCAAGAAAAAATCCGGAGCCTCGCTCTCCGGAGGCCAGCAGCAGCGCATGTGCATCGCGCGCGCGCTCGCCGTCGATCCCGAAGTGCTCCTGATGGACGAACCCGCCTCCGCGCTCGACCCCGTCTCAACCTCGAAGATCGAAGACCTTATCTTCCAGTTGAAGTCGCAGTACACCATCGTCATCGTCACGCACAACATGCAGCAGGCCGCGCGCGTCGCGGAAAATACCGGCTTCTTCCTCAACGGCAAAATGGTCGAGTTCGATTCCACCCATAAGATCTTTACCAACCCGAAGGACAAGCGAACCGAAGACTACATCACCGGGAGGTTTGGCTGATGCGCGTTAAATTTCACCAGAGCCTCGACGACCTCAAAGAAAAACTGCTCATCATGGCCGGCATGGCCGAGCAAGCGATCCAGCGCTCCATCGAGGCTTATCGCACCCGCGACCTGTCCATCTGCGAGCTTGTCTTCCGCACCGAACCCTCTATCAATCGTCTCGAGCGCGAGATCGATCAGATGGCCCTCGACCTCCTGGCCATGGAGCAACCCATGGCCATCGACCTTCGCTTCATCCTCGCAGTCATCCGCATCAACGCCGATCTCGAGCGCGTTGGCGACCAGGCCGTCAACATTGCCGTCCGCGTCCGCGAGATGGGAGCCTTCGCTAACATCGACCTCCCCGTCGATATTCCCAAACTCGCGTCTCTGGCCTCGGCCATGGTGCGCAAGGCCCTTCAGGCCTTCATCGAAGCCGACGCCGAACTCGCCGACTCCGTCCTTCTACTCGACGATCAGGTCGATGAGATGAATGACGCCGCCTTCTACGCCCTCAGCTCGCTCATCAAAGAGAAACCCGAGCTTACCCCGCAGTCGCTCAACGCCCTCATCATCTCCCGTAACCTCGAGCGCGTCGGCGATCACGCCACGAACATCGCCGAAGACGTCATCTTCTGGGTCCGCGGAGCCGATGTTCGCCACCACACGCCCGCTACGAATCAGTAATCTCGCCCGCAGCCGGCTCCGGAACCCACCACACCAGCCGCGCCAGCATCGGATAGTACAGCCCCACGCGCAACCGCCCGCTCTCGACGCGGTTCTGCATCATCCGTGCATACGCCGCCATCTGCGCCTCATACTTCGCGCGCTCTCCGGCCAGAAACTCATCCACGCCCTCGCGGCCATGCATCGCCGTCTTGTAGTCGATGATCCAAAGACAGTCATCGCCTGCATCCATCGGCTTCGTGCCGGCAAAAAACACCCGGTCCAGCCGCACGCTGCTACGCTCGCCGCTCCATGCAGTCAACGCAAACTCGCTCGTCGCTCCCTCGCGCGGCCCCAGCACCCACAGGCCCTCCGCGTCATTCAGCATGTTGCTCAGCGCTATTTTGACTCGCGCAACCAGCCGCTCCACCGCTGACGGAGCCAGACCATCGCCACGCAGCACCGCAGCGATGCGCTGTGTCCACCCCGTCGCTTCGTGCAGCACCGTCTCTGCGCTCGCCCCATCCGCTAGCAGTTTCGTCAGCATCTCCACAAACGCATGCACAGCATTCCCAAACGCTCGCGCTTCAAACGACCCGTCTGGCCGCTCAAAGCGTGCAGGGCCGCTGACAACGTCGCCATAGGAGAGCCTTCGCGCAGCCGAAAACCGCGCCTCCGGCTCAAAGCTCGACGGCAGCCGCTTCAACAGGGCAGGGCGGCCACTGTTCTCCTCAGCCACGGCCGCAATATCGCCGGCAAAATCCTCAGAGACGCCTTCCGTTTCCTCACGCAGCGGCATCACGAGCAGCTTTGCCGCATCTTCCGTCGCCGCCGAAGCCGGAACAAAGTGTCTTTCCGCCGCTGTCCATGCCGTCGACAGCAGGCTTCCATACTCTCTGTCGATCTCTCCTGTCGCCTTCCGCTTCGGTGACGCAAACAGATGCAACTCCTCCCGCGCCCGCGTGCACGCAACATAGAAAAGCCTCGTCCATTCCGCTTTCTCTCGCGTCCTGACGATGCTCCTCAGCCACGCATTCAGCGTCTTCGATCCCTCTCCCCGCTCGGCGATCGGCGCCAGAACAATCTGTGCCGCCTCCACGTCGCCTGAGTCGATCTCACTCCAGTTCAGCAGCCTCTCCCGATCCACCGGAGGCTTTCTCTCCATGCCGGGCACAATCACCACGTCCCACTCCAGCCCCTTCGCTTTATGGATCGTCATCAGATCCACAGCCCCCTCCATTGCCGCGGTCTCCGCGCGCAGATCGTTCAGCCGCCGCTTCAGCAGGCTCAAATCCATCACCCCCGCCTGCTCCTCCACCTCATCCAGCAACTGCAGATAGCGCCGCGCATTCGCCATTCCGGCGTCGTCCAGATAGGCGTCTCCACCCAGCGACCGCCATGTTCGCTCCACTCGCTGCGCTGTGGTCAATTCATTTTGCCGCGCACGTGCCGCCTGCAACACTGTCCAAACTCGCATAAGCCGCGTGCAACTCTCTTCGCTCAGCAGATCGCCGCGCTCTCGAACCGCGTCCTCAACACATCGTTCGCTCCACTCTGAATCGTCCGCGCCCGCGAGCACATGCAGGTCCGCCAGCCCAAGCCCGCACCACGGCGCATGCAGCACTGCAAACCACGCCACACGATCCGCCGGATGCAGCAACGCCCGCGTTAGTGCAAACAAGTCGAGCACCTCCTGTCGCTCTCCCAGCGCCTCGATGTCTACCGCACGAAAGGGAATCGCGCCCTTGGATTCGTCCTTGAACTCCGCAACGATCTCGTTCAGGACACCGCGGCTTCGCACCAGCACCGCAATCTTCCACGCCTTGCTGCGCCCTTCCGGCAAAGGCCCCTCGAGCCATCGCTCGATGATGGCCCTCACCTGTTCTGCCTCCGTGCGAGCCTTTCGTCTCCGCTCTCTCTTGGCGTCCTCCGCCGAATCCCGCACCTGCGCATGCCATACCACGCCCAGCGCTCCGCTCCCCGACTGCCCCCGCACCGCCTGCGCCGCAACATACGGCACCTCTTCCGGATTCTCCGTGCTTGCCTCGCGCGGAAACAGCAGCGAAAAATCCTCATTGAATGTATCGACCAACCCGCGCTGCGAACGAAAATTCGCCGTCAATCGCAGGCCTCCCAACGACAGATCGCCAAGGCTATGCGTCTCCATCATGCGCACAAAACGCTCCACGCGCGCCTGCCGGAAAAGATAGATCGACTGCTTTGGATCGCCCACCAGAAACACCGTCTGGCTCTGTCCATCCCATCCCTGCGTCAGCAACTCGATCAACTCATACTGGCTCGTCGACGTATCCTGCATCTCGTCCACGAGCAGATGCTGCAGCCTCATCCCCAGCGCAGCGTTCAGGTCTTCCATCGCGCCATCTCGCCGCAACGCAGCTCGCGCCAGCAACCCCAGCTCGGCAAAATCGCACTCGCCATTTCGCGCGAAGACCAGTTGCAACTCGGCGAGCGCCCGGCTCAACACGCGAAACAACGCCTTCGCCACCTTCCACTGCTCCAGTGGATACTCCGCGGGTGGAAGGCATTTCACCTGCTTGATCGCTTCAAGCGCTTCAGGATGATCGTGCAGCTCTGCCACGAGGCTCTTCAAGCGCGAGGCGTGAGTCTTCTCCAAATCAAACTTCAAATAGTTACTCTTAAAACCTGTACGCCATTCCCCTCCTTTCGTGGTCATCAGATGGATCAGTGCCTGCCAACGTTCGAGATCGTCCGCAATCTCTTCCGGCGTGTCGCGAAGACCGGCCAGCACGGCGATCGGCGAGGGCTCGCCCTTATATCCCTCCGCATGTCCCATCTCCCCGGCAAGCAACGTCAGGTCCTGCAGAATGTCTCCCGGCACACTTTGCGAAAGCCGCCTCAACCCACCCTCGATCGCTTGTTCCAGAGCCTTCTGCAGCCGCGGCAACACTGTGCCGTCGAGGTACGCGTCGTCCAACTCGCTCCCGAGCAGAGGCACCAACTCACCCCACTGGTTTCTCAGCGGCAACATATCTACCAGCAACCGCTCACACTCCGCCAGGCTCCCATCGCGATGCAGCAACACCGTTCGCAACGCTGCATCCAGCGACGCGTCGTTGCCGCCAAGCTGCATCAGCGCCTGCCGCGCGGCCTCGCGATACATCGGCGACGCATCCTCCACCGGTCTCTGGCGGCCTCCGCCTCCCGACAGCACAGGCAGCGAACGCGAAATCTCTCCGCACACCGAATCGATCGTACGAATCCGCAATCGACGCGGATTATCGAGCAGCCTCCATCCCAGCGCCGCATCTCGTTCCAGCACTGCCTGCGCGAGCCTCCGCGTCTCAACCGCAAACGCAGAATCGTCCTTCCGCGCATTGCCTCGCGCAGCTCGTTCGAGCTGTTCCATCACACGCTCCCGCATCTCCGCGGTCGCCTTCACCGTGAACGTAATGGCCAAAACCTGCTCCGGCTGCTCTACATGCTCATCGGCCAGCAACTTCAGATAACGCTGGATCAGCAATCCTGTTTTGCCCGAGCCCGCCGGCGCCTCCACGACCCACGACTGCCGAATATCAAGCCCGCGCTCCCGCTCCCTCCAATCCGGCGGCCTGCTACCGGCCTCTTCACGCGCACTCTCGCCATTTGTAACAACAAAAAGATCAGCCACGGTCTATCTCCTCTGCCATCGCGGCTTCGTCTTCCTCGTCCTCTTCGAGCGTCGCAGCATCCAGCCGGCAAAGCACTCTCTGTGCGCAGCGTTCGCACGTCTTTGGATAGTTCTTCGGGTGCACTCGCGCATCGCCAACATAAAACTCCTCTGCCAGCGCCGCCAAAATCTCTCTCCATCGCTCAACCTGCCCTTCGAACGACGCGGCCTCCTTCATCTTCGCCAGCTTGCCGGGCAACAAGCCCTCCCGCACGGCGTACCCCTTCAACCCGCGCCCCTCGCCGGCGCGCACCAGCCCAAACGCAACTCCCTTCAGCCGCTCCGCATCCGACAAGACCGCATACAGCGGCAACTGCGGCGCATCCGGCCTCTCCGTCAGCCAGTCGTTCGGAGAGGCGGCGCCCGTCTTGTAATCGATCAGCATCTCGCCGCCGTCGACCTCATCGATACGATCCATCCGCACATTCAAATGCAGCGGACCAACCTGCACATTCTTGAACTCCTTCTCGCTCAGCCGCACTTCAAACGGAATCCTGCGATCCATCTCAAGCTCCAGCCACCAACTCACCAGACGCCGCAGCCTGCCGCGCTGCACTTCCACATAAGCTGCGTCCCAGGCCGTCTCGCTCGCTCTCTCAGTCCTCTTCAAAGCTTCATTGATGCACCAGCCCAGCAACTCATCGCGCTCTTCTGCCGGCATCGCTCGCAGCTCGTCTTGCGTCTTTACCGCATCCCAGAAATATTTCAGAACGTCATGCACCACCGTGCCGCTCTCTCTGGCATCCATCCCCGGCTCTATCTGTTCAAGCTCCGTCGCCCGCAGCCGCGCCTCCGCAAACGCGCGAAACCCGCACGCCGCCTGCAGCTCCAGAATCCTCGCGCCGCCGTGAATCGCGCCATCCGGAAGCCTCTGCACCCGCGCAACGTCTTCGATCTCCTCAATCGCGACAACCTCACGCTCCACGCGGTCACCGGCAAGCTCGCGCACGCCAATCTCCTCAAGCCCAAGCCCGCTCAACGCAGACGAACACCGCTGCCTCACGTCGTCCTTCTCTTGCGCATAACTAAACACAACCGTCGCGGCACAATCGGCGATCCGCGCCGTCATCCGCCGCGCGTCTTCGCTGTCCCTCGCAACGTCGGTTCCTGGCATCTCCAGGTCGCGTTGCAGCGCCCACGGCAGTAGTCCATTGCTCCTCGTCTCCATCGGCCAACTCAGCTCGCCCGCGCGCAAAAACCACACAGCGTCGAACGTTCCTCCCGCAGCCTCAAGCGGCCCCATCACCTGCACCGGAGCACCGTGCGACTCCGGCGCAAACGTCGTCTGCCGCGCAATCCTCTCCGCCGACTCGACCGCCTGCACGTACTCCACCCGCTGTCCATCGAAATCCAGCGTAGCCAGCTCATCGAGCACGCTCTCCCACTTGCGCCGCGTCTGAAACCGAATGCTGCTCTCCCGTGCCTCGGAGCCCCACCCTGCAGCCTCCAGCAACTCCCGCATCGTCTCGGCCCACTCCGCATTCGTCCGCGCCCCCGCGCTTCGAATACGGCCCGCGAGCGCCCGCATCGCACGCAGCGCCGCCAACAGCCGCGAAAGCTCATTCCTCCGCTTGGACCGTTCCACGAGACCGATCAACACATCCACCGTTATCTCCGGTCGCAACATCCGCGCCCTCCGCAGTTCAAACGCATCGAACTCCGCACGCTTACATTGTTCTTCGGACGTCATCGCAAACTCCGGCGACAACAGCAACCCACTCACCCGCTCCAGCGGCAGCGCATCCGCCGCCCAGCGCAACAGGTCCAGAGCAATCGCAGCCATCGCGGTCTCGGTCAGCGCAACCCCAAGCGAAAACTCGTATGGCCCGGCGCTGTCTGCTGCGCAAATATCCTCGAGCTCCGGCGCTAACACCTCGCGAAACACGCGGTCGATCTCACGCCTTTCGATCTCGAGCCCCGGCACAATCACAGCAACTCTGGCCTCGGGCCTCTGTTCCAGAAACCCCCGCACCCACCGAGCCGCAGCCGACAACTCCTTCAGCTCATCTCCAGTCGCGACCAGCATCCGCCGCGCAACGCCAACCGCAGGCCGCAACTCCTCCACCGCAACCCCGGCCGATCGCAGCATCTCCACCAGGCGTATCTGCGCTGGAGTCAGGCGGTCAAAACCCGCCAGCACAACTCCATTCGCCGGAAGCGTCACCAGTCCCCGCTCCACGGCGCCACACAGCGTCTCCTCCAACTGCGCCGACGAAAGAAAACCCTCTGCCTTGCACGTCCGTTCGAAGGTCCGCGCCCACCGTTGAAACGCTCGCGTATCCGTGCCTCCTCCAGCTCCGCGCAGCCGCCTCAGTCCCTCGTAACTTGAAAGCAGTTTCCAGGCTTCCGCTGCCATCTCGGCCAGGGAATCCACGCTCTGCAGGCTCGCCATCTCCTGATCCGCTTCGAGAATCAGCCTCCACACCGCGTGTTCCTGCGTTCGGTTCAGCAGCAGCTCTGTCGCATGTCCTTCAATCACCAATCCACGCGACAGCGCCGCCATCCACGCATCCCACGCCAGCACCGCCGCGGGCTGCCAGCTTGTTCGCCCCAACTCATGCTGTCGCCGATCGAACCCCCGCCGCAAAACCCGCGCCGTCCGCTGATTTCCGGTCACCACAACCGACCCGCGTTCCAGCGCCTCGGCAATCTCGACCGGCAACAACTCCACACCATCCATATCTTCGGTTATACGCTCGCGGCCGCTGGAAAATCAGCCACGCGAAACAGAAGCTGCCGGTGCAATCCAACTCATCACCAGCAACCCCGCCGCCGCGGCAAACGGCAGAGCCAGCGCCACCTGCAACGACCCCACCCGCGTCGACACCACTCCCATCATCCAGGGCAAAGCCGCCGCGCCCAGCCCCGACACCGCGAGCACAATCCCCGCCTGCCGCGCTGTCGGCCGCTCCGCCATCAGCAGCGCCCATGTAGCCGGAAAAAACGGCGCCAGGCTCAACCCCAGCAATACAGCGAACCCCGCAATCGTCACCGCCGAGTGCGCCATCGCCAGACACGCCGTAAACATCGCCGCCAATCCCAGCCCCCATCGCTGCGTCGTCTTCTCGCCCACGCGCAGCATCACCGCCGAAGCCCCCGCTCGCCCCACGGTCAACGACAGCCAAAGCAGCAGCGTCGTATATTCGCTCACCGCCAGCGTCTTGTCGCCATACCGCAGCGCGAACGTCGTCAGCCACCCGCTCAGGCAGGTCTCCAGTCCGCCATACAACACCAGCAGCATCGCGAAGTAAAGATACAAGCGCCCGCTCAAACCACTCCGCGGCTCAGCCTCCGTCGTCGCTGCATCAAAATGCTCTTCCTCGGGACGCCCCTGGCGCATCTGCAGCATCAATCCAATCCCACCCAACAAAAACGCCCCGGCAAAACACTCCAGCAATCCACGCAGCGCAAACCGCGGCAGCAGCCATGCCGACAGCAGCGCCGACATCATCGCTCCCAGGCTGAAAGAAAAATTCAGTAACGCCAGCGCCGAACCGCGATGCGCCGTAAACCTCCGTCCCGCCAGAATATTTACCGACGTAAGGATCTGCCCCAAACCATATCCGCCGACAAACAACGCCACGCATCCCACGCTCATTCGCGGAGCAAGCGCAAAACCGCCAAATCCCACAGCACCCGCCGCCAATCCCAGCAGCAAACTCTGCGCGAGCCTCCGCGATACCGTCACTCCGCCCAGAAATGCTCCGCAGAACTTCGCCATCATCAACAGTCCGCTCTGCGAATCCAGCATCCCCCACTGCCGCGCCAGCACTGGCAGAATCGGCCCCAGCAGCGCCGTTCCCAACCCCGCAAGCAAAAGCCCGAAGTGCATCAATCCCAAAGATGGCGCCGCCGTTCTTCCACGTTCGACCAATCCAACCCCCGCCGCAAACTCGCCTAGCCATTATCATGGACACAGGAGTCCTCCGTGCTGCGCAAGCCTTTATTTTCCCTCGCCATCCTCACTCTCTTTCTCGGCTGTCATCAAAGCCCAACGCCCTCCTCGAACACCTCCGCGAATCGGAAGACCTTCTCCATCCGCGGCAAAATCGTCTCCAACAAGGGCGCCACAGTTACCCTCGACGGCGAAGACGTTCCCGGCTTCATGGAAGCCATGACGATGGACTACAAACTCAAAGACCCCACCGTTGCCGGCGAACTCCATCCTGGCGACCGCATCACCGCAAAAATTACCGCCGACAAGAACAGCGACGACTACACCAACGTCCAGCTCGAGGACATTGTCGTCATCGCGCAGGCCCGCCCCGACTACAATCCCCCCGTTGCCTACCACGTCCCCACAGCCGGCGACGCCATTCCTGACTTCCATCTCCTCAACCAGAGCGATCGCACCATCCGCCTCGACCAGTTCAAAGGCAAGCTCGTCCTGATAACCTTCATCTACACGCGCTGCCCGCTCGCCGACTACTGCCCGCGCATGAGCCGCAACTTCGCGGACATCGACAAAGCTCTCGCCGCCGACCCCGCGCTCTATCGTCAGACGCATCTTCTCTCCATCAGCTTCGATCCCACCTACGACACGCCGAAGGTCCTCCGCAGCTACGGCGGCGCCTACACCGGCAACTACACCAACGAAAAGTTCCAGCACTGGGACTTTGCCGCGCCCACAGAGAAAGATCTCCCTGCCGTCACGCAGTTCTTCAACGTCGGCGTCACTCCCGGCGACAACAAAACCCTCACACACTCACTCTCCACCGTGCTCATTGGGAAAGACGGAAAAATCATCGCCTGGTACCCCGCCAGCGACTGGAAGCCCGAAGACATCATCGCTGCCATCAGGAAAAATGCGACTCAGTCTTGATGCACCTTTCCCGCGCCTTCCAGTATCCTGATGCTGCGCCCTAAAACGAGGACTATTTCACCATGGCTAAACTGACAATCGGCTTCGGCATTCTGCTCATCCTTCTCGGCATCTTTGGATACGTCGCAACCGGCAGCGCCCATCCCACTGCTCTTATTCCCGTCGGCATCGGCACCCTCTTCATCCTCTTCGGCATCATGGCGAACTCCAACGACTCCAAAAAACGCATGCTCTGGATGCACATCTCCGTCACAGTCGCACTGCTGGTCTTCCTCGGCATGATCCCCGCTATGTGGGGCGTACTCCAAATCTCTCGCGGCGTTTCCTTCTCTCCCACCGCGGCAGCAGCCGTGGAGGACAAGGCCGCTCTCGGCCTCTTCTCGCTCATCTACGTCCTGTTCTGCGTCCGCTCGTTCATCAACGCCCGCCGCAGCCGCATGGCCTAAGCTCCACAAATAGCTGTCTGCATCGTCGGCAGCTCGCCATCATCAAAAGACCTGCGGAGCTGCATCAAAGTCAGGCCTCACTAATCCTTTTAAGCTCCCTTAATCCGACGTAGACTTGGAGCATCAATGTCATCTTCCTTTGGCTCATCCAGATTTGGCGGAGGCATGAAAGCAGCCGACCGGCCCTCACGCGGCGTCGGCAAGGCTGTGGCTGCCGACCTCACAAAGTCACGCCCCAAACCCAAGCTGAAAAAAGTCCTTCCGGAGGTCTGGAAGCTCATCAAGCCGCGCCGCTGGCTCCTCCTCGGCAGCTTTCTGCTAATCATCGTGAACCGTCTCTGCAGCCTGGCTCTTCCAGTCTCTTCGCGGTTTCTGATCAACGACGTAATGCTGAAGCACGAGATGGATAAGCTGACCTTAATCATCATGGTCGTAGCTGGAGCCACCTTCGTTCAGGGCATTACCTCCTACACGCTCACGCAGTTGCTCTCCACCGCCGGCCAGCGTCTCATCTCCGAGCTGCGCGCCCAGGTGCAGCGCCACATCGGCCGCCTGCCCGTCGCTTTCTACGATGAAAACCGCACCGGGACCCTCGTCGCCCGCATCATGACCGACGTCGAAGGCGTACGCAACCTCATCGGCACCGGCTTGCTTGAATTTGTTGGCGGCATTCTCACCGCTGTCATTGCCTTTTGCATTCTCATCCGTATCAGCGGACGCATGACACTGCTCACCTTCTGCATTCTCCTCGTCTTCGGTCTCATCCTGCAGAAGGCCTTCAGCACGATCCGGCCCATCTTCCGTGAGCGCGGCAAGATCAATGCCGAAGTCACAGGCCGCCTCACCGAATCTCTCGGCGGCGTCCGCGTCGTCAAGGGCTACCACGCCGAAGACAGCGAAGCCAACGTCTTTGCCGCGGGCGTCAAGCGCCTGCTCGACAACGTCATAAGCTCCCTCACGGCACAGTCGCTCATGACCCTCGCTTCGACCATGGTGCTTGGTGTCGTCGGCGCACTCATCATGTATCTCGGTGCCCACGAGGTATCCGCTCATCGCCTCAATGTCGGCCTTTATGTTGAGTTCAATGCGCTGCTGGTCTTTATGATCGCGCCGATCGTTCAGCTCGTCGCCATCGGCACTCAGCTCACCGAAGCGCTTGCCGGCCTCGACCGCACCTCCGAGATTCTCAGCGAGAGCGAGGAAGACAGCGAGCCGAACCGCACCGTCGTCATGTCGACGATCCGGGGCGATGTCGCTTTCAAGGACGTCACCTTCGCCTATGAGCCAGGCAAGCCCGTCCTCCACGGCATCAGCTTCGAGTCCAAACCCGGCACCGTCACCGCGCTCGTCGGCTCTTCCGGCTCAGGCAAGTCCACCATCATCTCGCTCATCTGCGCCTTCCACACCGCAGGCGGAGGCCAGGTCCTGATCGACGGAATCGACCTCGCCACCATCCGCCTCTCCAGCTACCGCCAGCAACTCGGCGTCGTCCTGCAGGAGACCTTCCTCTTCGACGGCACCATCCGCGAAAACATCCTCTTCTCCCGTCCTAACGCCACGGAAGAGCAGCTCATGGAGGCCTGCCGCATCGCCCGTGTCGACGAGTTCGCCGAGCGCTTCCCCGAGCAGTACGAGACCATCGTCGGCGAACGCGGCGTCAAGCTCTCCGGCGGCCAGCGCCAGCGTCTCTCCATCGCCCGCGCCATCCTCGCCGACCCGCGCATCCTCATCCTCGACGAGGCCACCAGCTCACTCGACTCCGAATCCGAAGCCATGATCCAGGGCGGCCTCAACCACCTCATGCAGGGGCGAACTACCTTCGTCATCGCGCACCGCCTCTCCACCATCCGCCGCGCCGACCAGATCCTCGTCGTCGAACAGGGGGAGATCGTCGAACGCGGCACCCACGAGATCCTCTACCAGCTCCGCGGCCGCTATTACGACCTCTACACCCGCCAGCACGGCCTCGAAACCAATCTCTTCCTCGCCCCCGGCGAAGGCGACACGATCGAAGAGTCAGAGACTTCCAAGGTTTAAATCTGGGCATGTACGCGATGTACATGTCCCTGAACATAACCAATGCGAACGTTGCGCAGTGACAATCTCCAGCCCATCAAGGAAGACCTGACCGACGACGAAATCCTGGGCTACGGGCCGGACGGAATTCCTGAATAGACCGATATCGCTGCCGCTTAACCCTCGACTCCCAACTCCTTCAGCAGAAACGCATAGTCAAACGCAATCTCCTTCAGGTAGTCGTATCTGCCCGAAGCTCCGCCATGCCCTGCATCCATGTTGATATGCAACAGCAGCGGCGTATCGTTCGTCTTCAGCGTCCTCAGCTTTGCTACATACTTCGCCGGCTCCCAATACATCACCTGCGAATCGTTCAGGCTCGTCTTCACCAGCATCGCAGGATACGCCCCAGCCTTCAGATTGTCGTAAGGCGAATACGATCGCATGTAAGCGAACGCCTCTGCCTCATTCGGATTCCCCCACTCCTCATACTCCGCAACTGTCAGGGGCAGGGAAGCGTCCAGCATCGTATTCATCACATCCACAAACGGCACATGCGACAGCACCACGCGAAACAGCTCCGGCCGTGCATTCACCACCGCTCCCATCAGCAGCCCGCCCGCGCTTCCGCCTTCGATTGCAACCCGATCCTTCGCGCCATATCCCTTCGCCACCAACTGCTCCGTCACCGCGATGAAGTCCGAAAAAGTATTCCGTTTCACCATCATCTTTCCGGCGTCGTGCCACTTATCGCCCATCTCGCCGCCGCCGCGAATATGCGCGTAAGCGATCACGACCCCGCGATCCAGCAGCGACAACCGTGCGGCTGAGAATCCAATCGGTAGAGGATACCCATACGACCCATACCCATAGATATAAAGCGGATTCGTCGAGTTGCGTTCGAACCTGTCGCGACGATAAACCACCGAAGCCGGTACCTTCACGCCATCCTGCGCCTCAACCCAAACCCGCTCCGATCCATACCGCGAAGAATCGAACCCACCCGGCACCTCCTGCTGTTTCAGCAGCGTCGACGTTCCAGCTTTCACATCGTACTCATACACTGAAGCCGGTGACACCAGCGACTGATAGCTGTAGCGAAACCCCTCAGTCTCGAACTCCGGATTAGCATGTCCTCCTGCCGAATAAACCGGCTCGGGGAATTCAATCTCCCGCGATCCCGCCAGCGTTCCATCGGCGCCAAACGATGTCACCGTAAGCGTCGGCAATCCAAGCCTTCTGCGTCCGCTGACGCAGAACGATGCGAAGAGTTCAAAGTCCTCCAGCGGACTCTCCTTGTCCTCCGCAATAAGCTCCGTCCACGTCTCCCGTCCTCCACCATCGACCGGCGTCGTCACCACGCGAAAGTTCTTCCCCACATCGTTCGTCCGGATGTAAAACAATCCGTTCCGGTGATCCACGGAGTACTCCTGCTCGTCCACGCGCGGAACGATCACCAGAAACATGCCGCCCGGAGTCTCCGCGTCGAGATAGCTGCACTCATTCGCCGTGTGACTGCCCGACTCCATCAGCAGATACTTCCCGTCCCGCGTCTTGCCCACGCCCAGGTTGAAGCGCTCGTCTTTCTCTTCGTAGATCGTCGCATCGTCGTCCGCCGCATCGCCCAGCCTGTGCCGGAACAGATGGTCATGCCGCTTCGTGATCGCATCCTCGGTCGTATAGAACAGCGTGTGCGAATCCGCGGCCCACGCAACCGACCCCACACGCTCCGCCGTATCGGCCAGATCGACGCCGGTCTTCAAATCGCGAACATGCAGCGTGTACTGGCGAAATCCGGTGTTATCCGTCGAGTAAGCCAGCTTCCACCCATCCGGGCTAACGGTCATCGCCCCAACAGCCATAAAGGGCTGCCCCACCGCGAGCTGGTTCACGTCCAGCAAAATCTGCTCAGGCTGCGACTCGTCGAACCTGTTGGAATCCATTCCCGTCGCCAATCTGCGGCAGTGAATGGGATACTGGCTGCCTTCCACCGTCCGCACGTAGTAGAACCATCCGCGATGGCGATAGGGAACCGACACATCGGTCTCCTTGATGTGCGACAGCATCTCCGCGTACAGCTTCGCTTGCAGCTCTTCGGTCGGCGCCATCGCCGAGTGCGTATAGGCGTTCTCTGCCTCCAGGTAGGCCAGCAGCTCCGGCGAGGACTTGTCCCGCATCCAGCGGTAGTGATCCTCCAGCGTCTGTCCGTGCAATGTGGTTGGGGTCGATTCCTGCCTGGCCTGAGGCGGCCTGATGGTACTTAGCGTCATTCCTGCACTCCAAATTAAAGAATACAGTGTCTGGACACAGTCGGGAGGCAACCATAACACTACCCACAGCCACCCAATGGGTGTACGACCAAGGCGCGGAGATTTGCTACACTTGGCCGCTAAAAGGAGTCGCCCATGAAGCTCCGTCACGTAGGCACCCTTGCTCTTGGCGTAGTCATTGCATTCTCTCCCGCTCTGCTCGTCGCCCAGTTCGATCCCATCGCCACGCCATCTGCCACAGCCCAGAACCGGCCCCAGCAGCCCCAGGACTCAGCCCCCAACGCCGGAGACGTCGGCCAGGTCCTCCAGGACAGGATGTTCCTCCGTAAAGCAGCGGAAGGAGGCATCGCCGAGGTCAAGCTGGGTCAGCTTGCCGCGCAAAAGGCCGGCAGCGACGACGTCAAGGCGTTTGGCCAGAAGATGGTCGACGACCACATCAAACTCAACGGCGAAATCGCACAGGTAGCCGACTCCATGGGAGTCATGCTGCCCAAAACGATGAACAAGGATGACCAGGCCGAATACGACAAACTCAACGCCCTCTCCGGCGATGCCTTCGACACCGAGTACCTCGCCTTCATGGTGAAGAACCACCACAATGACCTGCATACCTTCCGCCTCGAGGCCGCCTGCCGCACCGACCCGGCTCTTCACGACGAAGTCGTCAAAGCCCAGGGCATCATCCACGAGCACACCGTGATGGTCGACAAGCTCGCCCGTGCAAAGGGCATTCCCGTCCCGCCTCATGGCGGCAACAAACCCGCTCCCGCTCCAACCTTGTAGCTCTTATCGCGAAACTCATTCCTTAGCTCACGCGTGAGCGATCCGCTTTGGCGGCGATTCCTCGTTCATCTCAAGTCCCATCGATAATTCCCGCACGGAACTTTGTTAACACGCAAAGCGTAGAATGACCTTCGATGAACTATCTCTCGCGCTGGTTGGCAGTTGTCCTCCTCGTCTTCGCCCCGTCAGTCGTTCTGACGGCGGAGTCGGTGAACAATCTTCCAGCTCCAACCGGTTATGTCAATGACTTCGCAGGCGTCCTCACTCCGTCAACCAGGTACAACCTCGAAAGCCTCTGCACCCAGGTCGATCGCCAGGCCCATGCCCAGATCGCCGTCGTAACCATCAAGACACTCGACGACGATCAGCCGGTCGATGACTTCGCTGTCAAACTCGAAGAGAAGTGGAAGGTGGGCAAGAAGGGAACTGACCGCGGCATTCTTCTGCTCGTCGTATTGAACCCCAGGAAATATCGCATCGAAGTCGGCTATGGCCTCGAGGGAATCCTCAACGACGCCAAAGTAGGCGACATCGGCCGTGCGATGGTCCCTTCGCTCAGCCAGGGAGACTACAACGCAGGCATCCTGCTCGGCGTTCAGCAGATCGCCCGCGTCATCGCCGCCGATGCAGGCGTCACGCTCGACCAGCCCCAGCAGGTCCACCAATACCGTCGTCAGCAGGCCCCGGTTCAGCTCAATCTGTTTGAGATTCTCATCGGCGGCGGCGTCATCCTGCTCATCCTCTTCTTCCTTGTCAAAACCGGCAACACCGGCCTTCTCTTCTTTCTTCTCGGAAGTCTGATGGGAGGCGGCGGTGGAGGATATCGCGGCGGACGCGGAGGCAGAGATGGTGACGGCGGCGGTTTCGGAGGATTCGGAGGCGGCGGTTCCGGCGGCGGAGGAGCCAGCGGGGACTACTGAGGAGAAAAAATGTGAGAAGACCGGCCGCAAATCAGGACAGCGAACTCGGTTCCGAATGATAAAGTACAGTCGAACAAACCAGCCACGGATAACATCGAAAATCACACGAAGGGAAATCGAGAAAACATGAAAGCTTCATGGGTTGTGCTTGGACTAGTGGCTCTCCTCATCCTTGTTCTTCTTATCGGCGGCGGCAGCTACATCGGCTCCAAGAATCAGATGGTCGCCAAAGACCAGAACGTGAAAGCAGCCTTCTCGCAGATTGATATCGACCTGCAACGGCGCGCCGACCTGATTCCAAACCTCGTTGCGACGGTGAAGGGATACGCCAACGTCGAAGAGACCGTCCTGAACAACATCGCCCAAGCCAGGTCGGGCCTGTTGACCGCACAAAGCCCCAACGAAAAGCTCGCCGCCAACGATAGGTTGAACGTCGCTCTCCTGCCGTTGATGCGACTGCAGGAGAACTATCCTCAGCTTAAGAGCAACGAACAGTTCATGGGTTTGCGGGATGAATTGGCAGGTACGGAGAACCGGATCGCGATCTCGCGTCGCAGGTACAACGAGTCGATCCGGGACTACAACACCTTCATCCAGCAGTTCCCGAACAGCATCTGGGCGAACTTCGCAGGCTTCCAGCCCAAGAACGAGTACTACACGGCGGATCAGGGATCCAAAGTGGCCCCGAAGGTCGACTTCTCGAAGTAAGAAGCGAACTGAACTTCAGGCCGGCAAAAGGCCGTCGCACACGCGACGGCCTTTTGCTGCGCTTGAAAAAACAGACGCCTTCTACTTCGTGTACGCGGAGATTGCCGTTGCCTCGTCGTCCTTGATATCGAAGACCGTATACAGCTTGGTGATCTGCAGCAGGTCGTGTACTTTCTTGGTCAGGTTCAGCAGCTTCAACTCTCCGCCCGTGTTCTTGACCGTCGTAAAGGCGCTTACCAGCTCGCCGATCCCTGAGCTGTCGATGTAGCTGATGTCGCCCAGGTTCAGCAGAATCTTCTTCTGTCCCTTCGCCAGGACATCGCGAACGGCATCACGAATCGTTACGCTGCCTTCGCCGAGAGTGATCCGGCCGCTAAGATCCAGAATGGTAACGCCATCAACCTGGCGAGTGGTTACTTTCATGCTCATTTGTCGTCTTCTCCTCAGATCCCCGATGCTTTAGCCCGGTCCTTTGGTTCCTTAGGTGCCAGGTTGCGCGGGTGCTCTATGTTTGATCAGTGTAAGTTCAGTGCCGGGATGTAGCTGCCGAAAGTTTACCTCATCCATGAACGCTCTGATGAGAAAGATGCCGCGTCCAGACCCGCGAAGAATATTTTCCGGAGCCAGAGGATCGGGAATCGAGTCGGGGTCGAGACCAGGCCCCTGGTCCGCAATTCGGATAATCAGCGAATCGCTCGTCGTCTCAAACGACGCCACGATGTGCTTGTTGCTGTCATAGGAATTGCCGTGAAGCACAGCATTCACCGCAGCCTCCCGCACCGCCATCGCAATATGCGGAATCGTGTCTTCGTCAAACCCGGCCCGTTGTGCAACCTGCTCGGCGGTCAACTCAATCTTATTAACGCTATCGAGAGACGAATCAAGGGTGAAACTGACACGGCTTGTCGTTGAGTCGGCCAAAGATTTCCTTTTGTCTTACTTTATCCGCTTTCCTGTTTTCGCCTTTTTATGAGCACGCCGGGCAACGATTTTTAGTCGATTCCATGATCGAGGCCGGATAAAGGCGGTGATGGCAGTGTGCTTGTGGAACTCTCCAAAAGTCAAGGCAGCGCCCGATCTTTTCGCATCTTCGGCCTTTTTGGACCCACCTGCCCCACCCTGGGCTAACATGCGGGGTAGCAGGTAAAGTGTGGTCAGGGAGCGCACCCGCACGATGACCAAGCACGCCAATAACCAAAGGACCAGCGTCTCAACCCTCATGGGCGCGGCCGTCATCGACGCCCAGGGGGGAACCGTCGGCCACGTTCGCGAGTTTGCCGTCGCCCCCTCCGTTGACGCCGCCCACATTCACGGCGTCGTCCTCAAACTCGCTTCGGCCAAACGCGGCGACCGCCACCACCTCGTCCCTGTCACTCATCTCCAACTCACTCCCAGCGGAGCCATCCAGCTCCGCGGCACCGCCGAAACCGCGCCCCTGCCGGAAGATGACAACTTTCTCCTCCTCGAACGCGACCTCCTCGACCAGCAGATCATCGACGTCCACGGCCACAAGGTCGTTCGCGTCAACGACGTCGACCTCGTCTGGGAAAACTGCGAGGAAACCGGCGCCGAAGACTCCCTTCCCCTCTCCCTCCGTATCGCCGAGGTCGAAGTCGGCCTGCGAGGCGCGGTTCGCCGCATCCTCAAGGGCTTCCCCAAATCCTCAGTCGAACAGATCGCCGCACGCTTCGGCGCCAGCGTCATCCCCTGGGACTTCGTCGATCTCATCGACCGCGACCCCGCCCGCCGCGTCCGCCTCCGCATCGAGCAGGACCGCCTCTCGCAGATGCACCCCTCCGACATCGCCGACATCCTTGAGGAACTCGCCCCCGCCGAGCGTCAGGCTCTCTTCATCTCCCTCGACGAGGAGGTCGCCGCCGAAGCCCTCGAAGAGGTCAAGCCCAGGATGCAGCAGTCCCTCATCGAATCGCTCGACTCCGAGCAGATCGCCGGCATCGTCGAAGAGATGGATCCCGGAGCCGCCGCGGACCTCCTCTCCGAGATGACCGACGAACGCTCCGAGGCCATCCTCGAAGAGATGAACCCCGAGGAGCGCCAGGAGGTCGAAGATCTCCTCGAATTCTCCGGAAACTCCGCCGCCGGCCGCATGACCACCGAATACGTCGCCCTGCCCGCAACGGCCATTGTCGATCAGGCCATCAACGCGCTGCGAAACTTCGAAGGCGACATCGAGATCATCACCGACATCTACCTGCTCGACGAAGAGGAGCGCATCACCGGACTCATCCCCCTTGTCCAGCTCCTGCTCGCCAACGCCGAAGCCCCGCTATCCACCCTCCCGCAAGGCCACATCGTCACCTGCAACGTCGACGCCAACGGCCGCAAGGTCGCCGAGCTCTTCGACAAATACAACCTGCGCTCTCTCCCCGTCGTCGACCACGATGACCGGCTCGTCGGAGTCGTCCACGCCGAACAGGTCATCGCTCTTCTCCGGGCCACCCATTAGCGCATTGGAGGGGTTACTGTAAGGAGTCAGGGAGTTGTCATTCGGACCCTGAGTGCGCCGTCATTGGATAGGGCAAAAAAATAAAGGAAACGCAGTTACCCCATGAAGATTCTGTACGCCGCAGGCCTTGCACCCCAGGAATCCTCTCTCTACCGCCTCTGGGCACTGGAGCGACTGGGCCATCAGATCATTCCCTTCAACACCCACGACTACGAACCGCGCAACTCTATCCTCCGCAAAGCGACTCTTCGCCTCTCCATCGGCCCAGCCGTCACCCGCCTCAACCGCCATCTGCTTCGGATCGCCGCAGAGGTAAAGCCCGACCTCGTTTGGGCCGATAAGCTCCTATACATGCGGCCGGCCACGCTAAATC
The DNA here is from genome assembly GCA_050012935.1 of Edaphobacter sp. Classification (GTDB taxonomy): domain Bacteria; phylum Acidobacteriota; class Terriglobia; order Terriglobales; family Acidobacteriaceae; genus Edaphobacter. The sequence continues at coordinate 6,952 of JBEKGF010000018.1, read as the reverse complement.
GTCTCCGCGACCTCGGCATTGCGACCGTCAGCTACATGATCGACAATCCCTTCGGCCCGCGCCGCGACCCAGGCTGGCGGCTCTACATGAAGGACATCCCCCACTACGACCTCCACGTCGTCCAGCGCGACAAAAACATCCTCGACTACACCTCCCGCGGCGCCCGCGACGTCATCAAGATTCAGACTGCCTACGAGCCCACCCTGCACTTTCCTCCGCCCGCCGGCTGGTCTGACGCCGACCGCAACCGCGACGTCTCCTTCATCGGCACGCCCTACGACAGCCGCGCCGAAACCCTCGGCCGTCTCTGGCGCGAGTGCGGCCTCTCCGTCGCAGTCTCCGGCAGCGCCAAACTCTGGGCTCGTGCCATGCAACCCGACGTCTTCAAAGCCACCTTCCGCGCCGGCGAGCTCTACCGCGACGACTACCGCGAGGCCATCTGGCGCTCTCGCATCAACCTCAGCTTCCTCACCCACTCCAATCAGGACGAGTTCGTCCACAAGAGCTTCGAGATCGCCGGCTGCGGCGGCTTTCTCCTCGCCGAACGCTCCGCCGGCCACCTCCAGCGCTTCAAGGAAGACGAAGAAGCCGTCTTTTTCTCCACCTTCGACGAACTCACCGCCAAGATCCGCCGCTACCTCCCCGACGAAGCCGCCCGCCAGCGCATCGCCGCCGCCGGAAACCTCCGCGCCGCCCGCGACGGCTACCACAACGACCACCAGGTCGGCCTCATCCTCGAACGAATCCAGCAGCGAACCCAAAAGCGAACCCAGGAACGAATCCAGCCCCCCACGCCGAAACACCGTCCCTCCGGAAATCCGCCTCTCGCGGATCACCCGTGATCTACGATCTCCACCACGAAACTCCTCCCTCCGGCTTCGCCTCGCAAAAAAATCCATCCTCTTCCAGGCCGGGCGCCGTATCGCCGGCCCCGACAGCGAAGCCCCACCCGCGAGCTCTACCATCTCGTCCAATCCCAGCGCGGCCAGCTTCCGCGCAGCACGCAACTCAAAGCAATCCCCCTCCTTCCAAAAGATGAGTTAGCCTGAGGAGAGGCGAGCCGAGCGTTCTCCCAAACCAGCAGAGAGGAAACACGAAATGACTCCCTGGCGCATCTGGAGAACCAGGTTGATTCTCGTCTTCGCCGTCCTCGGCCCGGGCTTCATCACAGCCAATGTCGACAACGACGCCGGCGGCATCCTCACCTACTCCCAGGCCGGAGCACAGTTCGGCTACACCCTCCTCTGGACGATGATCCCCATCACCCTCGCCCTCATCGTCGTGCAGGAGATGTGCGCGCGCATGGGCGTCGTCACCGGCAAAGGGCTCAGTGATCTCATCCGCGAAGAGTTCGGCCTCCGCATCACCTTCGTCATCATGATCCTGCTCGTCGCCGTCAACTTCACCAACGTCATCACCGAGTTCTCCGGCATCGCAGGCAGCATGCAGCTCTTCCACGTCACCAAGTACATCAGCGTCCCCATCTGCTCCCTCATCGTCTGGGCGCTCGTCGTCAAGGGCGACTACAAGAGCGTCGAAAAAATCTTCCTCATCGCCAGCGTCTTCTACATCGCCTACATCATCGCCGGTGTTCTCAGCCGCCCCGACTGGCACTTGGCCCTCGTCGAAACCGTCAAACTCCCCCCGCGTAGCGTCTGGCTGGACAAGACCTACATCTACATGACCGTCGGCGTCATCGGCACCACCATCACGCCCTGGATGCAGTTCTACCTGCAGTCCTCCATCGTCGAAAAGGGAGTCAGCGTCCGCCAGTACAAAGCCTCGCGCCTCGATGTCATCGTCGGCTCCATCTTCACCGACATCGTCGCCTGGTTCATCGTCGTCGCCTGCGCCGCCACTCTCTACACCCACGGCATGCGTAACATCGCGGACCCCTCCGACGCCGCCCAGGCCATGAAGCCCCTCGCCGGCGACTACGCCTTCATCCTCTTCGCCGCAGGCCTCTTCAACGCGTCGCTCTTCGCCGCCAGCATTCTCCCGCTCTCCACTGCCTACACCGTCTGCGAGGGCCTCGGCTTCGAGAGCGGCCTCGACAAAGGCTTTCGCGAAGCAAAATTCTTCTACTGGCTCTACAGCCTGCTTCTCTTCGCCGGAGCAGCCGTAGTCCTCATCCCCAACTTCCCCCTCGTGAAATTCAGCATCCTCTCGCAGGTACTCAACGGCATCCTCCTGCCGCTGGTCTTGGTCTTCATGCTGAAGCTCATCAACAAACACGAGCTAATGGGCAAATACACCAACACCCGCTGGTTCAACATAATCGCTTGGGCCACAGCGATCATCGTCACCGCGCTCTCACTGATCCTGGTGTGGAACACCCTGCATGGCTGAAACTCCGCCTAAGCTCATCCTCCCGCAGTGAAAACGTGATCGGCGTATCCTATTTAATCAGCCGCAGGAGGAGCGACACCATGAGAAATCGAATCGCAATTTGGGCAGTCGCAGGGCTCGTCGTCGCAGCTTTCTGGATCTTCTTTGCCTACGCAATCTCTCCCGTTACCACCGGACCGATGCAGGGCCTACGGCTTCTCGCCGGGATAACCTGCCCGATCTCTTTGGCTTCGCATCTTCCTATCGGGTTGTCCTGGGTTCTAATTGCGAATACTGCCACGTACGCGCTGGTCGGTGTGATCGTCGAGACCGTGCGTAAATTCCGCACTCACCCGCGCAACAATTACGTCTGATCGAAACTGCTCAAGGCCAAATACTGAGGCTCTACAGCAGCTTCCCTTCGGACAGATCCCGAATCAGCCCCAGGTCCGCCGCGAGAAAGTCATACCCGGGCAGCTCCGTCAGCGGAGCCCACCGTATGTCATTAAAAATTCGATTCTCCAGATCCCCATCGAACTCCCGCACCACAAAAAACTGCAGATCGATCGTCCCGCCATTCCTGTACTTATGCCGAATCCGCGCCACCCGTCGTCCAATCACCGCCGCAATCCCCAGCTCTTCATCCAGCTCGCGCGCCAGCGCAACCTCCGAGCTCTCCCCATCCTCAATCTTCCCGCCGGGAAACTCCCACTTCAGGCTCATCGGCTGGTCCGCCTTCCTCTGGCAGATCAGCACCTCCACCCCTCCACCCACACCATCACGCAGAATCAGCGCCGCGACCACAAGCCTCACCGGCTTATTCACTCTCGTCTCATCGGGGCCACCGAGCTTGCGTATGGGCTCTCTCATCTGCCTGTAGATTAGACGATGAGCCCCGCTCAATGCTTCGATTCGCTCTACTTAGGCTCAACCGACCCCGGATAGTAAACCGCCCACCCCTCCTGCGCGCTCCGTTCCACCAGTCCCGGCGTCGGATTCACCGGAAACGCCCGCCGCGCCATCGCCAGCATCGCCGCGTCATGCACTGAATTGCCAAAAACAGCATCCGGAGCCGTCACCCCCACCCGCCGCAGTGCCGCAGCCTTGCCCTCATCGGTCGGCACATCCTCAATCGCATCCGTCACAACCCCATTCCTCACCGCAACCCGGGCCGCCAGCACCCGCTCCGCCGGAATCCCGAACCTCCGCACGCCCTCTTCGATCACCCAGTTGTTCGTCGAGCTCACCGCCCACAGCTCCACGCCCGCGCTACGAAGCTCCTCCACCAACCGCCGCATCTCCGGAAAGATATTCCGTTCAATCCGGCTCTCAAAAAAAACCTTGGCCGCCTTCCGCATCTCCTCTTCGCGCAGTCTCTCGTACATCTGCACCATCTCCCCGCAGATCGCCGCCTCCGAGACCTCGCCCTTCAAATACCCGCGGTAACGCTCGTCGATCCAGTCCGCCGCCTCGCGCGACACCAGTCCGGTATCGAGCGTCCACCGCATAAAACCCGATCCGGCATCCCCAGACCACAGCGTCCCGTCGCAATCGAACACAGCGACCCGCGGCGGCAGCGAATGCACCGCTGCAAGAAATTCCAACGTGCTCAAACGGGTCTCTGTAACAAGCTTAGTCACAAATCAACTCCATCTTTCCCGGGGCACTGAAGCCTCGCGCTCATCTCCAGCCCGAATGCCCGTCTTTGAAAGGGCGTGGTTTCAATTGCGCCGTAAACATTCAAAAAAAAGGGCTTCAGCCACTGAGGCAATCTCATCGACTCCCTTATCTTACGTCGCAGCCGAAGACGCCAGAAACCGGCCCGTGCTTCCAGTTAATCTGAAATCCAGGAAAAATTTGTAACATGCTCAAGAATTAACCGGATAAACCCCATCCTGAATCCATCCTGCTAGATAGGAGGCAGCCCCTGCACCACCGTCACCCCGGCCGGCGGAACAAAAACAAACTCCGAATCCTTCACCGGCACATTCTCCTGCATCTCGGAGAACGCAAACTCCGTCACCGCCCCATCCACCTCTTCGAGCCGCATCCGCGCGATCGCCCCAGCCGCCGTCACCCACAGCGCGAGCGTCTTCACTCTCTGCTCCATCCCCTTCGGCACACCTGCAACGCGAAAACCCGCGCCATCCGGCGTCACCGTCAGTCCGTCGAGCTCCTTCTTCAACTGCGTATGCCCCAGCAAAAATCGCAGCGGCGACCGCAGATCATCCAGCTCCTTCGCCGCAACCCGCGTCGCCTGCGCATCTCCCGGCGTATAAAACCACGCAAACTTCCCATCCAGCACAAACACCTTACCCACCGGCGCGGCATAGCTCCACCGCATCCGCCCCGGCTTCTTCAAGAGCAGCGTGCCTTCTTCCGTGCGGTCCATCCCCATGCCGGTGTACCGCTCGGCATAGTGAGCACGCAGGGAACTGAGATGGTTGTAGTGGTCGTCGACCTTGCGGATTAACGCATCGTTATCCTGAGCAACCAACCGCAACGGCATCACAAGCAGCAAAGCCGGCAAGAAAACCCGCAGCCCCATTACTGAATCGGCTGCGTGCAGTTGGTCCCACCCTGCGGATCGAAGCGAATCGTACTGTTCTCATCCGTGCAAAAACCGCGGTCGCCGGTCTTGCCCACAGAGTTCGGCACGGCGGTAATCTCGTACCCGGTATACATATCCTGGTTATTCACCGTCACCTTCGTGCAGTTGGTAATCGCGAACGTATACCCGGCCTTTTGTCCGCTCGCCAGGTCCGGCGTAATCAACTGCGAGGACTGTGCGGTCGGCGCGCCCGAGTGGGGATCGCCACCCAGCGCCGCCAGCGAGCAGGCAAAGCCATTCGCCGGATACGCCGAGTTATATTGCAGCTCAGACTGGCCGATCGTCCGCAGCGACTGCACCGCCGACGTCTCATTCGCCTGTTTCCTCAGCTTCAAAAGCTGCGGCACAGCCAGCGTCATCAAAATCAACATGACCGACATAACGATCAGCAGTTCGATCAGCGTGAATCCTTCTTCGTTCGGCAGCTCTGCCCGCAACCTGTCCAATGCACTCATGGTCTTCATCATTCCTCGGCGATCCTGTTTCCGACTTCCCGAACAAAACTCTATCAGCATCGCCCTAGCAGGCCAAATCCCCGCGCTCGACCTTCATCGATCCGAGGTTCCCCAGCAACGTCAGCGCCATCATCTCGGGCTGGAAAAGCTCCCGTGCCAACCCCTGCACATCCGCCGAAGTCACCGCGTCGATCTCTTCCATAATCTCGTCCACGCCAAAGAACCGCCCGAAGTACATCTGCTGCCGCGCCAGGTTCGACATCCTGCTACCCGAGCTCTCCAGACCGATCACCATATTGCTCTTCAACTGGTCCTTGGCCCGTTTCAATTCCACGTCACTGACCATCTCTTCCTTCAGACGCCGCAACTCCTGCAGGGTAAGCTGCAACACCTTCTTCGTCTTATCGACCGAGGTCCCCGCATACACGCACAGCGACCCCGTATCCCGGAACGGACTCATCTCCGAGAAGATCGAATAAGCCAGCCCCTGGTCCTCGCGAATCGTCTGGAACAGCCGCGAACTCATCCCCCCGCCCAGCATCGTATTCAGCAAAAACACCCCATACCGCCGCGGATCGTTCACCGGAGGCGCAGGCACCCCAAGACAAAACTGCACCTGCTCCAACGCCTTCTTCCGCTTCAGCGTAATGTGCGGAGTCGCCTTCGGAGCCGCGATCTTCGGAAGCTCCGCATCCCCGCTGGCGCTCAACGAGCGAAACTCCCGCTCCACCTGCGCCACAAACTCGTCATGCTCCAGGTTCCCCGCCGCCGAGAACACCATATTCCGCGGAGTAAATCGTCCCGCATAAAAATCCAGCAGCACTTGCTGGTTGAAGCTGGAAACCGTCTTCGCAGTCCCAAGAATCGGCCGCCCCAGCGCATCGCCCTTCCAGAAGTTCTGCGTCCAAACCTCGTTCACCAGGTAATCGGGATTATCCTCGTCCATCTTGATCTCTTCGAGAATCACGCCCTTCTCGCGGTCAAGCTCTTCCGGGGTGAACGTCGGGTGCAGTACCAGGTCAGCTAATACTTCAAGTGCTGGAGGAACATTCTCATCCAACACTTTGATGTTGAAGCAAACCATCTCCTTCCCGGTAAACGCATCCAGGTTCCCGCCGATGGTGTCCACCTCGCGCGCAATCTGCTGCGCCGAGCGCGAAGTCGTCCCCTTGAACACCATGTGTTCGACAAAGTGCGAGATTCCGTTCACCTCTGCCGCTTCATCCCTCGCGCCGGTCCCGATCCACGCACCCATCGCAACGCTTCGCAGATGAGGCATGCTCTCGGTCAGCACGAGCAGGCCATTCGGCAGCACAGTCTTTCGGATATTGCGCGTGGCATTCCTCGCCACGGAGACGTCATCAATCAGCGTTACAGGCATGAGGCTCCTTGAATCCCTGAATCTCTATTGTTTCATAGCTGGCCGGTCGTACCGAAGGGTAGACTAACTAGGGATGCCCTTCGCAACGGAAGAGTTTCGTCGGACTAGCTCCTGTTGACGATATATGCAATATAAATTTAGCAATATGAATAATTTAGAAGATAAAAAAAAAGTAAC
>JBEKGF010000017.1:0-94111 GCA_050012935.1 Edaphobacter sp. | reverse complement strand
TCTTCAACGGCTACCGTCCGCAGTTCTACTTCCGCACGACGGACGTGACTGGTTCGGCGAAGCTTCCTGCGGGCACGGAGATGTGCATGCCCGGCGACAACATCCAGCTGGAGATCACGCTGCACACTCCGGTCGCGATGGAGAAGGGCCTCCGCTTCGCCATCCGCGAAGGCGGACGCACCGTAGGCGCAGGAACCATCTCCGAGATCATCAAGTAACAGAAGATTTCGGTGAAGTTTGTAGTTCAAGATTAACGAGGGCTGCCGGCCCATTGAAGAAGTGAGAAAGAAATGACCGGCAGCTACTCCAACAGTTCTTTGAAGCAGGAAAGAGAAAACAATGGCTGGACAGAGAATCAGAATTCGTTTGAAGGCGTATGACTACCGCGTGCTGGACACGTCAACCGGCGAGATCGTCGAGACAGCCAAGCGCACCGGAGCCCAGGTTGCGGGTCCTATTCCGCTACCCACCATGAAGAACAAGTACTGCGTTCTTCGCTCGCCCCACGTCGACAAGAAGTCGCGCGAGGCCTTCGAGATTCGCACGCACAAGCGGCTGATCGATATCCTTGAGCCAACCCAGCAGACGGTTGATGCGCTCATGAAGCTCGATCTTCCAGCAGGCGTGGACGTAGAGATTAAGACGGTTCAGAAATAGCAGTATTAACCCGGCAGTGCTGAGCCAATGAGCCAGCATGATGAGGAAAGGAAACGGCAATGTCAGTAACAGGAATTCTCGGTAAAAAAATCGGCATGACCCAGATCTTCGATGATCGCGGCGACATTCACCCGGTCACCGTGCTCAAGGCTGGCCCGTGCGTCATCACCCAGCTCAAAACCCTGGCCAAAGACGGCTACGATGCCGCGCAGATCGGCTACGTCGATTTCGTCAAGGCCTCGAAGATCAACAAGGCCATGACCGGCCACTTCGCCAAGTCGAACGTCCCTCCGGTCAAGATGATCAAAGAGGTCGCTCTCGAAGCGATCAAGCCGGTTGAAGGCGAAGAGAAGGCGACCGTCAAGGCTGGCGACCGTATCCTGGTCGACATCTTCAACGACGAAAAGTTCGTCGACGTCATCGGAACCTCCAAGGGCCGCGGTTTTGCCGGCGTCATTCGCCGCCACGGCTTCGGCGGCGGTCCCAAGTCGCACGGTCACATGTTCCAGGTGCAGGGTTCGATCGGCGCCTCGTCCTTCCCGTCACGAGTATTTCCTGGTCAGCGTATGCCCGGGCACATGGGTCACGAGCAGGTCACCGTCCGCAACCTCCGCATCCGCGGCATCGATCTTGAAGACAACCTCCTCATGGTCGAAGGCGCAGTACCCGGCCCGCGTGATGGCTTCGTGCTCATCTCCAAGGCCAAGGCCCCACCGAGAGAGCGTCGCGGATTTGCCGGAGCCGCAACGAAGGACGCACTGAAGGCTTCGAAGAAGGCTGCACCGAAGAAGAAGTAAAGAAAGATAACCGGGGCGGCTTTTGTTTCTTGAAAACTCAAGTCGCCTGACAAACAAAGTTTTTGCTCGCCGCATCGATGGCGAGCGCAAAGAGAGAAGAACGATGGCAAACATCAACGTAGTCAATCTAGCGGGAAAGAAAGTCGGTGACTTTGAACTTGCCGACGAAGTCTTCGCTGGCGAGATCAACGACGGCCTCCTTTGGGAGTCGGTCAAGCATTATCGCGCCGCCCTCCGTCAGGGAACAGCCTCTACCAAGAGCCGCAACGAAGTCTCAGGCGCTGGCAAGAAGCTCTGGAAGCAGAAGGGAACCGGCCGCGCTCGCGTCGGATCCATCCGTACCCCGCTCTGGCGCGGCGGCGGTACGGTCCACGGACCGAAGCCTCGCAGCTACGAGTATGCTTTCCCGCAGAAGAAGCTGATGGGCGCGCTCCGCTCCGCCATCGCTGCAAAGATCGCCGACGGCAAGTTCACCATCGTCGACTCCTTCGAGGTCCCCGAGGCCAAGACCAAGCTCTTCCGCACGGCCCTCGACAAACTCGAGGCCGGCAAGACCACCCTGCTGGTTGAGAGCAGCCGCAAGCTCGACGAAAAGCTCTATCTCGGCTCGCGCAATCTCGCCGGTGTCGAACTCGTACTCAGCTCCGAGGTCCATCCCTACGACCTGCTCCGCTACGAGCACGCCGTCTTCTCGAAGGATGCCATCGAGGCCCTGCAGGAGACCCTCAAGAAGTTTGTATCGAAGCGCAAAGCTGCAGCGCAGAAGGAGGTTGCGTAATGCCAACCCTCTATACCGTCATTCGCCGCCCCCTCATCACTGAGAAGGGCATGACCGTGAAGGAGACGCAGAACACCTTGGTGTTCGAGGTCGATCTCAAGGCCACCAAGACCGAAGTCAAGCAAGCTGTTGAGAGTCTCTTCAAGGTCAAAGTCACAGGTGTTCGCACCACGACTGTCGAGGGCAAGGAGCGCCGCCGGGGCAAGTTTGCCGGCTACCGCCCCGACTGGAAGAAGGCTTACGTCCGTCTCAAAGACGGCGAGAAGATGCCGGAGTATCTCAACAGCCTCTAAGCGAGATTTTTTCGCCGCAACAGAATTCAGGAACCGAAGCGCCGCTGAGCAATCAGCAGCGCAGGCAAGGGAATAAAGACGATGCCGATCAAATCATTTCGACCGATTACCCCATCACTCCGCTTCACGACGAGTCTCGTCAACGACGACATCACGACGGACAAGCCGCACAAGCCGCTGCTTGCCGTAAAGCAGCGCACCGGCGGCCGCAACAGCACAGGCTCGCTCAGCGTGCGCCACCACGGCGGCGGGCACAAGCAGAAGCTCCGCATCATCGACTTCAAGCGTGACAAGTACGGCATCCCGGGCACAGTGGCGACGGTCGAGTACGATCCGAACCGCAGCTCCCGCATCGCGCTGATCCACTACGCGGACGGCGAGAAGCGTTACATCATCCAGCCCATCGGTCTCACGGTCGGCCAGTCGATTATGTCCGGCCCTCACGCCGATATTCTCGTTGGCAATGCTCTGCCGCTCAAGAACATCCCCGCCGGTACAACAGTTCACAACATCGAACTCCGCCCCGGCAAGGGCGCACAGATGGCCCGTTCGGCAGGCGCTCAGGTTCAGCTCGTTGCCAAGGAAGGCGACTACGCCCTGCTCAAGCTGCCCTCCGGCGAAACCCGCAAGGTTCTCATCGAGTGCATGGCAACCATCGGCCAGGTTGGCAATACCGACCACGAGAACACAACAACTGGCAAGGCAGGACGCAACCGTTGGAGAGGAATTCGCCCATCCAACCGCGGTGTCTCCATGAACCCCGTCGACCACCCGCACGGTGGTGGTGAAGGTAAGACCTCGGGCGGCCGCCATCCGGTCACTCCGTGGGGGCAACCCACTCGTGGATACAAGACCCGCAACAACAAGCGGACGGATGTCTTCATCGTTAAGCGTAGAAGCAAGTAAAGAAAGTTTTCAGCAGATCGCTTTGTTTTTAGATTTTAGTTCCGTAGCAAAGTGCAACACCAAGTCTCGCAAGCAAGAGATTCGTCGTATCCAGCATCGCAACAAAGAAAGTCGGAGCTCAGCACAATGTCACGTTCAGCAAAAAAAGGTCCCTTCATCGACGACCACCTTACCAAGAAGATCGACGCGATGAATCAGGTCAACGACAAGAAGGTGGTGCGCACCTGGTCCCGCCGGTCCACCATCCACCCGGACTTCGTCGGTCACACCATCGCCGTGCACAACGGACGCAAGTTCATCCCGGTCTACGTGACCGAGAACATGGTCGGCCACAAGCTCGGTGAGTTCGCGGCGACCCGCACCTTCAAGGGCCACTCCGCGCGCGCTGCTGAGACCGCGGCGAAGCCCAAGTAAAGCAAGATAAGCAGAAACTCGTTTTTACGTTTCAAGGACGAAGATTATGGCTAACGCATTAGAAAAAATCAGAGAGTTCCGCGCCGAGGCGAAGTTCCAGCGCACCAGCCCGCAAAAGGCGAAGCTAGTGCTGGATCTCATCAAGGGTCTTCGCGTCGAGCAGGCGCTCAACACCGTTCACTTCAGCACCAAACGCATGGCGCCTGTGATCGAAAAGGTTCTGCGTTCGGCGATCCAGAACGCAACCTACGTCTCGCAGGAGCAGGGTCTCGACGTGGACGTCGACAACCTCTACGTCCGGACCGCCGTCGCGAACGAAGGCCCGCGCATGAAGCGCATCCGCCCCGCTCCGATGGGCCGCGCCTTCCGCTACCAGCGCAGGCTCGCACACATCATCGTTACCGTTGCCGAGAAGAAGAAGCCGGTCACTGCCATCAGCGCAGCCGCCGATTCCACTTCGGCCCCGGCAGCGAAAAAGGCCACGAAGAAGGCAGCCAAGACCGCGGCAAAGCCCGCAGCCAAGAAGGCCGCCGCAAAGAAGACAGCCGTCAAGAAGACTGCAGCCAAGAAGGCCGCGAAGTAAGCAGTTTCTTGTAAACCTAAGGTTTGCACTAACGCCCGCCGGCTCAACCGGAGAGGGCACAGAGTAAAGGGAAGCTATGGGACAGAAAGTCCATCCGTATGGGTTGCGCCTCGGCATCAACAAGCCGTGGAAATCACGCTGGTTCGTCGAGCGCGGCTATGACAAGCTGCTGGTCGAAGACGTCAAGCTCAAGGCTGAGCTGCGCGATAAGCTGAAAGCCGCCGGCGTCAGCTCGGTCGAAGTCGAGCGCCCAGGCAATAAGCTGCGCCTGATCATCCGCACTGCGCGTCCAGGCATTATCATCGGCCGCAAGGGCGCTGAGATCGACAAGCTCAAGGCCGACATTCAGAAGCGCACAAGCCGCGAGGTGTTCATCGACATCCTTGAGGTCAACAAGCCCGAGCTCGATGCTCAGCTTGTCGCTGAGAACATCGCGCTACAGCTCGAGAAGCGTGTCAGCTTCCGCCGCGCCATGCGCAAGTCGGTCGACTCAGCTCTCCGCTTCGGCTGCAAGGGCATTAAGGTTCGCGTCTCCGGTCGTCTCAACGGAAACGAGATCGCCCGCTCCGAGTGGTATCTCCAGGGTCGTCTGCCGCTGCACACCCTGCGCGCCGACATCGACTACGGTTTTGCCGAGGCGCATACGACCTACGGCATCATCGGCGTCAAGACCTGGGTCTACCGTGGCGACATCTACGAGCAGAAGAAGCGCCGCGATCAGGGCGTGACGACTGGTGCGTTCGCGTCCTAGAGTTTTTCCCGGCATTGCCGGAGTTTCCGGGGAACATATCCCCGAAAGAGTGAAGAGGGTTTTCTTATGTTGATGCCAAAGAAGGTCAAGTATCGCAAGCAGCAGCGCGGCCGCATGATGGGCAAAGCGTGGCGCGGCTCCGATCTTTCGTTCGGCGACTACGGCCTCAAGGTCATGGAGTGCGGTTACATCACCGACCGCCAGATAGAAGCCAGTCGTATTGCGATGACGCGTTTCATCAAGCGTGGCGGCAAGGTCTGGCTCCGTCTGTTCCCGGACAAGCCCATCACCAAGAAGCCTGCCGAAACCCGTATGGGTAAGGGCAAAGGCGCTCCAGATCACTGGGTCTGCGTCGTTCGCCCCGGCCGCATCCTCTTCGAGATGGAAGGCGTCACCCCGGAGCTCGCCAAAGAGGCCATGCGTCTCGCGGCCCATAAGCTTCCGCTTAAGACGAGCTTCGTGCAACGCCACGATGTCAAAGTCACGGTAGCCGCCAAGTAGCTTTTAGCAGTTCAAGGAAAAGACAATGGAATTCGAAAAGATTCGCAACCTCAGTGACGAAGAGCTCAAGAGCGAGCAGGCCAAGGCCGGCGAGCAGCTCTTCCGCATCCGCTTCCAGAAGAGCCTCGGCAACAACGAAGGCATCAAGAAGCTGCGGACGCTCAAGCTGGACATCGCCCGCATCAAGACCGTCGAGCGTCAGCGCGCTCTCGCAGCCGAGAAGGCTGTCAACCCCGTCGTCACCAACGTCGCGCCGGCCAAGAGCACTCGCACCGCCCGCAAGAAAGCGAAGAAGGATTAATCATGGCAGACACAACCAAGACCCCCGCAGCCGCGACGCCCGCCGAACCCACTACCTCTCGTCGCAACGAGAAGGTCGGCATCGTCGTCTCGACCAAGATGCAGAAGACCATCGTCGTCGAGATCGAGATGCGCAAGGCTCATCCCAAGTACAAGCGCGTGATGAAGTCGAACAAGAAGTTCTATGCGCACGACGAGCAGAACTCCGCCCGCGTCGGCGACGTCGTCCGCATCCGCGAGGCTCGCCCTCTGTCGAAGCTGAAGCGCTGGTCGCTCGAGGAGATCGTTCGCCGCTCCTCGCTCGCCCTCACGGATGACAAGGCCGCAGTAGCCGTCGAAGCCAAGTAGTTCAAGCCAGGGCATGAGCTCCGGCCGTATCGCCCCGCAGAAACACCAGGAGAAGAACGATGTCAGTACAAATGAGAACAATGCTTGACGTAGCCGATAACTCAGGCGCGCGCAAGTTGCAGGTAATCCTGCCCCTCGGTGGCGGTCTTGGTAGAAAGGCCGGTCTTGGGGATGTTGTAACCGCAGCCGTCAAGGAAGCCTCGCCCGATGGCACCGTCAAAAAGGGCAAAGTCGTCAAGGCCGTGATCGTTCGCACGCGCAAAGAGTATCGCCGCAAGGACGGCACCTATATTCGCTTCGACCAGAACGCTGCTGTCGTCATCAATGACGCAATGGAGCCCGTCGGCACCCGCGTCTTCGGTCCCGTGGCCCGCGAACTCCGCGAGAAGAAGTTTCTCAAGATCGTCTCGCTCGCGCCCGAGGTCATATAGTTGCGAGTTGTCAGTTGCGAGTTGCGAGTTGAGAGTTCTCAATCGCGAGCAAATTGACGACCTGCAACCTGTAACTGACAACTACTAAGCGGATTCCGGCTCCGACAGATAGCCGAGGCAGGAGAGAGAGTTATGGCAGGCATCAAGATTAAGCGCAACGATAAAGTCGAAGTGATCGCGGGTAAGGATAAAGGCAAGCAGGGCCGCGTCCTCCGCGTCGTTGCCGACAAGAATCGCGTCCTCGTCGAGGGCGTCATGATGGTGAAGAAGCACGTCAAGCCCAACCCGCAGCGCAACATCAAGGGCGGCATCGCCGAGCAGGAGTCCACCATCCACATCTCGAACGTCATGCTGGTCGACGCCGAGGGCAACAAGACCCGCGTTGGTTCGCGCTTGGAAGGCGACACCAGGGTTCGCTTCTCGAAGGCAAGCGGCAACACAATCCCCGAGAAGAAAAGCAAGAAGTAAGAAGTTTGAAGCAATTGCAGTTTAAATCCTTGTAACAACGGTTCACCCCACGCATCGGTACACGGCCAGAAACCAATCCGGCAACCGTGGAGAAAGAGAAGAACATCATGGCAGCACGGCTGAAGCAGAAGTACGAGACCGAGATCAAGCAGGCGCTGGGCAAAGAGCTCAACATCACCAACGCCATGGCCATCCCTAAGCTTGAAAAGATCGTCATCAACATGGGTCTCGGCGAAGCCACCCAGAACGTCAAGATCATGGACCCCCTGGTAGCCGACCTCGCCGCCATCGCCGGACAGAAGCCCGTCACCACCAAGGCCAAGAAATCCATCGCAGCCTTCAAGGTGCGTGAGGGCATGCCCATTGGCGCGATGGTCACCCTGCGCGGCGACACGATGTACGAGTTCCTCGACCGCCTCATCTCCATCGCTCTTCCCCGCGTCCGCGACTTCCGTGGCGTCTCCTCGAAGAGCTTCGATGGCCGCGGCAACTACACCCTTGGCCTCCGCGATCAGCTCATCTTCGCTGAGATCGACTACGCCAAGGTCGACAAGCTCAAGGGCATGAACGTCACCATCGTTACGACGGCGAAGGACGACAACGGTGCCCGCGCTCTCCTGAAGGGCTTTGGAATGCCTTTCCGCGTTGGAGCGTAATTACGAAGCCGGGCCCATTGGCCTCGAACACGTTTGCAGCAAAGATAGAGAGTAAACAACATGGCAACTACAGCAAAGCGCGTCAAAGACGCAAAGAAACCGAAGTTCAAGTCTCGCCAGCACAACCGCTGCCAGCTCTGCGGTCGTCCTCGCGCGTTCCTTCGCAAGTTCGGCGTATGCCGTCTCTGCTTCCGTTCGCTCGCCCTCAAGGGAGAAATTCCGGGCGTCGTCAAGTCGAGCTGGTAGAATAGAAGAATCCGTGCGCAGCTCCACGGCGCACTTACTCCAGAGACCTCATCAGGGCGTCAGCTTATGGTGCAGAAGTCTGGACGTATCACCCGAAACAAACATCCCCGCAGGTTCTCGTGAGAGACACTCGTGAGCGAACGGGGGATGAAGGAGAATGAATGAACCTCACTGACCCAGTAGCCGACTTCCTGACTCGCATCCGCAACTCCATCCGTGCCCGTCACCAGAAGCTCGACGTCCCCGCATCCAAGCTCAAGGCCGAGATCGCTCGCATCCTCAAAGAAGAGGGCTACATCGCAAACTACAAGCCCACCGAAGAGAATGGGCAGAAGGTCCTCCGCGTCTATCTCAAATATGGCCCGAATAACGAAGCCGTCATCCGCGATCTGCAGCGCGTCTCCCGTCCCGGTTGCCGTGTTTACCTCGGCCGCGACGAGATCCGCCGCGTTCAGGGTGGCCTCGGCATCTCCATCATGACCACCCCCAAGGGCGTTATGACCGGCCGTCAGGCCCGTCGCGAAGGTGTCGGCGGCGAGATTCTCTGCGAAGTCTGGTAAAGAGAAAATCAACCAGGCCTTTTGTAAGTTTTTGAACTTTAGATTCACCCGGCTGCAGTGGAACGATCAGCAGAGGCTATCGCGACTCGCAAGCCATAAAAGGATTCATCATGTCACGTATTGGTAAGAAGCCGATTCCTCTCCCCGCCGGTGTTAAATACTCGGTCAGTGAGAACGGCAGTTCCGTCCTGGTCGAAGGCCCGAAGGGCAAAGTCAGCGCCCTGCTCCCGGGCGGCATCACCATCGTCCAGAAGGACGGCAACCTTGTCACCGAGCGTCAGAACGACAAGCAGGCAGCCTTCCACGGCCTCGCCCGCGCTCTCGTCTTCAATGCAGTCACCGGTGTCACCACCGGCTGGACCAAGGACATCGACATCGTTGGCATCGGATACCGCGCCGAGATGAAGGGGAAGGGTATGGTCGTCTTCACCCTCGGCTACTCTCACCCCATCGAGTTCCCCTTGCCCACTGGCATTTCGGTTGAGATCGACCCCAAGCAGACACACCTCACCATCTCCGGCATCGACCGGCAGAAGGTAGGTCAGGTCGCCGCCGACATGCGCTCGCTCCGTAAGCCCGACCCCTATAAGAACAAGGGCGTCCGCTACACGGGAGAGAAGCTGAAGAAGAAGGTCGGCAAAACCGGAGCGAAGTAAGTTTTTGTGAGGAGTGGCTGCAAGTAGTACCACTCCTCATTCCACACAGTTCGAATAACCGAACGTCCCCAGCACTCTGGGTACGCCACTAGGAAGGAAAGCTACTATGATCAATCCCCGCCCACGCAACGTCATCCGCAAGCGCGTGCACACCCGCATCCGCGAGAAGATGTCCGGCACCGCCGAGCGTCCGCGCCTCAACGTCTACCGCTCGCTCAACCAGATCTATACCCAGCTCATCGACGACCTTAACGGCGTTACGATCGCCTCTGCCTCCTCTTTGGGCAAGAAGGGTGAAGAGAAGCACTACGGTGGCAACGTCGCCGCTGCCCGTGAGGTTGGCAAGCTCATCGCCGAGCGTGCGAAAGAGAAGGGCATCAAGAAGGTGGTCTTCGATCGTGGCGGCTATCTCTACCACGGCCGCGTAAAGGCTCTCGCCGACGCAGCCCGCGAAGCGGGTCTCGACTTCTAAGGTTTCCCAAGGCGCCTCATTGGCAGCCAGAAAGCTGGATAAGACATTATGGCAATGAAGAAAAAAATCGATGCGAACCGCCTCAACCTCAAGGACGAGGTCGTCTCGATCAACCGCGTCACCAAAGTCGTCAAGGGCGGTAAGAACATGTCCTTCGCCGCACTCGTCGTCATCGGTGATCCCGGCGAAGGCGTCGTCGGCTACGGCTCCGGCAAGGCGAAAGAAGTTCCCCAGGCCATCCGCAAGGGGATCGAGTCCGCCAAGAAGAACCTGCACAAGGTCAACCTGACCCAGAGCACGATTCCTCACCAGGTCCTCGGCCACTATGGCGCGGGTCAGGTGATGCTCAAGCCCGCCCCCGAAGGCACCGGCGTCATCGCCGGAAAGACGGTTCGCGCCGTCATGACCGCGGCCGGCGTGCAGAACGTGCTCACCAAGAGCCTCGGCTCGGCGAACCCGCATAACGTTATCAAGGCCACCTTCGACGCTCTCATCCAGCTTCGCAACAAGGCCGAAGTCGCCGCCCTGCGCGGCAAGGCAGAGGAAGAGCTCTAAGCTCAACCTTCGAATCAGATTCCAGGAGCTCTTTCATGGCTAAGAAGAACGAAATCGCCAAAATCAAGCTGCAATACTTCCGTTCGCAGATCTGTACCCCGGTCAAGCACAAGCTCGTCGTCAAAGGCCTCGGGTTCACCCGTCTTAACCAGATCGTCGAGCGCGAGGACACCCCATCCATTCGTGGCATGGTCGCCAAGATCCCCCATCTCGTCCGCGTCGTCGAGTAGTTTGGTCTTCGGCACGATTCGTCGTGTCATGTAGCAATGTTTAAGCGCACGGCTTCAGCCGTGCCGCAGCAGTAAGACTTTCATGGGGCTTCGGCGCCTGAGGTCAAATTCAAATGCGAGTCGGCCAGCCAACGAGCTAACCGGCGTTAAGCGAGGAAACAATGGCAATCCGTAATCTCTCCAATCTCCGCGCCCCTAAAAAGGCGAACGAAAACAAGAAGCGTGTCGGCCGCGGTATGGGTTCGGGTATGGGTAAGACTTCTACCCGCGGACACAAGGGTCAGGGCTCCCGCTCCGGCTCCTCCCTTATGCGTGGCTTTGAAGGCGGCCAGATGCCCCTTCACCGCCGTCTGCCCAAGCGCGGCTTCACCAACATCTTCCGCGTCGAATACCAGGTCCTCGGCCTCGACCGCGTCGCCGAGATTGCAGCCGCCGAAAACATCTCCGAGTTCACCCTCGATAAGATCGTTGCCCTTGGCCTCCTCCGCAAGAAGAATGGCCTCATCAAGGTCCTCAACAACGGGGAGATCAAGACCGCGGTCACCGTCCACGCGCACAAGTTCTCGAAGACCGCTCAGGAAGCGATCGAGAAGGCTGGCGGCAAGGCCATCCTGATTGGCTAGGCACCATTTAGAATAAAGTGGCAGGCGAGGGCACACGCCCTCGCATCGCCGTTTTACCAGAACACAGTCTCACCCCGAGGTTCCAAGCACCCGATGTTCGAGAAAATCGCAAACATCTTCCGAATTCCCGACCTCCGCAAGCGCGTCCTCTTCACGCTTGGCATGTTGGCCGTCTACCGCCTCGGCGGGCACATTCCCACCCCCGGTATCAACGCCGATATGCTCGCCCAGTTCTTCAATCAGAACTCCGGCTCAGCCCTCGGCCTCGTCGATCTCTTCTCCGGCGGAAACCTCCGCAAGCTCACCGTCTTCGCCCTCGGCATCATGCCGTACATCACGGCGTCGATCATCTTCCAGCTCCTCACCGTCATCTACGAGCCGCTCGCGAAGCTCCAGAAGGAAGGCGAGCTCGGCCGCCGCAAGATCACGCAGTGGACCCGCTACGTCACCGTCCTTCTCGGCATCGTACAGTCCTTCGCCATCGCGCTCACGCTGACCAACACCAGCACCGGCCAGTCGATGGTCACCATCTCCCGCGCCGCCTTTATTCCGCTCTGCGTCATCACACTCACCGCCGGCACCGCCTTCATCATGTGGCTGGGTGAGCAGATCACCGAGCGCGGCATCGGCAACGGCATGAGCCTCCTTATCTTTGCCGGCATCGTCGTCGGCCTGCCCCGAGGCGTCGAAAACCTCTACGAGAAGGTCCGCGACAGCGCCTGGGGAGCCCTTACTCCCATCGCCGTTATCGCTCTCGTCGCCGGCATGATCGCCGTTGTCGCCTTCATCGTCTTCGTCGAGCGCTCCGAGCGCCGAATCCCCGTCCAGTACGCCAAGCGCATCGTCGGCCGCAAGATGATGGGCGGCCAGTCCACCTTCCTGCCCCTCAAGGTCAACTCCGGCGGCGTCATGCCGGTCATCTTCGCCAGCTCCATTCTCTCCGCCCCGTTACTCTTCTCCGGCGCTCACATCTTCGGCTACTCTCTCCAGGACTCAGCCTTCTTCGGCCCGATCTTCCGCGCCATCGCTCCCGGCGAACCCTGGTACGAGATCCTTCAAATCGCTGCCATCATCTTCTTCGCCTACTTCTATATCTCCATCGTCTTCCGCCCAGACGACATCGCCGACAACATGCGCAAGTACGGCGGCTTCATCCCCGGCATCCGCCCCGGCAAGCGCACCGCCGACTTCATCAACGATGTCCTCACCCGCATCACCCTGGTCGGCGCCCTTTACCTCATCATCATCACCATCATTCCGACCTTCCTCATCAGCGGAATTCACTTCAACCACCTCTGGCTCATCGGCCCGATCTTTGATCACTTCCCCTCCTGGGTGACCAACGGTCTCGGCGTTAACTTCTACTTCGGCGGCACCTCGCTGCTCATCGTTGTTGGCGTTGCCATGGACACCGTCCAGCAGATCGAATCGCAGCTCATCATGCGCCACTACGACGGCTTCACTCCCAAGAGCGGCCGCATTCGTGGTCGCAAGAGCTGGTAGGGAATTTGAGCACCTTGACCACTAACACAGCATCAGAAACCGAGACGGCCCCGGCAGACAACAACTTTCTCCCCGGGCCGGTTCTCCTTTTAGGCGCTCCCGGCGTCGGCAAAGGCACGCAGGCCAAAGCTCTCATGGCCGCCTATGGAATCCCTCAAATCTCCACCGGCGACATCCTGCGCGCCAATATCTCCAAAGGCACCCCGCTCGGCAAGCAGGCGAAGGTCCTCGTCGATCAAGGCACGCTCGTCTCAGACGATCTCGTCAACCAGATGGTCGCCGACCGTCTCTCTCAGCCCGACACGCTCCGCGGCTATATCCTCGACGGTTTCCCGCGCACCCTCAACCAGGCGACCTGGCTCGACGCGCAACTATCCTCGGGCTCGACCACTCTTCCCGTTGTTGCCATCAGCATCGTCGTCGACTACGAGCAGCTTCTCCACCGCATCACCGGCCGCCGCATCTCACCCGCAGGCCGCATCTACAACACCTATTCGAATCCGCCGGTAGTCTCAGGCATCTGTGACGTCGATGGCTCAAATCTCGTTCAGCGTCCTGATGACTCCGAGGCCGTCTTCACCGAGCGGATGAAGACCTTTCAAACCCAGACAGCTCCCGTCATCGAGCACTACCGCAGACAGGGCCGCTTCGAAGAGATCAATGGCGACCAATCAGTCGAACAGGTCACCGCAGCCATCGAAGCCTCCCTCAAGCGACTCCGAACGTCGAAACACTAGAAGCATCTAACTGCCTATGGCCATCATGATCAAAACGCCGCGCGAGATCGAAAAAATGCGGATCTCCGGCAAGGCCCTCCGCCAGGTCCACAACGCGATCGCGCCCCACGTCGTCGCAGGCGCCTCGACGATGGACCTCGAAGAGATCGCCATCAAAAAGATCGCCGAACTAGGCGCCATTCCGGCCTTCAAGGGCTACCACGGCTATCCCGCCGCCCTCTGCACCTCAGTCAACGACGAGGTCGTCCACGGAATCCCCAACGCCAAACGCATCCTCAAAGAAGGCGACATCCTCTCGATCGACTGCGGCGTTATCATCGACGGCTACTACGCCGATGCTGCCGTAACCTACCCCATCGGCCAGGTCTCGCCCAAAACCGTCAGGCTCCTCGAAATAACCCAGACCTCCCTTGAAAGGGCTATCCAGCAGTGCCAGGTTGGAGGCCGCCTCGGCGATATCTCCGCCGCCGTCCAGGAGATCTGCGAGGCCGAAGGCTTCGGCGTCGTCCGCGAGTTCGTCGGCCACGGTATCGGCCGCGCCATGCACGAAGACCCCCAGGTCCCCAACTTCGGCCCGGCAGGCAAAGGCCCCCGTCTCAAAGCCGGCATGGTCTTGGCCATCGAGCCCATGATCAACGCCGGAGGCCCAGAAGTCCGAGTCCTCAAAGACGGCTGGACAGCCATAACCGTCGACGGCAGCTACAGCGCCCATTTCGAGCACACCGTCGCCATAACAAAAGACGGCCCCCAGGTCCTGACTCGCTAAAAAGAGCGGATTCGGGTTATAGAAAAAAGGGCGGATTTGGGTTACTATAAGAGATGCTGTGTGCGCAAGTGTGCAGTATGGCACCCACGGTTGAAGTCAAAAACTCCAGCCCATTAGAAGTTACGGAAAAGAAGAGGCTTAGCCTCCCACCTTTTCAAAGGAGATCGTTTGTCGAAGGAAGATGCAATTGAAGTGATGGCCACGGTCGTTGAGACCCTGCCCAATGCCATGTTCAAGGTCGAGCTTGAAAACAAGCACCAGGCCCTTGCTCACGTCTCCGGACGCATGCGCAAAAACTTCATCCGCATCCTCCCCGGCGACCGCGTCGCGATTGAGCTCAGCCCGTACGACCTCAACCGCGGCCGCATTGTCTACCGCTACAAGTAGACACGGAAACACTGTTTTACCTCCCGGATCGCCAGGTTTCATTTTGGCTTCTAGGCAGGCCGAGGACTCTGCTCGGCATTCAGGTCATGCCCCAACAGGATGGCCTTTGTTCCATCGGTCCACGTTGTAACAAAAGAAGGGAATCACCATGAAGGTCCGTGCTTCAGTAAAGAAAATCTGTGACAAGTGCAAGGTCATTCACCGCCGTGGCGTCGTTCGCGTCATCTGCGAGAACGCCAAGCACAAGCAGCGCCAGGGCTAGTTTTGGTTGTTGTTTTTACTGACAACTAAGATCTGACCACTGACAACTTGAAACAACCGGCCCCGTCGGGCTAGTTAGCCGAAATCAAGGCTTGCGTCGAACCCGCCGGAACAACCGAAGACCCCAATCCCGCTGCTGCGACCAGTTCGCAGAGCCCAACCGAAAAGGAACCCTATGGCACGTATTGCTGGAGTCGATGTCCCGAGCAACAAGCAGGCGCGCATCGGTCTCACCTACATCTTCGGAATCGGCCACTCTCGCGCCGCCAAGATCCTCGCAAAGGCTGAAGTCGATCCCTTCGCGAAGCTCGGCACGCTCGACGAGGACGCGCTGAACCGCATCCGTCACGTCATCGAAGCCGAGGGCCAGATCGAAGGCGATCTCCGCAAGGACATCTCCCTCAACATCAAGCGCCTCATCGAAATTCAGTCCTACCGTGGTCTCCGCCATCGCCGCAGCCTCCCTGTTCGTGGCCAGCGCACCCACACCAACGCTCGCACCCGCAAAGGCCCGCGCAAGGGAACCGTTGCCGGTAAGAAGAAAGCGACGAAATAAGACATGGCGAAGACACAGAACACCAAGGCAGCAGCAAAGCCCGGCAAGAACAAGAAGTTCAAGAAGCGCGAACGCAAGAACGTTCCATTTGGCCTCGTCTTCATTCAGGCCTCGTTCAACAACACCATCGTCACCATCACCGACCAGGTGGGCAACACGCTCAGCTGGAAGTCGTCCGGCTCGCTCGGCTTCCGCGGCTCCCGCAAGGGCACTCCGTTCGCCGCGCAGCAGGCCGCCGTCGGTGCAGCCAACGCAGCCCGCGACCACGGCGTCCGCTCGGTCGATGTGCGCGTCTCCGGTCCCGGCTCCGGCCGTGAATCCGCGATCCGCGCTCTCGCAACCGCCGGCATCGAGGTGCGCAGCATCCGCGACGTTACGCCCATGCCGCACAACGGCTGCCGTCCGCCCAAGCGCCGCCGCGTATAACTAGTCAGGGTTCAGGGCCCAGGGATCAGAGAGCTTTTTAGCCCTCTGATCCCTGAGCTCTGGACCCTCAACCCTCGTATCAACCGGATCGCGAAGAAGCGCAGCCAGCGTGTAAAACGATCGACACCCGAAGTTGGATATAGGAGCAATAAAATGGCACGTTACACTGGACCCGTCTGCCGCCTCTGCCGCCGCGACGGAACAAAACTCTTCCTCAAGGGAGCCAAGTGCTTCTCTGAAAAATGCCCCGTCGAGAAGCGCAACTTCCCCCCCGGCCAGCACGGCCAGTCCCGCAAGGTCAAGAAGGTCGTAGGCTACGGTCTCCAGCTCCGTGAGAAGCAGAAAGCCAAGCGCATCTACTTCACTCTCGAGACCCAGTTCCGCGCCTACTACCAGAAGGCCTCCAACAAGACCGGCGTCACCGGCGAACTCCTGCTCCAGCAGCTTGAGACCCGCCTCGACAACGTCGCCTACCGCCTCGGCTTTGCAATGAGCCGCCGTCAGGCCCGTCAGGTCGTTCGTCACGGTCACCTTCAGGTCAACGGCCGCAAGGTCAACATCCCGTCCTTCCAGGTCAAGGTCGGCGACGAGATCGCCATACGCGAGGGTTCGAAGACTCTGCCCCAGTTCGAAGAGGCAAAGAACTTCGCCGCCGGTCAGAACCAGGTCACCTGGATCGACATCAACCGCGACAACCTCTCCGGCAAGATCATCGCCCTGCCGAAGCGCGAAGACGTCAACCTGCCCGTCAACGAGCAGCTCATCGTCGAACTCTACTCGAAGTAATCGTAGCGTTCACGGTTACATTGAAAAGCTTGTCATTCTGAGCGCAGCGAAGAACCCCCGTATTTGTTCTTCGCTGCGTCGCGAATGCAAACCCTGGAGACTCAAAGCTCATAGCTCGAGTCCTATAGCTGTACACAACCTAACCCGCAACCGCACCACCCGCCAGTCCGCAGAATGCATCGCGGCTAGGACGGATAAAGGAGAAACACATGCTTTGGAGAGGTTTTCAAAAACCCAAGCGTCTCGCAGTCGACACCGAAACAATCACCGACAAGTACGGCAAGTTCTCCGCGCAGCCCTTTGAGCGCGGCTTCGGCACCACCATCGGCAACGCCCTTCGCCGCACCCTGCTGTCGTCCATCGAAGGCGCAGCCGTAACCGCCGTCCGCATCGAAGGCGTCCTGCACGAGTTCCAATCGATCACCGGCGTCGTCGAAGACGCAACCGACATCATCCTGAACCTCAAGCAGATTCCCTTCAAGCTCGCAGGCGAAGGTCCCAAGGCTCTCTATCTCCGCTCCGACGCAGCAGGCGTCATCACGTCCGGCATGATCGAAGCCGACGGCGACGTCGAGATCCTCGACAAGGACGTTTACATCTGCACCGTCAGCGAAGGCGGCAAGATTGACATGGAGATGCGCCTCAAGCGCGGCCGTGGCTACATCTCGGCCGACAAGAACTTTGACGGCGACCTCGGCCTAGGCTTCATCCCAGTCGACTCCGTCCACTCCCCGGTCCGCAAGGTCAACTATCTCGTCGAAGCAGCCCGTCTCGGTCAGATCACCGACTACGACAAGCTGACTCTCGAGATCTGGACCAACGGCACCGTGCTTCCCGCAGACGCACTCGGCCTCTCCGCGAAGCTGCTCAAGGACCACATGACCATCTTCATCAACTTTGAAGAGGAGATGGAAGCTGGTCACGACAGCGGCCACGACGGTCCTGCCCTGCGCAACGAGAACCTCAACCGCTCCGTCGAAGAGCTCGAGCTCTCCGTCCGCAGCTACAACTGCCTCAAGAACGCCAACATCGCCACCATCGGCGAGCTCATCCAGAAGACCGAAGCCGAGATGCTCAAGACCAAGAACTTCGGCCGCAAGTCCCTGAATGAGATCAAGGAAATCCTCGCGCAGATGGGCCTCTCCCTCGGCATGAAGATTGATGAGAACGGCAACCCGCAGCCCGGACCCACCTCCGTCCTGCCCGCAGCCACTCTCGCCGCCAGCTTCGGCAACTTCGACGACGAGGACGAAGAGGACGAAGACGAAGACCTCGAGCTCCCCACCGAGACCGAGAACTTCTAACAGCAGGGAATAGGGTTCAGGGACCAGGGAATGGAAAACTCTGGTCTCTGGGCCACTATGCAACGTACGGATAAAGATGAGCAGTTCATTCCGTGATTTACAGGTCTGGCAACGAGCCATCCAGGCAAGTGTGGCGGTTTACCGCCTCACTGAGAGTTTTCCTAAAGAAGAGATGTACGGTCTCACTAGTCAGTTACGGCGAGCCGGCGTCTCTGTAGCAAGCAATATTGCGGAAGGCTACGGTCGTGGCACTCGCGGTGAGTACAAGCAGTTTCTTGCAATCGCCCGAGGTTCCATTCTCGAAGTCCAGACGCAAATAATCATCGCTACTGAACTTGGTTTCGGTGATCCGGAGGCGCTCAAGGCAACGATGCGTCTCTCCGAAGAAGTGAGCAAAATGCTGTACGCGCTTCTTCGAAAGCTGTAAGGTTCGTTTTCTGAACCCTGGGCCCTGAGCCCTGAAACCTCAAAGAAGTACCGGATCGACCAGAAGGCCGAACCGAAGGAGATTCCACCATGCGTCACCGAATTGCAGGATACAAACTAGGCCGCAACACCAGCCACCGCCGCGCCGTTCTGCGCAATCTCGTCACCTCGGTCATCCTTAACGACCGCATCGAGACCACCATCACCAAGTGCAAGGCTACCCGCCCACTCATCGAGAAGATGATCACCCTAGGCAAGCAGGGAACCGTGCACGCCCGCCGTCAGGCCGCAGCCTACCTCATGACACCTGAGTCGGTCGACCGCCTCTTCGCCACCGTAGCTCCGCGCTACGCGGCACGCCAGGGTGGCTACCTTCGCATCACGCGCCTCGGAGCCCGCAAGGGTGACGCAGCCGAGATGGCTTACATCGAGCTCCTAGGTGCCGAGCATGAGCTCAACGAGAAGGCTCAGAAGCGCGCCGAAGCCCGCACCAAGAAGCGCGAAGAGTTAGCCAAGCAATTAGAAGAGCGTGGCGAAGGCGAAGCCGGCGACCACAGCGCCGAAGCCTAAACTTCAGCAACAAATCATAAGCAAAGAAGGCGCATCCAAAAGGTGCGCCTTCTTGCATTGAACGATCATTTTCTCCGGACCAACGGTCGGGCCCAAGAAACTAACGAAACCCAAACAAGGTATATCCGCCACGAAGTGGCCGCGCAAACCGGGGTCCCCGCAAACAGGTCTTGGTTTGCGGGGTGGCCGAGCGCAGTGGGCCCGTCCGGCAGGATTAACCGCTATGCACCATCACGCGGTTCTTACCCGCCCGCTTAGCCGCATACAGAGCCTCATCCGCCAACTCCACCAACTGAAACCCGCTCTCCAGCGACTCGTTCATCGCCGCCATCCCCACGCTGATCGTCAGCGGCTCATTATCCCAATCCTCAGCAGCCACTCTCTGCATCACACGCCGAGCCAGCCCCATAGCACTCTCTTCGCCGCTCTCCGGCAGCAGCACCACAAACTCCTCACCACCATAACGAGCAGGCAGATCAGGCAGGCGCACCGTCGTCCGCAGAATCGTCCCCAACCGCCGCAGCACCTCATCGCCCGCCGCATGACCCCACCGGTCATTGATCGTCTTGAAGTTGTCCACATCGATCAGCAACACCGAAAGTTCCCTCTTCCGTCGGCGCGCCATCGAAAACTCCATCACCAGCCTTTCCTCAAACGACCTGCGATTCCGCAGACCAGTCAGCTCATCCGTCACAGCGAGCTTCCGCAGCTGATCGTTTGCCTCCTCCAACTCCCGGTGATACCGTTCCAACTCGACCTGATGCGCCACCTCTTCTGAAACATCCACCGCCACACCCGCCAACAACACATTCCCGGCAGAATCATGACAAGGAAACTTAAACGACCGCAGCGAACTCACCGTCCCGTCCGAATTCCGGATATGCTCTTCGGTCTCCACCATCTTGCCGCCTGCCATCACCTCCAGGTCGTGCGTCCTCACCGACTTCGTCAGCTTCCGCGACCATAACTGCTCATCCGTCCGCCCCAGCCACGCATACTCGCTCACCCCAAACCTTTGCGCGAAGCTGCGGTTATAAAACAACAACCGCCCCGCCGCATCCTTGATGTAGCTCAAAAACGGGCTCGCATTCATAAACGCCCGAAATAGCTCTTCGCTAACCCGCAGATTGGCTGCGACCCTGTCCTTCTCTGCCATTGCTTCAGCCAGAACCTTGCGCTGCACCATCGCCTCTAGCCGCACAGCCACCTGCCGCCCCAGCACCTCGAGCGCATTAGCCTGCTCCGGCCCTAGGATCTTCGGCGACATATCCACCACACTCAACGTTCCCATCGGCTCACCATCCGACGTAAACAGCCCCGCCCCCGCAAAAAAACGTATCGCCGGATCACTATTGACCAGTGGATTGTTCCCAAACCGCGCATCCATCAGCGAATCCTTCACCAGAAACAGCCCAGTCTCCCGGATCGCGTGCGCACAAAATGCAACCTCCCGCGGAGTCTCCCCCATCTTCAGGTGTTCGGACGCACGAAACCACTGATGCCTCTCATCCAGCAGAGTCACCAGGCCGAGCGGAGTCCCACAGATAGCAGCGGCAAGCTGTACCAGTTCCTCGCACTCAAGCTCTGGATGGGAGTCCAGTAAATCACGTGTCCAATTCGCCCTGAGACTAGCGGCTTCGGCTTCTGTTCGACGCACGTTCATCTCTCACCGTAATGTAAGGCTAGAATAGTCGGGGGAACTTTCATAAGCCAGCAGGATTTTCAATAGCTTACGAAGGTAACCTATACCTCCGTCCCTAACGTGGTATATGCCTCTAACCTGTTATCTCTGTGGACCATCGGGGAATAGAGCACAAATCCGGTAGTAACCCAGTCTTGCTCATCCTCTTACACTCCTCTAAGCTGGAATCAATCATGTATGAAGACTTCAAAGTGACCGACCGCTGGACCGGCGAAGACCTCCACTGCGAGTGGAAGGGGACTGTCGTCGCCATCGCCACCCGCCACGCCGACGCCACCGATATCCGCTTCGCCGTCAACGGCCGTCCCGTCTGGATCGCCATGCCCAACCTCGCCTGGGTCGAGCAGAAGCGCCGCACCGGCTACGTCATCACCGACTACCTCGCCGCCCAGTCCGCCGGCCGCTATCTCCAGCATGCCATCCAGTCCGGCTATGACAACGGACGCGAGATGTACACCATGACCGTCGATGAGGTTCTCGAACACGCCAACGCTGTAGTCAAAGAGGTTGGCCGCACCGATCTTCTTCCCAGTCTCCCTGTCATCAACGCCGACATCCGGCCAGAAGACGAGATGGGGATCCACCTTCCAGGCGAACCAGCATAGTCTCCCAGGAAATTGGCCCATGTTCACCCGCCGTAGATTCCTCTATATCCTTCCGGCATTTGCGGCTTCGGCGCGCGCCGAAGTCACATGGCCCTTCCGCAAGAAGAAACCCGTCGCCCCACCACCGCCGCTCACCGTCTACATCGGCACCGACACGTCCAAAGGCATCAGCAAGGGCATCTATCAATCCCACTTCGACACCACCACCGGCACCGCATCAACTTCAAAGACCACCATAAGTTCGGAGCCCTCGGTCCCAACTCAACCCGCCAGGACCAGCCTCACCCCCATTGCACCACCCTTTCACCCGACAATCGTTTCCTCCTCGTCTGCGATCTCGGCACCGATCACATCACCGTCTTCACGACCAACCCCGAAACCGGCCAGCTCTCCGACCCCAGGACCTTCGCCAACGATCGCCCCGGCTGCGGCCCGCGTCACGTCGCCTTCCATCCCAACGGCCGCTGGGTCTACGGTATCAATGAGATCGATTCCACCCTCGATCACTACCTCTGGACGGCGACACGTTTCGCAGACACCCCTCAGGGTCTCCTCGTCAACACAAACACCCCAGTCAAGACCATCGCACCCGAATTCCCCGCCGAAAAGAACACTGCCGCAGAGCTAGCCATCTCGCCCGACGGCCTCTTCCTCTACGCCAGCAACCGCGGCGAAGACTCGCTCGTCGTCTTCTCCATCCGTGCCAGAGACGGCAAGCTCGACCTCGTCCAGCGCATCTCCTGCGGCGGCAAAACCCCGCGTCACTTCACTCTCGACCCCACCGCCCAGTGGCTCCTCTGCGGCAACCAGGACTCGGCGGCTGTCACCATCTTCCGCCGCGACGCCGCAACGGGAAAACTCACCGGCCCCACCCAGACGGTTCCGCTCGATTCACCCCTCTACTCCCTCTTCGTCTAGGGCAGAGTGGAGCGGGGACAAAATAAAGAAATAAAGAAGAGGTGTCATCCTGAGCGGAGCCTCTCCCAGTCTCATCGCGCGAGGCGCAGTCGAAGGACCTGCGTTTATTCCTGGTGCTAAAACAGGCGGATCAACTCTTCGGCAGCGTAGCCATATCAATCACAAACCGGTACTTCACATCCGCCTTCACCACGCGCTCGTAAGCCTCAGTCAACTTATCGATCGAGGTCATCTCAATCTCCGATACAATCCCATGATCCGCGCAGTAATCCAGCATCCCCTGCGTCTCCGCCATCCCGCCGATCATCGATCCTGAAAACGATCTCCGATTCGTAATGATCGCAAACGGAGAGATCGCCACCGGAGCATCCGGCAACCCAACCAGACACATCGTCCCATTCAGCCGCAGCAGGTCGAGATACTGATTCACATCATGCGGAGCAGAAACACAATCGAGAATAAAATCGAACGTCCCCTTATGCTTCGCGACGGCCGCGGCATCCTTCGTCACCACAACCTCATCGGCGCCCAGCTTCTTCGCATCATCGATCTTGCTCGCCGAAGTCGTAAACTGCACCACCTCCGCGCCCATCGAATGAGCAAACTTCAACCCCATGTGCCCCAGCCCGCCCAGGCCCACAACCCCAACCTTCTTGCCCTTGCCCACCTTCCAAAACTTGAGCGGCGAGTAAGTCGTAATCCCCGCACACAACAGCGGAGCCACCGCCGCAAGATTCAGCTTCGGCGAGATCGAATGAACATACCGCTCATCCACCACAATATTGTTTGAGTACCCGCCAAACGTAAGCTGACCGTTGTAATCCCGTGCGTTGTACGTCCCCACCATACCCTTCTCGCAATAGGCCTCTTCCCCGGCCTTGCAGTTCGCGCACACGCGGCACGAATCCACCATCACGCCAACGCCCGCGAGATCACCCTCTTTGAACTTCTTCACCGCCGAGCCAGCCTTCGTCACGCGCCCGACAATCTCGTGCCCCGGCACCATCGGATAGATCGATCCACCCCACTCATCCCGCACCTGATGAATATCCGAGTGACAGATCCCGCAATAAGCAATCTCCACCACCACATCACTCACGCCCGGATCGCGACGATCAAAACGAAACGGCGCCAGCGGCGCAACCTTATCATGTGCAGCATATCCAAACGACTTCATAGTCCCTCTCCTTGAAATCTCTTATTCGTGATTTCAGTTTCCAAAAGCGAAGTTCACTGTAATTTGCGTGTCGACTTCAACCGGTTCGCCATTTAGCAGATAAGGTTTGTAGGTCCATTGCCGTACTGCAGCAAGCGATGAGATCGCCAGGTCTGCATCTGGAGTTGAAACTACCTGTAGGAAATGGATCCGGCCATCGGTTCCAATGCGTGCCTTGAGGATGACTGTGCCGGAAATGTGCATTATCTTCGCACTTTCAGGATAAATAGGCGGTGGCCCCGCAATCTTTAAGCCGGCTACAACGCCCGACGCAGCCCGAACTGGGTCAGAATCGATCTTCCTGAGATCCGTCGACGGCGTCATTTCGCTCTCGGCGAGAGAGACCGTCTCTAACGACTCGACATGTCCAGTGATCGCATCGACAGATCCGAGAATCGTCGTTTGATCGATGACAACCTGTCGTCCTTGAAACGTGCCGATTCGATTTCTTGCAGTTAACTGCGAGCCGAAATCGTAGCTAACACGCAGGGAATCTTTATCGTGATCAAAACAGTACGTCGGGAACAGACCAAGCGGAGGATTGGCGACGTTCTTGATAGCTTGCGCGAGCATGATGCAATCCATCGGAACCTTACCCATGGTCTCCTTCCGTAAATCGGGCGTCGAATCCGCAATATCCTTCTCGTCCGGCATCGGGTTCACAACCTGTCGAAGAACCAGTGCCACCAGGCTTGGTACAGACGGCATCCCTTTGGTACGGTACAAGCCATCCTTCGTTTTGATCTCCGTGCTCGTATACGAGGGACTCGTATAAACCGTCTTATGTATCGACGGTCCGGACCACCACTCCTCAATTGTCCCCCGTTCGGCCGGTTTACCCTTTGCGTCGAACAATTGAAAGCTCAACTTCAGATGCCAAGGTTTTAACTGTGGATCGTCAATTGCATTGACAGTACTCGCGCGGTGCAATCGATCCATCAGTGCCGCCGTATCCTGCGCACCCGCTTGCCCTGCAAGAGCAGCCGACACTGCAAGCCACAAAAATTTGATTCTGAGTCCCCGATTACTCGTCATAGTGCAGCAAGCTCAGCACATCGTAACCTTGAAACTTCTCCCGCCCCTTCAGAAAATCCAGTTCAATCGCGAATCCAATTCCCGCAATCACGCCACCCAACTGCCGCACAAGCTGCACCGTAGCCTGCATCGTCCCGCCGGTAGCCAGCAGATCGTCCACAATCACCACCCGCTGCCCCGGCTCAATCGCGTCCACATGAATCTCTAGCGAATCAGTGCCATACTCCAGGTCGTAGTTCACCCGAGCCACCGTCGCCGGCAGTTTCTTCGGCTTCCGCACCGGAACAAACCCAGCATTCAACCGGTAAGCCAGCGCCGGCCCAAAGATGAACCCACGCGCCTCGATTCCCAGCACAAGGTCGATCTCCTTGCCGATGTAATACTGCGCAAACGCATCGATCAGCGTCGCAAACCCCGCCTTATCCTTCAGCACGGTCGTAATGTCATAGAACAAAATCCCAGGCTTCGGAAAATCCGGTACCGTGCGGATCAACGTCTTCAGCGGTTCACAACTAATCGGCAGTGTCATCAGTCCTTACCAGGCTCCTTCAATCTCAAACGGCCCAAGCTTCTCACCTTCGCTCTCGGCCAACTCATCTTCCACAACAGCATCCACACGGCTGCCGCGCGATCCCTTATGCAGCGCATCTTTCAACTCGGCAAGGTCCTCAGAACTCCCCGCCGCAACGATCTCCACATGTCCATCCTCAGTGTTCCGAACCCACCCGCGAAGCCCAATCTCCGCCGCCTCCCGCTGCACAAACCAGCGAAACCCAACGCCCTGCACGCGGCCTTTGACGAGGTAATGGCACACCATGGCTATTTACTGAATCCGGTAGACATAAGCATTATCGATAAAGCGGTTGCCGATCATCTGTCCTCCCAGCCGCATGCCTGCCACATCCTTCGTCTTGCCGAATACCTTGCGAAGTTCGCGGATGAACGGATCTTTTGTCGGCAAGATCATAATCACTGGCAATCTGTAGACGTAGCGCCCCCCCAAAATTTCGGCCACTCGCTCATGTGCTTTAAGCAGATGAGCTTGATCGAGAGAGGGAGATGAAAGAACCAGCCTCCAGTCGCTGTACTCAGGAAAGACGGTCAGAAGGGCTACGATGTGTTTGATATTGGCCTCATCAAGGGCGGCCAAAACTTCACGGCCAACCTCAATGTCAGGTCCTACCAGTATCGCTTGATCCATGGCAGCACTCCATCCTTTCTTCTCACAAGCGCGTCGATAATCTCCTCGGCATCGTTCTTCGTCAGTACAGAAGAATAACGGCTCTCTTCCGTCCACTTGCATACAACGTCCCACCCAGCGGCGAATTTTGAGCTTGTTTGTCTGGCTGCCAGCAATTCATCTTTTAGATTAGCCCACACGACAAGTTCGGTCGGTGCATGGATGAAAATCTTTCTCATGTTTTTGTCGGGAAAGTCGTACTTCTTAACCTTCTTCGCGAAACACGCCTTCAGAGCACACTCCAACGCATACCCTGCCAAATAGTATGCACCGCTATACTCGCCCGCCGAGAAAAGAATCTTGGCCTCGCGAATTCTGACATTGGACAATCTCTGCAGGTCAGCGCGATTCATCGTCAGAATATTTTCGTTACGCGCGGCTCATATAAGCGCCTTCAGCCGTATCCACGCGAATCTTCTCGCCCTCATTGATGAACGGAGGCACCTGCACCACCAGCCCAGTCTCAAGCTTCGCAGGCTTGGTCACCGAAGAAGCCGTAGCCGACTTGATCCCCGGCTCCGTCTCCACCACAGTCATCTCTACAACGCCCGGCAGCTCGATGCCGACAGCCTTGCCATCATGAAAGCTAACGCTGATCGATAGATTCGGCATCAGATACTCCACCGCATCGCCCAGCGTATCGCGCTTCA
This sequence comes from Edaphobacter sp., assembly GCA_050012935.1. Lineage (GTDB taxonomy): Bacteria > Acidobacteriota > Terriglobia > Terriglobales > Acidobacteriaceae > Edaphobacter. The sequence continues at coordinate 67,798 of JBEKGF010000017.1, read as the reverse complement.
ACATTGTCTGTTCGAAGCTCTCGTCCATGAAGTAGTACTCGTCCCCATCGCTGTAGAGGAACTCCATCTTCACTTCATCGACGATCACACGCTCGATCGGATCAGGCGAGCGGAACCGCTCAATAAACATTGCGCCGGTACGAACGTTGCGCAGCTTTGCCTGGATAAACGCCCTGAGATTTCCCGGCGTCCGGTGCTCCACAGAGAACACCAGGTGAAGGTCGTCCTTGAACTTGATAATCATGCCCGGGCGCATCTGCGTTGCGGGAATCGACATAAAAACCCCTAATCTGCGCTGAATTCAGCTGTGTTTGAGAATGTGTCGGCGAGCGCGCAGGCGTCCTGCCAATCAGCTCGCAACCCTTTTATTGTAGCTCAACCAATAGCCCTTAAGCTCGTTCGAGCCGAGCTGCGCAACCCTATCCACCGCCAAAAAGACGCTTGAAAAAACGCCCCACCGCGCGAAACGGATTCTTCGAAGATGGCGCAGCCGGAGCCGTCTGACTCGTCGCATTCGCAGCAGGGCCCTCCGCCGCAGCACTCGAATCCTCCGAAGCCTCCGAATCCTCCGAAGCCTTGATCGCCGCCAAAGTATCTCCGCCATCACCCGAGTTCAACGCCGCCGTGACCTGAGTATGCGTCGCCCCGGTAGAAACCGGCGGAACCGTCGCGGGCTTCAATCCCGCACTCACGGCCGCAGGAAACGGATGTTGCTCCGCCGCAGTCTTCGCTGCATCGCCACCTCCCGGCGAGCCGATCATCGCATCCGCAACCGACATCGTCGGATCCGGCGGACACCCGCACGCCGAGTTCTCATAGTCCACCACTTCCTTCAAGCTGCCATGTTCAAACAACACGTGCTGCCCAGCCTTCAGCTCATACGTCCCTTCGCCAAACTGATCCGCAACATTCAGCACCGGTGCCGTCGCTCCACGATTCTCAACACACGTATCGCCATTCCGTGTCACGCGAAGCTGCAGGTCGAGCGGCCCATCGCCGAGCATCGTGAACCGCAGGTCCGGCGTCGTCACCACATCGCGAGCCGTCGCCGCCATCTGCACCTCAATCGCCCCGCGATCGAGCGCCAGCATCAACGGAGCCGCGCCATCGGCACTCTTTCCGGCAGTTACATGCAATCCGGTCGTCGCACACACACGCACTACGCCGCCGCGTTTCAATTCCACCTCAGCCGTGCGATCCCGCGCCGTCACTGTCGTATTTCCCACCAGCACGGCTCGCCCGTTGCTCACCTCCAGCGCGCCTGCGACCGCGGCATTCTGTATCCCCACCGTCCCAATCGGCTGATCCTGCGCCTGCGCCATCGACAACCCTGCGAAGAGAAACGAGAGCTGCCAAACACTGAATTGTCGAACCCTCATCTCGCCCTCGATGCCATCAACGCCTTCACAAACGCAGTCCGCCCGGCCCAGATCCCAACGCCGAGCCATCGTCTACGCTATGTAATAATACGGCCTATGGATCACAAGTACGTGCAGTTTGGGTGCGGTACGTGTGCTCCTGAAACCTGGCAAAACTTCGATGCCGGTCCCGCATTCTGGCTGCAAAGCCGCCTCGCGTTCCTCACTCCGCTGCTCGTAAAAAAAGGCTTCCCGCCGTACCCCAGAAACATCCTCTACGGCGATGTCATCAAAGGTCTTCCCATCGCTCCGCAATCCGCCGAAGCTGTCTACTGCTCCCACGTCCTCGAGCACTTGAGCCTCGACGAGTTCCGCGCCACCCTCCGCAACGTCTTCACCTATCTCCGCCCCGGCGGCACCTTTCGCTTCGTCCTCCCCGACCTCGAGCAACTCATCGGTCTCTACACCAACGACCCCACCCCCGCGGCCTGCTCCCGCTTCATGCAGGAGAGCTGGCTAGGCGAAACCTCCACTCCACGCGGCCTCAAAGCAATCCCCGCCGCCGTCTTCGGACGAGCCCGCCACTTCTGGATGTGGGACTACAAAGGCATGGCCGAGCAGCTCGCCGAAGCCGGCTTCACCGACATCCGCCGCGCCCGGATGGGCGACTCCCCCGATCCACACTTCAAAGAAGTCGAATCCGACTATCGCTGGAAAGACTGCCTCGGCGTAGACTGCAAACGCCCCTAGGCATCTTCAGGCATAGCAATGGAGGTGTCATTCTGAGCGGAGCGAAGAACCCCTGTATTTTGCTCGAAGCGCAACGCTCCTATCTGTCGATGAGAATGCTCCAAGCCCACTACATCATCAAAAAATTCTCAATCAGCTTCTTCCCATCCTTCGTCAGCACGCTCTCCGGATGGAACTGGACACCCTCAATCGGCAGCTCGCGATGCCGCAGAGCCATAATCGTCCCGCCATCCCCCGGTCTCTCTGAAACCGTCCGAGCCGAAACCTCCAACTCCTCCGGCAGCCCCTCCTCCGCCACAATCAGCGAGTGGTACCGCGTACAAGTCATCCCCGAAGGAATCCCCGCAAAAATCGTCCGCCCATCGTGCGTCACTTCGCTCGTCTTGCCATGCATCAGCTTCGCCGCGCGCACCACATTCCCACCGAACGCCGCCCCAATCGCCTGATGCCCCAGACAAACTCCCAGAATCGGCACCCGCCGCTTCGCCTTCGCAAAGTGCTTAATCAACTCAATCGAAATCCCCGCATCCTGCGGCGTACAAGGCCCCGGCGAGATCACAATCCGCTCCGGCCGCAAAGCCTCCACCTCAGCCGGTGTCAGCTCATCATTGCGCCGAATCACCATCTCCGCGCCCAGCTCACCCATGTACTGAACCAGGTTGTAAGTAAACGAATCGTAGTTGTCGAGAACAAAAACCATATCAACTTAAATTCTACGCTTCGAACGGTCCACCCACAGACATCATGCCGCAACTCGCCCGGTCCAAGCCAATGCGATTCTGTACGCAGCGCGGAACCAAAGGAATGTCACTGGTGTCTATTAGGTTATGACGACAGGTGCCGGAGATTTGCTCGGGCTGGCTTTAGTGTTTGGGTCACTATTGATGGCCTCTAGTGTACTAACAAAGGAATACAGTCCTTTAGAAGGAATTCCTGTCATATTGTCACATCAATGCACGCATCAGGAAGAGATGGAACGGGGCGACGGGCGAGAGATATTTGTCCGCTACAAACAAGACCACAGCAGCTTCGTGAATGCTGCCCAGTTGCCCGTTGAAAATGATCTTCGCCGAAAAATCGCTGAGATCATGGCAACACGTCAAGAACAAGTTCTATTCTTTGCCGCGGACGAAAGGTTGGCCTACAGAGAAGTGTCTGAAGTCTTTTCTGATTTACGGGAAGATGATCCGGCACTCGCGATTGTTTTGCTTACCAAAGGTCAGGTCGGTCCGGTGGAGCAAATCCAGCCTCAATTTCGAGATATATGTCTGTCGGCTCCGCAATCCCGCATTCAGTCCTCAAAGCCTAATTAATGGCAAGCGGGTTATTTGGACAGGCAAAATTCCGAGAACGGAACTTGAACGAATTGAATTACAGACACTAACGCAAATCACCGCGCGCCCGCTCAATCGCCCGAACCACAGCCCGTGCCTTATTCACCGACTCCTCAAACTCCTTCTCCGGCACCGAGTCCGCCACAATCCCCGCCCCCGCCTGAAAGTGCCCCTGCTCGCCATTCATATACAGCGTGCGAATCGCAATGCACGAATCCAGATTCCCGCTGAAGTCCGCATACAGCACGCTCCCGCCATAAACCCCACGCCGAGCCGGCTCCAACTCCTCAATAATCTCCATCGCCCGAATCTTCGGAGCCCCACTCAGCGTCCCCGCAGGAAAACAAGCCCGCAACGCATCAATAGCATTCAAGCCCGCACGCAGCTTCCCCTCCAGCGAACTCACCATATGCATCACATGGCTATACCGCTCCACCACCATCAGCTCTTTCACCTTCACCGACCCAAACTCACTCACCCGCCCAACATCATTCCGCCCCAGGTCCACCAGCATCACATGCTCGGCGACCTCCTTCTCATCGCTGCGCATATCGTCAGCGAGCGCCCGATCCTCCGCCTCATCCGCACTACGAGGCCGCGTCCCCGCAATCGGCCGATACTCCACATCCCGCCCATGCACACGCACCAGCAGCTCCGGCGAAGACCCCACAATATGCGCCACCGAAGGCTTCTTTTTTTTGTTGTCATCCTTCCCCTGAGCTTGCCGAAGGGGGAGGACCTGCTTTTTGCCTTTGCTCTTTCCCTCCTCCAGCCCAAACCGCAAAAAGTACATATAAGGCGAAGGATTCACAATCCGCAGCGCCCGATAAATCTCAAACGCATCCACTCCCGGCACGCAATCGAACCGCTGCGACAGCACACACTGAAACACATCCCCTGAAGCGATGTACTCCTTCGTCTTCTCCACCGCCTTCAAAAACGCCGCCTTCGCAGTCCGCGACGAAACCTTCAACTTCCCCAGCGCCTTCTTCTTCCGCCGCACCGGCAAAGCCGCAGCCAGCCGCTTCTCCAGTTTGTTGAGCCGCCGCACCGCGCGTTCATACGCCCCGTCACGCCCCTCACGCGCAAGATCCGCCATCACCATCAGGTAGATCTCTTTCTTCACATGATCGAACGCCAGCACCTGATCGAAGAACATCAAGCAAGCATCCGGCACTCCCAGCTCATCTTTCGCCACCGAAGGCAGCCGTTCAATCTGCCGCACCACATCGTAAGCAAAAAATCCCACAGCACCAGCAGTAAACGGAGGCAGTCCCGGCAATCGTGCCGGAGTATGTCCACTCAGAGCCTTCTTCAACTCCTCAAAAATATCGCCATCAAACACACTCTCGCGCCGCCCCTCGCGAACCGAAATCTGCCGGCCCCGAGCCACCATCTTCTTGTAAGGCTGCACTCCAATAAACGTGTACCGCCCCACATGCTCGCCGCCCTCTACCGACTCCAGCAGAAAGGCCTCCGGCTCCTCCGCAGCAATCCGCAGAAACGCCGACACCGGCGTCTCCAGATCTGCCGTCACTGTGCGATAAACGGGCACCAGCGAGTGCTTGCGACTTAATGCCAGAAATTCACGCGCCGAGGGCAAGGTATTGGAATCAAAAGAGGGCATGCAATAACATCATAACTCCCACCAGTAGAATGCCTTTCAGCCCTTGACCCGCCGGTCAGAAAAGTGGTTATCTCCCCCGTTCGTTCGATTGCGCATCGTCTCTCCGCCAGCCTATACTCCTCGAGTTTGGCCACAGACCGGTCTGGCTCAAGCGTATCCTTGCTTCCAGGAGTGGAGGCAAACGATGGCCGGAGAATCGCTGATACCAGCAACAGAAAAAAGGGAACACAAAATGCAGACTCTCACACTCGAGCAGGAGACAAACCCCTGGGAAGCACAAGCCGCTCGATTTGACTTCGCCGCAACCAAACTCAACCTCGACCCCGGCATCTGGAAGGTTCTCCGCTACCCCTCCCGCGAACTCATCGTCCACATCCCCGTCGGCATGGACGATGGCTCCATCGAAGTATTCACCGGCTACCGTGTCCAGCACTCCGTCGCCCGTGGCCCGGCCAAGGGCGGCATCCGCTACGCACCCGACGTCTCCCTCGACGAAGTCCGCGCACTCGCCTCCTGGATGACCTGGAAGTGCGCCGTCGTTAACATCCCCTTCGGCGGAGCCAAGGGCGGCGTCATCTGCGACCCCAAAAAAATGTCTCAGGGCGAACTCGAACGCATGACCCGCCGTTACACCGCCGAGCTCATCGAATTCATCGGACCCGAAAAAGACGTCCCCGCCCCAGACGTGGGCACCGACGAGCAGACCATGGCCTGGATCATGGACACCTACTCTATGCATCAGCGTCAGACCGTCAACGCCGTCGTCACCGGCAAGCCCGTCAACCTCGGGGGCTCGCGCGGACGCAAAGAAGCCACCGGTCGCGGCGTCTCCGTAGTCTGCGACGAGGCGATGAAGCATCTCGGCATGTCTATCGAAGGCACCCGCGTTATTATCCAGGGCTTCGGCAACGTCGGCTCCAACTCCGCCAAGCTCCTCCACGAAAAGGGCTACACCGTCATCGGCATCGCCGAGTACGACGGCGGCCTCTACAACAAGAACGGCATCGACATCCGCGCCCTCATCGAGCACCGGAAAAAAGCCGGCACCATCAACGGTTTTACCGAGGCCGAGGCCGCCGACAAGCACGACCTCCTCACCTACAACTGCGAGATCCTCATCCCCGCAGCCACCGAAAACGTCATCACCAGCCGCAACGCAGACCGCATCCGCTGCAAGATCCTCTGCGAAGGCGCCAACGGCCCCACCACCACCATCGCCGACGAGATCCTCGCCGACAAGCGTGTCTTCATCATCCCTGACATCCTCGCCAACGCCGGCGGCGTCACCACCAGCTACTTTGAGTGGGTGCAAGACCGCATGGGTTACTTCTGGACCGAGGCCGAGGTCAACCAGCGCCTCGACAACATCATGACCGAGAGCTTCCACGACGTCGTCACCTACGCCAGAACCCACGGCGTCAACAACCGCATCGCAGCCTACATGCTAGCCATCGACCGCGTAGCCTACACCACAAAGCAACGCGGCATCTACGCCTGAACCAGCCACACAAATCAAAGAGGCGGCTCCATGCCGCCTCTTTGATTTGCCGCTGTCTTCGAGATCAAGCGTAGCGCTGTAGCCCTACGAAAGTATTTGCAAAAAAGGCTTTATCCCCCGTACCTTCTCTTCACAATCCGCCTGCTAAGGCGTCACCGTCACCTGCACCTTCGTCGTCACAACATTCGCACCCGAAGTCCCAATCACCCGAATCGTATAACTCCCCGGCTTCGTCCCCAGGTCCGTACAAGCTCCGCATCCACTCAAAGCAACCATCCCGCAAACCGCAATCAGCGTCACCAGCAAACCCTTAATCCACCGCCGCTTATCCGGAGCAAAAAGCACAAGCAACGCCGCAACAGTCATCCCGCCGAAAGGCAACCCAGCAGTCTGCGATTCAGAATTAGCCACATCACAAGAACGCGGAGCCATCGTACTCAACTCGAGCGTCGTCGTTCCACCCCCTGCGGGAATCGTGTGTGCCGCAAACGTACATGCCGACTCTGACGGCAGATCCGCGCACGACAACTGCACCGCCTGCATATTGCCGGCCTGCGGAGCCACCGCCACCTGCAAATTCGCGACACTGCCAACACCAACCATAGCCGCACCCGTCACTGAAACGCTGAACCCGCCCACAACCGCAGCCGTTCCATTCACTGTCTCCGTCAGAACACTAGAGACACTGGCCCCCGAGTTGGCATCCCCCGCATAACTGGCCGTAATCGCATGAGCCCCCACGCTCAACGAAGAAGTGCTAAAGCTAGCCACACCGGAACCAACCAGCGTCTTCGTCCCCAGCACTGTGCTTCCATCCAGAAACGTAACCACTCCCGTCGGCGCAGCAGTCGAGCCTGCCGTCACCACGTTTGCCGTAAACGTCACACTCTGCCCACTCGTGGCCGGATCCAGGCTCGACGTCAGCATCGTCGTCGTCTGCGCCTTCGTCGCCGCTGCCATCACAACCACGGTCACAGGAGCCGAAGTCGAAGGCAGATGCGTAGCATCCCCCGAATAAACCGCCGTCAGCACATGCGTCCCCACAGCAAACCCAGCCCCAGCACTCGTAGCGCAACCCGCTGATGGAGCTACCGCAATCGTACAAAGATTCGTCGTCCCATCATAAAAACTAATTGTCCCCGTCGGTAGGCTGCCATCGCTCGCTGTTACCTGCGCGGTCCCGCTCACCACCTGCCCAAACGTAATCGTTAGCGGCGGAGCAATCGTCAACACAGTCGTCGTCGGAATCATCGTCACGCCCGTATTCAGCAACACCGTAATCCCGCCCGTATTCACAGCAGGAGCCGCCGCCCCCTGCTGTCCAGCCACGGCATTCGCCAGCACCACCCCGCCATTCGCAATCACCAGGTCCGTAAATCCATCCTTGTTCACATCTCCAGCCGAGATCGAATTGATCCCCATCCCCGCCAGTGAGTGTACTTCCGGCCCCCACGCGCGCCCCCCCAGATTCGCCTGAACACTCACCACATAACCGTCACTCATCACCAAATCCGGACGTCCATCGCCATTGAAATCCACGGCGACCACCTGATAGAAATTCCGCGAAGGCACCATCACCACCGGAAAGGCGAACGTCCCATCGCTCCTGCCATACCAGATATAAATCGCATTTGCCGCCGCAGCCGTCGGATGAGCATGATCCGCGCTCACATTGTCATACGCGATGAGCACATCCCCATATCCGTCCCCATCCAGGTCTGCCGTCACCACCGCCGCCTGCACCATACCTGGAATCTGAATAACTCCCGGCAGACTTCCTGCTTTCACCCCAGTCGCGACAACATTCGCCTGTATTGTCGTCGGGGTCACCTGCGATGCAAACGTCCCATCGCCATTCCCATGCAGCAACAGCGCCTGGGTCGCCGCAACATTCACCACCTCATCCAGATCCCCCGAGCCGCTAAAATCCCCTAGGACCCCACTCAGCGCAGGCTTGCCCGCTGCAAACGCCCGCGATCCTCCCATGCTCCCATCCGCGTTCCCCAGCAGAATCGCGACTCCCTCCGGCGAGTCCACCGCAACATCCAGCACTCCATCTCCATTGAAGTCCCCAACCGCAAAGCTGGTCAGCCCCGGCCCTGCGTTATAAATTCCCTGCAGACTCAGGCTCAGATTGCTCTGTTCCGCCAGCACGCTCAACCCCGCCGGCGTCGCAGTATAAAAACTCTGCAACCCGCCGCTATTCGTCACTGCGACAAGATGCCCACCCAGCCCCGTAGTCGGATCGGAGCCACCTGTTCCACCCTTCGACGTAGCGGAGAAGCTCCCATCTCCATTCCCATGCAGAATCTCAATCTGCCCATTCACCCCTTCGACCACTAGGTCCAGAACCCCGTCACCATCCACATCATGCAGCAACATACTCTGCACTGCGCTCGACCCCGCATACGATCCGGCGGCCGTCAGCAACCCATCCGCCGACCCCAGAAAAACATCCGCCGCTCCTCCCGCCACCGACTGAATCACCAGATCCGTATGCCCATCTCCATTCAAATCCGCTGCCACCATCGGCCCTGTACCGCTCTCCAGCTTCGTCGCGACAATCCGCACCAGCGTCCCGCTGCTATCCGTCGTCAGCGTAATCAGCGAAGGGTTCGCCACATCCTCCACCAGCAGATTCAGATACCCCGTATCCTGCAGTTGCGCGCCCATCACATAGCTGAAGACCGGAGCGTTCGTCCCCACAATCGCAAACGTCCCCAGCTGCTGCGCCGCGGCGAATGTCCCATCGCCATTCCCATGCGCGAAATAAACAATGCCTTCGCCGACCATCCCTGACACCCACATCAGGTCGACATGTCCGTCATGGTCGAAGTCCGCCGCCGCAATCGCCGTACCCGCCGTGGCAATCGTCTCTCCCGCGCGAAACGTCCCGTCGCCATTGCTTAGCAGAACATGCGACGTCGAAGCCATCGCCGTCGCGCCATAGTCCGTACAGACAAGATCGGTCTTGCCATCCCCATTCAGGTCCGCCGCCACGATTCCCACTGGCCAGCTTCCCGTCACAACCACGCGAGGCTGGTTAAATTGCTGCGCCGCCGCAGCCATCGAAAGCAGGCTCAGCGTACACAGAGCAACCGTCCTGACAAAGTTGTTGCGAATCGGCATGGTTGAACGCTCTGAAGGGTCCCTTGGACGGTCCTTCCTCCCTCGATCGGCGTTCCTGGCAAAAGGGGAGAAGTTGAAGCAAAACAAGTGATGAATCGAATAGTTCCTGGCCTGGAAATCGCGCTGTTCTCACCCTAACTATGTGCAAACACTTGCGGCATTCCCCAAAGGGGTCATCGCCTTCCCCAAAGGACCCAGAGAACCAGAACCGAACCAGTTGTCGGTCGCAGGGTGTCGGTTGAAAAAACAAAGGGTTCCATCAACCATCAACCTGCAACGAACAACCACCAACCAGCAACTGACAACCAGCAACTAACCGCCGGCAACCGTCTCACTATGGCAGAATGCTAGTGTCGGCACCGCGCACATCACCTCACGTCCGTGCCGTATAAAAACCGTCCATGAACCTGCCTAACTCCATCACGATGAGCCGTATCGCCTGCGTTCCTCTGCTCATCTGGATACTTTCGCCGGTCTTTCCATGGCAGGGTTACGCCGCCACCGGCCTCCACGGTGGCGAGCAGGAGATCATCGCCTCCCTGGTCTTCATCCTCGCCAGCATCACCGACGGCCTCGACGGCTACCTCGCCCGCCGCCGCCACCAGATCACCACCATGGGCATGCTCCTCGACCCCCTCGCCGACAAGCTGATGATCACCGCCGCCTACATCATCCTCGTCGCCTACACGCCCAACATCGTCAAGCCCTGGATCGCCGTCCTCGTCATCGGCCGTGAGTTCCTCGTCTCCGGCCTCCGCTCCATCGCCGCCGCCGAAGGCTTCACCATCGAAGCCAGCGAGATCGGCAAGCTCAAAACCGTCATCCAGATCGTCTCCGTCGTCGCAGCCATCCTCGCCCACCGCTGGGACTACTGGCTCTGGTTCCCCAGCTTCCACGGCGGCTTCGTCATCGGCGTCCACTTCATCGCCGTCACCGCCATCTATTGGATGACCATCGTCTCCATCATCTCCGCCATCGATTACTTCATCGGCTTCTGGAAGAAAATCGACCACGCCTCCGACAAGCGTCGCAAACGCCGCAGCTTCGTCCTTAGCCGCAAACCCAAAACCAAACCCGTTCCCTCAGCGGAACACCCCTCGCGTATCTCCTGACATTTTTGGAATCTGCCAAACCATCCCGAACTGCTCTAGGCGTTGCCGTCCGCAGGGCATCGCATCAGATCTACGACTTGCCGCCGCTTGTACTCGACGATCCCATCGCTGTCCCCATTCTGGGGGAAGTCTATCGTTCTCTGCTGCAAGAAGCCGCCGCTTCCATCAACGACAGGCCCTCCCTCGCGATGCGCGCCTGGCTCGTCGCCCGCAACCGTTACGCCGAAGACAAACTCGCCGATGCAGTTCATCAAGGAGTCCGGCAATACGTTCTTCTCGGTGCGGGCCTCGACACCTTTGCCCATCGCAACACACACCCGAGCCTTCACGTGTTTGAGGTCGATCACCCTTCGACCCAGCAATGGAAGCGAGAGCTTTTGCACTCGAATCGATTATCCGAGCCGGCTAACCTGCATTTCGTGCCTGTAGACTTCGAGTGTCAGAGCCTCGCCCATCAACTGGCGAACAACGGCCTTGACCTTACTGCTCCAACTGTCTTTGCATGGCTCGGCGTCGTGTTGTATCTCACGTACGCGGCCTTTCGCACTACCCTCGACTTCATCGCAACATTTCCCGAAGGCAGCGGCGTCATCATGGACTATGCACTGCCTCGTCACGCCCTGCCGCCGAAAGAGTACGAAGCCCGGGACCTCCTCGCTGCTCGCGTCGCTAGTGTCGGGGAACCGTTTCAGCTTTTCTTCACCCCTGGCGAGATGGCTGCCCAACTAACCGCCTTCCGTGTCGTCGAAGACCTGGATTCGGCACAATTGAATGCCCGTTACTTCACCAATCGCACCGACTCTTTGAACCTTGATGGTCGCTCAGCAAACATCGTCAGCGCTTGGAGTTAGCGTTCGTCAAAATAAATTTCTGCGTTTTCCGCCCAAAAATCGCATGTCAAGCCCCCAAACCACCTAAATCATTCAAATGAAAAGAAATAGAGTTGGCACGTTAGTTAGGTTCAATCCCGTATACTGGATATAGATCGAAAAAGAAGAAGCCCCGGACCATCCTCCGGGGCTAACTCGTTTAGAAAGACGATTTTAGGAATAACCCCTTTGCTATGACTATTTTGCAGGCTGTTTAAAACGTAAAGTGCTGAAAATAAATGGTTTCATACATAGGTAGGGGGAGGGGGGTACCCCCCAGTAAGCGTGGTATGGATGACCACAACCGGCCAGCCCTGCCGCAATCCAAGTAAAATTCGCATCAGGCATTGACCTCGGGAGACACATGGCAACAATCAACCAGGACGACTTCATCCGCAGCGTAGCGAACGCACTCCAGTACATCAGCTTCTACCACCCGGTCGACTACATCACCAACCTCGCCCGCGCCTACGAGACGGAGCAGAGTCCAGCCGCCAAGGATGCCATGGCCCAGATCCTCATCAACTCCCGCATGTGCGCCGAAGGCCATCGCCCCATCTGCCAGGACACCGGCATCGTCACCGCCTTCGTCAAGGTCGGCATGGAAGTGAAGTGGCAGCCCGGCATCGCTGGCATGATGACCATGCAGGAGATGGTCGACGAAGGCGTCCGCGAAGCCTGGCGCAACGCCGATAACGTCCTCCGCCCCAGCATCCTCGCAGACCCTGCCTTCACCCGCCGCAACACCGGCGACAACACCCCAGCCATGGTCGTCGTCGAGCTGGTCGAAGGTGGAGACGTCGACGTCACCGTTGCCTCGAAAGGCGGAGGCTCCGAAGCCAAGAGCCGCTTCGCCATGCTCAACCCCTCGGACTCGGTCGCCGATTGGGTGCTCAACACCGTCCCCGGCATGGGCGCAGGCTGGTGCCCTCCCGGAATGTTAGGCATCGGCATCGGTGGCACCGCAGAAAAAGCGATGGTCATGGCCAAAGAGTCGTTGATGGACCCCATCGACATGCAGGAGCTCATCGCCCGCGGCCCCAAAACCAAGATCGAAGAGCTGCGCATCGACATCTACAACAAGGTCAACCGCCTCGGCATCGGCGCCCAGGGTCTCGGCGGCCTCACCACAGTCCTCGACGTAAAGATCATGGACTTCCCAACCCACGCGGCAAACCTTCCGGTCGCGATGATTCCCAACTGCGCCGCCACGCGCCATCTGCACTTCAAACTCGACGGCTCCGGCCCTGTCATGGTCGATCCGCCCTCGCTCGACGCATGGCCGAAGCTCGAGTACGACGTCCACACGGCGAAAAAAGTAAATCTCGACACCATCACCCACGAGCAGATCAAGACATGGAAGCCAGGCGAGGTTCTGCTCCTCTCCGGCAAGCTCATCACCGGTCGCGATGCAGCCCACAAGCGCATGACCGACATGCTCACCCGAGGGGAAGAGCTTCCCGTGGATCTCAAAGGCCGCTTCATCTACTACGTTGGCCCTGTCGAAGCAGTCCGTGACGAAGCAGTCGGCCCAGCCGGCCCCACGACCGCAACCCGCATGGATAAATTCACCCGCCAGATGCTCGCCGACACCGGTCTCCTCGGCATGATCGGCAAGGCCGAGCGCGGCCCCGCTGCCATCGCCGCCATTCGCGAGTTCGAGGCCGTCTACCTCATCGCCATCGGAGGCGCAGCCTACCTGGTCTCGAAGGCCATCAAAAGCGCCCGTGTCCTGGCCTTCGCCGACCTTGGCATGGAAGCCATCTACGAGTTCGAAGTCAAGGACATGCCAGTCACCGTCGCAGTCGACAGCAAAGGCACCAGCGTCCACAACACAGGCCCCGAGGAATGGTCACGCCGCATCGCAGGCATTCCCATCCTCCAATAGCTTAGGGAGCAGGTGCCGTGAGGATCTGCATCACCGGTTGCGGCAGTTCCTTATCGGCATTCTTCAGCAACAGACTGACCTGCCACATCTGCGCGTCGGTCAGAACATGAGAGTAAGCAGGCATACCGGAGAGGCGAATCCCATTTGCCACCTTCCAGTAAGTCTCACCCGGCTCATCGTCACTGACGCCGACCACTCCATGGCTGCCATGACTCTTCCAAAGTTCCGGAGCCGAAGGAAACATATGCTTCGCAAACGCAACATCATGTCCAGGGGTACCATGGCAACTCGCGCACTGCGCCCGATAAACATGCGCACCCGACTCGAAGACGTCCTCGCTGATGCCGAAAGGAGGTTTTTTCATCTCGCGGTCGATGCGCGAATCCAACGGAAGGTAGACGATCTCTTTCTCAAACGGAAATGCCGCATCAGCAACCGCTACCGGCAGCGAACCGAACTTGAGGTAGGCAAACAGTCCCGCTGCAACGGCTACCACGCCGAGCAGAAACCCAAGAAATATCTTGCCGAATCCTCCGCTGCTGCTCTTTTTCGCCATCTGGAGTCTCTCCTTGAGAGGGATTGGCCGCAGTAAGGCGCGGCGGATGTTCTAATAAGGGATGGCCCCGTTGATTTCCCGCCGGTGGCCCTCAAGTTCCACCATAGCAAACCCAGGCTTGTGCAGGAGTAATCGTTGATGTTCGGTTTCAGATTGAGTGTGAAGTGTGTAGCTGGAGTATTGCTGGCAGCGTCCATCGCTAGCGGAGCAACCGCTGTACAGGGGCAGACAACGCATCGTACCCGCCGCGAGTCCAGCGCCAACCGCAAAGCTCGTATCGCAAGAACGATCGCCGAAACCTACAGCCATCGCTACGAGGTCGCCGGTGGCGGCGGATATCTCCGCTTCCAGTCAGGCGCACCGCAGCGCAACAACGAGGTCACCTTCTTCATGTCAGGGACTTACTTCCTGAACCCGAAACTCGGCATCATCGGCGAAATTCGCGGAGCCTATGGAAACGCCAAGATTGGCAATACTGCCTGCACGGTCGTCGGGTGCATTCCCGTTAATCTAGGGTTCAATCCGCAGATCTCGGAATACCCGTTCCTCGGCGGCGTGGCCTATCGGCTGTACGCAAAAGAGAAGATCGCTATAACTGCCACGGGAGAAGGCGGAGCCGCGATCGGCAAGTTCGATGACGGTGCCAAAGGCCTTCCCTCAGCCGTGCTCGGCGTCTGGGAGTCGACAACCAAGCCAGCCTTCAGCATCGGCGCAAACATCGACTACAACTTCTACCCCAATCTCGCCTTTCGAGTGTCACCCACCTACGTCGGTACATTCTTCCGCCGCGACCCAACAGACGTAAACCATGGACCCAACGGTACAATCCAGAACAACGTTGGAGTCAACCTCGGCATCGTCTATCGCTTCGGCAAGATCAAGTAGTCCGTTTTTTAAGCGAAGAAAAGCGGCTCCGGCCAGTTGTCGGAGCCGCTTTTTTGCTACTTCAGCGTGTAAAGAACACCGGTTATGAACTGCAGGCTGTTGCTCTTGAATCCAAAGGCAGGTTGGTTCAGATAGTTGTCCAGCAGATTGATATTCAGGCTGAACCGCTTATAAGTTGGTAGCTGCAACCCCGCCGCAAAGATTGCCGAATAAGCGCTGGGGTCATTCCACGCCGGAATAAAAGTGCCGCTCTCGGTAAAGATGATCTTCGCCGGAAGATTACGGTGGTAAAGCTCTGTAAAGCTCGACCCGACCAGATCATTGTTGGGCGTCGGTGGCTGGAAGTTCTGCCGCTCATAATGCACATCTGCCTTCACATCGAACTGCTGAACCGGCGTTTTGATCACAGTCCAGCCAACACCGATGCCGTAAATCTGCTGCAGGTTCAGGCCCTGAGAGTAGTTGTGGTCGAACGATGCACCGACCAACCCATAGAACCGCGACGTGAAGTACTTGTCGTGCTCCGCGTCGGCATGGAAGATATTCGTCTTTGTCACCGAAGCCAGAATAGGCGGACTCGACGGAATAAACGGTTGATCGATCTTGCCGTAAGTCTCCAAGACATTGATCGTAGATCGGGTTCGCGGAGGAAGAAAGTCCACGCTGGGAATCAGCCGAACCAGGTTGACTGCAGCGTTGTAGTTTTGGCCGGTCTGCGTGGATTCGATCAGCGTGATCCCCCCTGAAACCGCCCCATGCCATCCGTACCAGATCCCAGGATTGCTGCTGACTTCCTTGGAGTAGGTGGCACTATCAATCAGATAAGCCAGATCCTTAACTGGGACAACATCTGGTGCTCCCGAAGGGGTAGCAACGGTTACAGTATTGTCTGCATAAGTGACCGCACCAGGCTGTTTCGATGTCCGGGTGATCTTCTCGTTTTTCTTTAGCGCAACAAATTTGCCGCCAGCGCGTAATTCCTTGATTTTGTCCGCCGAAACCGTGACCTCCCCGACCACGTCGCTTTTGAATACAAACGAGTCTCCAGCCGCCCGCTCCAGTGTTCCAGTCAGTTGGTCCCCATTCGTAAACACGATTACGTCGGGTGCCGCCTTGGCCGCGGTCTGTGCCACTGCCGAGGCTGCAAGTTGAAACAGCGCGCCTGACACCAGGCTCAAAACAAACAGGCTGTGCCACTTACCTGCTCTGCGGATTAGGGTCGATACACGATTGGCGCTCATGGATTAAAAATAGCGTAGCTTCATGCGGTTTGAGCCGAAGGGACACTTAGTTGTTTGTGTCATTGCAATATTATTCGTGTTACTGCAATGAAATTGTGTCCGGTCGATCTCTCACAGTAAAAGATGCAGCTATAAACCTTTTGTTTACCTGTAGATATGGTTTTGCGCCCACAAATCCGCGCCCTGAAGTCGAAATTAAATAGAAGAAAGACGTTGGTAGAGACCTCCTTTTGACTCTGGCATCGATGCGATCCATATCCCGGTATCACCCAATAGTGGGAAGATCGGTCAGCCGAGGCGAGCGGCCGAAATGGTACGCTTGACTGTGGCTATGGGGCTTCGAGCATCACAGTTTGGCCCAACTTGGGTGGTATTGGCTGTCATTGCTCTGGTGTGTCCGTACGCCCGTGCAATCGAGCACGTAACCTTGAAGAATGGTTTTGAACTGGACTGTGTTCGGCGCGAGTCTGTCGGAGACAAGATTCGGCTTTACCTCGACGGACAAGATAAAGCTTCCGCGGACGATTCGAATTATCTTGAAGTCGCTGCTGATTCGATAGTTCGCGTCGATACGATCGCAGACCCCCCAACACCATCGCCAGCGGTAACAATGCTGCACCCTGCGCCGAGCATGACGCCGACAAAGGAAGAGATGCACGAGATGCTGGCGCACGCCGGCGCAGCTCATAACATCGACGAGGATCTGTTGGCCAGCGTGGTGCGGGCAGAGAGTGGCGGACAGGTAAGAGCCGTCTCGCGGACCGGCGCCAAAGGACTAATGCAGTTGATGCCTGCAACGGCAACCGCAATGGGCGTCGACGACGCATTCAAACCGGATCAGAACATCGCCGGCGGTACTGCTTATCTGGACGAGATGCTAACCAGATACCACGACAACGTGGCACTGGCACTAGCCGCTTACAACGCGGGACCGGGTGCGGTCGATAAATATCACGATGTGCCCCCCTATCGTGAGACGCGCGAGTATGTAGCCCGTGTGATCCGTGAGTTCAACCGGAGAAAACAGACAGCCCTGATCGCACAGACTAAGTAGAACCGCTCCGGCGAGCCAACGAAAAGAGAGCCATGACGAAGCGTAATGCAGTTCTGTGGTCGGTTGTTGTGGTTGGGCTGGCCGTATTTGTTTTTCTATTCCGAGACAGAGTTCACTTCGACTGGAAGACCTTCTGGCAGCAGTTGCGATATGTGAGCGTCGCACATATTCTGGCGGGAATCGTACTGATCTATTCGACTTTCTGGCTGCGCGCGGTGCGCTGGGCAGTCTTTGTGTCGCCAACGAAGAAAGTCCCGGCCTCTTCTTTGCTGGGATCGCAGTTCATCGGATTCACTGCAGTGGCATTGTTCGGACGGCTGGCGGATCTCACTCGGCCCTACCTTGTGGCGCGCCGCCTGGGGTTGTCGCTAAGCTCGCAGATTGCTGTGTACACCATTGAACGCATGTTCGATCTCGGAGCCGCAGCCGTTATCTTTTCATGTGCATTGGCGTTTACTCCGAAGGACCTGCCTCATCACGGTGAATTTGTGAGAACGGGGGAGTTCAGCCTGGCTGCGACGCTCGCGATCGCTGTCTTTGCCGGAGTAGTTCGTGTAGCGGGCGGCGCAGTTGCCGGTTTCGCGCGAAGGACAGTTGGGCTGCTCTCGAAATCTGCCGGCGAAAGCATAGCCACGAAGATCGACGGCTTCCGGCACGGTTTGAACGCGCTGTCGTCGGCGCGTGACTTTGGCGTAGTGGCAGTACTGTCGTTGACGATGTGGGGAATGATCGGCTTTGCGTATTTCGAAACAGCACGCGCGTTCGTGCAAACTCCCGAGCTGGCCAACCTGACGTTTTCGCGAACGATGTTGCTCATGGCGGCGAGCATCGGTGGCTCTCTACTGCAGCTTCCTGTCATTGGATGGTTTACCCAGATCGCAGTGACTGCGGCGGCGATGCATACGTTTTATGGGGCGCCTCTTGAAGCGGCCACGGCCTGTGGTGCGGTGCTGTTAGTGGTCACCTTTCTGTGCATCATTCCGACCGGCTTTATCTACTCGCAGGTCGAGCATGTGAGCCTCAAGCGGGTCACTCAGGAGAGCGAGGCTGCGGGAAAAGATGCTGAGGCGCCGGAACCGACAGCTTAGCCCGTACATTTTTCTGTTTATGGTGGAGGTCGTGTTTTTATAGGGGGTTTTGCGATTTCCACAGGGAAAAACCGTGGTTTTTCGATGGTGTTTTGTGGTTTTTACGTGGTCGTAGCGTGGTTCTTATGTGCATGCCGCGGGGCGATGAAAAAACACGCCAACTTTCTGAGATTTATTTCAGGGCGGCTTAGTGGATCGCCGCCAGAGCGCACGGTGGAAACGTGTTGAGTTAAAAGGAAGTTGCGTCCTGCACTGCTAAAATCGGTTGATACCGATGAAGTGCCCCTATTGTGGATTTAGTCAGGATCGTGTCGTCGATTCACGCGAGAGTAAAGAGGCGGACTCGATTCGCCGGCGGCGCGAGTGTGAAGGCTGCAATAAGAGATTTACAACCTACGAGCGCATCGACGAGATTCCGTACATGGTCGTCAAGAAGGACGGACGCCGTGAAAAGTTCGACCGGCAGAAGGTGTTGAGTGGACTTTTGCACGCCTGCGAGAAGCGGCCGGTCGCAGCGACAAGGCTTGAGCAGATTGTGGACGAGACCGAGGCCTACGTCGTCGATTCGCCGGAACGGGAGCGGTCCACGAGCGAGGTGGGCGAGTTGATTATGAGCAGGCTCAAGGACATCGACACGGTTGCGTACATACGGTTTGCGAGTGTCTATCGCGACTTCAAGGACGTTCGGGAGTTCAAGGCAGAACTCGAAGAGTTACTAAGCGGAAAAGACCCAAGGAAAAGGCGGTAATCCATGACGGTAGTGAAAAAAACGTACGCGATCACTTTGATTCCCGGAGATGGGATTGGACCGGAGGTCTCTGCGGCGGTCGTGAATATCCTCGAGGCCGCAGGAGCAGCGACGGGGATCGCGTTCGAGTGGCACCGGCACGATGCAGGCGCGGATGCCTTTGCGAAGACCGGCGAGTACATCCCCAAAGCGTTATACGCCTCGATCGAAGAGAACCGTGTCGCCCTGAAGGGGCCGGTTACGACGCCGGTGGGCGAAGGTTTTGCCTCGATCAATGTAACGCTGAGACAGAAGTTCGAGTTGTTCGCCAACTTCAGGCCGGTGAAGAATCTGCCGGGACTGAAGACCCGTTATCCGGGGCTCGATCTGATTATCGTGCGCGAGAACATGGAAGACCTGTATGCAGGACTTGAGCACGTTGTTGTTCCGGGAGTCGTGCAGGCGCTGAAGATTATTACCGAGAAGGGCTCGACCCGTATCGCCAGGTTCGCGTTCGACTATGCGCGCAAACATTCGCGAAAGAAGGTTCACGCGATCCACAAAGCGAACATCATGAAGCTGTCGGATGGTCTCTTTCTCCGTTGCTGCCGGAGTGTGGCGGAGGGATTTCCTGAGGTCGAGTACAAAGAGCACATCGTCGACAACACCTGCATGCAGTTGGTGATGAATCCCTACCAGTACGACATTTTGCTTACCGAGAATTTGTATGGGGACATCCTCAGCGATCTTTGCAGCGCGTTTGTCGGTGGGCTCGGACTGGTGCCCGGCGCGAACCTGGGAGCCGAGTGCGCGATCTTCGAAGCGGTGCATGGATCGGCTCCCGATATCGCCGGAAAAAATATGGCCAATCCCACTGCGCTGTTGCAAAGCGCTGTCCTGATGTTGCATCACATCAATGAAGGCGCCACGGCGGAACGCGTACGGGCCGGATTGGAGCAGGTCTATCAAGAGGGGAAGACGCTGACCAAGGATGTGGGCGGCACCAGCGGAACGAAGGCTTTTGCCGATGCCGTGTTGCAGGCAATGGAAGCGCCGGTGAGTCAGGCTTAGAGATTGATTTTTGCGAGAGACGTTCTTGAGCGAGGTGGCATGAAAGGGATGTTTGGCAGGGGATTGACCGTAGTGGTGCTGGGTAGTGCGCTGAGCATTCTGGGTGGGTGCAGGCAGAACGATGCAACGAAGCAAAGCAGCAGCGAAGGTGCGGTGACTGGTTCTGTCGCTCCGGCCAGCGCGCCGCTGGACCCGGCAACTTTGGGTGCAGTAAGTGGAACGATCCGCTTCTCGGGCAAGGCGCCCGCTCCAGTGAAGATCGACATGAGCCAGGACCCGGTGTGTTCGATGACCGGTGGGGATAACTTTGCCGAGCAATACATCGTTCACGATGGCAAACTCGCGAATGTGTACCTCTACATCAAGAGCGGTCCGCCGGCAGCGATGTCAGCTCCCGCGCCCAAAGATAGCGTCATTCCAGTCATCGATCAGGTCGGCTGTAAATATGCACCTCACGTAATTGCCTTGATGCGTGGCGGGTCGGTTGAGTTTCGAAACTCCGACGGAACCATGCACAACATTCATACGTTGCCTACGGCTGAAGGCAGCCAGCCGATCGACATCTCCCAGGGAGCGAAGGGTAGCCCACAGACGAAGCAATTCAACTGGCCGGAGGTCATGATTCCGGTGCGCTGCAATAACCATCCCTGGATGAATGCCTTTATCAATGTGTCGGCGACGCCTTTTTTCGCCGTGACCGGCGCAGATGGACACTTCTCGATTAACGGGCTGCCCGCAGGAACCTATACATTGGCAGCAGTCCATGAAAAACTCGGCGAGAAGACGATGACAGTGACGGTTGAACCCAAAGGAACGGCAAAGGCGGACTTCGACTTCGGCGGGAAATAACCTCGATTGATAGGGAGACGCGATGAGCGCAGGATTGGCGATGTTGGCAGCAGCGATGCAACACACGGCGCAGTTCAACATCAACCTGGCCTTCGTGATTAACCGATTGCCGCTGTGGTTTCTCGTATTTGCGCTGTTTCTGCCGCGAATTGCAATGGTGGTGGCGTGGCTGCAGGGTGTCCTGGCGCCGTTTCATCTGGAAGGCATCATTCCGCCGCTGTTCTGGCTTTTTCTGCCCAGAGTTCTAGTGCTGTATCTGATCTATGTCGACCAGGGGCTGACGTTGTGGTTTCTTGTTCATCTGGTCGCAGCGCTGCTTGTCTGGGGCGGCGGAGGCCATCAGATGAGCCGCAGGCGGCGCGGATACTGACGTTCGCGGCACCCCGGATGACGCTACCGTAGAGGCGCGTTATTCTTAGGAGATATGGAACGACGCAGGGTTGGCATTCTTGGCGCGACCGGAATGGTCGGGCAACGATTTATTCAGTTGTTGAGCAAGCATCAGTGGTTTGAGATTGCGTGGCTGGCGGCGAGTGATCGCAGCGCGGGCAAGACGTATGCCGAGGCGTGCCGATGGAAGCTGGATACGCCGTTGCCTCCGCGGATTGCGGCGATGACCCTGGAACCGAATCTGCCTGAGGGATCCTCGGTCGCACTGCCGAAGATTATCTTTGCCGCGCTCGACGCGGATATTGCTCGTGAGCTGGAGCCGAAGTTTGCGGCGGCGGGGTGCGCGGTGATCTCGAACTCTTCCGCATTCCGCATGGTGGCTGATGTGCCGCTTGTGGTGCCCGAGGTGAATGCCGATCATCTTGCGTTGATCGAGACGCAAAGCTGGCGCAAAGAGAGCGGCGGTTACATCGTGACGAATCCGAACTGCAGCGCGATCGGCCTTGTTCTTGCGCTGAAACCGCTGGAGGAGCGCTTCGGAATCGAGAGCCTGTTCGTCAGCACCATGCAGGCGGTCAGCGGCGCGGGATATCCGGGGGTGGCCTCGCTCGATATTCTGGGGAACGTTGTGCCCTTTATCAAAAACGAAGAGGAGAAGCTGCAGGAAGAGGTTGGGAAACTGCTGGGCCGCATGGGTGGGGCGAAGATCGAGTTGCTCGATGCGAAGGTGAGCGCGCATTGCAATCGCGTGGCGGTTGAGGATGGCCATACCGAATGCGTGAGCGTGAAGTTCCGCAAGAAGGCTACCCGCGAGCAGATTATCGCGGCGTGGAATGAGTTTCTTCCGCTTCAGGGATCGCATCTGCCGACTGCTCCCGATCGACCCGTCGAGTATGACGCGAGTATCGACAGGCCGCAGCCACGGCTGGACAGAATGCGCGGAGATGGAATGGCGGCGACGGTGGGCAGGCTGCGGGAGTGCAATCTGCTGGACTGGAAGTTTGTCGTTCTGTCGCACAATACGATTCGCGGAGCGGCAGGCGCGGCGGTGCTGAACGCTGAGGTTTTGGCGTTGCTTGGCAAACTCGACAAGCTGGGCGTGAAGAAGGAAGTTTCGGCAAAGGCCGTGGCGGTGACGGCTTGAGTGTGGCGCGCGAGAGATTAGTTGTGATGAAGTTTGGCGGAACCTCGGTTGAGGACGCGCAGGCCATGAAGCGGACGGCCGGCATCGTTCGCGGCCGCCGGGAGCGCGGACTCGATACTGTTGTTGTGGTCTCGGCGATGGCGAAGGTTACGGATTTGCTGCTCTCGGCGGCGTCTGCGGCTGGTCGCGGAGATAAGGCTGGAGCTCTCGCCATTGGAGCCAGGTTGCGGCATCGCCATGTAGACACTGCGACGGCATTGGTGGAAGCAGAACGGATTACTCGCCTTGAGCAGGCGCTGCACCAGGAGTTCGATGCGCTGGACGATCTGTTGCGAGGGATCGCCGCAGTGGGGGAACTGACGCCGCGCACGAATGATCTGGTGGTCAGCTTCGGCGAGAGGCTTTCAAGCAGAATGATCGCGGAGGCCTTCGATCAGTATGGTCTGAATGGAGCGCACGTTGACGCGCGAAGCTGCATCATCACCGACGCCAGCTATGGGAAGGCAATACCGCAGGAGAACGCGATCGAAGCTAAACTCTCGCAGATCGTTCTACCGCTCCTTGCGGCTGGGAAAACGCCCGTTCTCGGTGGGTTTATCGGAGCCACGCCAGAAGGCATTACGACCACGCTAGGCCGTGGCGGCAGCGACTTCACCGCTGCTCTGGTTGGCGGAGGCATGCACGCCGGCGCAATCGAGATATGGACGGACGTCAATGGCATTATGACGACGGACCCGCGAATCTGTCCTGACGCGCTAAGGGTTAAGACGATAAGTTTTGAAGAGGCAGCGGAGCTTGCTTACTTTGGCGCGAAGGTCTTGCACCCGGCTACGATTCTGCCTGCTGTTCAGAAGAGCATTCCTGTGTGGGTGCTGAACTCGCGGAATCCTGAGAATGAAGGCACAAAGATTACTGCGATGGCCGCGAAGTGCGCCAGTCCTTTCAAGAGCATCGCAGCGAAGAAAAAGTTGACGATCATCGATGTTGTTGCAAGCCGCATGTTGATGTCGCATGGATATCTCAAGGCTGTCTTCGACGTCTTCGATAAATACAAGTGCGCGATCGATATGGTATCGACCAGCGAAGTCAGCATCTCTCTTTCGGTGGACAGCAACCAACAGCTACCGGAGATTTGCGCGGAGCTTGCCAAAATCGCCGACGTAAAGATGGAGGGCCACAAGGCGTTGGTCTGCCTCGTAGGAGAGGACATTCGCGGCCACAACGGCATTGCAGGGCAGGTCTTCAGCGCCATCCGCCATGTCAATGTGCGAATGATCTCGCAGGGAGCGAGCGAGATCAACATGAGCTTCATGATCGACGAGGAAGATGTAGAAGAAGCCGTGCGCAGCCTTCATGCGCACTTTTTCGCAGACCCCGACGAGATGGTCTTCGATGTTGCGAACCGCGTTCAGCTAAAGAGTCAAGTCTAGAGAGGCACACGATGCGGGTATTGGTTTTAGGAATGGGGAAGACGGGCAAACTGGTTGCCCAAATCGCCGCAGAGCGCGGCCACGGCGTCAACGTGCTCGACGCGAAGGAAAACGCCAATGCCTCTGCGTTGACGCCGCCTTTCGTTGCAGGATTTGACGTTATCATCGACTTCACAACTCCCGATGCGGCTATTCAAAATATGCGTGCCTGCCTGGCTACCGGCGCGAAGATGGTGATCGGAACGACCGGCTGGTACGAAAAATTGCCCGATATGCGCGGCTTGGCCGAACGGAAGCAGGCAGGCTTGCTCTATGGAACCAACTTCTCCGTCAGTGTTCAGGTTATGCTGCAACTCGCCGCGACGATGGGCAAAGCATTAAAAAATGCCGGCTATGAATTCTCCATCGAAGAGACGCACCACGCCGGCAAACTCGATTCGCCATCGGGCACAGCAATCAGCGTGGCGAGAGCCGTCGAAGCGGCGTCCGGTCTCAGCAGCGTACCTATCGAAGCCAAACGCGAGGGCGACGTAATGGGATTGCACACGCTGCAGGCGCGCAGTGCGGCGGATCGTCTTGTGCTGACCCATGAAGCATTCTCGCGCAGAGGATTCGCGGAAGGTGCGGTACGCGCGGCAGAGTGGCTGTCGTCGCGAACCGGGTGCTACGACTTCCACGACGTCTACACCCAGATCTAACAACGAATCAAGAGGACTTTATGAGCGTAATGGAAGCTGCGGCAGCAACGAAGTTCGCCAATCTGACGTTTGAAGAAAAACTGGATCGACTTGCCGAAGTCGCGGTAAAGGTAGGACTGGGGTTGCGCGCGGGGCAGGAACTGATCATGTCCGCTCCCATGGAGGCGCTGCCGCTGGCGCGCAGAATCACTGAGCACGCTTATCGGGCCGGCGCGTTGCTTGTGACGACGTTCTACTCGGACGATCCCAGTGTTCTGGCGCGGTTTCAATATGCTCAGGATGCGAGCTTCGACTATGCGCCGGTGTGGCTGCAGGATGGAATTGCCGCAGGTTTTCGCAGCGGGGCCGCACGGCTTGCGATTGCAGGCGCAAACCCCGCTCTGCTGGCCAAACAGGACCCCGCGAAGGTAGCGCGGGCTAATGTTGCTGCGTCGAAGGCTGGTAAACCTGCGATGGAGTTAATCACGCGTCATGAGATCAACTGGACGATTGTGGCCTGCGCGACGCCGGAGTGGGCGAAGCTGGTATACCCCGGAGAGCCGGAACACGTTGCGATTGCGAAGCTGTGGGAGGCGATCTTTGTTGCTTCACGCATCGCTGTCGACGATCCTGTGCTGGAGTGGCGGCAGCACGGCGCAAGGCTGAAGCAGCGCATGGAGATGTTGAATGCCAAGCGATTTTCGGCGCTGCACTTCAAAGGGCCGGGAACCGATCTGACGGTAGGCCTGGCGGACGATCATCTCTGGGCTGCGGGCGGAACGACTGCCGGAAATGGAGTTTTTTGTCAGCCGAATATTCCAACCGAAGAATGCTTTACCACCCCGCACAAAGACCGCGTCCATGGCACGGTGCGGGCCTCGAAGCCTCTTTCGCATCAGGGCACATTGATTGAAAATATAGCGGTTCGCTTCGAAGATGGCAGAATCGTCGAGGCCACCGCTACCGCCGGCGCGGATGTTCTCAACCGGCTAATCAGCACAGATGATGGCGCGCGGAGGTTGGGAGAAGTTGCACTGGTCCCGCACTCCTCGCCTATCGCGCAGAGCGGTGTGCTCTTCTGGAATACGCTGTTCGATGAGAACGCCGCGAGCCATATCGCGCTCGGTCAAGCTTATTCAACCTGTTTGATCGGCGGCGACAAGATGGATGCAGAGCAGTTAGCTGCGGTTGGCGCGAACTCCAGCCTGATCCACGTCGACTGGATGATCGGCTCCGGCGAGATGGATGTGGATGGCATTGCGTCCGATGGCGCCGCTGAGCCATTGATGCGGAAGGGCGAGTGGGTCTAGCGCTGGCGAATGGAACGAGGAGTGGGATCGCCTTACAACGTGTAAGGCTTGAAGGTGGCCATTTTGGCGGCTTTTCATCAACGCCGCAAAGAATCCCTCTGGTATTTGCAGGAGATTCGCGATAAATTGAATCTCAATCGGGCGTCGGTTCGTTTCATCCACAAGTTTTCAAAGAAGAGTGGCTTCAGGACGAGCCGGTTTGGCAGGAGGTATTTAGCCGATCTTCCGATCTTTGATCTTCCAGATTCTCTGATTCTCAGTTGGTGATTTTCATCTGTTGCAGCGCGCCGCATTTCTACAAATTTTTCTTTCGAGGAGAACTTTCTATGAACCCGATTTTGACGCAAGGTGTTTCGCGCAGATCGTTTATGAAGATCCTTGGCGCTGCCTCAGCGGCTGCTGCTCCGCTCCCGGCTTTTGCTGCGAGAGAGCAGGCGGCGTCACCGGCGGCCAAACCCACGCTCGCGCGGAGTATGGTGTTTTCGCCGGACACTGTGGTGATCAGTGCAAATGAAAACCCGCTCGGGCCGGCGCAATCCGCGTTGTCCGCAATAGGCTCCACGGCGCCACAAGGCGGCCGCTATCACTTCGACGAGTATGTGAAGACCATCAGCGTCTTCAACGATCAGTTTGGCCTCAAAAAAGATTACTCTGCTCTGTACCCCGGTTCGAGCGGCCCGCTGGACCTCGCGCTGATGTCGAATATCGGCCCCGATAAGCCACTGGTCTATGGCGATCCGAGCTATGAGCAGGGCCCGCGCGCCGCCGATACGATGAAGGCCCCGAAGTATCCGGTGCCGCTGACCGCGACGTACGCGCATGATGTGAAGGCGATGGTGAAGGCGCATCCATCGCCGGGCGCGTACTATATCGTGAACCCGAATAATCCAACCGGAACGATGACACCCAAGGCAGACATCGTTTGGCTGGTGAATAACAAGCCGAAGGGCTCGGTCGTGATTATTGACGAGGCCTATCACCACTTCTCGAATGACGAGTCCTGCATCGACCTGGTCACGCAGGACAAGGACGTGATTGTGATGCGGACCTTCTCAAAGATTTATGGCATGGCCGGCCTGCGGGCGGGTTTTGCGATCGCGAGACCGGACCTGATCGAGCGATTTGAAACCGTTCCGGGACCGAGCCGGAGCCTTGCGAGTATCTCGATCACAAGCGCTGCGGCTGCGCGCGCGAGCCTGGAGGACAAGGGCCTGGTGCCGCTGCGGAAGAAGATCAATTCGGACATCCGGTCCGAGACGCTGGAGTTTCTCGCCAAGCGTGGTTACAAGGTCGTTCCCGGCTCGCAGGGCAATATGTTCATGGTGGATGTGAAACGTCCTGGCAGGGAGTTCCAGGCCGCTATGTTGAAGGAGAACGTCGCAATCGGCCGCACCTGGTCTGCCATGCCCAACTATGTGCGGGTTACAGTTGGCACCAAGGCCGAGATGGAAAAGTTCCAAACGGCCTTCGTGAAGTGCATGGATATGCCCCCTGGAAACGCGAATGGAGCGGCAGCGCTTCATCTTCCAGAGCTCTATGTGCCATCGGAACTGTATCGAGGTTAGCCAATGGTTAGGAATAGGCCCTGGTGATCCACCGCCAGGGCCTTTTTTGCGGTTCTTTGGGCTGCACGGTCAGTCCCTTCTGCGAAATCAACAATCCTGACGCGGTAAACTTACACTATGGAATTGATGGGTTGTGGAACGGCACTGGTAACCCCCTTTCGGCGGGATGGCGCCGTGGATGAACCCGCGCTGCATGCGCTGGTGAACTGGCAGATTGAAAGCGGGATCGAATTCCTCGTCCCGTGCGGGACCACAGGCGAGGCCTCAACTCTGGCCGAGGCGGAGTGGCTGCGCGTGATTGAAATCGTGGTTGCAGCCTCCTCCGGACGGGTCCCGGTCTTTGCCGGCTGCACGCACAACGCGACCCACGAGGCTGTGGCACGAGCGCGCAAGCTCTCGCGCATCCATGGATTGGCTGGAGTTCTGACCGCGAATCCCTACTACAACCGCCCCGGCCAGGAGGGGCAGTACCAGCACTTCCGCGCGATCGCGGAGGCCACTGACCTACCGGTGCTTCTCTACAACATTCCCCCGCGAACAGGCGCAAACCTCGAACCGGCGACCATCCTTCGACTCGCGGAGCTGAACAACGTGATCGGCGTCAAAGAGTCCAGCGGAAATCTGACGCAGATCACGGAACTCCTGACCACCGCGCCGCGAAGCTTCAAAGTATTTGCAGGTGACGATGTATTGGCGTTGCCGATACTGGCTTTGGGCGGGGCAGGCCTAATCTCGGTGGCGTCGAATGTCATCCCCGGCCCGATGGAGCGAATGGTTCGCGCGGCGCTCGAGAACGATTGGCTCGACGCGCGCCGCATCAATCGTCGCTTCTACCGGCTCATGCAAGCCCACTTCTGGGAGGCCAGCCCTGCTCCCGTCAAGGCAGTCCTGCACATGCTTGGCCGTGGCGAGGACGTTCTGCGCTTGCCAATGGTTCCTGTATCGGACGCGACGCGGCGCAAACTGGAACGAATGGTCGGCGAGTTAGGCATGCTCGCCGGGATTCCCGCGACGGGCGAAGATCTTAGAATGTTTTGAATGCCTGCTACAGCTCAGTCGAGCCGCCTGCGTTCTGCTGACTGGCTGATCCAGCTACAATTCTTGTATCCATGAAAACTCTCGAACAGAAGATTGAGCACCACTTTGCTTCCGGCGCAGCGGCAATTGGCAATGACGACGCCCTCACCGCCTTTCTCGAACTTCGCAAAGCCCTGGAGGCGGGCGAACTGCGCTCTGCGGAACCTGATCCAACGCTCCCGCTCGGCTGGCGCGTGAATACGTGGGTGAAACGCGGCATCTTATTAGGTTTTCGCATTGGGACAATGACAGAGATGGGCGGGGAAACCCTTCGTTTCATCGACAAGCATACTTACCCAGTGCGGCGCTTTGACGTTGCCGACGGTGTGCGCGTCGTGCCCGGCGGCGTCAGCGTGCGTAGCGGAGCCTATGTTGCGAAAGGTGTCGCAGTCATCCCACCCTCCTACATCAACGTGGGAGCCTACGTCGACGAGGGCACGATGGTTGACTCGCATGCCCTGGTCGGCAGTTGCGCCCAGGTCGGCAAGCGCGTGCATCTCAGTGCAGCTGCGCAGATCGGCGGAGTCCTCGAGCCTGTCAACGCAAGCCCTGTCATCATTGAGGACGATGTGCTTGTAGGCGGAAACACAGGGGTCTATGAGGGCACCGTTGTGCGGAAGCGAGCTGTCCTGGCGGCCGGAACAGTATTGACCCGTGGAACTCCTGTCTACGATTTGGTTAAAGGCGAGATATACAAAGCCACTGCCGAGATGCCGCTCGTGATCCCTGAAGGAGCGGTTGTGGTGCCTGGATCCCGAAATGTAACGAAAGGCAAGGGCGCGGAGTGGGGCTTGAGCCTGGCCGCTCCTGTGATCGTGAAATATCGCGACGAAAAAACTGAGCTGTCGCTTGTCCTTGAGGACATATTGCGCTAAAGAAACGTGCGTCGCGACCGATGGTAAGCTTAATGGTTGATGGCACAAGATAAATTGAAGTTGATTCCGCTGGGTGGCCTCGGCGAGTTCGGCATGAACTGCATGGCGATCCGTTGGCAGGATGACATTATTGTCATCGACGCCGGCCTGATGTTTCCTGAAGAAGAGTTGCTGGGCGTGGACATTGTTGTCCCGGATATCAGCTACCTGACCGAGAACCGCGATAAGGTTCGCGCCATTCTTTTGACCCATGGGCACGAAGACCACATCGGCGGCCTGCCCTGGATTCTCTCCGAACTGAACGTCCCCGTTTACGGAACCGAGTTCACTCTCGCCCTGGCAGAGGGCAAGCTCGAAGAACACAATCTGCTCGATGACGCGGATTTGATCGAGATGATTCCCGGCCGCCGGATTACGCTTGGCCCGTTCTCCATCATGCCGATCCGCGTCACTCACTCGTTGGTCGACTGTGTGGCGTTGGCGGTCCATACGCCGGTCGGCGTGATTCTGCATACGGGTGATTTCAAGATTGACCTGTCCCCGCCGGACAACAAGCCGTTCGACCTGCATGCCTTTGCCGAATTGGGCAAGCAGGGTGTACTCGCACTTCTGCAGGACTCAACTAACGTCGACCGCAATGGCTATACGCCGAGCGAACGCGCTGTGCGTCCCAAGCTGGATGAGATCTTTGCGCAGGCGAAGAAGAAGCTGTTCTTCAGTTGCTTCTCTTCGTCGATCCATCGAATCCGTCTTGCGATGGAGCTTGCCCACGAGCATGGCCGCAAAGTCGCGGTCATCGGAAGGTCGATGGACAACGCAACCGAGATCGCGCAAGACCTCGGTTATCTCGATCCGCCACAGGGACTGATCATCAATCCGGGCCAGATACGCGACACTCCCGCGAATAAATTGCTGGTCCTGATCAGCGGAACGCAGGGCGAGCCCATGAGCGCGCTTAGCCGAGCCGCAGTGAATAATCATAAATTCGCCAAAATCGACGCCGAAGATACTGTTCTGTTGAGCTCGCGGGTGATCCCCGGCAATGAGAAGGCGATCTACCGCATGATCGACCACCTGGAACGCCGCGACGCGAATGTGATCTACGACGACGGGCACTCCGGCCTGATCCACGTTAGCGGACATGGGAGCCAGGAAGAGCTGCGTTTGATGATCAATCTCGTTCGGCCGAAGTTCTTCATTCCGATCCACGGCGACTATCGCCACCTCAAGCGCCACGCCGAGCTGGCAGGTTCGATGGGCATCGTGGAGAAAGCGATTCTGCTCGAGGACGGCGATGTTCTGGAACTGGACAAAGATTCAGCGGCAAAGACAGGTAAGGTCACCGTCGGCCGCGTTTGCATCGACTCTGGTGGGGCGTCGACGGATGTCGTCGAAGACCTCGTCATTCGCGACCGCAGGCATCTCAGCGAGGACGGGATCGTCCTGCCAATCATTCAAATCAATAAACGGACGGGGAGACTCGAAAACCCTCCCGAGATCGTGATGCGCGGAACGGCAATCGCCGAAGAGAGCCTTATCGCGGAGGCGCGCCAGGTCGTGCAGCGTACGCTGGATGGATCTTCTACCGAAGAGAAGGCCGACTACGGCGTCATCAAGGAGAAGATTCGCACCGATCTGAAGCGATACATCCAGAAAAGCACCAGTCGGCGGCCCTTGATTATGCCAGTGATTCTGGAAATCTGAGGCAGGAGCGAAAAACAGAAAACGGCGCCTTTCGAGGCGCCTTTTTTGGTTGAAAACGCGAAAGCCGTCATGCCGCGTGGATTTTAGACCTACTTGCGGCGGAGTACAACTGTTAATTCTGCACAGGTGACGGCAGGAACAGGATTGATTAGGCTTGGGAAACGACAGACTGAACGCGATCGCGAAAGCTTCGGATTGCCGTGGGAATGAAGAGTCCAATTGCGGACGAGGCCTTCACCATGAATCTCTCTTGTGCGGTTATATCTTCTCGAATGTGCCTTGGAATCCGTTCGATTGACGCGTTGCTTGCAGTTTTGCTGATAATACCGCCGGCTGGAGCTCAAGAGCCGGAGGCGAAGCCTGCGTCGCGTCCGAAGGTTGCACTTGTCTTTGAGGGTGGCGGAGCACTGGGGTTCGCACATATCGGTGTGATCGAGTGGCTTGAGGCGCACCATATTCCAGTGGACGATGTTGCCGGAACCAGCATGGGCGGATTGGTGGGCGGCTTGTATGCCTCCGGCATGAGTCCGAAGGAGATTACCGACTTCGTCGAGGGCATCAACTGGAGTGCAGTGCTGAGCGGTCAGGTGCCGTTTCCCGCTTTGAACTATAGACGCAAGGAGGACAAGCTGGCCTTTCCCAACCGTCTCGAGTTTGGGTTGAAGCATGGATTCAGTTTGCCGAACGGGTTGAACTCCGGCGCGGCCGTGGGGCTTCTCCTGGATGAGAAGATGCTTGCCTACTACGACCTCAAGAGCTTCGACGATCTGCCGATTCCGTTCCGCTGCGTCGCAACCGATATGGTCTCAGGCAAGGAACATGTGTTCAAAGATGGATCGCTGGCGCAGGCCATGCGTTCGACGATGTCGATTCCAGGAGTCTTTGCACCTGTCGAACACGGCGGCCAGATCTACTCCGATGGCGGCGCCGTGAACAATCTTCCGGTAGACGTTGCACGCACGATGGGCCCCGATATCGTTATCGCGGTCTACCTGGACACGGGAAATTTTGAGAAGAAAGAGCTTAACTCGCTGGTGGGAGTAGCCGGAAGAAATGTGTCCCTCATGGTTTCAGCGAACGAGCTGAAGAACATGAAGGACGCAAATATCCTGCTGAAGGCGGACGTGAGTAAGTTTACCTCCGGCGACTTCGAGAAGAGCGCGGAGATTATTCCACAGGGCGTCAAGGTCGCTGAGGAACATGCGGCGGAGCTGGAAAAATATGCCGTGAGCGATACCGAATGGGACGCTTACCTGACGCAACGGAACTCCCGGAGGAGAACGAATCTTCCGGAGCCAAAATTCATCGACGTCTATGGAATGCATGGAGCGCTGAAGTCCCAGATCGATCATGCAATGGCGAAGTATGTGAACCAACCCATCAACACGCAGAAGATTGAAAATACAATCACTGATCTTCAGGGGACGGGGCTCTATTCAAGCATCAGCTATAACCTGATTGATAAAGATGGCGAAACCGGCCTCCTGGTGCGGCCGCGGCTTAAGAACTACGGGCCGCCCTTTCTGAATCTCGGCGTTTTTCTCTCGTCGAACGATTCCAACGATATCCAGTTTGGATTTGGGGGGCGAGCTACGTTTTTCGGTCTCGCGGGGCCTGGGTCGGAGGCACGTGTGGACGCCTCTTTAGGACAGGTAGCCGGCGTTGATGGGGAGCTCTACAAACCCATTATCCCTGGAAAACGGTTCTTCGTCGCTCCACGGGCGTATTACGCCCACACCATAGCAGCATTTTTCTCCGAGAGCCAGCAACTGGCCCAGTATACGGAAGAAAAAAATGGGTTCGGGGTCGATCTGGGGTATCAGTTTAGCTCGAAGGCTGAACTGCGCGTAGGTGAGGATTACCAGTGGTATGGATACACGCTGCGAATCGGTCAGCCAATCGAACAGGCATTTCATATCACGCCGCTTGTGACCAACGTGAAATTCCAGTACCTGGGGCAGGACAGCCCGCAGGTTCCCACGCGCGGAACGGAGATTCTGACGCAATACAACTACTCGACACGAAGTCCGTTCAGCTCGACAGGATATTCGCAATGGTTTTCAACGATTGAACACTTTATCCCAGTGAAGAGCCGCGGGATCATCTTTGGATCCGGTTCTGGTGGAACCAGCTTTGGAGCGACCAACCTGGGGCTGGCAGGGTTCGCGCTGGGTGGCCCGTTGCGATTGAGCGCATACCACCGTGGCGAGTTGCTGGGGAGCGACTATTTTCTTGCCCAGGCAGGATATCTGCATCGCCTGTTTAAGTTGAACCCCGTACTCGGAGATGCAGTCTACGCCGCTGGATTTTATGAGATCGGTAAGGTTTGGAACGGAGTCGCCGGCACGCCGACGCTGCCGAATGATGTTGCGGGAGGCGTGGTTATCAAGTCGCTGTTTGGACCGCTCTATGGGGGTGGGAGCGTCGGAGACAGCGGACATCATACGTGGTTCTTCGGGCTGGGGCGGATCTTCTAAGCAAGGACGTTATTGTCCTCGTGATAGATTGCACGAATGCTGCAAAGTAGACGACGCTGGTCGGGACGGGTCACCGGTGCGATTGCTCTGTGTGCGCTGATCATAGTTGCTGCAATAGCGTGGCCGTTCACCAGGGCGCATCTTCAGGCGGTGGCGATTCTGCGGATCGTCAGCGGACAACCGGTGCCCTGGATCATCAGAACACTAGTGACCGAGCCGGTTCGCACGCAGGACGTGAACTTTGCAGCAGACGCTGAAACGGTGCGGGGCCGGCTTTATCTTCCAGTCCGTCATCCCGATGCTCCCGGTCTGGTCATACTCCACGGAGTTCATCATCTGGGAATCGATGAACCGAGGCTCGTAGGCTTTGCAAGAGCGATGGCGAGTTGCGGACTTCGGGTGCTGACCCCTGAACTGCCTGGAATCAAGGACTATCACGTGGATCTCGGCTCCGTGCGCGTGATCGGTGAGTCGACGAAGTGGTTTGCCGGTCAGACTCGCGGCCCAGTAGGAGTATTGGGGCTGAGCTTCAGCGGAGGACTGTCGTTGGTTGCGGCGGCCGACCCCCTCTACACTCCAGATTTCAAGTTCGTACTCGCAGTTGGTTCACAGGATGAGATGGCCCACGTTGCAAACTACTATCTGACTGGGCAGGAGATGCGGCCCGACGGGACATTGGAGGTCTTGAAGCCTCATGAATATGGACCGTTGGTGCTGGAGTACGAACACTTGGAGGACTTCGTGCCGGCTGAAGACGAGGCCGCGATTCGTCCCGTGTTGCGCGAGCATCTGTACGAAGACAAGAGTGCCGAAATTTTGGCACAGGCGAATCTGAACGAACAGCAGAGGGCAGAAGCCGAGCAATTGTTAGATTCGGGCTCGCCGGTGACGAAGTCGAAACTGGCCGCGTCAGATCTGATGCACGCATCGGAGATGGAGCAGTTGTCACCGCATGAAAAACTGCGGACAATGACGACCCCGGTCTACCTTCTGCACGGCCAGGCGGATAATATTATTCCAGCGGCTGAAACATTTTGGATGGAGCGCGAGTTGCCTCGAACAACGCTTCAAGCAGCGCTCGTCAGTCCCGTGCTTTCGCATGTCAATCTGGATGGAGCGAAGCCCGGAGCATCAGATTTGTGGCGACTGGTGCACTTTTTTGCGTTGGTGATGCACACGGCGGAAGGGAAGTAGAAATCGATGAGCAAGTTTGTGTCATTAGACGAGATTCGTGCAGCGAAGATACGGATCTCCGGTGTTGCAGTGCGAACGCCGCTCTATCGCGTGGAGCGGGCACGCCTGCGAATGGGCAACTTCCCTGAGCCGGAGTTCGATCTCTACATCAAGGCGGAGAGCGAGCAGCCCATCGGCAGCTTCAAACTGCGCGGCGCCTACAACATGGTCTCGCAGTTGTCGCCCGAGGCGCTGAGCCGTGGCGTGATCACTTACTCCAGCGGGAATCACGCGCAGGGCGTAGCGTATGCAGCGCGGGCACTGGGAGCGAAGGCTGTCATCGTGATGCCGAACAACGCGCCTGAGGTCAAAAAAGCAGCGACCCGAGCGCTCGGCGCGGAGATCGTCGAGGTCGGTCCTGCATCGTCGGAGCGAAGGCTGAAGGCGGAAGAACTCGTGGCCACGCACGGCTACGCAATGATTCCTCCCTACGACGCGCCGCAGATTATCGCCGGACAAGCTACATGCGGACTCGAGATCGTCGAGCAGTTGCCCGGGGTTGAACTGGTTCTCTCACCCGTCAGCGGCGGTGGTTTGTTGAGCGGCATCGCAACCGCGGTGAAGTTGGCAGCAGAAGCTGGCCTCGCGGTCCCAAGCGTAAAGGTGTGGGGAGCGGAGCCGGAGTTGGCCGCTGATGCAAAAGAAAGCTTCTACTCCAAAACGCTCGTCGAGTGGCCGGCGTCGAAGACAACCCGGACGATCGGCGATGGACTGCGCACGCAGAGTCTCGGGGTACTGAACTTCGCCCACGTCCTGCAGTTTGTTGATGGCATCGTCACCGTGACCGAGGATGAAATACTCGCAGCCATGCGCATCATGCTCGCCGCAACCAAACTGGTTCCGGAACCGAGCGGCGCAGTGACGCTCGCCGCTGCCTTGTTCCATGCCCACGAACTGCCCAGTGCCAGAAAAGTTGCCGTGGTGTTGAGCGGAGGAAATCTCGAGCCTGCCTTGCGCGAACAGTTGGAGGCCGAGCCGGCTGCAGCTCAGGCTTAGTGGCTGCGGTCCCTCTGCTGCTGATATCGGTTGAGCACATCCTGCAGCGTGACGACGCCTTCCAGCGATCCTCGCATCGCGCGATTGGTAACAGGAAGAATCGGCCAGCGTTGAAAGTGCGGCAGTGCGCTCGAAAGCGGAAGATCGGGGAACAATACAGGTGTTCGCTCCGGCCCAAGACGTTCGGCCAGAGAAAGCTCAGTGGCCGCCACTGGGGCTACGGTCGGAAGATCGCTCGTAACTTCGGACGTACGCTCCGAAAATAGCGTCTCAAGCTCACCTTTCTGCGCCGCGTACCAAAGACCATCGTTGCATTGCACCAGCACTGCGGCAGCCGCTTTGCCGTCTTCGTATTGCGCGAGAGATCGCCTGGCGTCGGAGATAGTCTTCGAGCCCTGAAGCACCGGAACGGCAACCGGCTGGATAGCATCTTCAAGATGCAGGCTGCTCTCCTCCCGTGCCTCCTCCATCGAAGGCAAATAAAGCCCATCCTGGTGGGTGAACTCTTCAAAGATCGGAACCGGTTGCAGGACGCGCGAGATGACATACGCAATTGTGTTGGCGAGAATGACTGGAAGTACGATCGAGTAGTTGCCGCTGACCTCCAATACCATGAAGACCGAGGTGAGGGGCGCGCGCAGAAACGCTGCAAACAGCACTCCCATTCCCACAAGCGCGTAGGAGCCGATCGAACCTGTCAGGTGAGGGAAGTAGATTTTTTCGAACGTGCCCACTGCCGCGCCAAGCATGGCCCCGATAAAGAGTGTCGGAGCAAACATGCCGCCGGGAGTCCCGCTCGAAAACGAGAGAGTCGTGGCAATAATCTTGAACAGAGCCAGAATCAACAGCATTCGCCATGCAAACTGCGAATGCATCGCTTGATCGATTGCCTCGTACCCGGCTCCCATCACCTGAGTCAGCCCGAAGTATCCGATACCGCCCACCAGTAGTCCCGCCAATGCAGGTTGCAGCATCTGGGACCATGCCGGCTGGTTTCGCAGCTTCGGCCGAAGGTAACTGAGCGATTTTGCAAACAGCAAAGAAGCAAAACCGCCCGCAACTCCGAGAACAGCATATGCTAGCAACTCTCGCGAATCTCGCAGTGTCACAACGGGGATGCGGAACATCGGCTCGGCTCCCCAAAACGATCGCGCGACGACAACGCTCGATACAGCAGCCAAAACAATCGAGCCCAGAACAGCGGCGCTCCATTGTCCGATCACTTCTTCAATGACAAAAAGAATTGCCGAAATAGGAGCGTTGAAGGCCGCGGCGAGACCTGCTGCGGCTCCAATTGGAGCGAAGATGCGGAGCTTCTCCTTTGACAGACCGAAGCGGCGGCTGATCTGCGAAGCGACGCCCGCCCCGATCTGCAATGATGGATCTTCTGGGCCAAGCGAATGGCCGCTGCCGATCGCCAGTGCCGACAATAGAAACTTGCCGATCACCGTGCGAAAGGAGATGTAGCCGTTGTGAACATAGAGCGCGGCCTTCGTCTGGTTAATTCCGCTGCCACGAACATTGGGAAAGACGAAGCGGGTGAGAGCCGCGATCGCCAGGCCTGCCAGCGCTGGAACAAAGATCAGCCGCGGCTGATGCGGATTAGGCGAAGACCCAAGCAGCAGAACGCTGAGCCATTCGATGGCCATCCGGAAAGACACCACCAGCAGTCCGGAGATGATTCCGATGAAGATCGAGAGCAGAAGGAAGATGTGCTCTTCGCGCGCCAACGCGAGGCGAGCGATCATCTTGTCGGCGGCTACGCGAACTCTTCCCGACCTCTTTCCCGCGGTGCTGGCAGTCTCTTCCATCTCAATCATGGTTCCACCGCTTTCGATGTAGCGAGCAACAGGAGCGTAGCATCGTCGCCCGTCGGCGTGCCGCAGATCTGACTGGCCTCTATCTCAGTGTCGTATGTCAGCTTGATTATGGCCTCCTGTTCGTTGGTGTCATACAGCAGTGCCACTCGATCAGCATTGGCCTCTTTGCTCATCCATCTCTCACCCAAAGATTGCAGTTGAGAAGCCATTCCACTTGCGGCCGCAATCTGGGTGTTACAGCTTTCGAAACGCTTCTTCGCGAGATCGCGCCCACGTAGAATCCGGCTGACACGTTCGGCAGGCGGTAGTTTTTTCGATGGCGCAAGCGCGAGAATCTTCGCAGAATCCTCGATCATGGCGGTCAACTCAGGTGACAGAACATGTTCGCGAGCCGCTTGCTCCAGTATGCGGTGCGCCTCCTCGAACCTGCCGAAGCCATACTGCAGGCGCCCGGCGTCTTCGAGCGCAGTGATGTTGTCCGGCTCATGTGCGAGCACCTTCTCGTAGTTATTCAGGGCATCCCGCGGTGCATCTGCCTGCTCCAGCAGAGGGCCAAGAGTCAGCGCAAGGTTCGTATCATCAGGAGCGTTGCCGCCTGCGATCAACAACTCAGTTCGCGCGCTGCTCGGTTCGTGACACTCAATCAAGTAGCGCGACAGCTCAAGCCGGACGTCACGTCTGCGAACAGCCCCGTCACCCTCCCATGTGCCATAGATCGATGCACGGTAGTAGTTGATCGCGGTCTGCGTTTCCTTGCGTTCGGCTGCAAGGCGCGCCAGTCGGAGATTGATGAACCCGTCGCCCGGTTGAGTCTCCCACAGCCCCAGAAAGTAGTTGTAAGACTCCTCCGTATGGCCTGCATCCCCCAACGCCTGCGCGAGCAGCAATTCGTATGAGCGTTCGCCCGGCGCGTACCTTAGCGCCGTACGCAGGGCGACAACGGCCTCTTGTGGATCTCCCACAATCATTGCGGCTCGCCCGCGAGCCGACCAGCTCTCAGCAAGCTCTTCGCGGCGAGAAGCAAAGCTGCGAAAGAGAAATAAGGTGATCGCAAACAGCACTACTGTGATCAGCGTCAGGCTCAGAAAGGTCAACGTATCGCGCAAAATCAACCTTCGCGTTGCGCTCAATTCATTTTTCGTTGCCAATGCCATAATTGGTCGGAGCCAGCAGTACCTCTTACAGAGTACATATACTCAGTCCATTAATTGGATGCGGATAGAGTTATGGCAATTTCCGCGAAACCTGCATTGTTACCCAACAAATCAAGGGACAGCCGTGAGAGTTTAGACTGGACGCTGCCTGGCTTTCCTCCAGGTTAAGTCTTGCGTCTATATTGAGGGTCTATGCGGCATTCTTATCTTTGGCGATCTTCGGCATTCGGCGTTGCGGCGGCAATCCTATTGATGACTGGCACGCTTATCGGGCAGACAAAGGCGCAAAGGCAAGCCGAGAATTACGA
Organism: Edaphobacter sp.; assembly: GCA_050012935.1. Taxonomy (GTDB): domain Bacteria; phylum Acidobacteriota; class Terriglobia; order Terriglobales; family Acidobacteriaceae; genus Edaphobacter. Next base: position 28,602 of record JBEKGF010000017.1, on the reverse strand, counting down.
CAAGGCGGCGCGAGCCACTGTGTTGCACGAAGCCAACGTCTACGTCGCAGCCGATGCAGACGCGCAGAAGGTCTCGCTGATCACGCCCGGCCACGAAGTGGTCATCGTCGAGCGCAACGGCCCGTGGGTCAAGGTCTTTGCCAATACCGACATCAACGACGATGCGAACGAAGATGATCGCAACAAGCCTGAGTTTGGCGAGGATGCCAACGTCACGCCTGCTTCGGGATGGATTCGCGATAAGGGAATTGTCGGACCGACTACGGCCGGTGGCGACGCGATTCTGTACGGCTCTGCGGCAAACTTCGAGGAAGAAGCGGAGCATCCTCATGCGCCAAAGGGAGCTGCCGGTGCCGCGCATCTGCTCTACAAGCGTGTAGCGGAATACTTCCCCGATTCGACGTTTGCGCCTGAGGCGGCATGGCGCGCAGCCGATATTCGGTGGCAGCTCGACAAACTCGACATCAGTGGCCTGCCCAGCGCGAAGGAGCAGGAGGCCTATCTGCGTCCGCAACTCTATGAGGGCGAGATGAAGAAGGTGATGAAGAATTACCCAGGCAGCAAGTTCGCGGCGCTCGCAGCGTACGATCTGATCGACAATAAGCTATGCGGCGACTGGCAGGGCCTGCCGAAGTGTCCGGAGATGGAAACCGGTCTCTATGCCAGGTATGCCCAGCAATACCCCGACAGTCCCAAGGCGCCTGAGGCTTTGTACAACGCCGTTTATCGTCAGGGCGTGGTTGTAACCATGTATCTGGTTCAGGAAGACGGTAAGCGCTCGCAGGCAGCTGCGCAGAGAACCCAGGCGTTGGCTCAGGAACTGAAGGAGAAGTATCCGAAGACAGACTTCGCAGCACGCGGAGAGAGCGTCGCATTCAAGGTTGCGCAGGGCATTCCCATCTATGGAAACGACCGCGACTAGGGCACGAAAAGGTGACTTCCGCGGCTCGGGTCTATTTTCGATTCACCGTTTGCACATATTCCCGCTCTAAGATAAAAGCATGTCGATTTTCAAAGTAATCATCCTTGCCATCGTGCAGGGGCTTGCAGAGTTGCTGCCTGTCTCAAGCTCCGCCCATGTGGTCGTCGCCGAAAAATTAATGGGACTGGATGCGTCCTCGCCTCAGATGACGCTGCTGCTGGTCATGCTCCACACCGGCACAATGTTCGCTGTCATTGTTTACTTCTGGAACCAGTGGAAGAAGACCTATTTCTCGAGTGGCGATGCGTTCAAGCGATTTCTTGTGCGCTTGATCTGGGCATCCGCGCTCACGGCCATTATCGGCGAAGGGATTATCAAGGCGATCGAGAAGACGGCATTCAAAGGAGCTTCAAAGGGCGAGATCGAGTTGCTATTCGGCAGGTTGGATCTGATAGCTCCGGCGCTGGCTGCCGCTGGGCTGTTGATCTTGCTTGCTGGGTTGATGGAGAAGAGGCGGATGGGCGCGCATCCGAAGGTTTACGGGGATAGCGTGACGATGCGGCAGGCGGGTTGGATTGGTGCGATCCAGGGGTTATGCCTTCCGTTTCGTGGGTTCTCGCGATCCGGGGCCACGATCTCGACCGGCATGTTAACCGGCGCAAGCAAAGAGCGTGCCGAGCGCTTCAGCTTTGCCCTGGCTGTCGTGTTGACACCGCCTGCTGTGGGACGTGAGGTTCTGCGGCTCGTCAAGGCCTCGCACGAAGCCACCGCAGCAGGCACCCCAATCGACCTGCATGGAAGCATGATCACCGGCCTGCTCGGAGCCTTCTTCGCCTTTCTCGCAGGCCTCGTGGCGCTCAAGTGGCTAAGCAGTTGGCTCGAGGAGGGCCGTTGGTACCTCTTCGGAATCTATTGCCTCATAGCTTCGATAATTGTATTCGGCTTGTATCACGCCGGTTACTGAGTGCGCCATGGCAAGTACTCTATTTTTCGGCCCGTTTGTATTGTCAATGGCTTGTTGGCTATGGATGAGCACACTTTCTGCAGGCCCCAAGCGTGGTGTTGCAAGGCTTACAGCAACGATCTTGATGGGGGCGGCTTTCATCTGTCCTGCTGTGGTAGAGGTGATTATGATTCACCTCTCGCCGCACTTTGAAGTTACGGGACGAATACAGAACCTTATCCAAAGACATGGCAAGAACTCTCACTCCACCTTCGAGATAGAACGAATGGATGGCAATGTAGCGCGAGTGACCGCCGGATACTCTGGAGATCATCTGCAGAACGGAGAGATGGTCGTCGTCAAAGGTCTCCTTTATCAAAACACTCTTCTTTACCTACGTGTAATCGATGGGCGCTTTTTAAATTGGGAACATCACGAGGGCGACGGGACTCTCGGCGCCTGTCTTAGAATTGCCTTCGGAAGTTTCTTCGTCATCGGAGGTGTTCGGAAGTGGAGATTGGACCCGGATGCTCACGAGGTGCAGGATGATGATAGAAGGCCGTTAAGTGGCGTGGATGAGCAATCTCTTCTGCATCTCAATCGCGAGTAAGCACCAAAGTCTTACCCACGGAGCGGGCAATCGAGTTGAAACCCTTCCGTTTGTGAAGTAGCGAATCGTTAGTTAGAGCTACTTCGTAGCAAGCGCGTCCCGGTGGCTACGGACAAAGTCGTGGGCCGTCAGAATGTGAGCCTGCTGCTCCGCCAGCAACTGCCGAATCGGCAGTGGAAGGTCCTGATCCAGCACATCTGCGTACGCGTTCTTGACGGCATCCTCGCCTTGTTCGGCTGTCTCAAGAAGCGTGTGATCGCCTCCGCCCAGCTTCGCCTTCAAGTCTCCCCACGCCCGGTGCATGGTGCCCACCGTAGTTCCCGATTCTTTGATATCGTGCACACCGTTCTGGTGAAGAACCTCTTCAAGATCACCGCGGAAGCTCGCCCGCTTCAATGATTCAGCCAGGAAATAGCGCTTCAATGTCTCATCTTTCAAATGTTCGCCAATATCGGCAAACCCCTTCTGGCTGTCAAGAAGTGAGCTGATCAATTCGTTAAGAGCGAGCTCCATCTCGTGCTGCCTGCCTGAATCTGTCGACATGAGAAACCTCTATCTTTGGATTGAAGGGGTATCGGTTGGTGCAGGGTCCGTCGGCTGTGCGCGATTCTCCTCCGCCGGCGGCAAGCAGGAGAAATCGCGAAAATCCCGCTCCCCTGCCAACCGATGCTAAGGGCCGCCTGAAAAAACGCCCAGGCGGCGAGTCTGGATAGATAGATGCCTGAATCGCCCGTAGGTTTGCATTCGGATACCCCGAGCCAGGTTTTCCCACTTTACCCATCTTCGCCCCGGCACGCTCTGGGATAATCGGAGAGGCTCTGGAGGTTCGCGGACTCTGTTTACACCACCCCGGCATGCGGTGATTCTCTGCGCCGGGTGCGAGTGAGACCGCGCGTACCCGCAACATAGGCTCCCCATGAAATCCATTCGACTCGTATCGACCCCGACGCGCAACCGCCGCCTGAATGAGATCATCGGGATGGTCGTACTGGTGGCCGCGGCCCTCCTCCTCCTCGCCTTGGCAAGCTACACCCCGACCGACCCATCCTTCAACACGGTCGGCCGTTATGTAACGGGTCGCCCTGCGCACAACTGGACTGGTATCGTGGGCGCCTATGCCGCCGACGCGATGTTGCAGTTGATCGGCATAGCCGCATTCTTTCTTCCGCTCGTGCTTGGGCGGCTGGGTATCTGTTGGATGCGTTCCCGCCCCGCAGGCTCTCCCCTGGCAAAGACCATCGGCCTCGCAATGTGGGTGGTCTTTGCTCCCGCGGCGATAGCCCTGCTGCCGGGGCAGATGTTGTGGCGCAACTCTCTCCCAATCGAAGGGACCGAGGGCCGATTGCTGGCAGACTTCATCATTCACTACCTCAACCTGCCAGGCGCAACCATCGTTCTTACCCTGATGGTTGCAGTATCTCTCTATCTCGCGACGACCTTCACCTTCAACACAGCGCGAGAATGGGCGACCATCCGCTTCGGGTTCCTGCAACGACTGTGGGATTGGTGGGTCGAGCGTCGCAATCGGCGCGCGGGGGATCAGCTAATCGAGGAACAAACCTACGGAAGCAAACGCGAACATGCCGAAGCCAAAGCGCGCCGCGCACGCGAGTTTGCCGAAGAGGCCGAGCGCAAGAAATTGGAGCCTCAGACCACAACGCTGCTCGGTGGCCTGTTCGGCTGGTTGAGCAGAAAGAAGCGCGTTGAACCTATCTCGGTTGCGCCTGAAGAGGTTCCACTCGCAGCACAGCCGACCACAATGTGGCAGGGTATGCCGCGAACGCTGGTGGATGCCCCTCCTGTAACGGCGTACAGCACCGCAGCGGCTGCAGTCGCCCCCTTCGCCGACGTGCTTGCAAAAGCAGCCACGCCAAAGCATGCGCTCGACGACGTATCGAACTTCGAGGAGTCTGGGCTTCGGTTCGGAGACGATGGCAAGGTCGAATTATTGCCACTGAAGGCCACACCTCCGATCCGTCAAACGAAAAAAGCTGACGAACCGAAAGCCTCGCCAACTCCTGTCCCGCCATCTCTTCCGGACGGGATCTCGTTCGGCAGACGCGCCGATGCAGACATTAAACCGGTAACGATCGTGCCCAAGAGCGTGCGCGGCTACAAGCTCCCGTCTTCTTCGCTCTTGTACCGCAACGAGGAGCACTCTATCGTTCGCGAGGAAGCGCTACGCGAAGAGGCTCGCGTGCTCGTCGAAAAATCCGCCGAGTTCGGTGTCGATGGGCAAGTCACTCAAATTAACCCAGGCCCCGTCGTCACAACGTTTGAGTTCAAGCCGGAGGCAGGCGTCAAAGTCGCTCGTATCACCGGCCTCGCCGATGACCTCTGTCTGGCAATGGCAGCCGAGTCGATCCTCATCGAGCGAATGCCCGGAAAGAGCACCGTCGGCATCCAGGTCCCGAACCATCAGCGCGAGACCATCTGGCTCCGCGACGTAGTCGAGTGCGAGAGCTTCGCCCAATCCAAAAGCCGCCTTGCCATCGCCCTCGGCAAGGACATCAACGGACGCATCGTCACCGCCGATCTAGCCAGCATGCCGCATGTACTGATCGCAGGTTCGACCGGCTCAGGTAAATCAGTCGCCATCAACGCCATGATCATGAGCGTCCTGTTCAAGAGCACACCCGAGCAGGTAAGAATGATCCTCGTCGATCCCAAGCGCGTCGAACTCGGAATGTACGAGGGAATTCCCCATCTCTTTACGCCGATCATCACCGAGGCAAAACTGGCCGCGAATGCCCTGCGCAACGCCGTCCGCGAGATGGAGAGACGTCTCAAGCTTCTCGCCGCGAACCACGTGCGCAACATCGATCAGTTCAACAAGCTCTTCGACCACGGCAGCGAATACCTCTTCGAGGATGTCAATCAGGAGCCGTTGCCCTACATCATTATCATCATCGATGAGCTGGCCGACCTGATGATGCTCGATCGCGCCAACGTCGAAGAATCCATCACGCGTCTGGCGCAGATGGCGCGCGCAGTCGGAATTCACCTTGTGCTCGCGACTCAGCGCCCCTCTGTCGATGTCATCACCGGACTGATCAAAGCCAACGTGCCCACACGCATGAGCTTCCGCCTTGCGACCAAAGTAGACTCGCGCACCATCATCGACTCCAATGGCGCGGAAAGTCTTCTCGGGCGCGGCGATATGCTCTATCTGCCGCCCGGAACCAGCCGTGTGCAACGCGTCCACGCGCCGTTCGTCACAGAAAAAGAGATCTCCGAAGTTGTGAAGTTCTGGAAGGCGCAAGGCGAGGCCGAGTATGTCCACGGCTTCCTCGAAGGCCCGAAAGAAGACATCGGCAAAGAAAATGACGGGGGCGGAGACGAGGGCGACAACAACGACCCCATGTACGACGATGCAGTGCGTCTCGTCTTCGAGTTCGGCAAGGCCAGCACCTCCCTGCTGCAGCGTCGTCTGCGCATCGGCTACGGACGGGCCGCCCACCTCATCGACATGATGTACAACGACGGCCTGGTAGGGCCAGCCGATGGATCGAAGCCGCGTGAACTCCTCAAATCCGCCAACTGGATCAGCGAGGTCGACGCCGCTCTTCGCTAGTGATGTACCGTCTTCGACGAACGAATCGCAACGATCGCAAGAAGACAGATCACAGCCAGCAGCACGATCCAAAGCAAATGAGGGTGACGATCAGTTAGCGGCCGCGCATCCGGGCGGTCGTGATAGCTGGAGTTCAGTTGCTCCGGCCCCAACTGCGCATTGCGCATTGCATTGGATGCCACGAACAGCCGAGCGTAGTCGTACTGCGGAGCGCCAAGCGCCGAATCTCCATAGAAAAGTGTTAATATCCGCGCGCCGGAGGCGTCAAAACAGATCTTGCGCTGGCGCATCTCAAGCCGGATCGCGCTAAGCGGCAGCGGCACGTCGTCTCCATTCTCCACCGCTACCTCAGCGGCCGCCCCGCTTTGCATATTCGAGCCCAGAATCGCAGGCACGCTAAGCTGCTCCTGGCGAATCTCACGGCCGCCCTGTGTCAGATGTACGCGAAAAATGGTACCGGCGAGGCTTTCGCTGACTGAGTTCGAGCCATCTGGGCGGTCTGTGATTCGGACATCGCGGCTGAAGTTCGCCTTGAACGCCGGGGTGAGATCGAACGAGACACGTTCCACCGGAATCCGTTCCGGTAGAGCAAAGGTTGCGATACTCCGCCGTCCACGCTGCGTGATCGTCGTGACCGTAGCCGCAGTTGTATAGATAGACTGTGCCTCGCGGCTTGGCGGAACGGTAATGCTACCAACCATCTCAGGACTAGGACGAAACTCGCGTGCGCCCGCCGGTGGCGAGAAAGAAAGTTCGAGATGCAGATAAGGAAGATCCGTCTCCTGCAAATGAATCGTCGTGTTGCGCGAGAGGTGTTGCGACGTTAGATCGAAGAGCGTGAACTCGCCTAGCCGCGTCTGATTCGAATAGTTGGGGTCGCGCGTCCCTGAAACCGTAGCAGTCGCCAGGAAATCCTGCGCTGCGAGATCGAGCATAATCTCCGTATAGGGCCGGCTCGGCATCTCTACGTCGAAGACAACATTGCGGCCCTTGAGACCAACATTGCGGATGCGCGCCGTATCGCTGTCGGCCTGTTGCGGCTCGCTCAGCGTGATCGCGTAGGGAACCTCACGGCTATCCCGATAGAGGCGAAGATCCTTCAGGGAAGCGGCAGCATGAGGAAATACCTGCGGATCGATCACGGCGCAGCTCTGACCGGAACCGCCATCCACGGTGACAGTCCGCTCATACCGAAAATATTGTGGATTCGCAGTCGCAGGCTCAGGGCCTGGTGTGGCCTGCCACAAAAGAAACGCGAGAAGGAGAGCCGACTTCACTGGTCCGCTCCCTCTCCTGCGTTCGCTGCATCGCTTGCCGCGGCAGGCTTAGCATCGCGAAGCGCCAGCCAGTCCTTCTGGTAAGCAAAGCTGACGGCCATTAGCAGCGCCCCCAAGCCGAGGAAGCTCAGGACGCGATAGCCCTGGCTCAGGTTTCGCGTGTCGTAGAGAAACGTCTTGCCGATCGTGAAAACCAGCAGGATCAGCGCCTGCCAGCGAACAAACTCAGAACGCTTCCAGAACCCGACAGCCAGCAACCCCCCTCCGTAGAGCATAAGAAATGCAGACACAGCGAGCGACCTCTGCAGATCCGCCTCGGTGTTGACGGAGGTGTGCCGCCAGACAGTATCGAGTTCGCGCACGCAAGCCAGCACGGCAACCAGGTTAAGCGCGACGATCGATCCTCCTGCAATCTGCATCCAGCTCGGCGAGGCGTCGTCCTCGCGGCCTTTAGCATGGAGCGCAATCGCCGCCGCTGCCGCCAGCGCAGCTATTCCGAACAGGGAAGTGGCGAATCGGCTATTCGAAAACGCTGTGTCGATGTTGGAGTAGAGCCAGAAAGGTTGAATCAGCAGCCCGCAGAAGCCAAGTGCCAACGCAGCAACGGCGAGTCGCCGCAGGATGCGATGAATGCTGACCGCAGCGCCTTCTGGCTCCGATCCCGAGAGGCGCGCTGAGATCCAGAGCAGAGCAACACCCTCGGCCAGCCAGCCAATCGTTATCCAGTGGCCGCTTGCTTTTAGAGGAATCGCGATCGTGAGAAAGACCACCGCCAGCGACAGATGAACCGCCGAAGCGGCACGAGTCTGCGGCAGGCGCATCAGCCCCAGGTAAAGCGTCCCAAACAGAACCGCGACCCAAGGCAACAGATCGTGGTAATGGGCGTCCACCAGAACAGAGTAGAGAGCAAGCGCTGCAAACGTTGCATTCGCCAGGGGAAGTAGAATCTCGGTGATCGTACCGCCCACGCCCGCTTCGTCCCCGGCGTGAGGAATCGTCGGAAGTACAAAGACGACGAAAAACAGAAAGATGAAGATCGTCGTAATGCCAACGGGCTCGCTCACGTTGGACGCGCCGAAGAACTCGACGTACCATCCGATGAAAAAGGCGACGGTAACCGGAAAGGCTCCCAGCAAAAGCCTTGGCCAGCGCTTCAGGCGAACGAGCGCCACAGTGGCAATATCGATGGCAAGGATGTAAGTGAACAGGAAAATCTCGTGGTTGCCACCACTCGAGAGCAGCAGCGGCGTCACGAAGCCTCCCGCCATGGCATAGGCCGCTAGAATCTCGCTGTTCTGCGACCACGCCATGTAAGCGTTCCACGCCGTCACCAGAATCATGGCCCCGAGAGCCGCACTCGCGGGCAGCAGATGGTATAGCTGAAACGCCGCCCAAAGCGACAAATAGAGCGCCCCGCTGCCAACAGCCTTCAGCGAATAGGAAAATGCGTTGAAGCCCTTCCGCCGAAAACGCTCCGACCAGACAACGATCGCCGCTCCTCCAATAAGCCCTGCGAGAACGCGTCCCAACTGCCCAATCCAGTGGTTATCGATCGCCCACTTCAGAAACAGAGTTGTCGCGACCAGCAGCGCCACAATGCCGATCCGGCTGAACAGTTGCGACCCGATTCTGTCTTCCAGCGATCCTTTGTCCTGTGGTATGTGCTTAACAAAATCCGGAACTGATACAGGTTGAACAGACTCAATGGAAGCAGGGATGGGCGCGGGCGGCACAGGCTGGGGGGCAATTGCCGGGGGCTTCGCATGCAATACAGCCAATTGCCGCTCCAGCGATTCGACCCGCGCCGACAATGCGGCAAGCTCTGCGGCGATTCGAGCTTCCTGGGTTGGCTGTTTCTGCTCGTCGTCCGGGGCCATGGAAACTACTTTACCGCTATCCTTATCCCGAGTGGTACTGCACCCTGCCAATTGATACTCTTTCCGCTGAGGAATAACTCTCTATGCCGTTGCGGGTTCTTGTAATTGACGACGACGATCTGACCCGTGGCGTGGTTGCTTTGCTGTTAAACGGCGCCGGTTATGCCGTGGAGACGGCAGATTCCGGTGACGCCGCCCTCCTTCATCTGCAGGCCGCCCCTCGATGGCCCGAAGTAGTCCTTGCAGATCTGCAGATGCCCGGAACCAGCGGCACCGGCCTCGCCCGCCGCCTGCGCGCCCTCTGCGGCCCTGCAACTACCCTTCTGGCGATGAGCGCAAGCGCCCCCGGCGACCAATCGGCTCGCGAATTCGACGGACTCCTGCTGAAGCCTTTTACAGCGGAGAGATTTGCGGGTGCCATTGCGGGCCGAACGCCTGGCATGGAGAAAGAATCCAGCACATCAACGAAGGCCGCCCTGGATGAATCCATCTATCGCAAACTCGCCGCATCGATGCGCCCTCCCCAGGTGCAGAAGCTCTATGAGCTCTGCCTTGCCGACACGGAGACCCGGCTCGCGACCATGCGCCATGCCGCATCCGACGGCGACGATTCGACGTATAAAAGAGAAGCCCATGCCATAAAAGGGAGCTGTGGAATGGTCGGTGCTATTGAGCTGCAAACACTTGCAACATCAATGGAAAGGCATGGTTTGAGTGATGACCATGTAGCTTCGCTCAAGGAATTCCTGGTGGCGTGCGAACGGCTGCGGGGTATGCTGGTCGCACGCGAAATCATTCACTAGCGGGCTCGTGAATGCAAGGAGAAGATGCGTGATGAAGGATGCAATAAAGAAGTCTGACGATGGTGGGGCAACGCCAATTCGTATCGTGGTCGCTGACGACCATCCTGTAGTGCGCTTCGGCGTAAAAAACATGCTCGAGAACGAGCCCGGATTCGAGGTCGTCGGCGAGGCCGAGGATGGCGATGTAGCCATCACCCAGGCACTCGAACTGGAGCCGGACATTCTCCTCCTCGATCTGGCCATGCCTCGTCTTCCCGGACTCGAAGCTCTGCGCGCAATTATGAACAAGTCGCCCAGGGTCAAGATCATCATGCTGACCAGCACCATCTCGACCCAGCAGATCATCGAAGCTCTGCAGATCGGCGCTCGAGGCATCGTTCTTAAGGACGCAGTCGCCGGCGATCTGTCGAAGTCACTGCGCGCCGTTCTCTCCGGAGACTACTGGATCGGTGGAGAGCGTGTCGCCAACCTCGTCACCGCGCTCAATGCCTTGATGAAAGAGGCTGCCGCCGTTCCGGAGCGCAAGACCTACGGCCTGACTCCGCGCGAACTCGAAGTCGTTACCTGCATCGTCGAAGGCTGCAGCAACAAGGATGTCGCCAAACAGTTCGCCATCAGCGAGGAGACAGTAAAGCGCCATCTGTCGAACATCTTCGACAAGACCGGCGTCTCCACGCGCCTCGAACTCGCACTCTTCGCGATAGCCCATAAGCTGGTAACGCTCGATAGCTAGGAATCTCGGGTACCGAACCAGTTTGAACTCAGGGGACAACCAAAGTTACCAATAACCTCGTTTCGGGCATCTTAACATCGTGTAGCGTGGAACGTCTTCCACGCTAGTCCCTGTCGCCCGCGCAAAAAGAGCACCGTTCAAACGATTCCATACTGTCATCGATTCTGTGTGCTAGATTTGGCCGAGAGTCATAACTATGAACTTTGACGGGTCTAAGCTGCTTGTGATCGGAATCAGCTCATTGCTCATCATTGCGCCCTTTATTGTTTGGGGCGCCTTGTACGTCGCGGTTAAAAAGTGGTCGCTGTACTTGCGGTCCCTGTTGCCGTGGATGAGAGGATTCCGGTGGGTGGTGTGGAGTTGTGGACTCCTTCTCTTCGTTGGCTATTTCGCGGGTGGCCACTTCCCCTGGGTATATCCAAGCGCCGTGGCCACCTTCTCAGCTGGCTTATATTTTCCTGAAAAATGGTTGAAGGAACAATTGGCTCCACCCAACTCGACCAATTAATACCGTTGCTGCAATACTCTGCCGACAATCTGTACAAATCTCCTACGCCTCAAGAAGAACGATGGACGAATCGGACACGTCATAGCGCCTGAAGGTCAGGTTTTCGGAAAATTAAGTCGTTCACTCCAAACTGACCTACTACCCAACCTCGCATAGCGTTCGCGTGCCTTCAGTAAAATGACGGAATGGGTAACGCTGCGGCTTCAAAAGCTTCCAACATCGTTGATTTACTTGTCATCGGCGCAGGGCCAACCGGCTTGGCCTGCGCCATCGAGGCACAGCGCGCAGGTTTTACCGCTCTTCTTATCGACAAGGGCTGCCTCTGCAATTCGCTCTTCCACTACCCCGCGAACATGACATTCTTCACAACACCGGAGCTGCTTGAGATCGGCAACATGCCTTTCTCCAGCCCAAACCAGAAACCCAATCGCAACGAGGCTCTGGAGTACTACCGCAAGGTAGCCGAGCACTACCAGCTCGACATCCGGCAATATGAAAATGTCGAACGCGTGAGCGGCAGCGACGGCAGCTTCACCGTTCACACCACGGACCGATTCGACCGCACACTACAGCATCGCGCGCGAAAACTTGTCGTCGCCACCGGCTACTACGATCTGCCGAACTATCTTGGAATCCCCGGCGAAGATCTCAGCAAAGTGAAGCACTACTATCACGAGCCCCATCCCTTCTACGGCCTCGACGTTCTTGTCATCGGCGGCAAGAACTCCGCAGCCATCGCTGCACTCGATCTATGGCGCCACGGAGCTAAAGTAACACTGGTACATCGAGGCACCGAAATGCATCGCCACGTAAAGTATTGGATTCTGCCCGACATCAACAACCGGATCAAAAACGGCGAGATAAAAGCGTACTTCGACAGCAACGTAACGAACATCTCAGAGGATGAAGTAACTCTATCCACCCCACAGGGCTTCGTTACTCTCGCAAATCAGTTTGTCTTCGCCCTCACCGGCTATCACCCGGACTTCGAGTTCATCGAGCGGCTCGGTGTTACGCTTGACGAAGCCAATGATCGTTGCCCAGCCTGCGATCCCGCTACCCTCGAGAGCAACATCCCCGGCATCTATCTCGCCGGGGTCGTCGTCGCGGGCGAGCGTACCAACGAAATCTTCATCGAGAACGGACGTTTCCACGGCCAGCTCATCGCAGAAGATCTTCGAGGAAAGCTCGTAGCTGTTTAACCAATCACTCGTCGCAAAAAACCCTTAACTCCAATCCAGGTAAGCAGGCACAGCGAGGTCAGCAGCATGCCCAGGATGAGAAAGGGGTTCATGTGGGGAAGCGAAGGCGTCAACGCGGCGCGCAGTCCCTCGCTCATGTAAACAATCGGGTTGATGAGCACGCCTATCTGTAGCCAGCGAATATGAGTAAGCGCGGCCCACGGATAGTAGACGCAGCCTAAGAATGTGATCGGGATGACAACCACGCCAAAGATCAACCCGATCTGTTGTGGCTTTACGCTGGTTCCAATCGTAAGGCCGAGCGCTCCCGCAGTCAGGCTTGCCAGCGCGACAACCACAATAAGAAATAGCCAGTTGCTGACGTGAGCCGCCGGCCGAACCGTCGGAACATAGTAAGCCAGCGGAAAGACAACGCAGGCAGCAATCACGCTCTGCACCGCGCTGAAGCAGATCTTCTCAAAAGCCACCGCAGGAACCGGCAGCGGGCACATCACCCGGTCGTCGATCTCGCGCGTAATGCCAAACTCCTGCGCCAGTGGCAGTGCAACTGCAGCGATCCCGCTGAACATAATCGCCACAGCCATCAGGCCAGGCAGAAGAACCGTACTGAAAGCCCCGCCCGCTATTGCTCCTGTCGGATTCATCGCCGCGCCTCTATCCATGTGCGGCATCACATATGTGAACACGAACAGAAAAAGCAGCGGGTTCATGCACACGCGGATCGCAAAAGGAAAAAATTCGCGCCGCAGCACGTACAGATCGCGCAGGAACAAGCCTGCAAACGCCCGAGCATACTGCGTGGTCGTCGTGCTTTCGGCGCTTGGCGTCCGCTGTTGTGTCGATTCGAGTTCAACCGTCTCAGTCATAAGAATCCCGTTGTGAATAAGACTACTCGCGAAGGTCTCTGCCCGTAAGCCGGATAAAGACCGTCTCCAGGCTGGTTTCCGTAATTGTCAGGTCGCGCAGGCCGTAAGGATTCGCCTCCCGCACCACGTCGGAGAGCAAACCCTCCGCGCCGTGCGCAAAGATGCGAACTCCCTTGGGTGTCGATTCCACGCTGGCAACTCCCCCCAGCTGCTGCAGCCGTTGCATCAGCGCCGGAGTATTCTCCTTGCTGCGCAGATCGAGCTCATACATCTTCTGCGCTCCAACCGATCCCTTCAACGCAGTGGGCGTGTCCTGCACAAGGATCTTGCCGTGATCGATGATTGCGACGCGATCGCACAGCTCATCGGCCTCCTCCATGTAGTGGGTCGTCAGCACCACGGTGATCCCCTCTTCGCGCAGGCCGCGCACAGCGTCCCACATTGCAATCCTGCTCTGCGGATCGAGCCCCGCGCTCGGCTCATCGAGAAAGAGCACCTTCGGCTGATGCGCAATGGCACGCGCAATCTGCACTCGCTGTGCCAGGCCGCCAGATAGTTGTGCGGGATACGCCCCCGCCCGCTCAGAGAGATGAAACTGCGAGAGCAACTGGTTCGTTCTCTGCTTCGCCTCGGCCCGCGAAAACCCGAAATAAAGACAGTGGAAGTTGATGTTCTCAAAGATGGTGCAAGCACGATCCAACGTGTTGTACTGCGGCACGACTCCAATGCCTCGGCGTGCGACTGCGGGTGTCTTTACCACATCGATCCCCGCAATCCGCACTCGGCCCGCAGTCGGCAAAGCACGAGTAGTGCAGATACTGATCGTCGTTGTCTTGCCTGCGCCGTTTGGTCCCAGCAGCCCGAACAACTCGCCCTCGCGAACGCTGAGGTCGATGCCGTCGACCGCAGTCACCCGCTGTTTGCCGTCATAAATCTTTTGCAGTCCCTCAATCTCTACAATCACTGCGAATTCATCCCCCGGCGCTCCTCCGATTATATGCATCGGTAATCAAAAAACGCCCATCCGAAGCCTCTACTCCGCCGAAGCTACGCGAATCACAATCTTTCCAAAGTGCGATGCAGCTCGCATGTGTTCAAATGCCTCCCGCACTTCATCGAAACCGAAAACCCGATCGATGACCGGATGCATCCCCGTCTTCGCAATCGCAGCGTTCATCTCTTCGAACATGGCGCGTGAGCCCACAGAGATTCCCTGCACACGCAGTTGCTTGTGAAGAATCAGTGTCAACGCTACAGGTTCCGTCATCGCCGAGCCCGACAAAACACCAATCTGCGCGATCATACCGCCGACACGAGCAGCGCGCAGCGACTGGCCAAGCGTTCCCGCTCCCCCAACCTCGATGATACGATCCGCGCCGTTACCAGTCGTCTCAACAACCCACTTCGACCACTCAGGTCTCTCTTTGTAATTGCATCCTGCATCCAGGCCCAAACCAAAAGCCCGAGCCAGCTTCTCCTCACTCGAAGAAGTTCCAATCACCCTCGCTCCCAGCAGCCGCGCGAACTGCAGCGCAAAGATCGAAACCCCGCCCGTCCCCTGGATCACGATCGTCTCATCCGCGCCGGCAGGGATCGCGGATTCTCCCGCATAGTGCAAAGCATTCCACGCCGTCACGGCTGCGCAGGGAAGCGTCGCTGCCTCTTCATAGCTAAGATGCTCGGGAAAGCGAACCACCCCATCTTCTGCCAGCAAGACATACTCGGCCAGCATCCCATCAACATCCCCGCCCAGCGCAGCCTTCGATCTCTCCGCCGACAAAGGCCCATCGAGCCAACGCTGCATGAAGATCCCGCAAACCCGATCCCCAATCTTCACGCGCTCGACGCCTTCGCCAACCTCCATCACCTCGCCGGCTCCATCCGAGCAGGGAACTCGCGGCAGCGCCATCTTCGGGTTGTATCTGCCCTCCACCATCATCAGGTCGCGATAGTTGAGCGATACCGCATGCACTCGGATCAGCACCATCCCTGGAGCTATTTGTAACCTCGGTAGTTCCACCTTCGTCAGGTGATCCACCCCAAACTGCTGTATCGGATAGCTGTACATAGTCCCTCTGTTCTCTTGGATGCTTCCATCTCAAAAACGCTCGATCAAAACGCAAATACAACACGAAACTATTCATTTATTGATTTCACCCGGCGTAGAATAAGGCATGTCACGGGGATGGGAGAGCAAATTCGTGGAAGAACAGCAAAATCAGGCTGCTGCTCCAAAGCAGTCCGCTGCAGAAGAGCAGGCCGGGCTGGCGGAACGAAAACGCAAACGGCAGGCACTCGAACTGCAACGGGAACGCATTCTCTCCGAACGCACTTCGAGCCCGCACCGCAGGTCCGCGCTCACCCTTGCGCTTGCCGATATCGAAGAGAAGCTCGCCGAGCTTGGCTGGACGATTCACCTTTAGCCCGCGTTCCTTTAGCCGCGCCGGTTGAAGACCGTCGAGTTGGCCTGATCGATCGTGGTCATCACCACCGTATGGATATTGACGTGCTCCGGCCGGCTCGCGGCCCAAACAATCGCATCGGCAACATCCTCCGGCTGCAGCGGCGTAATGTTCTCATAAACCTTCGCAGCTCGCTCCTCGTCCCCGCGGAACCGCACTTTGCTGAAATTTGTCTCGACCATCCCCGCGTCGACTGACGTAACCCGCACAGGCGTCCCCATCAAATCGATCTTGAGCCCTTCGCTGATCGACTTCTCAGCGGCCTTGCTGGCGCAATAAACGGCCCCATTCGCATACGTAATATAAGCTGCCGTCGAACCAAGGTTGATGACGTGCCCACGGCCGCGCGCCACCATGCCCGGCACAACGCTTCGCGTCACATAAAGCAACCCCTTCACGTTCGTATCGATCATCTCCTCCCAGTTCTGTGGATCGTCTTCATACAACTTGCTCAGGCCTCGACTCAAACCTGCGTTGTTCACCAGCACATCGATCCCGCTCCACTCTGCAGGAAGGCTCGCAATCGCCTTCTCCACCGCTCCACGATCCTGCACGTCGAGCTGAAAGGTCATCACATCCGGTGCTCTCGCAGACACAAGTGTTTGTTTCAGCTCTTCCAGTGCTTCCAGGCCGCGCGCGCAAACAAGCAGCCGGCAACCCTCCCGAGCAAAGGCGATTGCGGTCGATCTTCCAATTCCAGAGCTCGCTCCGGTGACGAATACAGTCTTTCCCTTAAGAGAGGCCATGTCCTTCTTATATCCAAAAAAACGAAAGGCTGCACCGGGCAGCCTTCGTTCTTACTCGCAGATAAATCAATTACTGGGGATTCGAAGGTGCAGGTGTCGAGTCCGGCCCGCTCTGTGCCACTCCAATCGCATCTCCCGAGACCACAAGCTGCACGCGCCGATTCTGCGCTCGACCTTGCGCGGTGGCATTATCCGCAACAGGCTTCGCTTTGCCATAACCCGTCGCGGAGATATTATCCGTCTGGACCCCCTGCCCAACCAGAAAATCCCGAACCGCATCCGCCCGGTTCTCCGAGAGCTTCTGGTTGAACTCATCGCTCCCCACGCTGTCCGTGTAGCCTTCGACCTGCAGCTTCAGTCCCGGATAGGCCTGCAAAATCCCCGACACCTTCGCCAGGCTGATCTGCGTATTCGGCTTCAACGTGTACTTCCCGGTGTCAAACAGCACATCCGACATGTTCACGATCAGTCCACGCGCGGATTCGCTGGTCGCCAGCACACTGTTCAACTGCGCACGAAGTTTTTCCCGAACAGCATTGGCGTTCTCTGCGCTCTTATTCGCCGCTGCTGCCCTGGCCTGGGCCTCGGCGGCGGCCGCTTCAGCACGTGCGCGGTCAGCATCAGCCTCAGCCTGCGCAGCTTTGGCCCGTTCTGCTGCCAGTTGCGACTGCTGTGCCTCCAGCTGCGACTGCTGCGCCTGGTTCTGAGCATCGCGTTTTGCAGTCTCCGCGGCCAACTGTCGTTCCGCCGCCTGCCGTCGTAGAGTCACCAGCCGAGCATCTTCGGCACGCTGCACCGCCTGACGCGCGAACGTGATCTCCATCTTTCGATCGCCCTTTTTATTCTGATCGATGGCGGTTGCGTTCCCCAGGTCCTGCATCGCCTCCTTCATAATCTCCGGAGCGTACTTGTCCGCCCCCGCCGCCTGCGCAATCCGCACGGCATTATTAGCCTGATAAAGCTCCAGTGGAGACTTCTCATCCCGTGTAATCGGGTTCAACACCGTCTTCGATCCATCGGTCTGCGCATAAGTTCCACGCGGCAGCAACAGATAATGGGCATTCACCTTCTCCAGAACGCCGGTCGTCTTATCGTTCAGGATCACGTTCTGCAGCACCACCACATCGCTTGGCTGCGTAACGGAGAAATAAGGCTCCGCTGTAACGATCATCCCGAAGGACTGCAGCGCGGTCGTCACATCAATATTGTTCTTCGTTCCCGCCGGCAGCACCTCGCCCAGATTATTCGGCCGCCCATCCGGAGTAATCGCCCACAGCACGTACGTCAGATACTCCGGGCCAAATCCGTTGGCCGGCGTAAGCCCCTGAAACTTCGCTTCGATATGGATCCCGCCACGCTCGCTTGTCACCTTTGCGTCACCCTTAGCCAGCGGGAGCAGCGTCGTCCCTTTGAAGCCGATATTGGTCGACCCGCTGCGGTGCAGGTAATTCACAGCATCCAAATCACGCTGGACCACGTTCACGCGGTACAGATAAATTCCGTTGTCCTGCTTCTCGATCTTTTGCTGATCCTGCGGAGGGGGCATTTGAGACGTAGGGTTCGGCTCCTGACCGGAAAGCGCCACCGTTCCAAACATTCCAGAGATTCCGGCAACAAGCACTACTCCCATGAAAAACTTCGTATGACGATCCATCCACGTTCTCCTTGCAAACTGCAAAAACTCAAAGTCGCCTGAACATATTGATTTTGCCATGTATCGCAGCTTACTGTGTGCGATGCCTCGATGAGGGTAAAAGGCTGTACGAACAGGCAGGGTTCATCGCAAAAACGCCCGCCCAATTACGAACGCAATCGCAGGAAAGGAAATGCTTTAGGTCCGGCACAAAAGAAACTCCCTTTGACCGGTCGCGCAGGACAAAGGGGAGTCGGTCTTTTCTTTTAGGCTTCTTTAGGCGCTATGCTGTTGCTGAGCCGCGCTGCGGTGCACAAAATGATACGGAGGCCACGGCCCGGAAAGCTGCATCCGGCAGTCCTTCAGCTCGTGCGTGGCCGACGTGTACTTGTTCTGGTACCGCTCCACCGTCTTGTTATCGATCAGGTGCGCGATATCCAGCAGCATCTTCCCCGTATCCATGCGCTTGCAGGTAATCTCCTCGGCGATCGGCAGAAACATCCGGTGCATCTGGATCGATAGCGCACGGGCCTTCGACTGCCGCTCCCGTTGCCGGCTCGCGCTCTCCCGCAGACTGGTCAAGTACTGTTGACCCACCGTCATATCCCGCGCCGAGGTGCCAGGGCAGATATCGTCCACCAGCACCTTCAGGTGCATCTCTGCCTTACCGCGCAGACGCTCCACGTTCGCCTGAAAGTGGCGCTGGTTCGACCGCACCGAGCGCCGCAGTGCATCATCATCCTGAAACGTAGTACCAAACCGGAAGGGAAGTACGGTTGAGAGTTTGAAGCAGTCCGCAACAACTCGAGCGTGATCTTTGGCTGCCTGCTGATCCATCCGAGCACTGTCTTCCGCACTATGCTCGGAGACGATCACGGCCAGATCGCTGGCGGGAAAGAGGAAAGTTTGGTTACCGAACATACCCGTTACCCCGGCCAAGGGCATCGGACGGCGGTGCCGGCAAAGCTCCGGAAATGCCTGTCGTTCTGCAATGCAATAGGCGTACCATGCCATGTCGTTTTCCTTCCAAAGCGCGCTGAGGGGTCTAACCGCCCCATCAGGTAGTTGGTTATGGAACTCAATCCGGAACGTAGATTGTTTGGAAGCTCTTCATGCAGTAGGTCTTGTTCTGTAAAAATGCACCAGAATCGGTGAGTTTCATCGAACCGAGAGGGATACTATGCCTATTCAAGTACGATTGGCAACTCTTACTTCTTTGGCTTGTTGCAAGCCTGCAGAATTGACCGTCCTCCGAAATATCGATGGTTTCCACAATTCGATAGCGATCTTTTGGATTCAGCGACTTGCATTCCTCCTCTCGCATGACTGCATAAATATCCATAAGCCATTCAATATCTTTCATTTACGAGAAATTAACTGGACAGTAACGGCCCCCTGCAGCACACTTGTTACAGGCACCACAAAGGCTTGTTTATGTTTCACAAAAATGTATTGAACTCCCCCCACAGCGCTTCTTCCCAACTAATCCCCGAATCTGCTCAGAACCCAACATCACCGGTCCGGCTTGCGCTTGTTCCTCCAGGCGTCGTCGTCTCGAAAAAGGCTCCCTCTCCATTCTCCGATCTGGCTGCCATCACAGCTCATCGCTGCTCCTCGTTCTTCGCCGAGGCGGCCGTTCTGGTCCTTGTGCTGGCTTTGCTCGACCGGTTCATGCTCAAGGGGCGAATGGAGTTGAACTGGGTTGTCAGCGCCTTCACCATCAGCGTTGCCCTGCTCGCCGCCAGTGTTCTCACGGAATTCTCATCCCGCCGCTGGCTCCAGCGTCACTAAGTAGTTCAACCTCACGACACAGCGGCTTGATCTTTCAAGGCCCCGCATCGTCTCAGTCTGCACCCCGAGGACCAAAATTCCTCCGGAATGCACTATCCCCGCTGCACCAATTCCGATAACATCTAATATATGGCCGTTATTTCTTTTCTAGAGTGTTCGCGTTGCCACCATCACGTCTCCGCCGAAACCGCTCAAACCGTCTGCCCTCTCTGCGCAGGCTCCCTCTATGTCCGTTACGACATGGACCAGCTCAAAAAGACCGCGAAGCGTGACGAAATCGCCGCTCGCGCCGCCGCTTCTCCCTCCAGCCTCGGCATGTGGCGTTACTCAAGCGTCCTCCCCGACGTAACCCCTGTCACCCTCGGCGAAGGTTGGACCCCGCTCATCCACAGCCAGCGCTATCCCGGCCTCTACATCAAAGAAGAAGGAGCCAACCCCACCGGCACCTTCAAAGCCCGGGGACTCGGCCTGGCCGTCACTATGGCCAAGCACTACGGGTTGCAGCACCTGGCCGTCCCCAGCGCAGGCAACGCCGCCGGAGCCCTCGCCGCCTACGCCGCCGCCGCCGGCATCACGGCGCATATCTTCATGCCGCAGGACGTCCCCCTCGCCAACTACCTCGAAGGCATCGTCTACGGCGCCAATGTCACCATGGTAAACGGCCTCATCTCCGACTGCGCTCGCATGGTCGCCGAAAACATCAAGGCCCAGAAGGCAGCCAACACCCCCACTAGTCAGACTTGGTTCGACATCTCCAGTCTCAAAGAACCCTTCCGCGTCGAAGGCAAAAAGACCATGGGCTACGAACTCGTCGAGCAGCTCGGATGGACCTATCCCGACGCAGTCTTCTACCCAACCGGTGGTGGCGTGGGCCTCATCGGCATGTGGAAGGCCTTTGAAGAGCTGGAACAGCTAGGCTGGGTCTCCGGTAAGCGACCGAAGATGTACGCCCTTCAATCCAGCGGCTGCGCGCCCATCGTTAAAGCCTACGCCGAGAACAAGCCCGCCAGCGAGTTCTTCCAGAACGCCGCCACCTTCGCCGCCGGCCTCCGCGTCCCCAAGCCTTACGCCGACTCCATCATCCTCGACATCGTCCGCGAATCCGGCGGCGCCGCCATCGCTTCTTCCGATGAAAAAATCCTGACAAGCATTTTGGACTGGGCCAAACACGAA
Organism: Edaphobacter sp.; assembly: GCA_050012935.1. Lineage (GTDB taxonomy): Bacteria > Acidobacteriota > Terriglobia > Terriglobales > Acidobacteriaceae > Edaphobacter. The sequence continues at coordinate 7,482 of JBEKGF010000017.1, read as the reverse complement.
GGCATCTTCCTCTCCCCTGAAGGTGCAGCCGCAACCGCAGCCTACGACGCCCTCATCGCCTCAGGCGGCCTCAAGCCCACCGACAAGGTCGTCCTCTTCAACACCGGCTCCGGCCTCAAGTACACCGACATGATCGCCGAAGCCATGCATCTCACCCGTCCTGAGCAGAAGCAGGAGAAGATAGCCGCCCTGCCCACCAGCATGCCCGTAGGCGGCATCATTACCCCGCAGTAATTCTGCATCGGCTTCGCCTGCGGCATCGATGCCTGGGCGAAGCTGCTGCGTCCTGCGCGCCTACCTCCCCGGAGACACAGTCCTCAACGGCACGTGGAAGAGGCCTCAGATGCGCCCTGCTCCAATAAAGTAATGCCTGAGTGGTAGATGGAAGCTCCCAGACGCACAGCCCATCTCGTTACCAGGAAAGACGAAGCCGGAAGCAGTTTCTTACAAATTAGCTTCGGCTGTTGCGACGTCAGGAAAGCTCGTCAGAACCCCGCTGACCCGAGTCATCTCAAACAAAGCCTTCACACGCTCGTTGACGCCTACCAGCACCAGCTTCCTGCCATGGTCCGTCGCCGCCACATAGTAGTTCATAATCAGCCCCAGCCCAGCCGAGTCCATGTACGTCGTCTCACTCATGTCCAGAATCATCACCTGCGGCGTCATCGCGCGGAACTCATTCTGAAATCCAAACATCGTAGAAATCGTCAGCGGCCCGCAGAGCTTCAGGACCATCGTCCCATCGTCTTTCCCAGCCGTAAAGCTATGAGTCATTGGTTCATCGCGCATCATGCATGAAAGTGTATGAAATCCCACGCCCTCGAAGATTACAAACAGATGAATGTCGCAAACCACGCGGCAGATCCGAGATCGGGTTCGAGATAGCCCACCCGCACGGAACTTCTGTACTATCAAACCAATCTACTCGCCCCTCCAAGGAGCTCATGCGACACCTCCGCGCTCTTCTCGCGTTCTTTCTCACTGTTCCCGCGCTTGTCGTTCCAGTTCTCGCCCAGCCCGACACCGCCCGCACCGCCGCCTACCTCAAATCTCTCCCCAACACCGCGCCCCCCGTCATCGACCCCGCCCAGACCGTCACCCTCGCCGCGCTTCCGCTCTCCTGCGTCGACCACCCTCAGGACGCACCCGACCACCCCCACGACTACCTCTGGGTTCACGACTCCAAACGCCGAACCGTCGACGACTACGACAAAACCCGCGCCTTTTACGGCTGCTTCGACTGGCACTCCGCCGTCAACTCCACCTGGACCCTCATCTACCTCCTCAAGCAAAACCCGAAGATGGCCCTCGCTCCCATCATCCGCCAGCGCCTCAACGAGCACCTCGCCAAAACCAACATCGCCGGCGAAGTCGCCTTCTTCGCCGACGCCAAAGACACCGAAGGCAAGAACTTCGAGCGCCCCTACGGCTACACCTGGGTCTTCAAAACCTACGGCGAACTAGCCTCCTGGGACGATCCCGACGCCAGGAAACTCGCCGCCAACCTCGAGCCGCTCACCAAGCAGCTCACCGACAAATACATCGAATACCTCAAGCACCTCCCCTATCCCATTCGCGTCGGCACCCATCCCAGCACCGTCCTCACCATGAACTTCGCCCTCGACTCCACTGACCTCGCGCCCAACCCAGCGCTCAAATCCGCCATCGACGAGGCAGCCCTGCGCTTCTTCGCCAAAGACAAAAACTGCGCCACCGCCTACGAGCCCGGCAACGGCGACTTCCTCTCTCCCTGTCTCACCGAAGCCATGCTCATGTCCCGCGTCATGGACCAAAAAACATTTGTAACCTGGCTGGATACATTTCTACCAGCCGTCGACTCACCCGAGTTCCAGGTCTACGCCGCCGACATCGACACCACCCGCACCGCCGCCGCCGGCTCCAACGCCGACGCCGAAGACAAGGACGGCCTCCTCGGCTCCAAGGCTCACCTTATCGGCCTGGCCTTCCAGCGCGCCTCCGCTCTTCTTCGCATAGCCTCTGCGCTTCCACCCAGCGACCCACGCGCCCCCGTCTACCGCCGCCTGGCCTCCATCAACGCTCAGAACGGCTTCCGCAAGATAGGGGACGCCGGCTACCTCGGCCAGCACTGGCTAGCGACCTACGCCGTCCTCTACATGCAACAAGCCAATCTGGCAAAATAGCAGCCGTCCCAACCGCAGGACTCAACGCGCACTCTCTATTGCTGCAGTCTCCATCGCCGCCTCGGCGCTCCAGAACTCGCCATCCGGAAAACGATACTGCTCCAGCGATTCCGTATAGATCTCGATGCTGTATCCCGGCTTCTCTGGCATCAAGTATCTTCCGCGGTCTATCCGCACCGGATCGACAAAGTGCTCATGCAGATGCCCGACATATTCAATCACGCGGTTCTCCATCGTCGCCGACACACTGACAAAGTCAAACGCCGAAAGATGCTGCACATACTCGCACAACCCCACACCGCCCGCATGAGGACACACCGGCACCTTGAACTTCGCCGCCATTAGCATAATCGCCAGGTTCTCATTCACGCCTGCCACACGGCAGCTATCGATCTGGCACACATCGATCGCTCCCGCCTGGAACAGTTGCTTGAACATGATGCGATTCTGACAGTGCTCGCCCGTAGCGATGCGAATCGGCGCAACCTCGGCCCGAATCCGCGCATGCCCCAAAACATCATCCGGATTCGTCGGCTCTTCCATCCACCACGGCTGCAACTCCGCCAACTCTCGCGTGCGCGCAATCGCCTCGTCGACGCCCCACTTCTGATTCGCGTCGACCATCAGCTTGTTATCCCAGCCAATCTCTTCGCGTACCAGCCGCCCGCGCCGCAAATCGTCCCTCGGATTCCCGCCCACCTTCAACTTAAATTTCGTCCAACCCTCAGACAGAGCCTCATGGCACAGTCGCCGAATCTTCTCATCGCTGAAGCCATACCACCCAACCGAAGTTGTATACGCCGGATAGCCCTCACGCACCAGCAAATCAATGCGCTCCTTCTGGCCAACGAGCCCCCGCTTAAGAATCTCTCTCGCCTCTTCCCTCGGCAGCGCATCGTCGATATAGCGAAACTCAACCGCCGAAAGAATCTGTTCCGGCTCCAGGTCAACAAGCAACCGCCAAAGCGGCTTCTCCTGCGCGCGCGCATACAGATCCCACACCGCGTTAATCAAGGCCCCGGCCGCCAGATGAATCACACCCTTCTCTGGCCCCAGCCACCGAAACTGATTGTCATCGGTCAACTGCCGCCCAAACGCCGCCATGTTGCTTGTCAGCGACTCAAGCGTCCTGCCTTTAACCAGCCGCGACAGATATTCGATCGCCAGCACGCACAGCTCATTGCCGCGCCCCAGCGTGAACGTCAGGCCATAACCCTCAACACCCGTGTTGGTCTCCAGCACGCAATAAGCCGCCGAATAATCCGGATCTTGATTGACAGCATCGGAGCCTATATTGTGCCGCGAGGTCGGAAATCGAAGATCGACGACACGAACGTTGGTAATGACAATCTCACTCACTTCGCGTCAACATCCTCTCTGGCGTCAGGTTTCAGGAAGCTTTTTACCCTGAAAGCCGATTATTATTCCCGAAATAGCATATTTGTCAATGAAAGCGGTGAATCCTCTTCGGCGACCGCACAAATCTGCAATCATCCGCCAAAGCGCCCTCGCGTGAAACAAAAACACAGCTATCCGGAAAAGATTCATAAGCAGGAGTCTACAAAGGCGAAAGCTCTTGAGCCGTCTCATCCGCGGTCGGCGCGAGGTGCGACTTCTTCCGCACAGCAAGACGTCGCACCGAGGTCGGCTTGGCTGCAGGCATCGCGCCCATAGCCTCCGAAATCTTCTGGCTCGCCTCATCCAGCGAACTCACAACCTCCGCGAGATCGATCGTGTCCTCCAACCGCTTCACAAAAGGAACAGTTAACGCAGCAATCGCCTGACCCTGCACATTCAGAATCGGGAAGCTGATGTTCACCACGCCGGCAACCTCATAACTGGCGCGTCGCTCATGCCCCCGAGCACGAATCTTCGCCAGATGTTGATCGAGGTCAGCCGGCTTCCGTTTCCTGGTCTCCAGCCTCCATTCTTCGATCGCTCGCTCCCGCGCATCCTCGCTCTGGTGCGCAAGAATGACATGGCCCGTCGCCGCATGCATCAGGTCCACCTTCGAGCCCATCTTCACATAAAACCCCGTAGACTCCGGCGAGTCCACCTGCGCCAGAATCACGACATGCCCGCCATCGATAATTCCCATGTGGCATGACTGACGCAGCTTGTGCGCCAGCCAGTGCATAATTGGGAGCGCCTCAGTGACCAGCCGTTTGGTCGGCGGGTGTTCCTGCGCAAGCCGAAACAGCCGAAGCGTCAGATGATATCGCTCTTTATGCGGAGACTGCGCCAGATACCCTCGCTGCTCAAGGCAAAGAATCATCCTGAATATCTCCGAGACAGTGCGGTTCAGCCTCCGCGCCGCTTCGCTCACCGTCAACCCTTCCGGCGTGCTGGCAAACAGTTCCAGAATGTCGAGGCCTTTTTCCAGAGCAGGAGTCGGATAATATCGTTTAACCGGGCGTTTCGTCATATCTTTTCGAGATACCTGATTCCTCTGAAACACCCTATCAGAACTCGCCTGACGGTGACAGAGTATGCCCGCGTTAGCCTCTGACCGTCATAACGAAGCTCACGACGGCAACAAGCCAGCACGTTACGAAATGTCGTCGGCCATGGCATCGTAAACAAAAGTTCAACCGTACCTCTTTCCATCGAAGAGATGAGGGCAACAGGAAAGGCATGTCGATCCGCAGTCAAATCCGTCCCATGCTCACCCTCGCTCTGCCGCTCATCCTTGCAGAGGTCGGCTGGATGTCCATGGGCATCGTCGACACCATCATGGTCGGGCACACAGCCAACCCGGCCCTCTCCATCTCCGCCGTCGCACTCGGACAGGTCCTCTACAACACCATCGCCTTCGGCATCGCCGGCGTCCTCCTCGGCCTCGACACCTACCTCGCCCAATCCCACGGCGCCGGCCGCTTCGAGGAAGCCAACCGCTGGCTTCTTCACGGCCTCATCCTCGCTGCCGGCCTTGCATCCACTCTCATCCTCATCATCGTCTGCGCACCCGCCGTCATGCTCCGCCTCCCCATCGACCGCGACGTCCTCACCACCTCTGTCTCCTTCCTCGGCTGTCTGAACTACGGCACCCCCGCACTCTTTCTCTACTTCACCCTCCGGCGCTATCTGCAGGCCTTCAACCACGTCCGCCCCATCGCCTGGGCGCTCGTCACCGCCAACGTCATCAACGCCGTCGGCAACTGGCTCCTCATCTTCGGCCACAACTGGAGCATCCTGAAGATCCCCGCACTCGGAGTCACCGGATCGGGCCTCGCCACCTCCATCTCCCGCTGCTACCTCGCTCTGTTCCTCATAATTGCGCTCTGGCGCATCGAGCGTCGTCACCACTACGGCCTCGCCAGCATGGCTCGCCACTTCGAGCCCACACGCATCCGCCGCCTCGCGCTCCTCGGAGCACCAGCCGGCGGCCAGATCTTCGTCGAGATCGCCATCTTCGGCCTGGTCACTTTTCTCATTGGAACCATGGGACGCCTTCCCCTCGCCGGTCACGAGATCGCCCTCAACTGCGCCAGCCTCACCTTCATGGTGCCTTACGCTATCTCCGCAGCCGCGGCCGTCCGCGTAGGTCAAGCCATCGGCCGCAAAGCCCCGTGCGAAGCCGCCGCCGCAGGATGGGCTGCCATCGCCCTCGGAGCCGGAGCCATGGCATGCTTCTCCGCTGTCCTGCTGCTTATCCCGCACGCCATCGCAAACTCCTTCACCGCAGACCCGGCCGTCATCGCAGCCACCATCCCACTCCTCCTCGTAGCCGCCATCTTCCAGTTCTTCGACGGCCTCCAGATCACCGCCACCGGAGCGCTTCGCGGAGCAGGCAACACCCACGCCGGCCTCATCGTGCAAGTCATCGGCTACTGGATCATCGGCCTTCCCATCGGGTACCTCATCGCCTTTCGCCATCACCGCGGAGCCGTAGGCCTCTGGCTGGGCCTCTGCGCGGGACTCATCGTCGCAGGCACAGCCCTCACCACAATCTGGCGCCACACCACACTAAAACTCCAGACGGGTAGCTCAGATCTCAAGATTCAAAGCTCATAACTAAGTCAACGGCAACTGCTCCCGCACCCTCGTCTTCGATCGCGTAGTCAACGTCACTGCCGAAGCAAGAATCAACCCACCGCCCAACCACGCGCTTGGCCCCAACCGCTCACCCAGCACCATCACTCCCAGCAGACTCCCAATCAGCGGCTCCATATTCAACAACACCCCCGCCTGCGAAGCCGGAACCTGCGTCATCCCCCAGTTCCAAAGCAGCGTCGTCGTTGCCGTACACAAAACACCACTCCCCGCCAAAGCCAGCCACGCCTTCAACGAAACCCCGCTCACCGGAGGCATCCCATATCTCACAGGAACCCAAATCATCAGCATCAACGTCCCGATCAGCAGCCCATACGCTGTCACCACCACATGCGAGTGCCGCCCCATCATCTCCTTGTTAATCAAAATCCAGAACAGCGCAATCAGCATCGACACCACAACCAGCAAATCCCCCGCCAACGAAGCCCCACCCTTAGCTTCACCACCACCCAACGCAATCAACCCCGCCCCAAACGTCGATCCGGCCAACGCAGCCCAACCAACCCCATCCATCCGCTCATGCGCAAACAAAGCCGCACCTACAGCCAGAATCACCGGCATGGTCCCCACCATCAGAGCAGCATGACTCACTGTCGTAATCGACAGCGCATAAAACTGGATGAGAAACTGCAGCGGCACACCCAGAAACGACGCCACCGTCAGCAACCCCCACTCTCGCCGCGTCAATCCCGGACGATGCGTCACCAGCAACGGCAGCAACACCACCATCGCAAACAAAAATCGGTACAGCACCATATGCGCGAAGCTCATCTCCTCCAGCGCAATCTTGCCAAAGAAAAAACCACACCCCCAAAAGCAACTAGCCACTGCACACGCTGCAAACCCCAGCGCTCGTCTCTTCTCGAAAACAGCCATACCTCCACTCTCGCACACCGGACCGCATCCCAAAAACACGACCGCGGATCTCACGGAGCAAACGGATTAAGAACAAGGCGCCAAATCCTGTTCTTAATCCGCGTTCCTCCGCGCAATCCGCGGTCGCTCTTCGTTTGTCTCTACCAGACCCGGCAGCTATTCACCGGAACCATCGGCGATCCCTTCTTGCAACCGAACGCCCCGGCAAATCCCGGCTGATTCACAATCGCCCCATTCGCCCTGAAGTGGTCAGGCGAATGCGGATCGGTCAGCACCTGGTTTCGCACTGCCTCTGGCCGCGAGTTCTCGCACCAGTTCTGCGCAAAGCCAATGTAAAACCGCTGTATCGCCGTGTACCCGTTCTTCTTCGCCGCAAGGTCCACGCCTTCTT
>JBEKGF010000016.1:0-94446 GCA_050012935.1 Edaphobacter sp. | reverse complement strand
TTTCCTCGTAGGCTACGGCCTGCGCTACGAAGGACAGAACCGCATTCATGATCGTGCAGACTGGGCTCCTCGCATCGCATTGGCGTGGAGTCCGAACCAAGCGACGAAAACTCCTGCCAAGACCGTAGTTCGTGCCGGGTATGGGTGGTTTTATAACAGGTTTACGACGCCAAACTCGTTCAGTTCCGCAACAGGAACTCCGTACCTGATCGAAGCGATACACGACAACCAAATCAATCAAAAGAGTTACGTCATCAACAACCCCGGGTTTTATGATCCAACATCTCCCGCATCGCCCGGCACGTTGTCTTCAGCCGGGGCATCCGTGCCGTCCTATCACACCATCGATTCTCACTTTCACGCGGCTCTCGATATGCAGGCCGGGTTCGGTGTGGACCGGCAGATCAGCAAGTCCATATCGGGGAATGTAACGTATCTCTATACGCGCGGGGTTCATCAGTACCTCTCGAACAACGTCACAGCGCCTGACTTCGATTCATCGACGTACACCGTTACTGGCCCTTCACCGACGATCTACAACTATCAGTTTCAGTCCGGTGGAGTGTACAAACAACATCAGCTCATTGTCTCGGGTAGCGCTCGACTTCGTCACTTTGTACTGACCGGCTCCTACACACTGAACGAAGCCAAAAGCGATACGGAGGGCGTCACATCTTTCGCTTCGATTGCCCGAAATCCTGGGTTGGACTATGGCCGGGCGACCTTCGGCATCCGCCATCGGCTTGTCTTGCTCAATACCTACACGGCTCCGCACGGAATCGTCTTTGCCTCCTTGCTCGCTGTGCAATCGGGCACACCCTATAACGTCATGGTTGGCGATGACCTGACCGCGAATAATCAGTTCAATGCCCGGCCTACCTATGGCGTGTGCGGGGCAGCCGATGTCATCTCTACTCCATATGGCTGTCTGGATAGCGATCCGGTCGGCAAAGGAGAGAGAATCGTCCCCTACGGAATCGGCACTGGTCCAGCAAATGCGATCTATAGTCTTCGCGTCAGCAAGGTATTCGGCATTGGGCCGCGGATCAAAACCGCTGCGGCGGCTCGTGCGATGCAAAGTGATAATAGCGTCAGCGGAAGAGGGCTAAGCAGCGGTCCGGCACAGCTCCATCTCGATGCGACTGCCCCACGGAGGTACAACCTTACCTTCGTTGCCGGTGCAGCCAATCTCTTCAACATCGTCAATCTCGGACCCCCTAACGGAGTGCTCAATTCGCCTTTGTTTGGCAAAAGTCAGTCGCTCGCCAGTGGGCAGTTCGCTTCTCCAACACCTGGGAACCGCTCTGTCATCTTCCAGGCCAATTTTTCTTTTTGACAGAGGCAGAGGAGAGATGGAGAGGATGGAACCGATGCGCTCACAGTTACCGGCATCGTCGTGGAGGTGGCGAAGGTACGTGTAGCCATGAAAAGGGAGTTCTCCGTCGGAAATCCCCACACGGGGATCGAGCTGTACCTCTCTTTCAACGCAACTTTTGTGGCCTTTGTAGCAAGAAGCGGGGCTTTCGTTGCAAATGTATTGATCGCAATACTGGGCGTATGGGAGGTTCTGTAGAAGGAAGGTCGCTCAGCGAAACCTGGAAAGCTGAAACTATGCCAAACGCTGTCACCAACGAGTGTAAGCACCCTCTACTGCATTTTCACGCTTGTGTTCATTGCGGAAGTGCATTTCGCAGGGAGGAGTTTGAAGGGCGTGCGATTACGTCGGGAATCCTGCCCTGTACGAAATGTGGCGTAGAAGGACCATTGAATATCGAGATACGGGAAACGGACAAGCCTGCATCTGAAACCAGCGCTTTGGAAACCAAATGAATCATTCCGCGAGCGGCAGCTTCCTTTGAGCTGTCTGTCCAACACTGCTGAGTTTCCGCCCAGTGGCCTTCACAAACTCATTCACCAACCGAGACCGGCTGTCGGCACGCATCGCAAGATTGGTGACAAGCCGTAAGCGATCCTCAGCCAAAGGTCGTATCGTGATTCCGTCGCGTGCCATCCTCCATGCCGCGTTTGGTGGAAGAAATGCGAGTCCTCCATGCTCCAGAAGTAATTCAGGGACTTCCTCTGGAGTCATGACGTGATGAATGTCAGAAGCGGAAACGCCTTGATCCGACGCTATAAGCTGGATTAAATCGTAGAGATGAGCGTTTGCGTGTCGCCCCAGGAGAATCCAGTTGCGGTTATGCAGGTTTTCCATGTGAAGCTCACGATGCACTGCAAGATCATCGTCGAGCGACATGGCGATATAAAAAGGATTCTCGGCTAATTTCAAAACACTGAGCTTCGGATTGTCGGGCACGCCCGTCGTCAAGGCAAGATCGAGGGTTCCCGCGATGACCTGGTGGGCCAGTTCATTGGAATAGTTACTCCAGAACTTCACTCTCATACCGGGAAAAAGCGGCAGACGAACCGATAAGAGGGTTGAAACCAGAAAGGGATCGGTATAGGCCGACTTCCCGACATTGAGAATTTCGTCGGCTCCATTGAAGACAGCTTTCGCAGCCATTACCGCTCGTTCCGCGTGAAATACTGCCTCTCGCGCTTCTTCGACAAATGCGCGTCCGGCATCCGTCAAATCGACGATCTGATGATTGCGCTCAAACAGCCGGAACCCGATCTGCGCCTCCAACTCGAAAATCTGCTTACTGAGAGCGGGTTGGGTGAGGTGTAGACGTTCCGCTGCCCTTGAAAAGTTCAGCTCTTCCGCAAGGGTAATCGCTGCTTGCAGCAACCGGATCTCTGGCAACGCCATGACCATCCTCCAAAAAACAGGATTCTGGGGGGGACAACAAGGAAACCAAGAACCTTAAAGCGAGACCAAAGTCAGTCGTTGTAGATGCGATGGTCGAGAGGTGCGATTCAGAAAAAGAAGGTTTTTCATGTCTCGTCATTCCTAAATGGAATAACGGTCTCCCTAAAAGTTATTGGACTATCGGTCCAGCCCTCATCATCATGAGTTTCATTCAGGTCATCACTGCGTCCTGATTGAGTCTTGAACGCTCAACACAGGTCGCGGGGTGCGAAGTTGCAGGTATGGAGCTAATCTATGGCACATCATCTACTCGATGCTCGTGAAGCTGCGGCTGTTCTTCGTATGAAGAACAGCCGAACGCTGGTTCGTTGGGCACGTCTCGGTCAGGTTCCCGCGCACCCTTTGGGCGAAGGAAAACGGAAGCTCTGGCGCTTCCTGGAACACGAGCTACTGGAATGGGTAGAGGCGCAGGAAACCGACAAAAGACGGCCCCCGACGAGTACCATAGAAGTAGCCATCGGTGCTCATGCAAGGAGAACAGCATGAGCCGTTTACAACAAGGAAGCCTCTTGAGACTGAAGCGCAAAGCCGGTCCCGATGTGTGGGTGTTCCGCTGGTATGAAGAGACCAACGGGACTCGCACCTATCGGAAACGAACCCTCGGAACTGTAGCTCGCTATCCGCATCTCCGGGATGCGGAGAAAGCAGCCGATGCGCTTCGCAACACCATCAACTCAGAGTTCGCGGTGCCGGAGACCATTGCTGAACTCGTAACCCACTACCGCGACAACGAGCTGACAGAAGAGAAGAAAGCCTATGCCACCATCGAGGCCAACACTCTCTATCTTACGAATCACATTGTTCCTAAATGGGGAACGATGTATTTGCAGGATGTACGCACGGTGGACGTGGAACTGTGGCTGCACACTCTCACCTTTGCTCCAGGAACACGGAGCAAAATACGCAACATCATGTCGGCGGTATTCAATCATGCCATTCGGCATGAGTGGATTGACCGAAATCCAATCTCAAAGGTCAGGACTTCGGCCAAACGGCTACGGGAACCAGACGTACTCTCACCAGCCGAGATTGCATCGCTGTTGGCCGAACTGAAACTTCGGGAACGTGCGATGGTGATGCTGGCAGGCAGCACCGGCCTGCGGAGATCGGAGCTTGTCGCGCTCACCTGGCGGGACATTGATCTAGAACTCATGCAGGTGAACGTCCGCCGTTCCTGCGTGCGCAATCACTTCGGAGACACCAAGACTGAAGCGAGCCGCAAGCCAGTCCCTTTGCACCCGTCCGTGGTGAAGTGCCTCAAGGTATGGCGAGAGGATTCGCCATATCGCGGTGACGACGATTTCATCTTTCCGTCGATTCGGCGTAAAGGAAAGCAGCCGTTGTCGCCGGACACGTTGCTAAAAAAGATCATCCGTCCTGCCGTTGTACGGGCGGGGATCAAGGACAAGGCAATCGGGTGGCATAGCTTCCGCCACTCTCTTGCCACGAACCTGCGGGCGGCGGGAGTAGACCTCAAAACGGCACAGGAACTTTTGCGCCATGCCAACTCACGGATCACGCTCGACGTATACACACGGGCGATCTCCGCGACGAAGCGCGAGGCCAATAACCGAGTCATGGAGATGGTGTTTGAGGCGGGAAGGAAGAAACTTTCAGCACCCTCTTCAGCACCCTCGCGGGGCAGAAAAACGGGCAATAAAAAAGGTGCGGATCGCTCCAGCACCCTCGTCAGCACCCTCAAAGGAGGATCTTGATTTTGCCACTTGCCATAAACCCTTTATTTTCTTTAGGTTTATGGCGGGGACGACGGGGCTCGAACCCGCGACCTCTGCCGTGACAGGGCAGCGCTCTAACCAACTGAGCTACGTCCCCAGATTGCAGCTTTTCGTTGCCTTTCTCCCAAACTCTGGAATTTGGAAGATCGAGGGAGCACTGGGCTTCCAACGCAACGACAGAAATAAGTTTATCAGATATGGGGCGAAATGTTCGCCTGGAGTTGGAATAGAAATGTTCGTTTTGAAGAAAATTTGCGTGTCAGGCTTCGGGGCTATCGAGCATTCTTATAGATCATTTCCAGCAACTCTCCGTACATTGCCTCTCTATCATCGGATGAGCCGGTACGAATTGCAGCGGTGGCACAATGAGCAAGATGGTTGCGCATCAAGGCCCGAGCGACCGCTCGAAGCGCCTCCTGTGTCGAGGAAACCTGTGTCAGAATGTCCGCGCAGTAGCGATCTTCCTCCACCATACGCTGAAGGCCTCGCACCTGGCCTTCGATACGCCGCAACCGCCGCAGATTCGAAGCCCTGATCGCGGGGTTGACGCCGACTGCCTTGCGTTCGGATTGATTTCCATCGACAGGACAAAGAGATCCCCGGGATGCGTTGCCCGTCAATGCGCTTTTTTTAGTGGCCATATCTTCCTCATGCGAGTTTCAGCCGGCGAAGCCGCAGGCTGTTGGTGACAACGCTGAACGAACTCAGCGCCATTGCCGCGCTTGCAATCACAGGACTCAAAAGCAATCCAAATACCGGATAAAGTACTCCTGCCGCGAGTGGGATTCCGATGACGTTATAGAGAAACGCCCAGAAGAGGTTCTGCCGCATCACCCGCATTGTTCCTCGCGAGAGTGCGATCGCAGCAGCGACCCCGGTCAGGTCGCTGCGCATCAGCGTCACATCGCCGGCTTCCATTGCAATGTCGGTGCCACTCGCCATCGTGAGACCGACGTCCGCCCGCGCGAGGGCAGGAGCGTCATTGATTCCGTCCCCAACCATCGCTACCACGCGACCCTCTGATTGAAGCCGTTTGATGGCGTCAACCTTCCCGGCGGGAAACAGGCCAGCGACCACCTCATCGACGCCGGCTTTGCGTGCAATTGCGTGAGCGGTGGACTCGTTGTCGCCTGTCAGCATGACCACGCGAAGTCCCTCGGCGTGCATCCGGCGAATCGCGAGAACGGAAGTGGTTTTGATCGTATCGGCAACCGCAACAATGCCGGCAAGCCTGCCGTCGACCGCGATCCACAATGGCGTTTTGGCTTCTTCAGAGAGACCCACCGCCGCTGTCTGCAGAGAGGTTATTGCAACGCCGCGGCTCTCCATTAAAACAGGATTCCCGATCAGCACGGTCTTTCCTTCAACCACTCCTTCGACACCCTGGCCCGTGAACGATTCAAAATCAAGCGCGTCGGGTAGCTCTAAACCGCGCTCTTTCGCATAGCCAACCACTGCCTCAGCAAGAGGATGTTCGCTTGCGCGTTCGAGTGCACCGGCGATGCGAAGAAGTTCATTCTCCCTATCGCGAATCTCCTTGCCCTTCGCTTCTCCGATCACACTTTCGGCAAGCAGAACATCCGTGACCTGCGGGCGGCCACTGGTAATCGTGCCGGTTTTGTCGAGCGCAACGGTATCGATCTTCTCCAGGCGCTGCAATGCTTCGCCCCCCTTGATGAGGATTCCCATCAAGGCTCCGCGCCCGGTCGCAACCATCACAGCAGTGGGAACCGCAAGGCCCATCGCGCACGGACATGCAATCACTAGCACCGTCACAGCGGCAGCGAAGGCCTGCATGATTCCAGCGTGGGGCGCGAAGATTCGCCATGCGAAAAATGTAACGGCCGCGACGCCCAGTACTGCCGGCACGAAGATCGCGCTGATGCGGTCGGCAATTCGTTGAATCGGAGCACGCGATCCCTGCGCCTCACGCAACAAGCGAACGATCTGGGCCAGCGTGCTGCCTGCTCCAACGCTGCTCGCGCGATATTGCAGCGATCCCCGCTGATTGAGAGTTCCCCCCATCACCCTGTCCTGAGCAGTTTTTTCCACCGGCAATGGCTCACCTGTCAGCATGGATTCGTCGACACTACTCCTGCCCCCGATCACTTTGCCGTCGGTGGGAATGCGCTCGCCCGGACGCACCAGAACGACATCGCCCTCCCGGATCGACTCCACGGGAAGATCAAGTTCGACGCCATCCCGCAGCACAGTAGCTGTCTTGGGTTGCAACTGCACAAGCTTCCGCAGAGCACTCGCTGTCTGTCCCTTCGCTCGACTCTCCAGCGCATTGCCGGTCAGCACCAACCCGACGATCAGAATCGACGCCTCAAAATAAACGTCGGGAGCAATTCCATGCGCGACAAAAAATCCGGGCGCAATCGTGCTCGCCGCGGAGTAGAGGAAGGCCGCCCCGGTGCCAAGCGCCACCAGCGTGTTCATGTCCGCCGTCCTGTGACGAAGCGCAGACCAGGCCTTTGTATAAAAACGACGCCCCGCCCAACCAAGAACGATCGCCGCCAGCGCAAACAGAATCCAGCGAATTGTGTCGTCGCTCATGTGATACATCCACGGCAGCACTTTGCGCAGCACAGGGTCGATCACGCGCATGTTCCAATTCATCAGCGGATCTTTCATAGGCTGCATCGCGCCTGCGCTGCTCATCAAGGGCATGGAGAGCAACATGGCGAAGAGTCCCGCGCCCACACTCACCGCGGCTTTACGGCGCAGTTTCGTGTACTCCCGGGACCGCTCAGCGTCATGCTCTTCCTGTTCTTCAACCGAGGACTGATGCGGAACTGGAGTCTCTGCCCCATAACCGGTGCTGCGTATCGCGTCCACAAGCGCGGAGGTCGACGTCACACTTGGATCGAACGTTATGCTTGCATTGTTCAGCATCAGATTGACACTTGCATCTCGTACGCCAACCTGCGTGGTCAGCGTCCGCTGAAGGAAGGACTGGCATGCCGCGCAGGTCATACCCGTCACCGGGATTGTGACGCGCTCAGCAGCGAGAGGCTGCAACTTACCTGTATCCCGCGCGGTTTCTTTGATCCAAACCTGACTATCCATAGCGATCTCGCTCTACTTCGCAACCCGGGCGGAGAAGCCGATGCGATTCACAGCGTCGGCAATCTGATTCGCACCGAACTGTTCGGGATCGAAGCTCACCTGCGCAGAGCCGACCTCCACCAATCCCACCTTCACTCCCTTGACGCCTTCGAGCGCAGCAGTCACCCTGCGAACGCAGCCTCCACAATGCATTCCTTCAATCGACAGTGTGAGATTGTCTTGCATAAGCCTCTTCCACGAATGCTGATACCCCTAGGGGGTATTTACTCATTCTACCGCCGAACAGGTTTTGCTGCAGCGCAGCCCGCACTCCTCTCAGGAGATTGCATCGCAAGCTCTACTCCCATACACTGGCTTAGGTTCCATGGAATCCGAACGGGCGGTTAGCTCAGTTGGTTAGAGCGCCTGCCTTACAAGCAGGATGTCGGGGGTTCGAGTCCCTCACTGCCCACCAAATACCGTTCGGTACCATTCAAAATAATCCAAAACAAATAAAAATAACCACTGAATAATTGAATACTCTTGTTCGTTAGTGTGAGGGATTGGAAGTTTATACCAAAGCGGTAAAATTGACCCGTGCGATCACTCGTCCTCACTGCCGCCGTCATTCTGCTAAGCGCTACCGCTCACGCTCAGAAGTTCACCGGAACCTGCAGCAAGGGCGACGCCTGCAAAGCTATCTACATCGAGAAGACTGAAGGTAAGGTGTCCGTGGCTATTTCTAACGGCTACGGCTTCGCCGGGGATCTCGTAGGGGGCGGGGCTCCTATGTTCTTTTCGAGTGACATTCTGCTACCGGACGGGCGGGAAATGAAACCCAAGGGTAACGGCGGGGGCTGTCACTTCTATTTCACGAACGGCGGCGGTACATTCACCCAGGGATGGGAGAGCAGGTTGACGACCGTCGAATGTGACATAAAAGTTGAGTTTGAGGGACAGAAGATTTTCAAAGAGTTTCGGTTTGATGTGACCAAAAGCTGATGGGTGTATTTTTAGGGGTATCTGTGCGGATTGTAATTGTATGTTATTGAAATATATCTAGTTGCGACTTGGTTCGAGTCCCTCACTGCCCACCAAATACCGTTCTCAGGAAGTCTCATCTAGTCCAATAAAGACCACGAGACCCAGCTAGAACTATGGTTTTCTTGTTTTGTTGTCCGGTAGCGTCCGGTAGCGTCCTAGGACGCACAGTGGAAGCCATGCGCTGTTGATGGCATTTCTGATAATTCGTGAAGCCCCGGTGATGGCATTTTGGGCGAAATGTCATCAACTCTCAGGGCCAATCTAGCTGCTCTTGTGTTTGCGTGGCTGCTCCGCCATGTCAGGCGATCTGTTCGACCGGCGTCGCGACGTGCGATAGGCATTTGGTAAGCAGTTCTCCTAAACGGGTCATACCGCTGGTGATGGTGGCCTCGGGCAGGGCGGAGAAATTAAGACGGGCATGATTGGCGTGAGGTGTCGTGGCGAAGAAGGGCGCGCCCGGCACATAAACGACCTTGGCCTTCGGTAGCGCCTCTTCGAGCATGAAGCGCGTGGCGTCAAAGCTCTCGGGAAAGGTCAGCCATGTGAAGAGGCCACCTTCGGCGCGGGTGTAGTGGACCGAGGCGGGAAAGGTCGAGTCAAGCGCACGGAACATAAGGTCGCGCTTGCGGGTATAGGCGGCACAGACCGAGGCGATGTGATCCTGGATAGGGTAGGTATCGAGAAAGAGGGACGCCGCCATCATGTTGAGGGTGCTGCATTGCGTGTCGGCCGCAAGTTTGAGACGAGCGAGTTTTGAGAGCACATCGCCGCTGGCGACTGCCCAGCCGAGGCGCATACCAGGAGCCATGATCTTGGAGAAGCTGCCAAGGAAGAGCACGCGGCCTTCCGTGTCGAGGCTTTTGAGCGTCGGAAGATGGCTTCCTTCAAAACGCAGAGCGCGGTAGGGCGAGTCTTCGAGGACGAGGACGTCGAACTGGTTGGCTAGTTCGATCAGGCGATGGCGGCGAGCAAGGCTGAGCGTGACGCCAGTTGGGTTCTGGAAATCAGGCACCGTGTAAATGAGCCGGGCACGCGGGTTGGCATGCAGTACGGCTTCGAGGTGGTCCATATCCATGCCGTCGCTGTCCATGCGCACGGTGGCGTATGTGGGCTCGAAGACGTTGAAAGCGATCGTGGCGCCAAGGAAAGTAGGGTCCTCGACGACAACGGTGTCACCGGGTTCGAGCATCATCTTGGCGGCAAGGTCGAGACCCTGCTGCGCTCCCTGAAGTACGAGGATGTCGTCGACGGTGCACGGGGTACCGTCGTTGCGCATCCGCTCGGCAATCTGGGCGCGCAACTCAGGGATGCCATCCGATACGGTGTACTGCAGGGCTCGGGAGGCATGCTTGGTGAGCAAAATCTCATAGACGGCCTGGAGTTTGTCGGACGGGAATAGCTGTGGGTCGGGGTAGCCACCCCCGAAAGAGATTACGCTCGGGTCCGAGCCGTAACGGAGAAGATCGCGTATGGCGGACGATTGAACTTTCTTGACTCGATTGGCGAACTGCATGAGTACACACCTTATGTAGGAATTGTAGTGGTTGCACGGAGGCAGGTGCCTGTGGCGGCTCAAAGTCCGGGGCAGCGGGCCGGAGCAGGCCGATAGGTCTCCGGGTTGACGACAAGAAACGGGAGAGGACGTCCCTGCGCCTAATCGTGAGTCGCATCGTGGTCGAGTAGGAATTGATTGACCACCGCGAAGTACTTGTCGGGCTCTTCGTAGTAGGGCAGATGACCACTTTTTTCGAACCAGACGAGTTGTGCTCCAGGGATGGTGTGGGCTACTGTCCAGGAGATGTCGGGGGTGACGTTCAGATCGAAGCGGCCCTGGATCACAAGCGTTGGGAAGTGGAAGCGCGCCATTTGCGGAGTGAGATCGAGGTTGGCAATGGCTTTCGAGACAGCTTCGCCAGTGACCGAGGCTAAGCCAAGGTCTGGAGCATTGGCGAGGTATCGGTCGCAAAGCTCTTGGGAGTAGAAAATCATACGAAAATGGGCGCGGAGATCGAGATCGGCGATCTCTGCATCGGAGTTAGCCCGGCCATGTAGTTTGCCGACCTGTTCTTTTGTTTGCGCGATGATGTCTGGAAAAATCTCTTCCAGGCGTGGGTGGAGACTGGAAAAGCCGGGTGCGGCGGAGTCCGACAGGATGAGAGTATGGACATGCTCCGGGTGTGCGGCCGCGTAAGCGGCGGCGAGCAGGCCCCCATAGGAATCGCCAATGAAGTCGGCCTTGTCCACGTGCAGCGAGGCGCGCACGGCTTCTAAGTCGGCAACCTGGGCATCCATCGTCTGCGTGGCGCCTGGGCGCAGGTGCTGGGAAG
Organism: Edaphobacter sp.; assembly: GCA_050012935.1. Classification (GTDB taxonomy): domain Bacteria; phylum Acidobacteriota; class Terriglobia; order Terriglobales; family Acidobacteriaceae; genus Edaphobacter. The sequence goes on along the minus strand of JBEKGF010000016.1, from coordinate 83,461 downwards.
CACCCGTGCCGCGCTGATCGTAGAAGATCACCTGCCTGTGCTCCGCGATGCGCTGCGTCCATACATCATTCTGGATCATGTACAGGTGCGAGAGGCCGGGGCCGCCGTTGACCGCGATGATCGGCGTGGTGGTGGAGGGTTTGCCGTAAGTAAAGGTGGCAAGGTCCACATCGGGTGTATGAACCAGGGCGGTGTGGGGCTGCGGAAGTTGGGCGTAGGATGCTGCCGTGACGAGAAGGAGAACACCGCGAAGAAAATGCATGACATGTTGAGTATAGTGTCCTGGACCACCCGGCTTGTGAAACGGCTATGCCGGGCCAGCGCTCGACTTCCTGCTCATGACCCTCCGGCAAATTCTGGTCGGATTGCCGGCAAACTGGACAGTTCAGAAGTTGCCGTCAACCAATCATGCGGCAAGCGCCGGATCGATACCGATTTGATCGTTTACGGCGACCTTCAGGCGGCTCCGGCTCGCCGGATGAGTGGTGCTATTTGGGAACGGCGTTCACCAACTCCTCCAGGGAAGGGAGAAAAGCGAAGCGCACGAGCGCTTGTGGTTTTTTTGCAGCTTCGATCAGGGCCAGATTACGCTGCTTCCAGCCGGCGGGCGCTTCGGTTCCCTTGGAGAGATAGGTGAGGGCTTCGACGCCAGCGGTTGCCAGCTGGGAGAGCTGCTGGGCTCTGGGCTGCGCGGGTGCGAGAAGTGGCGAGGTTGCCAATTTGGCCTCGATTGCCGGAGCTGCGGCGATCCAGCTTTCGAAGGCCTGCTCGAGAGCAGCGCGGGCTTCTTCGCTGGAGGCCGGAGCTCTAAGGAACTGGTGCGTCAGACGATTGGTATCGTGTCGCGACGGAGGATCGGGGCGGACGGCATCGACGAGATTATTGAGCGGAGTTAGCTGCGAAGTATGCTGCTGCTGGTAGCGGTCGCTGAAGCTGACGGGTTCGAGCACCGAGGAGAAGACGCGGAGCGCGTCAATATCCTCGCTTCCGGCGAGTTTGCGCAGCGCGCTGCCCTCATGGGACAGGTGAGTAAGGCCAAGCGCTTCGAGGCGGATAGACTCTACTGCAAGGCGACGGTACATGTCGTCTACATCGTTGACGCTTTCGGGTGACCAGAAACGCTCGGCGATGGCGGCTGAGCGTGGCCAGATCCGGGAGTCGATGGAGAGTGAGTCAAGATGTTCGCCCCACATGCAGACCTCACCACCTAGGACGAACTTGCGCTGCTCAGGCGTGAGATCGGCGCTCGAGGGCAGAGGATCGGAAAGGTAGTGCTCCTTAGCAGACTTCATCCCGTCGAGGTAGTAAGGCTGCGACAGAATTCCCTGATAGCCCTGCTTGGCCGCATCCGATAGAGACTTCGCACCACGCCAGGACTGGATGACAACGTCCTTGGGAAGGGCCGGGTTGAGAACCTCGTCCCAACCAACCATGTGCTTACCGTGTTTCTCAAGAATCTTCAGTAGGTGCTGGTTGAAGTAAGCCTGCAGTGCGGCGTCGTCCTTGAGGGTGTGCGCACGCATAAAGTCCTGAATCTTGGGATTGGCTCTCCACTGGACGCCGTCGCTCTCGTCGCCCCCGATGTGCATGTAGGGGTCCGGAAAGATCTGAGCCATCTCTCCTATGAAGCTGTCGATGAACATGTAGGTGCTCTCGCGAGTGGGGTCCATCGCAGCGTCTTCAACACCGAACTCGCGACGGATGGTGTATGGGCCGGGTGCGCTCGCGAGCTCGGGGTAGCCGACGAACCAGCTTTTGGTGTGACCGGGCATATCGAACTCGGGCACAACCCGGATGCCACGCTCGCGGGCGTAGGCGACGATCTCGCGGGCTTGGTCCTGGGTGTAGAAGAGCCCGTCTGAGCCCATGCCCGTAAGTTTGGGGAAGAGTTTGCTTTCGATGCGGAAGCCCTGATCTTCAGTTAGATGCCAGTGAAAGACGTTGAGCTTCACCGCGGCCATGCCGTCGAGCGTGCGCTTGATAACTTCAACGGGTTCGAAGTGGCGCCCGCAATCGATCATCAGCCCTCGCCAGCGAAAGCGCGGAGTGTCTTCGATTTGCACTGAGGGAAGGAAGTAGCCGGTGGGCTCGATCTGGAGAAGCTGCAGGAGGGTCTGCAGACCACGCATAGCGCCAACCACAGTGGCGGCTTGGAGCTTCGCGCCTGATGTAGTTATGGTAAGCGAGTAGGACTCGTTCTCGTCGACCGACTGAATTGCCTCGCCGGCGCCTTCGACGTCGATGACGAGTGTGGCTCCGGTCGCCTCTGTGCGAATTTCTTTCGATAATGGCGTTCCGGTCTTGTCCTCGAGCTCTCGCAGCGTCCTCTGGATAGCCGCGTTGAGGCGTGCGTTATGGAAGTGAGGCGTGCTCGCGGAGAAGGAACTGCTCCATTGCAGTCTGCTTTGGTCGACGGTGAGTTTCGCAGGCTCGGGCAAAAGGGTATTTACGAACGCTACGTTTGTCTGTGCGCTTGCGTAGATTGAAAATCCAGCCATCATCAGCACAGCACCCGCTATTTGACGTTTCACGGAGGCTCCCTTTTTGATTTTTCGCTCTGGACCGAAAGTCAACTAGACAACTATACATGCTGCTGGGTATTTTCGTGAGATAGGAGAGTCAGACGAACGTCGTGGGTGCGGCGGTTATGTATGCCGCCAGGAGAGAACCTTAGACAATGACCACGCGGACTTGTCTCTTTTGAAAAGCCTCGACCAGTTCTTGATCGACGCTGTCGTCCGTAATGATGGTATGCAGTTCGCTTGTGGCGCAGACCTTGACCGACGTGAACATGCCGAGCTTGCTGGCATCTGCCACTGCAATCACTTGCTTGCCATGCTTCACCATCTCGCTCAGAATCAGCGCCTCATCGGATTCGATTACCGATAGACCGTGTTCGGGATGAATGCCGCACGCACCCATAAACACTTTGTCGAAGAAGAGCCGCTGCAGCGAGTCGAAGGCCGTCGCGCCTACCATGGAGAATGCTCCAGGCCACCGGATCGAGCCTCCCGTGAGGGTCACACGCGCGTTGGGAAGACTGGAAAGCTCCATCCCGATGTTCACCGCGTTGGTCACGATCTGAATGCCCTCGCGATGCCGCAGGCTGCGGGCCACCTGCGTGGTGGTCGTGCCGGGCGAGAGGGCAATCGTATCGCCCTCATTGACCATCTCCGCAGCCGCAATGGCGATGCGCCGCTTCTCATCCGCAAAGCGTTCCTCGCGCAACGGAAAAGCCGCGTCAAACCGGAACGGCTCGTAGGTCATCTTTCCTGCCAGTTCTACGCTGCCGTGCGTGCGGTTCACTAGCCCGCGCTGCGCAAGCTTGATCAGGTCGCGCCGAACGCTCGCCGGGGAAGCATTGATGGTGACCGCCAGGTCCTCGACGCAGCTTTGTCCTTTTTGCAGAAGGAGATGAAGGATTTGATTCGCGCGATCCTGAGTCTTGGGGGCCATGTCCTGTCTATTCTAATGAATGGAGAATTTCTGCAATAAACTCTTTCTCAAGCAAACTGTACCTAAGTTTTGAAAATATTTATCGCTTTTCTTCATAATTGTGAACAACTCTTGTTGACAAACGTTATCGGGCATTTCTATGCTCACCCATAATTTCATTCGCCTTTGCCGCGGCAAACGAACGTCCGGGCAGAAAAGCAGCCTCTTTCCGCCGCTGGGCCTTCCCATCTCCCATACACCCTGGAGTCTTCCAAAATGAAAACAGTGCGAACCTCGAAGCTTCTCAAGCGTCTCTCCGGGATTGTGATTGCCATCGCGACACTCTTGTGTGCTCCCGCCCTGCATGCGCAGACCGTCACCGGCGCCGTGACGGGAATCATTACCGACCCGAGCGGCGCCGTCGTACCGGCCGCGAAGGTCGTCGCGCACAACATGGATACGGGCGTGGACTCGACGGCAACAACCAACAGTGCAGGTTCTTACAGCATCAAGTTCCTGCCGATCGGGCGTTATCAGGTCAGTGTGCAGGCAACGGGGTTTGGCAAGGAGACCATTCCACCGTTCGCTCTTGAGATCCTCCAGACCGCCACGTTCAACGTACAAATGAAAGTTGGCAACGCAGAACAAACAGTCAACGTCTCGGAAGCGGCTCCCATTCTTAATACCAACGACGCCACCTTAAGCGAAACGATAACGGCGAATACGATCCAGAACTTCCCCTTGAATGGTCTCGACTTCTCAGCCTTGACCCTTTACGTTCCCGGCGCCGTAAGCACAGTGGGAACATCGGGTACGACGAGCATCGAGCGCAGTACGCAGTACACGGACTCGATACAACTCAACGGCAACCGCGCTCAGGCGAACAACTACACACTCGAAGGCATCGATCTGAACGAAACGTTCAATAACCTGATCGCGTACAGCCCAGCCCCCGAGTCTCTGCAGGAGATCAAGGTTCTCACGGCCAACTCCCCGGCAGACTACGGCAATGTCAACGGGGCCGGCGTGGTCAGCGTCCTCAAGAGCGGAACTAAAGACTTCCACGGCTCGGCGTATGGCTATCTCCAGGACTACAGACTTAATGCAAACTCCTGGACCAACAACCATGCCAATCCGATCGTCCCGATTAATCCCTTCTCCCAGTCTCAGTTCGGAGGCACCTTTGGCGGTCCAATCAAGCGCGACAAGCTGTTCTTCTTCGTCGACTATCTGGGTTCGCGTTTCCACCAGGGAGGAACCTCTCAGGCAAGCGTCTTTACCCAGGCCATGCGTAACGGGGACTTCTCGGCGCTCAACCCGAACTCGCCCACCGGCATTCAGCTGTACGATCCGTTGAACGGCTTCGCGCCGTATGTCGGGAATAAAGGGGTTCCCATCAACAACCCAGTTGCGGCCTATCTCTTCGCTCATCCAGAACTCTACCCATTGCCGAATGCGACACCAACAGACAACATCGCGGCAAACGATCTGCAAGGTCCACAACGAAACTTCAAAGCCAACAACCAGGGAGATGTCAAGATTGACTACGTGCTGAACGCTTCCGACAAATTAAGCGCCTTTTACTCGAAATCGACTGCCTATGATGGAACTACCTCGGTTCTGCCTATCTCGTTTCCTAGCGGCAGCAGATTCCCTTCGCAGCTTGGAGGCCTTAACTGGGTCCACATCTTTTCGCCGTCGATCGTCAACTCCGCGCGTATCGGTTTCACGCGCGTCAATTGGACGGAGGGGCTGCCAATCGATGGAACCGGTCAGTTTGGCATCAATGGCAATGCGGTCGTCGGTATCACCTTTCCCGACCAGGCCTATGAGGGCTTTACTGCGCAAAACCTCCAAAACAGCAGTTTGAGCACTCTCGGTAACAGTGCACAGAACAATGGCAGCCTGACGGATAACACCTTCAGCTATATCGAAAACCTGACATGGCAACACGGCAAAAGCACGTTCAGCATGGGGGTGCAGGCGCTTCGCTACCAGAACAACTATCCGACCAGCAACAATAATGGTTTCCTTGGAAACCTGAACTATAGCGGTGCCTTTACCAGCAATCCTTCCGTGTCCAATGCGCTCGGCTACAGTGGGGCAGACTTCCTGCTTGACCGCGTCAGCAGCGCGAGCGCCACGCTAACAAGCGTCAATGTCGGGCAGCGGCAGTGGCGCGCCGCGGGATTTATCGGTGACGACTATAAGGCGACGCCACGCCTGACCCTCAACGCCGGCCTGCGGTACGAGTACGACCAACCCTGGATCGAATCCAACAACAAGACGGGCAACATCGATATCGCAACAGGTCAGGTGATCTATGCCGGCAGCATCCCCACCGGCGCGCCAGTCGGTTCCGGCCTCTGCAGCAATCGTGCGTGTTATGACGCCAACTACCACCAGATCATGCCGCGTCTCGGCTTTGCCTATCAGGTAAATGATCGCTTTGTCATTCGCGGTGGCTATGGCGCCACCAGCTTCTTCGAGGGCAACTCCTCCAACCAGCGCCTTACCTCAATCACTCCATTTATCCAGGCCGTCAACGTCAACGTCGTAACGCCGACACCGGGCAATCCAGGGGTTCCACGGACCGCGCAACAGGGCTTCACAGGGGGCACAGCGAGCTTTGGTGGAACCTTCAACGTATATCCGCAGAACATCCAGCCGGCCTATGTGCAGAACTTCAATCTCACCACCGAGTATGCGCTCACACACTCCTTGTCGCTGCAGGTCGGTTACGTCGGCGAACTTGGCCAGCACATTGAGGACTACGGCAATCTCAACCAATACCTGGTGAACGGCGATCCCACTTCGGCGCCCTACTACAACAATCAGTTCCTCGGTGTCAATGCGATCGATCCCTCGGTGAGCATCGGCTCCGGTAGTCTGCTCATCACAGAATCTCGTGCATCGTCGAACTACCAGGCCCTCCAGACGGTTCTTCGTCAGCGCACCAGTCGCGGGTTGGAGTTCACCTTGAACTACACCTACGGCAAAGCCATGACCAACAGCGCTGGCAACTATGCAGTGAATACCTCCGGCGCCACTGGCACCGTTCAGGGCGCATTTCAGAACTATTATGACAGCGCCGCAGACTGGGGTCCCGCTGCCTACGACGTACATCACAACTTCAGTGGCGCGGGCGTCTATGCCTTGCCCTTTGGCCGCGGAAAGCAATATCTCTCCGCAGCCAACCGCCTGTTGGACGAGGTGGTCGGCGGCTGGAAGGTCTCCACCGCTGCCGTAGTCTACAGCGGTTTTCCCGAGACCATCACTGGGCCTGGGAACAACTCCAACAGCTTCGGGAATTCGCGGCCTAACCAGTACCGCCCGCTGAAGATCGTGAACCGCAGTGTCGACAACTGGTATGGCACCGATCCTTCGGCCACTCCTTGCACCACTCCCGGCGTTGACAACGGCCTGTGCGCCTTCGGAGCACCCGCCCCCAACGCCTTTGGCGACGCAAGCAATGGCAACACGCGCGGCCCGCGTTATCTCAACGTCGACATGTCCGCCTTCAAGGATTTTCACACCTTCCGCGAGCAGACATTTGGCTTCCGCTTCGATGCCTTCAACACCTTCAACATCGCTAGCTACGGAAACCCTGACACCAATATCGGTGACGCCACCTTCGGCAACATCTCAAACCAGGGAACGGCGGATGGGATCCAGCAAGCCGTTCGTTCCACGGAACGCCGACTCCAGTTCTCAGCAAACTACAGGTTTTAGGTGCAGTTTCCAGGCAGCCTTTGAACAACAACAACTGCGATCTCTATATTCCTCATGACATGGGCAGGGCTTCGGCTCTGCCCTTGTCACATCCAGTAGCCACCCGCGAGGAACGACTCGAATATAGTAGCGATGTAACCACGCGGCACAGAAGGCCGTCATCACTGATGACACAAAAGGAGCACGCTTGGCGTTTTATCTTGCACTCGATGTAGGTGGCACAAAGACCGAGTATGTCTTGGCAGACGAGACCCGCGAGCTCGCGCGAGTTCGCGGCGGCACTATCAAGCGCATGCGCACCGACGCGAATACTGCCGCGCAAAACCTCGACAAAGCACTCGCCGAGCTGACCGCGCTCACCGGCGTATCGATGAGCTCAATCACGTGCAGTTGTGTAGGTGCGGCGGGCAACACCGTGGCACTGGTGGCCGACTGGATACGCGAAGCTTTCGCCGAACGGGTCGGCGGTTCGCTCATCCTTGTCGGTGACGTAGAGATCGCGCTCGACGCTGCCTTCTTCGGCGGCCCCGGTGTCCTCGTAATGGCCGGCACAGGCTCGAACGTCGCTGGCCGCACCATCGCTGGAGACCTGACCACCGCCGGCGGCTGGGGTCCGACACTCTCCGATCAGGGCTCCGGCAACAGAATCGGTTATCAGGCGCTGCGCGACCTCTTCATGGCGATCGACGAGGGTCGCGCCACCACGCTTCTGTCGGCCATCCTCGAGCTATGGCGCCTGCCCAATCTCGACTCGCTCGTCGGTTATGCCAACCAGATTCCCGCGCCCGACTTCACCCGCCTCGCCCCTGCTGTGGTGAAGTGCGCCGCAGAGGGAGACGCGGCAGCCGCGAACGTCCTTCGCCGCGAAGCAGAAGAGCTTGCACACCTCGCGCGTCTCGTCATCGAGCGAATACGGCAAGCCGGCGGCGGCACTGACAATCCAGCATGGCTCCCCGACCTCGCCTTTACCGGCAGCATCCTCGAACATGTGGCTCCCATCCGGGAAGGAATCGTCGACGCGCTCCGGCGAGATCTGCCCTCGCTGAAAGTCCTGCCCGGAGTCGTCGACCCTATACTCGGTGCGCTCTGGCGCGCACGCATCGGAGAACCTCCTGCCCAGCCGAAAAAATAGTTAAGGAAGGTGGCGTATTTTTAGGCTCTCGAAGACAGGTCGTCAACTCACCACAATTCACCACCAACTCACCACGAAAACACCACAAATTCACCACCCAAAAACATCACTTTTTTGAAAACCCCCCTCAAAAACACCGGCAAAACCTTCGCAAAGTAGGGGCTCGCTCCCTCCCCGGAAATTCTCTGCGAAATTGAAACCAGCTAAGCGCGCAAAAGTTCCGGCCGTGTAGCTGCAAGCGTGCCGACAAGTTCCCCAAACAAAGTATTCGCCCACGCAAACCACGCACGCGTAAACCGTTTGGGATCATCCTTATAGTAGCTCTCGTGCATAAAGCCGAAGCCCTCTGCTGCGCCTTTTAGCATTCCCAGTGCACTGCGAATCTCGCCCTCATCGTTACTCGTAAGTGCATAAATCATCTGCGACATAGGCCAGATCATACCCTTGCCTTCATGCGGTCCGCCGATCCCTTCTCCCGCAGATCCGCGAAAGAACCAGGGATTGCGTTCGCTCCAGCAGAACGCGCGAGTCCGCGCATAAAGCCCCGCATCCGGCGAGCTCTCCAGATACGGCAACCCAAGCAGGCTGGGAACATTCGCATCATCCATCAACAACTGACTGCCAAAACCATCCACCTCATACGCCCAGATCGCGCCCACAGGCGTTGTAGCGATAGCGTACTGCCGCAGTGCCTGTTCCACCTCACCAGCCAGCGCACCGGCATCGGTTGCCAGCGAATCGTCATGCAGAATCGCATGCGCCATCTCCGCAAGTTGTCGCAGTGACGTGACGGCAAACAGATTCGAAGGAACAAGAAACGGAAAGAGGCAAGCATCGTCCGAGGGCCGGAATCCCGAAGCAATCAGTCCTACCGGACGGACCGGATTGCCATAGCCATTGCCCGGCAGTGTCTCCGTGGATACCGTCGACTCACGCTGAAAGTGGTAAGGTCCCGCGCCGTGCCTGCGCTGCTGCACGCGCAACGTATCGACCACAAGCCGCATCGCTTGCCGCCACTGTGAATCGAACGGGCTGGTGTCGCCGGTCTTTCGCCAGTAACCATGCGCCAGCCGTACCGGATAACACAACGAATCGATCTCCCATTTACGCTCCCCGACTCGACGCTTCATGTCAGTCACATCGTTCAAGCTCCAGGGCAGCGGCGGAGCGTTCAGGTCGGCCATAAAGGCGTTTGCGTATGGGTCAATCAGGATGCAGCGAGTCTGCCTGCGAATCACGCCTTCGACCAACTGACGCAGCGCAGCATCTTTCGCTGCGAGCGGCAGATAAGGCCATACCTGCGCGGAGGAATCGCGCAACCACATCGCAGCAATGTCACCGGTCAACACCGCCGTATCGGGCTTGCCTTCAAACTGGCCTGGCAGTACGGTCGTATCGAGCGTATTGGGAAAGCAGTTGACGAATAGCGCCGCAAGCAGAGGGTCCCCAATCCGCGCCCTGCGCTCGAGCAGAAACTCCTCGACGGCAACGCTCCGAAAGCGGCGCTCGGAAGGCTTCGGTCGACCTTGCTTCATATCCCAGGGGGCGACTGGAGGTACCGCAACCGTCGACTGCTGCGCTTCGCATATTCCCATGAGCGTGAGACCACGGAAGCCACTGCAAAACGCGGCCATGCTCGCCGATCTTACGAAATTGCGCCTGCTAGGCTCTGAATCTGTATTTTTTTTCATCGGCTTACTTCAAAATAACCCCGACGCGTATTGCTCATATCGTCATCAATTAGTCAAAATAGTGCAATATTGACGAAGGCTATTCGTCTAAAGTATGGAATGGCAGCATGGAATGGTCGAGATCATCTCACAACGGAGCAGTCATGATTACCCGTAGAACCTTTCTGCAGCGCGCTTCGGCTATCTGCGCTATCAGCACTCTTCCGGCAGGCAAACTGGCTCATGCCTCGCGCAGCCAAACTGCTGAAGACCCGTTACTCTGGGTCGATCCGCGCATCGCAACGGGTGGACATGGTCACTGCTTTCCCGGCGCGGCTATGCCCTTCGGCGCAGTCCAGCTCAGCCCAGACACCTTCAATGACGGCTGGGACTGGTGCTCTGGATATCACATCTCGGACGACTCCATCATGGGCTTCAGCCACACGCATCTCAGCGGAACCGGCTGCGGCGACCTGCTTGACTTCCTCGTCATGGCAGGCACCGGACCTGCGCACCTTGTCCCTGGGGATCGCAAAGATCCAGACTCTGGATACCGGTCGCGCTTCGACCACGCCGACGAGCACATGGAGCCAGGCTACTATTCCGTATTCCTCAAGGACTACAAGATACACGCGGAACTGACCGCGACTGACCGCGTTGGGCTCCATCGCTATACTTTTCCAGCCAACGACCAAGCATATTTGATCCTTGATCTTCAGCATGGCTATGGCCCCGGGGCTGGCCCTGTCGATTCCGCGGAGCTGCGGCAGACCGCCCCCGATACTCTTGCCGGCGGACGCCGCACCTCGGCCTGGGGGAGGAACCGTCACGCCTACTTCACCATGCAGGTGTCGAAGAAGCCGGAGCGCATTGTCTTTTACTCAAACGACCAGGAGGTAGCAGCGCCGGGGAGCGCAACAGACCTGAAAGGTAAGAACCTGAAGTGCGTTCTATACTTCAAAACCCAGGCGAACGAAGTCATCCTGGTGAAGACCGGTATCTCCGGCGTCGGGGCAGAGGGTGCCGCGAAGAACCTTGCGGCAGAGGTCCCGGGGTGGAACTTTGATCAGGTTCGTATCACTGCCCATACGGCGTGGCGCCGCCAGCTCTCGAAGATCCAGGTTCAGACCACGAACGAGTCGCACAAGCGCATCTTCTACACGGCGCTTTATCATATGTCCCTCGGGCCGGCTTCGTTCGATGATGTTGGCCGCCAGTACCGTGGCATGGACAACGAAATCCATACGCTTCCTGCGGACCAACGGAATTTCACAACCTTTTCTTTGTGGGACACGTTCCGGGCCGCGCACCCGGCCTATACGCTCATCGAGCCCGACCGCGTGCCGCAGTTCGTCAACGCGCTCATCCGCATGGCGGAACAAAGTCCCGAGGGCATGCCTGTCTGGCCTCTGATGGGCACTGAGACTGGCACCATGACTGGCTACCACTCCGCCGCGGTCATCTCCGAGGCCTGCAATAAAGGCTTCACCGGCGTCGACTGGGAGAAAGCCTACAGCCTCATGATGAAGCGAGCCATGGTGGACAACTACCGCGGCCTGCCGTATTACCGAAAGCTGCATTACATCCCTGCGGACAAGGAAGAGGAGTCGGTATCGAAGACCTTCGAATACTGTTATGACGACTGGGCTATCGCGCATGTAGCTAAAAAACTCGGCAGGACCGACGATGCTGCCATGCTCACTAGGCGCTCCACGAACTATCGCAACTACTTTGACGCCACAGTCGGTTTTATGCGGCCTAAGCTCGAAGACGGTAGCTGGACGGCCCCCTTCGATCCTATCGATATGGGCCACTCAAAAAAGTGGCGCGACTACACAGAGTCCAACGCATGGCAGACCACCTTTGGCGTGCAGCATGACGTCGCCGGCCTCATCGAACTCTTCGGGGGTAGGGAACAGTTTGTCGCCAAGCTGGATGGCCTCTTCAACGCGCCATCGACGCTTCCCGCCGACGCACCCCCGGATATCGCTGGTCTCGTCGGCCAGTACGCTCACGGCAACGAGCCCTCGCACCACATCGCCTACCTCTACGTTTACGCTGGAGTTCCACACAAGACGCAGGCCCGCGTCCGAAGCCTGCTCGAAACCATGTACTCAACCGATCCTGATACTGGCATGCAGGGCAACGAAGACGTAGGCCAGATGTCGGCCTGGTACATCCTCAGCGCACTCGGCTTCTACCCTGTCGATCCCGTCAGCGGTGTCTACATCGTCGGCTCGCCCCTGTTCGACCACGCGACGGTCGACCTTGGCGGCGGCAAGAAGCTCGAGATCGAGGTGCGGCGCAAGGATCCTGCACACCAGTACGTGCAGGACTTTTCGCTCAACGGGAAACCGCAAGGGAGGACATGGTTCCATCATGAAGACATAGCACAAGGCGGCAAGCTTGTCTTCGAGATGGGATCCGAACCAAGCCTTACCCTCGGATCAGACGCTGCTGCCGTCCCTCCATCCCTAACGCTGTAGAGATGTGTTGGTAGCAGGACTTCCATCGATAAAACCTCACTCAATATATTACCTGGCTCACATCGTTATCCTCAAAATAGTGATTAATTAGAGCGTAAATTTCCACTTTTTGCATTTTTACTGTATATGTAGGTAGAAGTTCCTTCGCCCGATGACTTATTTCAAAGAATTGCAAAGCTTCTTGTGGTTCGTGTGATTCAATGCGCAAGATTATCTTCGAACTCTGTGCAGAGAGTATCCAGGCTTGCCTCGCCGCGCGCGAAGGGGGAGCGGATCGTATTGAACTCTGCACCGCCCTCAGCGAAGGCGGCCTCACGCCGAGCCACGGTCTAACGCGCGCGGCGGTTCTGCGCAGCGGACTCCCAGTGCATGTCCTGTTGCGACCTCGAAACGGCGACTTCCTTTACACGGACGACGAGTTCGCCCTCATGTGCGAAGACCTCCTCCACGCACGCGCCCTCGGAGCTAGCGGCTTTGTTCTCGGCATCCTCCGCGCCGATGGTACGGTGGACATGGAACGCACACGCGAGCTTGTAGATCTGGCGGCACCACTCGAAATCACCTTCCATCGCGCCTTCGACTACACTGCCTCGCTCGACCAAGCGCTCGAAGATATCATTGCCACAGGCTGCAGGCGCATTCTGACCTCGGGTGGCGAACGTGATGTCCTGGCCGGAGCTGGCAGGCTGGCGCAGTTGGTAAATCTCGCTGGCGGAAGAATTGAGATCGCCGCCGGTGGAGGTCTGCGCATCAAGGATGCGGCCACTCTCGCTCGCACCACACTCGCCATCCATTTTCACGGCTCTCTGCGCCGCAGCGAAGCCAGCGAAATGCAACACGAGCGTCATTGGGTACTTGAGGACGCCGACCAGTTCGACGGCGCATCCCGCTTCGTAGTGGACGCCGATGACGTCCGGGCCATGATCGGCAGCCTGCGCAGATCTTGAACAAATTTAAATTCAAGCAACGTCGTGCACCAGATCGAAGAGACTATATAAAGACAAGGGTCAGATGCAGATATATCTCGCCCTTCTTGCAACCCCTTAGCTTTGCTTCGGCCGCGCTCCAAGTGCTGACTTCAGTCGAAAATGGAAACGACTGCAACCAGACCACAACGGCCGCTGATTCGCCAGGTAATAAAGAGTCTCAGCCGGGATGGCTGAGATTCCTTTTGTCGATCTAACATGAGGGACAGAATGAAAGCATGGATGGTTTTTCTATTACTCGGCAGCGGGACCGTGTGGAGCCAGACGAAGACGCTCTTCTATATGAGCAATGGAGCGGCGTCAGTGCACTCGTTTATGGAGCATAAGGACAAGATCGATATCATCTCGCCGACGTGGTACCAGGTCGATCAGTCGGGGCTGGTGACCGGGGAGCCGCAGCCGGATGTACTGCGAGCGGCGAAACAGGCGCATGTGTCGGTGGTGCCGATCTTCGCGTTGTTCGACAAGGACAAGGTGCACACCTTGCTGCTCGATGAGAAGGCGCAGGACGAGATGAACAAGGCGTTCGTGCGGGAGTGCAAGGAGAATGGCTACGACGGCGTTCAGTTCGACTTTGAAGATATTCTGTGGACCGACAGGGATGCGTTGTCGGCAGCGGTGAAAAAGACCGCAGATGTGCTGCATCGAGAACACCTGCAGGTGCAGATTGACGTAGTGCCCAATGCGCCGGGACATGCGGGCGAGACGGTGTTTGGCAAGTGGATCTTCGAGGAGTGGAGGGCGGTGTTCGACCTGAAGGCATTGGGCGAGTCGGTAGATATGCTGTGCCTAATGACGTATGACCAGCACACGCGATGGACGGCGCCGGGCCCCGTGGGCGGGTGGATTTGGACGAACGAAAACTTGGAGTATGCGCTGAAAGTGGTGCCGAAGGAGAAGTTGTCGCTGGGCATCTCACTGTATGGATATCACTGGTTCACGGGCGATCCCGGGCTGAGCGAGAAGGTGAAGAAGCCGAACATTACGGCGGAGTACATCTCGCAGCCGAATGCGATCTATCTGCGTGATACTTACGGGGGCAGAGAGCAGTGGGATGAACAGGACCATTCGCCGTGGTTCTACTTTTATCGCGACCAGATGCGGGAGTGGATCTTCTACACGGACAAAAGGGCATTTAGCGATCGCTATACACTGGCGAAGCAGAATGGATTGGCAGGTATCTGTTCGTGGGTGCTGGGAGAGGAAGATCCGGCGATCTGGTCGGCGTTGCCGGTTCGCAAGTAAGCAGCGGTTTGTCGTGGCCCGCGCGAGGTTGAAAATTCTGTCCTGCCGAACGCGAGGAGGCAGTAAGGACTGCCTCCTCACGTCGCGGCGTCCGGTTTAGAAGCGATTCTGCTGTTGACAACCCTTGCCGTTGGTGACAGATGTCAGCACCTGGTTCTGGGCTGTGAGCGAGCGACTGAAGCAGTTGCCGAGCGAGTCATTGCTTTGAAAGGACGCGCTCGAGTTGCCATTTGCAGCCGTAACCTCGTCAGCAGCATTGATCGACAAGGCATCCTTGGAGAGGACCTGCTCCTGGGCGTTGCTCTCGAACAGAGGGAATCCGTTGAGAGCCTTCGTATCGGCCTGCTGATTCTGCTGATTCACCGATGTCGTCTGGGTGAAGGTGCCATCGGTGTTGACTACGAACGAAAAGTCCACCGTCAGCGGATACGATACATGCTTGCTCACCGTCTCGCGTAGGATGCCCTGCTGGGTCGTGGTCTGCGAATCAACAGTGCTGGTCTGGACAACGTTCTGCACGTCGCCTCCAGTGTTCGGGTTGACATTGAAGGTCTGGATGTTGTTGAAGTTGATCGTCTGGTTGACGGTGGTTTCGACGCGACCGTGCGAGGTGTTGACGAAGCCGCTGATGGAGAAGGTGCGGTTGGAGCCGACCGAGACCGTGCCCGTGACGACGCCGCTGGAGCTGGTCGCGAGGTTTTCGTTCACCTGCGGAGTTGGGGCCGCGCTGAGAGTGTTGCTGATTAGCCCGCCACTAACCTCGCGGCTGCCGTGGTCGGTGAAGACGAGGAGGTTCGCGGTTGCGTTGAAGAAGTCATTGGCGTTGAAGACGCTGATAGCGACGGTGTGTTGATTGCCGTCGCCGAGCACTCCCGCAAAGGGAGTAAGGTCGACGCGGTAGGGCTTGAAGTCGAGGGTCTGGACACCGGTGATCGGCTCCCAGAGGAACGGATCGATGCCTCCGGTGAAGATGAATGGAAAGACAGGCGCGACACCGGCGGGCTTGCCGTCGATGCTGATCTCAGTCTCGCGAAAGGCGGTGTTGCCGCAGCTCTCGAGCGGGCCGGTCACGTTGTTGGGTACGCAGAGGTAAAAGAACTCATCGTCGATCTGGTTCTGGGCGAAGACGTCAAGATAGACCTTCTCCACGTTTCGCGGCAGGTTGAGGGTTTGAGTGAGCTGGTCGGTGGTGGTGTTGAGCGGGAGAGGGTTGCTGCCGGAGCTGAGGCCTACGACGATGTCAGGCGTGACAGGAGCGAGGGCGAGCGGCGAAGCAGGAAAAAACTCCAGCGCGGCGTTGGCAAAGATGGTGCTGGTGTCAACGGAGTTGACGGTGTTACCGATACTGGCCGAACCGGGCTGGGCGGTTTTGAGGACCGAGGTGAGGTCGGTGACGTCACGCTCAATGTGCCAGGAAGGGCTGAGGTTGCTGCGGGGCTCGGCAGTGGTGCCGAAGAAGAGGTTGACGTCGCCGAGATAAATCCAGCCGCTGCGGTCGAACTGGTTCCCAGCGGAGACGGTGAAGTCTGCGGTAAGGACAACCTTGGACCAGGGGCCAGGGCAGGCTGCTGGCGGCGCGTAGTTGAACGTGGTTGCGTTGAAGTTGTCAAAGGCGGCGTTGGTGAGCAGTGAAACCGTGCAAGGTTTGACGTTCGGCGTTGTAACGGGCGGTTCGGCAGTGACGGGATTGGAAGAGCCGACCTGGGGGGTTGATGGAGCGAGGACGACTTGCGCCTGAGCAGCGCCGTTACAAGTGAAGGCAAGCAGAAGAAGAGTTGATAGAGTGCGGAGAGGGTTGAAGACGCGTGGGTCAGCTACTGTTTCCTGCATAGGAACACCATCCTTTGTGTGACTGCAGCACAGTACCACAATGATCTCAATAATGACCAATATATTGCCAAGATTTCACAATAGTGAAGAGATGTGGAGTTTTTTGAGGAGTAACGACCCGCTGGGAACAATCTGGGCGCACCGGAGACAATTGGCAGACGGCTGTCGAAATTCTCCGACTGCACGGCGCTCTCCTGAAAATGGACCAACGTTCAGCACCATGCTGAAGAACACCATGGCTTACTGGAAGAACTCCCAGGTGGATGAGGAGAGCGCTAGTACTTCTCCCAGTTACTATCCTCTTCACCCACTCGTAGATTCACCAGCAAGGAATCCGCTAGCTTCGCAGTCGCCTCCTACCGGTGCTCGTTGTTGGAGCGAAGGTTATGGTGTCTCTCAACCCGTCACCACCGGCACCTGAAGATAAGGAGCGTACGGTGAACCACACATGAGCAGTCATGTCATCGAGACGTTTCACCTCATCGCCGAATGGGCAGCTCTAGGAATCGAGATGTTGGCGGTCGCGCTTATTGTCGCTGCTGTCATCGTCCTCAATCCAAACAGGCGCCGTGCATCACATCTTTCAGATCGAAACATCCGGCGTCTACGACACCTACAAGCACAAATTAGGAAAAGCGCTGCTGCTGGCCTTGGAACTGATGGTTGCAGCCGATGTGGTTCGGACAGTCACCTTTGATCCCACGGTGGCAAATGTCGCGATCCTGGGCTTGTTGGTTCTCGTCCGCACGTTCCTCAGTGGGCGATGGCATTAGAGGTCGATGGGCACTGGCCGTGGCGGGCCCGAGAGCATTTCGCGGCACAGATGACACATGGCATGAAAAGGGATGAACCGTGAAGTTACGGGAGAAGCGGTTTGTATGGGAGTGACTTATGGGCGATCTAATCTCGCGATTTTGGCCGGACATTATGGGCCGCGTAACCGGGCCTTTGACCTTCAGGCTCCTCGTTCAACCCTCGGTAGCCGCTTTCTTCGGCTTGCGCGCAGGTTTACGAGACGCGCGGAAAGGCAAACCCGTGTTCTTCTGGCACCTCTTCACCACCAAACTAGGCAATCGCCGCCAACTTATTCGCGGCGGCTGGAAGGACATCGAAAAACTCTTTATCGCTGCGATCGTGATTGATGTCATCTACGAGATCTACGTCTTCCATTGGGTATATCCGGGGCAGGTTCTGATTGTCGCGGCCATTTTGGCCCTGCCGTCCTATCTGGTGGTACGCGGCCTGACCAACCGGATAGCGAGATCACGCTCAGCGGCGAGTAACGGCAAATAATGACCGTGGATTAGTTGCCCGCAAATCGCCTTCTAGCATTTCTGCCAGTAGCAAAATCCATTGCCCGGCCCGAAACTTCACGAAGATCGAATACCGGGGCCGCGGACGCGTGCTTTCCCGGATGAAAAAACACTGCTACCTCCTCTCCTCGCATTGTTATTGGACCGATCTGAGAGGGCATTCAATGCTAGCGGCAGCCCAATGCTGGAGGGCATCGTGCGATCTAACTTGAAACTGGCAATCATGCTTTGCATTTTGATCTTAGGGACTATCCCAGACCATGCTCAACAGAAAGGTCAATACCTGCCGGGACAGTCAGGACTCAATGCGGGAGTGCTGCCGGATCCGGGATTCACTTACGCCAACATCACGGTCAATTATTACGCCGATACGTTGAAGAATGCGAACGGGAGTTCTACTCCTCTCACCACCGCCTACAACATATGGGCGGTCGAAAACGTATTCTTTTACGAGCCGAAGCAGAGATTTCTAGGTGCGAAGTTCGCGCCTTACATCCTCGCACCCACATTCGCCAATGGTTCTCTCACGTTGGGCGCCATTAACTTTCCTAACCTCACGGTTAATGCCGGTGGGGCCGGAATCGGGGACATCTGGGTGCAGCCTCTCAATCTGGGCTGGAGCTTCAGGCGGGCCGACGTAAGCTTCGGTGATGGCTTCGTAGCGCCTACGGGCCGATACACTCCGGGTGCCTCAAACAACATCGGGTCCGGCTACTGGGGAAATGATCTTTTGACGGGCAGCACCGTTTACCTGACGAAGAACAAGGGCACGAGCGCCAATCTGTTCACGGACTGGGAGGTTCATGGAAGCAAGACATCCGGCCAGGGAACAAGTCTTACGCCTGGCCAGACGTTCACGATGGAATGGGGACTTGGTCAGGTGCTTCCACTGAAGAAAGATTTCAGCCAGCTTTTTCAGGCTGGCGTCATTGGATATGACCAGTGGCAGTTGACCAACAACGGAGGCTTGGTCGCGCCTAACATTCCAGCGAGTGCGTTCCCGTACTACTCAGTACATGCGATTGGCTTTCAGACCAACTACATTCTTCCGGCTAAAGCACTGAACTTCTATTTCAAGTTTGAAGATGAGTATCGCGCCTTTGCACGCCCACAGGGTAGGACAATCGTCTTCGGCGGTACATGGACATTGCGAATTCCCAAGCCGCAACCACTACCGGCGAAGCCATAGTAAGAACACCCGCGACTATTCCGACGAAGGCGCGCAAAAATCACAGTCCTTGCCCGCGAACCGTGAGAGGATTGGCCATGCGCCTTATTTGCTCAGTTATCGTGCTATTTCTCTTAGAGCCACTGACGCAGTCGAGCGCACAAAAGCCTCCCATTACCCCTCCGAGGCTAATCAGCCTTCCTGCCCCGGATTGCAAGGCAGGAAAGCCCTGCCACGGAAGTCATGGCCGGGTACGGTTGATCGTCGATGTGCTCGAGAACGGGAAAGCAGGCGATATCCGCGCCGAGCTGGGAGATGCGGTGCTTGTTGCTGCTGCTACTGCGGCGGCCCAGCAGGCCGAGTTTGTTCCCGGATCGTACTTCGGTAAACCGACCGCCATGGAATATGTCCTGAGCCTGCATTTCTAGACCCGCAAGATCACCTTCAGCTTCAAGCCATCATCGACGAACACAGATATCCTCGCAACTACATCATAAAAAAAGAGATCACCCGTGGCCGCCTGATTTTGTCCTTCGGCCTACTCACCAGGTCCAATTGAAACAGAGATAGATACGTTGCCGCGGACAATTGTTACACCCTCCCCGTGACGGAGAATTTACATAATCCTTCCTCAAACAACCTCTTTCCCTGGTTCAGGAAGCACACCCCGAGGAGTATCATCGAAACGTGCCGAAATACTCCATCGTCGTACCCTTCCACAACGAGGAAGAGAACGTCACCACCCTCTATGACCGCCTCAAGGCTGTCATGGAGCAGGTCGGCGAATCCTTTGAGCTTGTCTTTGTCGACGATGGCTCCCGCGACCGAACCTATCGCCTTCTCGAAGAGATCGCTGCCGTAGACAGCCGAGTCCTGGTGATTAAGTTGCGGCGCAACTTCGGACAGACCTCTGCCCTCGCTGCCGGTTTCGACCACGCCCAGGGCGACTATATCCTCGCCATGGACGGCGATCTTCAGCACGACCCCGACGAAATCCCCTCCTTCCTGGCCAAGCTCGAAGAGGGTTACGACGTCGTCAGCGGCTGGCGGGCTCAGCGGGCCGACAACTTCATCCTGCGCCGTATCCCCTCGCGCGCGGCTAACTCCCTGATGGCCACCCTCAGCGGCGTCGCCATCCACGATTTCGGCACCACCTTCAAGGCTTACCGGCGCGAAATCATTCAGAACATTCCTCTCTACGGCGAGATGCACCGCTTCATCCCCGCTCTCGCCTCCTGGTATGGGGCCAGTATCTGCGAGGTTCCTATCTCGAACCCCGCACGCACAGCAGGGAAGTCCCACTACGGCATCTCACGTACCTTCCGCGTCTTCTTCGATCTGCTCACCATCCGCTTTCTGCTGCGCTACATGACGCGTCCGCTGCACTTCTTCGGAACGGTCGGCGCACTGGGAATGATGACCGGAACCGCGCTGGCCGCGTGGCTGCTCATCCTCAAGCTAATAACGGGCCAGCACATTATGACGCTTCATGGCCCCATCTTCGTCGTTGCCGGAGTCCTCATACTTGCTGGAATCCAGTTGATGGGCATCGGCCTGCTCGGCGAGCTTCAGGTCCGCCACTTCTACACCGCGTCCCACCGCGCACCTTACGCGGTCGATCGCATCATCCGCCTGCGCTCGGAAGAGAGCCTTCTTCAGTAATTTTCCGGTTATTAGTCCCGCGGCAGGCGTTTAGAGTCGGTAGCCTTGGCTGGCTCGCGCAGTTGCTCCTCTGTCTGCCTCTCCGTCTCCTTCGAAGCATCCTTGAAGGCTGAAGCGTCCAGTTCTTTCAGTCGTTCGTCCGCTTCCACCAGAGGATCGCTCAACGATTCCAGATGTTCGGCAAAGTGCCGGATACACTCCGTCTGCTCCGCCGGATGTGTCAGGCTGCTGATTTCTGCGCGCAACATGGACTCCAGTGTCAGCGCCTCATCCAGGCTATATCCGATAGCTCCGTAGGTCACTCGGTCTCGCAGCATGAAGACGTCTTCATGCAACCCGATCTCACTAACAATCAGGCCCTTGCTTGCGGTCTCATAGGATTGCTTCGCGCACTCGTCCGTAATCTCTGCCCGGCCCTTTTCCGCAAGTTCCCCGGGCTTCGGTGGCTCGACCTTTAAGTGTCCCGCACGCGAAAGCCGCGCTAAAAGTGTACGATCACTCGTTTCATGCGGCCGGCAACCTGCAATCAAAAGCACTAGACAGACGGACCACCCTCCACGAGTTGCCGCTCTCCAGGCACAGTCTCGATTCGCTCCGTTCAATCGTTCCTCACCAATCGTGACCGCATCTTTTCGCACAAAATTTCACCAAAAGATGCACCAGCCTATCATCTTGCTTCGCCGCACGAACAGGAAATTATTGGACGTCTACATCCCACGCATGGGGTACGCTATACCCACATCAGGTCAGAGGCTTTCACGGTCAACGCCTCTCCTGTTTCGCCAACTCTGCCCGAAACGCCTGCTCACGCTCCGCAACATAGCTCTTATAACCCTCCGGATCGACAAACGGATTCACCCCGCCCGGCTTCATCTGTGCATACTTCGCTTCCATTTCGAAGTAGCCCCCATGCGCTCCCAGAAACACATCGCACGGCAGCGACTTCAAAGTCCGGAAGGTCAGCTCATAATCCTGTGCGATCGACGGATACGCCGCATTGTCCACCAACTTGTATCCGGGATTCACATTTGGACTCCCAACAATGACAACGTTGTAACTCTTATTGTCCTCGCGAACCTTGATCGTCCACGTCGTGCAGCCTTTCGTATGGCCGGGTGTCTTGTGCGCGACCAGCACAACTCCATTCAGCTTCACCTCGTCGCCGTCGTGCAGTACCCGATCAACCTTCGTGACTGGAAAGTGGCTTCCGGCCTCCGCGCCATACTGAAAATCAGTCGCCCCGCCCGACTCCACCACAGGTACATCGGCGTCCATCACCATGTACTTCGCGCCCGTCAGCCGCTTGATCTCGGCGCTCCCTGCAGCATGGTCCGAGTGAGCATGGCTGATCAGCAGAATCTTCACATCCTTGAAGTGGAACCCCAGCGTCTCCACGTTTTTCCTGATCAGCGGAACGCTGCTCACCAAACTACTGTTGATCAGGATGTGCCCATTAGGCGTCGTTATCAGATACGACGCCAGGTCCTGGCTCCCGACGTAGTACACATTGCCGATGATGCGAAAAGGCGCATGGGGCGTAGTCCATTCGGGACGGTCTTGCGCAAAGGCGGGGCAAAGAAAGACGAGCGTCAGCAAAAGGGAACGACGGAGCATGGCAAAGAATAACTCTCAATGCGTCCGCCCGAAACCCAAAGCTTTAGCAAACAAATTAACCTTGGAGATACCTTCTCGCCAACCGGAGAGGGGAATCAGACCGCAGCGGCGCTTCGAATCACCTGCGCCCCAAACCGCTCCATCTCCTCGGCCTGCGGACTCGACTGCAGCAGCACAAGATCCACGCCCACAGCCGTAAACTCCTCCATCCGCTCCGCCACCTGCTCCGGAGTCCCGACAAACCCACTCCGCAACCCACGGTTCGACACCGAATAATCCTTCAGCGACACCTGCGTCTGCAACTGCGAACCCGCCAGCCACTGCTCATAGTTCGCATATCCCCGGGCTGACTGCTTCACATCCGTAATCCGGTCCACCTCGCGCAGCGCCTCTGCCTCGGAATCACGCACAATCGCATACCCGGCCACCCCAAACGTCATCGGCCCCAAACCCAGCTTCTCCCGTCGAGCACGCATATCGGCGATCTTCACTCCCACAGCCTCCGGACCATCGCCATGCATCAGGTAAGCATCGCACTTCGCCGCAATCAGATTCTTCGCCGCATCCGATTCACCACCCGCATACAGCGTAGGCCGCGGCTTGCTCACCGGCTTCGGCGAGAGGATATTCTCACGCACATCGTAGTACTTGCCTTTGTAGCTGAAGCCCTGCTTATTCCAGCATCCATTCACTACATCAAGCCACTCGGAAGTCCGGGCATATCGATCATCGTGCTCGTCAAAGTGAACGCCATACTTCGTGGCCTCATCCTTCCACCAGCTCGAAACCACATTCAGCGTCAACCGGCCATGCGACATCACGTCGATCGACGCAGCCTGTTTGGCCAGTAGCGCAGGGTTATGAAACGTAGGCCGCACCGCAACCATCAGCTCCAGCCGCTCCGTCACCGCCGCCAGTGCAGCCGTCGTCGACCACGCATCGAGCGACGGCGCTTCAATGCCCTTGATGTCGTTCAGATTCAGTTCGGCAATCAGCGTCAGGTCGTAACCGATCTTCTCCGCCCGCTGCGTCAGGTTGCGAACATACTCCCAGCTCGCCTCCATCCGCTCGTCTTCCACATTGCGCAGCCATCCGCCGAAAACCGGCAACCAGAAACCATATCGCATCTAGCGCCCAACTCCTGCTAATTCCCGCACACCGGCGCGGCGATCATTCACAATCTTCGCCTCAGCCTCAAGCCAGTTCGCCAGCTTTGCGAACGGATCGAAGCCCACAACCTTAGACCCATCCGCAACAAAGTTCGAGAGCGCATTGATGTCGTAATACATACGTTGGCCATCGCGCTCATCCACCATGAACTCCACGCCGCCCAACTCAATTCCAGCAGCCGCCATCAGGCGCTCCACCTCTTCGATCACCTCAGGCGGAGTATCGAATGCCTCCACGGTCAACCCCGTCTTCGGAGCATCGACCGGGCAAGCTGCACGGTTAAGCTCAACGCCAAGCGGGGTCTTGCAGATATCCGCCGGGCAAAGATCGAAAGTCTCGCCCGTAATATGTATCTTAATCGCGTACAAATACTTCCCGTTCAACACCTCAACGCGAACGATATGCGATCCACGCGCAGGAACAAACTCCTGCACCAGACCGGTCGAATCCATCCCGAGCACCAGGCCATTCTCAGTCGCCGAAGCCTCCGCCAGATGCTCCTTCGTCGAGAACTTCACCACACCACTGCCGCTGCCGCCGATGTTCGGCTTCACCACGACAGGGAAGCGCAGCCCCTCAGCCGCCGCAATCGCCTGCGACGCGCGATGAATCACCCGCGCCTTCGGATACCCAAGCCCCAACCCCTCCAACATCGACAACTGCGTAGCCTTCGACAGTTCGCTGCGAAACGCCTTCACCCCATTCACCACGCGAACCCCGCGATGCTCAAGATGCTCGAGGAATCCCATCGTGTAAAAGATCTGGTCGCCATGCCCGCGATTCCACGCCGAAGGACTCATCTTGTTCAACACCAGGGCATACTTCTCCTCCGGCTTATCGCCTGGCCCATAGCTATGCTCGACCGCGTTCAGCTTGACGTAGTTCGTTCCCCGGCGGTCCAGTTCAGCAAACAACGGCTTGAACCAGTTCGGCTGCTCATAATAAATCGCGATCGGCAAGTTCTGATGGCTCGACATAGTCTTACTATCCTCTTCAGGTCTTCAAATGGTTTACGCAGACAGAAATCGCTGTGAATCTCAATTTTAGATGAATGTCGGCAACGGAAAGCTTCTCGAAGGCTCATCTTCCATCTTTTTGCAAAATTATGACCTCAAGAGATTCTGTTTTCCATCATGGATCGATCGCTCCACGTCAGGGCTCCGTTGTTGTACTCTTGCATCTGCGACCATGCAAGCCATTCAGATCCTCACCACCGGTTCCGCCGACGTCCTCACTCTCCGCGATCTCCCCACCCCAACCCCCGGCCCCGGCGAAGCACTCATCCGCATCGAAGCCTCCGGCGTCAACTTCATCGACACCTATTTCCGCGAAGGCCGCTACCCCGCGGATCTTCCCTACACGCTCGGAATGGAGGCCGCAGGCATCGTCGTCGCCACGGCGCCCGATGTCACTACCGTCAAACCCGGCGATCGTGTCGCCTGGTGCGGCATCCCCGGAACCTACGCCCAACTAGCCGTAGCTCCTGCCGCGCGCCTCGTCCCCATCCCCGAAGGCGTCAGCTTCCATCAGGCCGCCGCAGCTCTCATTCAAGGCATCACCGCCCACTACCTCACGCACTCCACCTATCCCATCCAGCGCGGTGACGAAATCCTCATCCACGCCGGAGCAGGCGGCACAGGCCTTCTCTTCATCCAGATGGCAAAAGCCCTGGGAGCCCGCGTCATTACCACCGTCTCCACCGACGAGAAGGCCGCTCTCGCCCACGACGCCGGGGCCGACGAGATCATCTTCTACACCCGCGAAGACTTCGCTGCGAAGGTAAAGCAGCTCACCGACGGCCGCGGCCTTCCCGTCGTTTACGACTCAGTCGGAAAATCCACATTCGAGCAATCCCTCCAGTGCCTCCGCCCGCGCGGTCTCATGGTTCTTTTCGGCGGATCCAGCGGCCCCGTCCCACCCTTCGACCTCATCCGACTCTCCACCATGGGCTCGCTCTACGTCACCCGTCCAACCATGAAGGACTACATCGAAACCCCTGCCGACCTGGAAGCACGCGCCAGAGACGTATTCGACGGCATCGTAGACGGTACCCTCAAGCTGCGAATCGAACACATCTATCCCCTCACCGACGCCGCCCACGCCCACCGCGACCTCGAATCCCGCAAAACCGCCGGCAAACTCCTTCTCATCCCATGATGTTCCGGGCCCAGATGTTCCGGGCCCAGATGTTTTGAGCCCAGATGTTTGAGCCATGATGCTCTGAGCCCTGCATCATCCGTACAATCGAGATCATGGCGAAACCGCACCACCGTAAAGCGACGATTCAGCTTCTCACCTTCGTCGCAGCGGCCATCCTCACCCTCCCGGCAAAAGCCATCATCGTGCGCGGCACCGTCACCTCTCCCTTTGGAGTCCCACTCGGCAACGCCAGAGTCCAACTCATCCAGGGCAAGAAGGTCGCAGCCTTCGGCTTCACGCAGATGGACGGCACCTATGAGATCCGCAGCGCCAACGTTGGCCGATTCGTTCTCCTCACCTTCGCCGCTCCGTACACCCCCAGCGTCGGCCAGCCTTTCAATGGAGCCCAAACCGCCGTCATCACCCGCAACATCGTCATGCAGTATTCCACCGTCACCCCGCAGCTTGTCGTCACCGCAAGCGGCATTCCCACGCCGATCCAGCAGATTCCCGCCGGCGTCACACTCGTCCCGCAGTCAGCTCTCACCACACAAATCGGAATCGCAAACGACTTGCGCCAATCGCCCGGCACAAACGTCGTACAAACCGGCCAATTCGGCGGCCCCGTCGCACTCTTCATCCGCGGAGGCAGTCCCGACGCCAACAAAATTCTCACCGACGGCATCCCCTCCGAAGACATCGGCGGTAGATTCGACTTCAGTCCAGTCTCCACCATCGCGCTCACCGGCCCCGAGCTCTACCGCGGAGCCAACGGCGCATTTCAAGGCACAGGAGCCGAAGCAGGCATAGTCAGCTTCGACACAACACGAAGCAACGCCCTTCGTCCCACCCTCAACTACACCGGCGACGCAGGCAACTTCCACACCTATCGCAACGAAGCCAGCCTCTCCGGCGCAATCAAGCGCTTCGACTACCTCGGCGGCTTCAGCCGCTTCAACACCTCGAACGCCCTCCTGCTCGATCAGTACCACTCCACCAACGAGATCGGCAACGTGGGCTACAGTATCGTCACCAACACAACCGTCCGCTTCACCTTCCGCAACACCGACTCCTCCACTGGCCTGCCCAGCGCGCACGACATCTACGGCATCTCCTCCTCCGGCAAGCAATCCGATCAGGACATCTACTCTGGTCTCACTGTCGAAAATGTAATAGCAGGGAAGTGGCACAACCTCGCCCGCTACGGCATCGCCCGCAAGCGCGAACAAGTCGAGCAGTTCACTCCCACCGGCGAGCCCGTCACAACCGTCATCAACAGCACACCCGAAACCACCTACTACGGCAACCCGATCACCCTCAGCGGAGCCAACGGCTACACCATCACCGGTCAGGCCGCCTTCATCCTCCCCACCTACGACGCTGTCTCCAACCGCGACGAGCTCGCCTACCAATCCGACTACACCTTTCCCTGGCGCATCGCTCTTCTCTTCAGCTTCCACTACGACAACGAGCGCGCCCGCCTCATCGATCCAGCTATACCCACTGGCCGAATCATCAAGCGTGCAAACTACCTCTACACCCTCCAGATCCAGGGCGACATCAAACACCGTCTCTTCTACTCCGCTGGCGGAGCGGCCGAAGACAACGAACTCATCGGCATCACCGGCAACCCACGTCTCGGACTCACCTACGACGCCGTCCGCCCCGGCCACAAGCCCTTCCACGGCACTCTCCTCCGCGTCAACGTCGCCACCGGTGTGCAGGAACCATCCCTCACCGCACAACTCACCAGCCTCTCCACCCTCCTCCAACAAAACGGCAGCCCCACCTTCAACATCGCACCCATCACTGCCGAGCGCTCCCGCACCTACGACTACGGCATCGACCAGAACATCATCAATCAGAAGCTCATCCTCAAAGCCGGCTACTTCCACAACCAGTTCAGCCACCAGCTCGAGTTCCTAGGCACAAACGGCCTCGAACACTACTTCAACATCCCCGCAAACATTGCCGCACAAATCCCTGCCGCGTCACTCAACTCACTCGCTTACCGCACTCAAGGCATGGAATTGGAAGCCCAGTACCAACCCTTCAATCATCTCTACCTCCACGGCGGCTACACCTACCTCGCCTCATTCGTCGAGCAGTCCTTCTCCACAGACAACGTCACTCCCGCCACCAACCCAAACATCCCCGGCATCCCCATTGGAGCACTCTCACCCCTCGTGGGCAGCCGGCCCTTCCAGCGCCCGCCCAACACTGGCTTCGTCGCCGCGCAGTACATATCCGACCGTTTCTCCGCCGCCATCAAAGGCGCCTTCAGCAGCCGCAGTGACGACTCCACCTTCCAACTCAACAATGACCGCAACGGCGGCAACACCCTTCTTCTTCCCAACCGCAATCTCGACTTCGGCTACGCGAAACTCGATCTCAACTTTCTCTTCCGGGCGACCAGCCATATCTCGCTCTTCACCCAGCTCGACAATCTCCTCGGCCAGCAAAACATCGGTCCCATTGGCTTTCCAGGCCTGCCCTTCACCATCCGCGCCGGCATGAAGATCAGAATCGGCGGCGA
This sequence comes from Edaphobacter sp., assembly GCA_050012935.1. Classification (GTDB taxonomy): domain Bacteria; phylum Acidobacteriota; class Terriglobia; order Terriglobales; family Acidobacteriaceae; genus Edaphobacter. Next base: position 55,343 of record JBEKGF010000016.1, on the reverse strand, counting down.
CTGAATCATTGCGCCGCATCAAAACATCACAAGCCGTGTTTAATCGGAAGACATTCGCCCAGCCTCCAAAATCCTGTCTTTTTTCTGTAACTTACATCCACGCACCCGCACCGTGAAGCAACTCTATCGCGTCTAATTCAGCAGAAGGAAGGAACGACGCAAATGACGAAACACACCCTTGTACTCACATTCTTAGCTTTAGCCTTCCCCGGCCTCAATGCGTTCTCTCAGCAGGAGGGTTCCACGCCCACGCAGACGCTGATCTCACTCGACTCAAAAACACCTGCGACAGCCACCGCGCAGAATATAACCCTCAAAGTCGACAATCGAGTCACTCCTCTTCTCAATCTCGCGCAAGTCCCTCCCAATGGAGCACAGATAGCCCTCCTCATCGACGACGGCCTGCGCACCAGCATCGGCGGCGATCTGAACAACATCCGCTCCTTCATTACCAGCTTTCCCGCAGGCACCGAGGTCTTCGTCGGCTTCATGCAGAACGGCCGCGTCGTCTCCGCTAGCGATAATCCAGGCTTCAGCACCGATCGCGCCGCAGTTGCACAGGGAGTGCGTCTACCCATGGGCCTGCGAGGCGCCAGCGCCAGTCCTTATTTCTGTCTCTCTGACTTCGTCAAAAACTGGCCCCCCAGCGCTGAAGGACAGCCCACCTCGCAGTCACAACAGCCCGCACACAAAGCCCGCTTCGTGCTCATGATCACCAACGGAGTCGACCCCTACAACGGGAGCACCAGCGTCCTCAACCAGGACAGCCCCTACGTCGCGGACGCCGTTACCGATGCCCAGCGTGCCGGCGTCCCCGTCTACTCCATCTACTACAACGATGCCGGCTTCCGCGGCGGCCGCGGCAGCTTCAGCGGCCAAAGCTACCTCCAGCAGCTTGCGCAAGGCACTGGCGGCATGACCTACTACCAGGGCACAGGGAACCCCGTCTCTCTCGCTCCGTTCCTCAAACAATTCCAGAACGCCATCGCCGACAGCTACGTCGCCACCTTCCCCGTCGACGGCAACAAAAAGATGGTGAACCTCAAGCTCTCCACCACGCTCCCCAAGACGAAGGTCAACGCCGCCAACCAGATTAGGCCCGGAACAGTCGTCCTCTCTCAGTAGTAAATTTGAGAGCGCATCGTGCAGCGTCGTGATCTCCCACAACACGCCGCTGCAAGATTCCAAAAGACCGTCGTAGCGGCCTCGGTCTCGCAGGGGTGTCGATGAAATCTGAGGCATCGCGCCAACCTTAAAAAAGAGGTCCACCAGGAACGGTCGGTTCTGCGACGGTGAATGGCCCACACAAACTTGTCAGTGCGCTCGCATCATAGCGGGGCGACACTCGCAATGCAAAAATCTAAACGGAACTATAGATCTGCTCGATGTACTTCATGTCCCGCAGACCTTCCTCACCCGAGCTCTTCGGTCTCTTGTCATGCAGAACGCAATCCGAGAAATGATCCGCCTCGTGCGTAAACTGCATTGGGTCCTTCTCCGGATTCGACTCATCGATCACAGTATGCGGTGCTCCCTTTGCACCGTTCCAATACTCAGCCCGCAGCCGCATTCCGTCATAGTTGAATCCCGGCTCCATCGACATCCAACCATTCGAAGCGAACACCTTGAAGTATCCCGGCATCTGCGCGCCATATGTACAGCTCGCCGCACAAAGCGCGCCTGAAGGGAACTTCGTCGTCCAGGAAACATTTTCCTCCACCGTTACGAACCGCCCATCCTGATCGACCGTCGAGGTCGCAGCCGTAAACCTCACCGGCTCCTCTCCTGTTAGATAACGCGAAGCGTTCAGCACATAAATCCCCACATCGAACAGCGACCCGCCCCCCGCCAACGCCTTATTCAACCTCCAAGCCCCAGGAGCGGCATTAAACCCAAACGCTCCGTTGATCACCTGCACCTTGCCCAGAGCCCCATCACGAATCAGCTTCACCGCCTTCAAGTGCAGCGGCTCATAGTGCAACCGGTACGCAATCATCAGCTTCACATTCGCAACCTTGCAGGCAGCGATCATATCCTCCGCTTCTTTCACCGTCGTCGACATCGGCTTCTCGCACAGCACATGCTTGCCCGCCTTCGCCGATCGGATCGTATACTCAGCATGCATACTGTTCGGCAGCGCAACATACACCGCATCGATCGCCTTGTTGTCGCGAAACTTGTCCATATCCTCATAGCTATAAATCGAGCTAGTCGGCACCCCATACTGCGCCGCAATCCTCTCAGCCTTATCCCGATGCCCGCTCACCAGTCCGGTAATTTGCGAGTTTCCACTCGCCAGCACTCCGCGCATAAAGTGGTCCGCAATCGTCCCCAGGCCGATCACGCAGTACCCCACCTTCCGCTCTCCACCCTGAGCCATTCCCACCGCCGGGGCCATTCCAGCAGCCGGCAACATCCGCGCCGCCAACCCCATAGCCCCAAGCCGTGAAAACTCCCGCCGAGATAACCGCATACACCCTCACCTCCCAATTCCAGCCATCCTAAACCGATTCTCAAGATTGTTACCGCTATTTCTCGCCGAGGCTCTTTTGCAGGCCATAAAGCATCTTTCGAATCTCCACTGTTTGCAGCATCAACCGCCCTCCGCTCTCCGCCTCCAGGTAATTCAAGTCACGGGACAGCTGAAGCAGATACTCGACCTCGGACGTTGAGCCCTTGGCAATGTTCAGAAACCGCCCGAGCTCGGCATCCCCATCACGCCCACACCCTTCAGCAATATTGGTCGGAATCGAGGCTGCAGCGCGGCGAATCTGGCTAGTCAATCCAAACAACTCGTGTCTTGGAAACGACTCTGTAACACGATAAACATTCAAAACTAGCAAATGAGCCTGCTTCCAAACCGCCAGCCCTCGAAAATCCTTCATCAAAAGACTCCAATCAATTTTCTCAAACACAACCAGCAGAGAAAGAAACAACCAACCCAAGTAGTGAAAGAAAACGGCCTCCAGAAAATCTGAAGGCCGTTTCTCAAAGCTCACAACTCAAAAGCTCACAGCTATTTAGTACATGCCGTCCATACCGCCGCCACCATGCTGATGTCCGCCGCCGCCCGCTTCCTTCTTCTCGGGAATGTCGGAGATCATCGCCTCGGTGGTCAGCATCAACCCAGCGATCGAAGCCGCGTTCTGCAGCGCAGTGCGCGTAACCTTCGTAGGATCAATGACGCCGGCCTTCACCAGGTCCTCGTAGACGCCCGTCGCGGCGTTGTAGCCGTGGTTGGGCTCCTTCGATTCATGGATCTTGCCGATCACAACCGCGCCCTCTTCGCCTGCATTCGAGACGATCATGCGCAACGGCTCCTCGATCGCACGACGAATGATCGATGCACCGATCTTCTCATCGCCCTCGAGCTTCTTGATCACATCCTCAACTGCAGAAGCACAGCGAACAAACGCCACACCGCCGCCCGGGACGATTCCTTCCTCAACAGCAGCGCGGGTTGCATGCATCGCATCCTCAACACGAGCCTTCTTCTCCTTCATCTCGGTCTCGGTTGCCGCACCCACCTTGATCACTGCAACGCCGCCAACCAGCTTGGCCAGACGCTCCTGCAGCTTCTCGCGGTCGTAGTCGGAGGTAGTCTTGTCGATCTGTGCGCGAATCTCCTTCACGCGTCCTTCGACATCGCCGTCCTTACCGCCGCCATCAACGATGGTGGTGTTGTCCTTGTCGATCGTCACGCGCTTCGCAGTGCCGAGGTCTTCGATCTTGACGCCCTCAAGCTTGATGCCGAGGTCTTCCGTGATCGCCTTGCCACCAGTCAGAATTGCAATGTCCTGCAGCATCGCCTTGCGACGATCGCCGAAGCCGGGAGCCTTCACAGCAGCCACGTTCAGCGTCCCACGCAGCTTGTTGACCACGAGAGTCGCGAGCGCCTCGCCGTCCACATCCTCAGCAATGATGACGAGGGGCTTGGCGGTGCGGGCAATCTGCTCGAGCAAGGGAAGCAGGTCCTTCATCGAAGAGATCTTCTTCTCGTAGATCAGGATGTAAGGATTCTCTTGCGCAACTTCCATCCGCTCCGCATCGGTCACGAAGTAAGGAGAGAGATAACCGCGGTCGAACTGCATACCTTCAACCACATCCAGCTGGGTCTCCATCGTGCGCGACTCTTCGACGGTGATGACGCCGTCTTTGCCGACCTTCTTCATCGCCTCGGCAATGATCGTGCCGATCTGCGAATCTGAGTTGGCCGAGATGGTTCCGACCTGCGCAATCATGTCGCCCGAAACCGGCTTCGACAGCTTGCTCAGTGCGCCGCCAACAGGAAGTCCGTTCTCATCGCGCTTGCCGATGATGGCCTCGACAGCCTTGTCGATACCGCGCTTCAGCGCCATCGGGTTCGCACCCGCGGCAACCGTCTTCACGCCCTCGCGATAGATCGCCTGGGCCAGAACGGTAGCAGTGGTGGTGCCGTCGCCGGCTACATCCGAGGTCTTCGACGCAACCTCGCGCACCATCTGCGCGCCCATGTTCTCGAGCGAGTTCGCCAACTCGATCTCCTTGGCAACGGTCACGCCGTCCTTGGTGATCGTCGGCGAACCGAACTTCTTCTCGATAACAACGTTGCGACCCTTCGGTCCGAGCGTCACCTTCACTGCGTCGGCCAGAATGTTTACGCCGCGCAGGATTGCCTGACGCGAATCTTCTCCATGCAGAATCTGTTTTGCCATTGTCTTTTACTCCTGTTTACCGGCTCTAAGCCGATTAAATTTTGTTTAAGTGAGGCGCTCAAAGCGCCGAATAGCAGCGAAGCGGTCCGCCGCATGCAATGCCTACTTGGCGAGAATGCCGAGAACCTCTTCCTCGCGCATGATGAGAAACTCTTCGCCGTCCAGCTTGATCTCCGTGCCCGAGTACTTGCCGAACAGGATGTTGTCACCGGCCTTCACGTCGAGCGGGAACACCTTGCCCTCGTCGTTAGACTTGCCCTTGCCAACCGAGATGACCTTGCCCTGCTGCGGCTTCTCTTTAGCGGAGTCAGGGATGATGATTCCGCCAACCTTGCTCTCGCCTTCTTCAATGCGCTGGACCACGATTCGGTCGTGCAGCGGTGTAAACGATGTCTTTGCCATTGTTTGCATCTCCTTGTTTCGATTTCCTGTTGCGTTTTTGGCGAACGGCGGACCGTCCGGGTTGCATTGCGTGACGAACTCGGACCAAGGGCCTGAACCTGTCACAAAAAAAAGTTTTTGGGGATACCGCCAACCACCGCGACCAGGGAGCCTCATCGCTCAAAGCTCACCCCTCACAACTGATTAGCACTCAAGCGTCCCGATTGCTAACAATAGCCACCTTGCCTGCCAATGTCAAATTTCCTCGCGTTAAATCTGAGTAAAACTCACGCAACTTTGACCCACCGCCTGCACACTCCAGATCGCCACGAAAACGTCGTAGAATGGACACACCATGCAGCTACGCCGCATCCCTCAGTTCGTCTTTCTCCTTAGCTTCGCCTTGGCCGCGTGTATCCCCGCCATGGCGCAGGACACCCCCGCAAAGCGCGGCCGCAAATATAAGCCGCCACCGGCCACCTCCCACATCGAAGTCACCGTGCTCAAGAAGTTCAATGGCAAGCCCATCAGTAATGCGGCAGTCATCTTCGACTCCAATCTGAACGGCAAAGATGAGGGAAGCCTCGAGGTCAAGACTGATCCCGATGGCAAGGCTGCCATCGACGTGATCCCCACGGGCAGCACCGTGCGAGTCCAGATCATCGCTGCCGGTTTCGCTACCTTTGCCGACGAATATGTCGTCACCGAGCCAACCCGGGAGATATCCATCTCCATGATGCGTCCCCAGGAGCAACTCTCGTCCTATCAGGACAACGACGGCAAGGCCTCCACAAGAAAGCCAGGCGTTCAAGAGCCGATCCGGCCAACAACCCCTGCCACGAAACCCGCGACACCGCCCGCGACGCCGTCTCCGGCACCGCAAACAACGCCTCAGTCCACTCCGAACGCCTCGGACACCACGCCAAAGCAGTAATCAAAACTCGAATCCAGCAATTCAAGTTCGCAATTCAACTCGCAATTCAAATTATGGACAAGCTGCTAAAGGGAAAGACCGTGCTCGTCACCGGAGCAGCCAAACGCATAGGCCGCGCCATCGCTCTCGCCCTGGCCGAGCGCGGAGCCAACATTGCCATCACGTACCTCGGCTCCCAGCTTGAAGCGGAAGAGACCGTTCGCGCGCTGGTGGCCCACGACGTCGACGCCCTGGCGGCGCGCTGCGATCTTCGCGACCCCGAAAGCATCGAGCAGACGATGGCCGCAGTCATCGAAGAGTTTGGTCAACTCGATCTCCTCGTCAACAACGCCGGCGTCTTCGAGTCCGAAGCTCTCGAGCGCATCTCCGTCGACCAGTGGGACGCGATGTTCGCCACCAACACTCGCGCACCCTTTCTGATGGCAAAAGCCGCTTACCCCCACCTGCGCGCGACGCGGGGACGCATCCTCAACATCGGCTCCCTCGGCGGCCTGCACCCCTGGGCTACGCACGCCCACTACTGCACCTCGAAGGCCGCTCTGCACATGCTCTCGCAGACCATGGCCAAGGCGTGGGCGCCCGAGATCAGCGTCAACTGCATCGCTCCCGGCATGATCGTTCAGGGAGAGGTCGACGAGGCCTACGAGCACTTCGCCCGCAAGACCCCCATGCAACGCAACGGCACCGCCCACGACGTCGCTGCCGCCGCCGTCTTCTTTGCCACTGCTCCTCACTTCATTACCGGGCAACTGCTCGCCGTCGACGGCGGACTGGGCCTTTAGAGTGTGCTGAAAAGGCTGCCTCGACGGCTATCGCCCGGTCAGTCTCTCCCACCAGGTCTTCTTGTTCTTCTCATCATAGAGATTGAGCGGCTCCATCTGCGGTTGCAACGGCTTACCCAGAAACGCTGCCAGTGGATTCGACACGCACAGAAGATGCGCATAATCCGGCCCATACTTTTGCGCCACCACCTCAAACGCCTCATTCATCTTCGGTGCCCGCGAGGTCGTATTGTGTGCATCGGTCGCGAGAAAATGCACCCAGCGGTTCGCCAGCAGATCATGAGCCATCCGCTCAGCGTGTTTGCCCATGCGGCCCACAACCGACCCGGCCGTCACCTGTACCAGCACGCCGCCGCGCAGCCAGTCCATCATCTTCGTCCGGTCGGCCTGCAACGTTGGGTTGCGCTCCGGATGGGTCAGAATCGGAATCAGCCCTGCAAGCTGCAATTGGTAGAAGGTCTCAGTCATGCCGGGCGAGATCCCATAGTCAGGAATCTCCACCAGAAGATAACCCAGCCCATTGATGCTGTATTTCGATGGGTTGAGCTTCGCCTCCTGGATATTCTCATACGACATGTGGAAGTCGCATCCGTGACCCAGCTTCACGGCGATTGCGTCACGATCCAGAACCCGCTGCAGTTCGCCGATCTTTTCGGCAATCATCAGCGGCTCGTAGGCATACGTGCCGTTCGCATGAGGGGAACAGACAATATGTGTTATTCCATCAGCCGCCGCGAGCCTCGCCATGGCGACCGAAGTCTCCAGGCTCGACGCACCATCGTCCATGCCCCACAGAAGGTGGTGGTGAATGTCAATCATCGCCTACTAGCCTACCACCCAGGCTATTGGGCTGGAGCCAGCGACTCCGCCATCGCCTTGAACAGCCGCAGTCCGTCCGCCGACCCCAGAAGTGCCTCGCTCGATCGGTCCGGATGAGGCATCATCCCCAGCACGTTGCGTCCCTCGTTCAAAATCCCGGCAATATTTTCAAGCGAGCCATTCGGATTCGCCGCTGCCGTAACCGCACCATCCGGAGTGACGTAGCGAAAAGCGATTCGATCCTCGGCCTTCAGCTTCGCCAGCGTCTCCGCATCGCAGAAATAATTGCCTTCCATATGCCCGATCGGCATCTGCAAAACCTGTCCTTGAGCAAGCCCATGCGTAAACGGCGAATCGACCGTCTCAGTCCGCAAAAACGTCTGCTTGCAGATGTAGTGCTGGCCGGCGTTGCGCATCAGCGCTCCGGGAAGCAGCCCCGCCTCGCACAGAATCTGAAATCCGTTACAGATTCCCACCACCAGGCCGCCGCTCCTGGCAAACTTCGCGACAGACTGCATTACCGGCGCAAACTTCGCAATCGCCCCTGTTCGCAGATAATCGCCGTAAGCAAACCCGCCGGGCACCAGGATGGCATCGCATCCCTGCAGATCCTCAGATGCATGCCACAAAAATGTCGCAGGCTGACCCACCAGCGCATCGATCACGTGATATGTGTCATGATCGCAATTCGACCCCGGAAAGACCAGAACGCCAAACTTCATATCTTAAGAATAGCATCCGAAAACTCCAGCCTAAACCGGCGCATACACCGCGTACCCGCGCGGCGGAGCAGGGAACTCAGCGTTCCCGTCTTTGTCCGTGGTTCGTTCATTGGGGTGGGCGATATCATGCCCATCCCACGCCACAAGTTGGAACCTCTGATTCTGCCATTTCGTCTTTACCGTAGTCCCCGACCACTTATCGCCGAGATTGTTCAGCACATAAACACATCCAGCCTGCTTGTCGATCCCGCTACGCTGCAAAATGTACAGGTCTGGATCGGCATGGAGAACGCACGCCTCGCCACCGGCATATCTGTGATGCGCATCGATCAACGCATCAAGGCCGTTCGGTGTGCCCGCGCGCGCCAATCCCAGGTTGAAGTAGTCGTACCACCAGAGGCACGGATACCCTTCATTCATCAGGATGAAGGAATAAGCCAGATTCTTGTCGTTGACGACCTCATTGCCGCCCATGTCGTGGTTATCCACAAACGTCACAACGTTGAAAGGCCGCGTCGCCACTACGGAACCATCCGCCGTCAGGTTCCGCAGGTCGTACTTCAGCGTGTCGCATACATCTTTCAGCTTGTAGCGAAGCGGAAAATCGAATGCTGCAATCTGACTGTCCGTAACCGACTTCACGCCATCGAGCCATCCCTCAATATCCTCAGGCCCCGACCAATATTCCCCCACAACGAACGGCGCGAACTCCTTGCCATCGCGTTCATAGCGATACTTCGCCAGCAATCCGATCATCCACGCCCCATATCCCTTCGCAAAATCAAACCGAAAGCCGTCAAACCGCAGCTCTTCGATCACCATCCGCGCATACTCGAACATCGCCTCATACACCCTTGGATTGCGATGGCACAGATGCGGAAACCCAGCGAACCTCTCGCCCTCGATCATTACCCTCTCATAACGCGAAGGATGAAAGCAGTTCCAGTCGCGGGGAAATTTGCCTGACTTCGGATTGAACTTCGTCCAACGTTTTTGTCCGTCGATGGGGTTGACCTCTTCCTCATCCGCGCCGGAGTTGTGATTGATCACCATGTCGGCATAGGCGCCGATGTTGTGCTCATGCAGTGTCTTGATCAGGTTCTCCAACTCCTTGCGATTGCCATACAGCGTCTTCACCGCGCCTTTCTGATCAAAATCACCCAAATCGAAGTAGTCGTAAGGATCGTATCCCGGCGAACGAGCCTCTGCCCCCTTGCAGATCGGAGGCAGCCACACGGCATTGATCCCCACCTTGCCCAGCAACTCGGCCTTCTCGGCGATAAAATTCCACCACTCGCCCTCTTTCTGTTCCTTGATCGGCGAATCCCAGTAAAACGCCTGCAGCATAACTGACATCGCAACAATTCTCCATTCGCAAACAATCGCGCAGCGAGCCTCATCGCGCTCAAAACCGCATCGAAAGTCAGCTTTACGATATAGTTCTGTCCCAGCAGTCTGATGCGGCACACAACACCCAGGTGGTATGGACATCAGAAACAGCAACGCAACCGCACATCTCAAAACCGCAGGCAGCGCGCTCGTCGCCTGGTGGAGAGCCGCAACGCTCGACGCGCTCATCGTCGGCATCCTCTGGCTCATCGGCCTCGAACTGATCCGCGTCCCATGGGCGCCATTCTGGGCGATCCTCGGTGGCCTGCTCCAAATCATCCCCACCTTCGGAGGCATGGTCGCTCTCATCGGCCCGGTGCTCGCCGTCGCCTTCAGCGGACACGACGAGTGGCGCTTAGGTCTCGTCCTTGGCCTCTACGGTTTGATCGTCATCCTCGAAGGCCTCGTCATCGGCCCTTACGTTCTTCACCGCACCACCAGCATCCCCTGGTGGGCCGCCTTCTTCGGACCCATCGTTCTCGGCATCATCATCCCATTCTGGGGAGTCCTGCTCGCACCGCCGTTGCTTGCAGTCATCTTTGCCTTCCGCAAGCCGTCGCCACCCTGACAGGTCTGACTCAACCGAGTTTGTACCGCGTCTCCGCCAGCCGATACAGCGGCCGCCACACCAGCCGGTTGATCGTCACCACCATCATTGCCATCACAATCGTGGCCAGCAGCAGAATCTGAAACTGCCCGCTATCGGTCGCTGCGCTGATCGTCGCCCCCAGCCCCACCGTCTGCAGCGTCTGGTTGTGGAGATGGAAGTACTCCGCAACGATGCTCGCATTCCACGCGCCGCCAGATGCAGTGACAAGCCCGGTAATCAAAAACGGAAATATCCCCGGCAGAATCACAGTCTTCCACTTCTGCAGCGTCGTGAAGTGAAACAGAGTTGCGACCTCCTTCAGATCGGAAGGAATCGCCATCGCCCCCGCGATCACGTTGAACAGGATGTACCACTGCGTTCCCAGCAACATCAACGCGATCGACCCAATCCCCATTCCGCCGCCCAGCCGCACCAGCGCAAGCAGAAGAACAGGGAACAGAGCGGTCGCCGGCACCGACGCCGCAATCTGCGCGATCGGCTGGGCAATCCTCGCAAGCCGGGGATGAAACCCGATCGCAACTCCTGCCGGAATCGTCCACGCTGCAGCGAGCACCAGCGACACATTCACCCGCAGAAAGGTGGCCAATGCGCCCTTCATGATCTCAGCGAACTGAGATCCATGCACTTCACGCAACAGTGTCAACGCCTGCCACGCCGCATAGAGCACAGCCGCGGCGATCAACACGAGAAGCGCCCCTCTCAGCCACGCAATCGCTCTTGTGTTCTTAGCTCGGGATACTTCACCAGCAACAGGACCTTGCGCAGGCGGCGGGTTGCGCTCCCTGGCCAGCCGCCGATACACGCTCTCTCCCAGCGGCACAACCGTATGATCCCGCAGCGATTGCAGCCCCCGCGAGTGCTGCAGCAGATGCAACAGCGGCGAACGCACCCGCGTTCCGCTCTCCACCTGCTCGAACTTGAACTTATCGCTCCACGCGATCACCGGCCGCCAGATCAACTGGTCCGTCGCCACAATAATGGCGATCATCGTCAGCAGTCCCCATGTAATCGCGGAGTAGTTTCCCGTTCCCGCCGCTGTCTGCAAGTAGGAACCCAGCCCCGGTAGCCGAAAGTCACGCGAGCCCAGCACAAACATCTCGCACGCCATCAGAAAAAACCATCCGCCTGCAACCGACACCATCGAGTTCCAAACCAACCCAATCGCCGAGTAGGGAAGTTCCAACTGCATCAGCCGCTGCAATCGCGAAAAATGATAAATACTCGCCGCTTCGGAGAGCTCTCGCGGAATGCTCTTGATCGAGGAATAAAAGCTGAACGCCATATTCCAGACCTGGCCGGTAAAGATCAGCACAATCGCGCCCATCTCAACGCCAATCTGCCGCGTCGGAAACAACGCCACCATAGCCAGCATCACGCCAGGCAAAAAGCTCAGCACCGGAATCGACTGCAGAATATCCAGCCCGGCAATCATCAGCGCTTCAATCCGTTTGTTATAGGCCGCAACGTAACCATAGCCGATCGCAAAGATGAGGCTCAGCAGATACGCCAGCCCAATCCGTACAACCGAATAGAACGCGTACTGTGGCAGAGCCCGTGGACTCTGCGAGATCACAATCTCCGGCTCGGGATGCCCAAACCAGTACCGCGCGATCACCACAACGGCATAAAAACACGCTAACCCAATTCCTGCGACGCACAGATCCAGCACCACCGGCCAGCTGCGCTGCAAAACCTGCGAGCGTGCCAGTGTCTCGCGTCCTGGGATGTTGCTGAATCGTACTGGAAGCCCCATCATGCATCGATCTCCGTGGCAGGGGGAGATATGTACTCAGAATGCAGCTTCTCCGGCTGAATAAAACGCCGCCGTGAAGCGTCGTAGTCGAACAGCTCCGCGTACCTTCCCCAGTTGATCGCCGTCTCCAGTTGCCGCAGCGTCTCCTCTTCGCTGAACTGTTCGTCCAGCACATCGTGGAAGAACTCCTCCGGCACGCTCCGGTCGCTCTTGGACTCAATCGCGCGCACAATCTGACGAAGCAGCAGAACATTCTCCATCGCCGCGCCTCGAAACAGCTCCTTCTGCCGCAGAATCTCCGAATTGGCAAACTCCGCTCCGGTCGGCGTAATCTCCGCATCGCCCTCGGTCACTTTCAGAAAACCCAGCAGTTGGGCGGCGTCGACGATCGGCAGCAGGTCGTCGATCTCAAACGCCAGGTCATCGGCCAGCCGGTAGATATCGTCCTTGCCGTTATGATCCAGCAGCAGTTCCAGAAGTCCCGCAATTCCTCCCGGCCGTGCGTGGGGCAGCATTTGGTAGTGCATCTGCCGTTGGTCGCGCACCGGTTTTCCTGCAGTGGTCTGCGGTAGCGCCGGCGGCTGCGCATCTGGCTGCGTCAGCACCTTGTAGATGTAGTCCACAAGCTGCGTAAACGCCGTCGTCTTCCGGTCTCTCGGATGTTGAATCGCCACTCGGAAGTCCGTTCGCACATGCCCCGGATTGCGTCCCAGCACAATAATGCGGTCCGCCAACAGCACAGCCTCCTCAATGTTGTGCGTCACCAGAAAGATCGCCTGCGTTGGAATCGTCTTGTTCTGCCATAGCTCCAACAGTTCGCTACGCAGGTTCTCCGCCGTCAGAACATCCAGCGCGGAGAACGGCTCATCCATAAACAGCACCTCTGGCTCGACCACCAGTGCCCGCGCAAAGCCGACCCTCTGACGCATCCCGCCCGACAGCTCCTTCGGGAAGGCAGCCTGAAAGCCATCCAGGCCCACTGTATCCAGAATCCTCAGGCTCCGTTTACGTCTCTCCCCCGGCTCCATGCCGCGCGCCTTCAAAGGAGCCTCGACGTTCTCCAGCACCGAGAGCCACGGAAACAGCGCAAAGCTCTGAAACACAATCGACACATTTACGTTAGCCGTCGCGATCGGCTGTTCATGCCAATACACCTCACCCGCCGAAGGCTGCGACAACCCAGTCAGCATGCGCAGCAGTGTGGACTTTCCAGAGCCGGACGGCCCCAGCAACGCAACAATCTCTCCCGCCGTAATCGACAGATCGGTCGGCGAGATGACCTGGATGCGGTTCTCGCTCGGTTGCGCGTAATATTTTTCGACCCGTTCGGCGCGTATGATGGCTGGCTGCATAAGCTATTTCGTAGTAAAGTAGTCGTTCTCTCCGAATTATGCCGGCCTGTCAATCAACCAGCTCTTCGCTCAGCGTATCATTATTGTGTAGATCCAAAGACCAATTGATGGCTTCGAACGTCACATTTAAAATTGAATTTTTACCTTAAGATTTGGGGACATTCAGCATGCCAGATTCAACCACCGCCACAACATCAAAACCGAGGGTTCTGGTCGCCGACGATGAGCAAGTCATCGCCAACACACTCGCAATTATCCTGAACCAGGCGGGTTTTGAGGCGCGCGCCGTCTTTAGCGGTGAAAAGGCAGTTGAGTCGCTTGATAGCTTCCAGCCCGACATGCTCATCAGCGACGTCATCATGACCGGAATGACCGGCATTCAAGCCGCCATCATCACGCGCAGCAAGCTCCCAAAGTGCAAGATCCTTCTCTTCTCCGGCCAGGCAGCTACTGCCGACCTGCTCGAAAAGGCCCGTGCTGATGGGCACGAGTTCGAAATCCTCGCCAAACCCGTTCACCCGACCGATCTTCTGGCAAAATTGCGCGGCTAGAGCTGTTTCCTATGGCTGTACACCAGGGCAATGCCGTCGCCTCTCCTTGACCTTGACGGCAGGCACTCCCGCATACACGGTCCACGCATCCAGGCTTCGCGTTGCCACCGAACCCAACCCCAGCACAGCACCCTCGCCCACATTCACGCCGGGCGCCACCGAAGCCCGAGCGCACACCCAGGAGTACGCGCCCACATTCATCGCATACGCGATCAGAGGGAACGCCGGATCGTCATAGTCATGCGTCGCCCCGCACACATAAGCGTCCTGCGACAGAATCGCGTGCGACCCCAGCCTAATCGGAGCAGGATTGTAGATCTCGGCCCCGTCTGCGGCGGTCACCTGATCGTCGCACACCAGATTCCACGGAGCCCACACCTTCGATCGAGGATAGAAATGGCAATTCTGCCCCATCTTTGCCCCAAACAGCCGAAGAAGAAACGATCTCCAGGAATGTAACGGCCGCGGTGACGTTCTGTACAAAAGCACCCGGCAGATACTCCAGTTCAGCCGTCGCAGCCGGTCGCGAAACGAAAATGCCGGCCGAAGATACGGGTCAGGCGCCGTATCCGCCGAAATATGTTCCGCCGCGTTGTAGTAAATATCCTTCGGCATCGACGCAACACCTATTCCTGATCGACAGCGGCTGGGGTAAGAACCGTAGCAGTTCCAAATAGCCGGATGATCGCCTTCGCATTCTCTCGCATGTCGTACCTGCGATGGAAGCACTGATACGCACGCTCCGCCATCCGCTGCTTCTCGTCCACAGACATGCCAATCCACCGTTCGAGCAAACGCAACGTTCCCTCCGCGGTATCCAGTTCCATCAATCCAGCGCCGTCTTCGGCAATGTCCTCCGCGATATTCACCTTATCGGCTAGCAGCACAGGCTTCCCGCATCCTAGCGCCTCCGCAACCGCGATCCCGAAGTTCTCCTGGTGCGAAGGCAGGACAAACGCCTCCGATCCGAAAAAAGCTCCCCACTTGGCATCGCCGGTAATCAGGCCCGGCCAGAAGACGCGGTCGGCGATCCCTGCACTCGCGGCCATGGCTTTTAGCTTCGCGCTCCACTGTTGTTGATCGGGACCTGCCATCACCAGGCAAAGGTCGGGATCGCTCGACGCAACCTTGGCAAAGGCATCGATCAAAAGGTCGCATCCCTTTTTGCGATGGATTCGGCCGAGAAACAGAAGATACCGTTTGCCCTTCGCCTCAGGGCACTTCGCAAAAAAAGCCCGTTTCTGCTTCTCCGGATCGCCGGATGGCCCGCTCGCGCCATACGGCACAACATACGCGTTCCAGTTATGCAGCCAGAAGCTTTCCTCCGCCAGCCGCTTCTCCGCCTTCGAGGTAAACAACACCCGGTAGGCGCCACGTAGAATCCAATACTCCGCTGGAACCCAGTAGAGCCACTTCTTAATATGCTTCAACGGAAACGTGTGCTTGAAGTACGGATCCAGCATGCCGTGGGTAAACACAACATAAGGAGTATTTCCTGCCAGCGTTCGCCATGCCGCGTACCCGCAGTACTGCCACAGCCCATTCACCACCACACCGTCAAAACGATGGCGGTTTTCTCTCAGCCACGGCAACAGCTTCGAGTTGAATCCGTACTTGGTCGTCGTCGGGCCCAGCGCGTGCACCGGAAATCCGATTTCGCTCAGGTAGGGCGCTGACGGATCGTCCAGCGTCACCACCTCGCCCGTGTAACCGATGGGGCCATAACTCAGCAGTACGCGAACGGACTCCGTGGGACCGCCGGCCGCCGGATCCAGCGTTCCGATAATATGAAGAATCCGCATCAGTTTTTGCCCATCGATCTTCAGAATATCAGCAGGATAGTCGTCGATTTCGCTTTGCGATTGAGTACTCATCAAGCAGTTATCTTCCGTGTCACCTGAGCAAGCGCGCGTCGTAAACCGCGAATATCCTCCTCAAAGTCCCAGTCTCCGATCTTCGCCAACCCGCGTTCGCCCATCGCCGCCGCAGTCTCCGGAGTTGCCAGCACGGTCCTCAGCGCAGCCGTCAAACCCGCCACATCGCCGGCAGGGAAGACACAGCCCTCCACCCCGTTCTCAACCAGATCCGGCTGGCATCCCACTTCATCCGAGACAATCACAGCACGGCCTGCGTTCATCACCTCGTTCACGATCAACCCCCACGGCTCGTGTCGTGACGGCAGCACAAACACCGCCGCCAGATCGAAGAACCTCGGCAACTCCGATTGGTTCCTGAACCCGCAAAACCGGACACCCTCTAACCTGCTCGCCGCCGTCTGCCTTTCCAGCGCAGCACGTTCCTCGCCGTCCCCGACGATGACGAGATAAGGATGAGGCTCAGCACCTGGCGCTGGCGACAGATTCCTGTAAGCCTCCACCAGGTCCTCACATCGCTTTCGGCGTTGCAGCTTGGAGGCAAAAAGAATCACAGGCCGCGCAGGATCCAGATTCAATTCCTTCTGCAACTCAGTCCGCCCCAGGCGAGCCTCTTCGCTCCGCCTTTGAAAGTACCGATTGTCGACCGAGTAAGGCATTCGGAACAGAGGAAAATCCTCACCCAGATAATGACGCCAATACTCTGCGTTCAACGTCCCGATCGGCAGTGCACCATCCACCAACTCCCGCAACAGCCGGAAGAACATCCGCTTCGCCGCCAGCGTGGAACCGCTCCTCTCGCGGTCTCCCAGCCACGACTCAGCCCGCACCAGCACCGGTATCCCCAGTGATTTGGCCGCCAACATCCCATGCAGCGCGTTCACCGAAGAGTACCCGTGTACCCACAACACGTCGAAGCCTGCAGCATCTTTACCTCCGCGCAGACGGCTGAAGATTCCGCGGTTCACCGGCGCCAATGGTCCCGGATTGACTGTATCGCGAACCACCGGAAGAAATTCGTAGCGGTAGCCCTCCAGCAGCGGCACGTCCCACTTCACCCCCACCCCGAACCCCTCGTCCTTGTAGCCACGGACAGAAAAGTCCGAACCGAAGAATACAGTTAGATCGATGTCCGGCTCCTGGGCAATGCGGCGCAGCAGCGGTGCCTGGTACTGGATGGGGTGGCTCACCAGGTAAGCGATCCGCACCTTCTTCTTCAAGCGATCTCCCATCTCTGACGAAACGCAAAATCCTGTATCTCTGCGGGTCTCCTGCCGCCCTTCAGGCCCATGCCAGGCGGATTGCCTTCAGTTACTGTTGAATGGCAAAGACCAGGAAGGAAGCGATGCCTAGCACCGTTGCGATGCCTCCAGACTTGATCGCGGCCTTCCATGAGCTGGAAGGCAGGAAGACAATGTCTTCGGCCTGCAGCACAGGGTCCGGCGCCTTCCCGTCCATCACCTTCTTAATATCGACCTGCACAACCGTGCGGGTGAGGCCAACCGAACGAATAATTCGCAGATCATTCGACTTGCCCTCAAAACCAGGCCCCCCGGCAAGCGCTGCTACCTTCATCAGCGTCACAGGCGAGTTCTGTTGCAGCGGTATGGCGCCTTGAGTCTTGAAGGCGCCAAGCACATAGACCACTCCCACGCGTGGCACGATGATCGTATCGCGAGGAAAGATAGGTATATCGGCCATGGCGCTCTTGGCAGGATCCGTTCCCATGTCGACGGTGATAGGCTCCGCGACACCAGGACGGTTGATCGTGATGACGTGACTCGCCGTAGTAGGGAGCCCTCCGCCTCCAAGTACGATCGTCGTTCCCACAGTAGAGCCGCCACTGCCGGCGGTGCCCACGGCCGCCAGGACGTCGTACAGCCGCCTCTCTCCGTAGATCGCCACAACTCCATGCAGCTCACCTACAACCGTTGCGATCAGGTTCGGTGAGTCCATAATTTGAATTGAAACCTGCGGATCGCGGTACATCCCGGCGCTTACCAGTTTCTGCGCAATCAGATCCTGAGCCTCGCGTACCGTCAGACCTGCGACCTTCACACCGCCAATCAGCGGAAGCTGAATCACGCCATCCTGGTCCACTCGACCCGTCGGCGCATAATCCAGGCTTGCATAGAGATGAATTGCGAGCAGATCGTCACGCCCAAGAATAATGTCCCGGTGCCCAGGGAAAAGAATCGCCGGATCGGTCGTTATCTTCACCGGCGGATTGAGTGGAGTGTCGGCTCCAGGCGCCGGTCCGTTGAACTGACCCTCCGCAATCCCGCCAAAGGCAGCCAGCATCAGAAACACCGCGCAGGCAAGCAGGGAACTGCCGGTTCGCGCGCCACGCTTGACCACTCTGCCGGTCCGCAAATTGCCCTGCCCCTGTCTCATTCGCCCATCTCCCTGTCAGAGCGTTTTCCCGCTCCTGCGCCCTGAGCCTCCCAGCTATCCGAGTCCACGCTAGCGTACGAGTAACCCGAGTACCCGTAGTACCCGTAGTACTCCGGCGAGTTCAGATCGACAGCATTCAACACAATTCCCGTAATGCCCGCGCCTGAGCGCAGCAGGATGTCTCTGGCTCGCCGTACCACATGTTTACTCGATTTGCCGTGCCGCACCACCAGCGCGACCGCGTCCGCCTGGCGCGCAAGGATCACGCCGTCCGTAACCGAGAGAATCGGCGGAGAGTCGATGACAATATAGTCGTAGAGTTCGCTGCAGCGTTTGAGAATCGCTTCCATCGCGCCGGAACTCAACATCTCGGTCGGAAACGGCGGAACAGGCCCGCTCGGCAGAATGTCGAGATTAGGAATCTCCCGTACCGTTTGTACCGTTGCTTCGAGTTTCGTCGCTCCGGTCAGCACGGTCGTCAACCCGATCTTGCCGTTTAGCCCGAAGCGGTGATGAATGTTAGGCCGGCGAAGGTCTCCATCGATCAGCAGAACCCGCGTATCCCGCTGCGCCAGAATCGCGGCAAGGTTACTCGCTACCGTAGTCTTACCCTCGGACGGCGTAGCGCTCGTCAGCACAATGATCTTCGGAGGATGACCGGTGGTCGACAGCAGCAGCGATGTGCGCAGCGAACGGAAGGCCTCGGAGAACTGCGACTTTGGCTGCGTCAGGATGCCGACGTTTCGCTGCGCAGTAGTCAGGGTTCCAGCCTGATCCGCCGAGGTTCGCCGCGCCCGAGGAATGATAGCCAGGGATGGCAGCTCCGTGATGCTCTCGATCTCTGCGATGCTCCGCAGCCCGGTATCCAGGCTCTCCATCAGGAACGCCAGAACAATACCCGCAATGATGCTGAACGCCAAGGCAGTAAGAATCACAGTCGACTGTGGCCGCAGCAGAGGGAAGGCTGGCGGCAACGCAGGATCGACTACGTCGATCTCCAGAGACTCCAGCCCCGACTGCACGCTTGCCGTGCGGAGGCGCTGCTGCAGGCTGTTGTACAAAGTGCTGTTTGCCTCAAACTCGCGTTGGCGAAGGGTGTATTCCACCAGTTGATCCCGAAGCTTATAAGCGTCAGCCTTCTGCGCTTCAAGTGCTGCAACCGTCTGGTCTTCATTCGCTCGTGCCACAACATAGAGTTGCTTTGCCTGTAACAGCAGGCGGGTCTGCTCCGTGTCAATCTCTTTGGTGTACTCGTCCATCTGCGCCTTCAGCGCCAGCATCTGCGGATGACTGGGCAACAGGGTCGCCCCCAACTGCGCATAGGCCGCCCTTGAGGTGGCAAGCTGGGCCCGCAGTGTCGTCAACTCGCCCGGCGTGGTTCCCGGAGTCATCTCAATCGAGCTTTCGATCGTGTCCGGATCCATTCCACTCACCACCCGGTAGCGCGCCTCGGCAATGATCCGTGCCAGCTTCGCCGAAGCGGCTGCACGCGCAAGGTCGTCCAGCGAACTGCTGATCTCGTTATGCGTCGGGTCGAAGCCAAGAACCCCCAGCTTCTTCTGCATATCCATCATTTGCTCTTGCGACGTCTCCACATCCTGCTTCAGACCCTCCAGCGTCCCGGAAAGAAAGTCCGAAACATGCTGCGATGACTCGAATCGCGTCCGGTAGCTGCGCTGCATGTAGTCCTGAATGACGCGATTGACAATGTCAGAGGAGAGCCTCGGGTTCAGGCTGCTGTAACTGATCCGGATGATGTCTGTCTTCGGAACTGCCGCGACCTGTAGATTGCTCTGCAACCGGTGCACCGTGTCCTGCCTGATCGGTCCCGAGTCCAGGTTCCGGTGTGGAAACGGGCTCTTCCGCTCGAGAAAATCTGCATTATTTGCGAGGTCCATCTCACGGCACACCGTCAGCATCAATGTGTCGCTCTTCAGGATCTCGATCTCAGTTAGCAATCTCGAGCCGGAATCGCTGTAGCCAGGGACCGCGCTCACCCTGTATTCATTCGATGATCCTGACCGAATCTGAATCCGCCCATAGGCGTCGTACAGCCTCGGTTGGGACTCCGCCTTGAAGACACCGTACGCGAGGCCAATTAGCGCGCAGACGATCAGAATCCAACGGCGTTTCCGGAGCACGATAAGTGCTTCAGACAGAGTCGTATCCGTAACCGTCGTACTGAACCCTGTTTGGTTCGTCTCCGGAACACCAACGAGCGGCGGCTGCGTATTTTGTGAACCCATCGTTGTTAGTCTACTCGAGTGTACCTTGCAGGAGGAAGAATCAGATGGATACTCCGCGCCCCTGTTCCAAAAGGTGCGTGTTCACCCTTCGGCCTGCTCCATTTCGCCGGCATTCGGGTATCCTCACAATGAGGAATAACGCTACCGCCCCATGAGTGAAGACATCAAAATTGCCGTCGTCGGTTCAGGATATGTCGGCCTTGTTGCCGCTGTTTGTTTCGCAGAAATGGGTCACGACGTCATCTGCGTCGACAATGATGAGCGCAAGGTAGCCGCTCTTCGCAGCGGCGACACCCTTATCCACGAGGACTCTCTCCCCGAACTCCTCGGCAAGTACAGGAACACCAAAGTCCGCTTCATGACCGATCTCGCCGAGGCCACCCGCGAGTGCGAAGCCATCTTCATCGCCGTCGGTACACCCCAGAGCGACTCCGGCGACGCCGATCTTTCCTACGTCGAAGCCGTCGCCTGCGAGATCGCCCGCTCCATCGCCAGCTACAAGGTCATCGTCGAAAAAAGCACCGTGCCCGTCTACACCAACGAGTGGATCACACGCTCCATGGAGCGCAATGGCGCCGCCCGCCACCTCTTCGATGTCGTCTCAAACCCGGAGTTTCTTCGCGAGGGAACCGCTGTCTCCGACTTCCTCCACCCCGACCGCATCGTCGTAGGAGCAGACAGCGAACGGGCCGCTTCCGTCCTCCAGCGAATCTATCTCCCTCTCACCAGCGGCGCCTACTACACCCGAGCCAACTCGATCGCAGGCGCCTGCAGCGTCGCCACGCCGCCTCCGCTCCTGTTCACCTCCACCAAGAGCGCCGAGATCATCAAGCACGCTTCCAACGCCTTTCTGGCCATGAAGATATCGTTCATCAACGCTGTCTCCAACCTCTGCGAAGCCACCAACGCCAACGTCGAGCAGGTCGCCCGCGGCATGGGCCTCGACAGCCGCATCGGTCCCAAGTTCCTTCGCCCAGGCATCGGCTATGGTGGCTCCTGCTTTCCCAAGGATGTTGCCGCCTTCCGCTCCGTGGCCGACCAGTTGGGCATCGACTTCAATCTCCTCGCCGAAGTCGAAAAGATCAACAACCAGCAGAAGAGGCGTTTCCTCAACAAAGTCCGTTCTGCCCTGTGGACCCTACGAGGCAAGCGCATCGGCGTCCTCGGCCTGGCCTTCAAGGGAGAGACCGACGACATCCGCGAATCGCCTGCAATCGATCTCGTCGAGATGCTCCTTGCCGAAGGCTGTTCCATCGCAGCCTATGATCCTGCCGCGATCAGGCGGACCCAGGACGTCCTGGGCACGCAGTCCAATCTCCGCTATGTCTCCGACGCCTACGCAGCCGCCCAGGACGCCGACGCGCTGCTCATCCTCACCGACTGGGCCGAATTCGCAACTCTGGACCTCAACCGTCTCCATCAGGCTCTGCGCTATCCCATCGTCATTGACGGACGTAATCTCTACGATCCCGAGGTCATGACGAGATGCGGCTTCACCTATCTCAGTATTGGCAGGCCCGCAGCCTATCCCGCGCGCGAACGCGTCCCATCGGCATCGAATGCCTAGTGTCCATTAGCAACTCCCTCGCAAAGCTGCACCGCTTTACTTCCAACTTTTTATCGAACGCTGCATCAAATGGCGTAGCTTATAGTTCTGAAAGGCAATCGATGATGTCCCGAAATATCTTGGTCACAGGAGCTGCAGGCTTTCTCGGCTCCCATCTTTGTGACGCGTTGCTCGCCGCCGGAAACTCGGTCATCGGCGTCGACGATCTGAGCACAGGCAACCTTGCCAACCTCAGTCATCTCAAGACCGATCGCCGCTTTCACTTCCTCGAAAAGGACATCACGAAGCCCTTCGACACGGGCAAAGTTGATTTCATCTTCAACTTCGCCTCCCCGGCCAGCCCCAGCGACTACGCCCGTCTCGGCCCCGAAACCCTCCTCGTCGGCTCAGCCGGCACCATCAATACCCTCGATCTCGCTCGCAAATACAACGCCGGACACCTCCACGCCTCCACCTCCGAGTGTTATGGCGATCCCGAGGTCCATCCCCAGGTCGAAACTTACTGGGGCCACGTCAACCCTGTCGGCATCCGCTCCGTCTACGATGAGGCCAAGCGCTTCTCCGAGGCCGCCGTCATGGCCTACCACCGTTATTACGGCGTGAACACGCACCTCGTCCGCATCTTCAACACCTATGGCCCACGCCTCCAGCCCAACGACGGCCGCGTCATCTCCAACTTCATGGTGCAGGCGTTGCAGGGCCTCCCCTTGACCATCTACGGAGACGGCTCCCAGACCCGCAGCTTCTGCTACGTCTCCGACCTTATCGAGGGCATCCTTCTTCTATCGCGCGCCCCGGAGCATCTTCCCGTCAACATCGGCAATCCCGACGAATGGACCATCCTCGAATGCGCTCACGAGATACTGTCCGTCACCGGCTCCGCATCCCCGATAATCTTCCATCCTCTTCCCCAGGACGATCCCACGCGCCGCCGCCCCGACATCGCAAAAGCAAAGCAACTCCTCGGATGGGAGCCAAAGATCAAGCTCCGCAAAGGCATCGAAAAATCCCTCGAGTACTTCAAGGCCTGTACCAGCGAATCAAGCGCATCGCCAGCAGCCCACTCCGCAGGCTAAGGAATCTGAGGATAGTTGTGCAACTTCGGGTACCATGTCAACTGCACTGCAACCGACGTATCTCTCTGCAGCCCTTGCTTGTACACTGGAGCCTTCCATCCCTCGTATTGCACCCACGCGTTCAACTCGACATCCCTTCCGAACCGCTTTATCACGCTCGCCTTGTACTGATTCTGCGTCGTTCCTCCCGGAGCGAAGTCATTCGGCGTCTTCTTGTTCAAATACTCCATCTGAATCCACTCGTTGCCCGAGAGATGGTAGGTGAACCACGCCTGGCCGCCCTTTGCCTCCCGGCCAATCCAGTCCCCCATAATGATGCCCTTGTTCGTGTATCCCTCTTTCTGGACAACCTCCCAGTAGTTGAACTGCCCGCCCATGCTTCTCGTCGTCGGCGGGTCTGTCGTTACCGCTTCTACTCTGAAGTCCAGCTTTCGCAGCCCCGGAAATTGAGAGATGTACACTCCCGTCCGAAAAGCCGCCCGTCGCGGGGCACTGATCGGTGTCACATCGTCGTGACTGATCGAATCCAGGATTAACGTCGCATACTTTCGCACAAAGGGCAGCCGGTAAGAAAAGTTGAAAGCGCTGTACCGCGCACCTGGGTCATTGCGACTGAGTTTCTCCCCAACGGCCGTGTCGTTCGTATCGAAAAAGCCATGAAGAAATGTGTGCAGCGTCACAGGAGCATGGCCCTCACCGCCCCAGATGATCGTCCGCTGAAATCCAAATTCAAAGTTCTCCGTAGGACGGAACGCAAACATCTCCGAGTGCACCCACGGCGAATTCAGATACAGATGCCCTTTCAGGCTTCCTACAAAAAAGTCATACCGCACCGGCCCCAGCAGCTTCGACAGGTACTTAATATTGATTGGCTCGACCCGGTTGAAGCGGAACGAATAGATATTTTCCGCGTTATTCGACCACGCCATCGCGCTCCCGTAACCCGGTCCAAGCCAGGCATCCGTCTTCCCGCCCGAGAACTCATGCCCCAGCAGGTGATACGACGCATAGGCCTCCACCAGCCGGAAGGGGTTTTGTTCCGGGAGATTGCCTACAGGCACGATGGGCAGCGGGACCGTGTAGGGAATCTCATCGGGAAGCAGCAGTTCGGTTGCCAACGCGGTCGAGTACCCGATCGCCGAAGGAGCATGCTGGTACTCTCCTCTCACATACAGTGAAAACGGTCCCCACTCCCCGAGTACCGAAGCTCCCGTGATCGCATTCAAGCCGGAGTCGTACGGCCGTCCGTAGTCCTGGCTGATCGTCTGTCCCAGATGGTAGCTGTCCCGCAGAATCGGTCCGCCGATCCCCAGAAACCGCGTATACGACGAGTCCAGCCCATACACAATGCCACGGTCGACCTGTCCACCCGGAACCTCGGAGCTCAGATAAGTCAGCAGCCTCGCCAGAATCTCCTGCGCCTCTTCATTGTCGCTATTGCGAATCTCATACTCAGAGGCACGCAGCATATGCAGAACGCTCCGCCGCGTATAAGGCCGCATACTCAGGTACATCGTGCCGATAAAGTCCATGCCATACAGCCGGTTCAGCGCCGGATACACCCAGCTATCCATCGGAATATAAGCCGAGCCAAGACGGTCCGGCGCAGGCTTCTCAACTTTCGGTATAGGCGGTAAGTACGCTGGATAGCCGATGTACGGAGACTGCGGCGTAGGTGTCGCAGGCGTCGCCACCGGAGGTCCTTTCTTCTCCGGTACAGGCAACGTAGAAGGAGGAGGCTCTGCCGGTTGCTGGGGCTGCGGAGAATACCCCGGAGACGCCGGGCTGCTCGTCGTAGGCGTCGGCGCGGGTACTGAAGCAGGAGCAGGAGTTGAACTTGGCGTCTGCGTAAAAGCAGTCGAGGCCGCGCTCAGAGTCAGCGCCGCAAAAGAAAGAAAACCCCTGGTCCGCACTCGCACCTCAATCCCCGTGACTCAACTGCTCGCTCCAGTGTAATCGCGAAGGGCACACCTCTGCTCTCTCTTCGCGCGCCACGAGGCTCTCTTTTCAGCTTCTCTCCAGGCGCCGCTTTACTTGCCTGCCGCCGCAATCTGCTTGCGCACCCGGTCGCCCGCGCTCTTCAGCCAGGCCTCCGTGCAAACCTTTCTGCCAAGCAGAAAATTCCTCATCTGGGCCAGCGGATCGACCGGAGCTTTGCCGTCTGCCCGGTATCCGACGCACTCAATCAACACCGGACCATCCCCGCCTCGAGCCCGCCCCATCGACTCCTGCGCCACGCGATACAGCGCCACCGCATCCACCGCATCCACAGCGATTCCCGGAACTCCCCACCGATGCGACCTCGCGCTCAGATCGGCAACTCCGTTCCGGGACCTTCCATTCGCCGGCAGAACCACGAAGATCACCGGCAACTCCAGTTTCGAAGCCAGCCCCAGCAACTTCCGCCACGTTCCCTTGGCAACCTCGCCATGCCGGACGTAAGCAACAACAATACCCGCCTGTCTCTGCGTCTTAAACGCAAGCGCCGCACCCAGCGCCATCCTCAACTGCTCTTCGGCATCGTCAATCCACGGCAGCACTCGCCGCGACTCCCCAAACCGCACAGGCCGCGCGCTCTTCTTATCCGAAGGAAGCTCAGCCACGCGCTTCAGCAGGGAACCGGCCTTTCCGCCCGCAATCAGGTCCATCACCACACCCGCCTGCGAGTCGCTCACCAGATCGCCCGGCCCCAGGTCAAGCGCCGTACTCACCCGGCAAGCCTCCTGCCCCCGCGTCGACTCCAGTCCCCGTCTCACCTTGCGTCTCTGCAACCTGCCGATATGTTCCTCCAGTACCCTCGCCTCGGCCATCGCTACATACATCTGCCGCAGCTTCCTATTCGGCACCAGCGGATTCTCGTGTTGCCCTGTCTCGCTCAACCAACCCTCCCCAACCGTCAATCTGCCAAAAAGAGAGGGTCCGTCTGGACCCCTCTGATTCAACGCAATCAAACTCGTCTAAGCTCTGGCCGGATCGCCCGCTTCCGAATTCACTCCAAGCTCATCCATCGCCTTCTGCGCTGCCTTTGCATCGAACTTACCTTCGCGCGCCAGCTTCGACAACGCCGCCGCAACAACCGACTCCGCATTCACCTCGAAATGCCTCCGCAGATGCTCACGGTTATCGCTCCGTCCAAACCCATCCGTCCCCAGCGCAACCAGCCGCGACGGCAACCATGGAGACAACACATCCGGCATCGACTTCATATAATCGCTCGCCGCGACAATCGGTCCCTTCGCATCGCCCAGTGCCGTCAGCAGGTAAGGCACGCGCTCCTTCTCCGCCGGATGCAGCCTGTTCCAGCGTTCCACGGCCAGCGCATCGCGCCGCAGCTCCGTATAGCTGGTCACGCTCCACACATCGGCATGCACGCCATACTTCGCCGCCAGAATCTCCTGCGCCCGCAGCACCTCATTCAGAATCGGCCCGCTGCCGAACAACTGCGCCGTCGCCTTCCCGGCCGCTGGCTTCAGTTTATAAATCCCGCGCAGAATGCCTTCTTCAACACCCTTCGGCATCGCCGGCATCGCATAGTCTTCGTTGTACATCATGATGTAGTAGAAGCAGTCCTCGCCCTTCTCATACATGCGCCGGATACCATCCTGAATCATCACCGCCATCTCATACACATAAGCCGGATCGTAAGAAAGACACGTAGGCACCGTGCTCGCCAACACCAGGCTATGCCCGTCCTGATGCTGCAGCCCTTCGCCCAGCATCGTCGTCCGCCCCGCGGTTCCGCCCATCAGAAAACCTCTGCCGCGCGAATCCGCAAACGCCCACACCATGTCCCCGATGCGCTGAAATCCAAACATCGAGTAGTACATATAGAAGGGAATCGACGGCACCTTGTAGTTCGCATAAGCCGTCCCGGCAGCCGTAAACGAAGCCATCGATCCAGCCTCGGTGATCCCTTCCTCCAGAATCTGTCCATCCTGCTCCTCGCGATAGCTCAGCAGCATGTCCTTGTCATGAGGCTCATACTTCTGGCCCTCGGGAGCATAGATCCCCACCTGCTTGATCGCCGACTCCATCCCGAACGTACGTCCCTCATCCGGAACAATCGGCACAATCAGCCTGCCGATCGCCTTGTCCTTCATCAGGTGCCGCAGGATGCTCACAAAACCCATCGTCGTCGACACCGCGCGATTGTTCGAGCCGCCCGTCCACTCCGCAAAGTTCTCGACCCCTGGCGCCTTGAAGTCGATCTTCGTCACCTCGCGTACCGGCAGATACCCGCCCAGTTGCTTACGCCGCTCCTGCATATAAGCCAGCTCCGGCGAATCCGCCGCCGGCCGGTAGAACGACCCATCCTTCGCAGCCTGCTCAGGAATCGGAATATCGAACTGCTTCACAAACGCTGCCAGGCCCTCATCCGTCAGCTTCTTCTCGTTATGCGTCGCATTGCGCGACTGCGAAGTCCCCATCCCATAACCCTTCACCGTCTTGGCGAGAATCACAGTCGGGCTACCCTTGTGTTCCATCGCCCGCTTGTACGCGTTGTAGATCTTTGCCGGGTCATGCCCGCCGCGATGCAGCCGCAATAACTGATCGTCGGTATAGTCCTTCACCAGCTCCAACAGCTCCGGATACTTTCCGAAGAAGTGGCTCCGCAGAAACGCGCCATCCTTCGCCTTGAACGTCTGGAAGTCGCCATCCACGCACTCTTCCATGCGCCGCAGCAGCAGCCCGGTATGGTCGCGCTCAAACAGCGCATCCCAGTCCGAACCCCAGATCACCTTAATCACATTCCATCCCGCCCCATGGAACACGCCTTCAAGCTCATCGATAATCCGCTTATTGCCACGCACCGGGCCATCCAGCCGCTGCAGATTGCAGTTCACGACAAAAATCAAATTGTCCAGCTTCTCGCGAGCCCCCAGCGAGATCGCGCCCAGCGAATCCACCTCATCCGTCTCGCCATCGCCCAGAAACGCCCACACCTTGCGATCGGTCGGCTCAATCAGCTTGCGGTTCTCCAGATACCGCATAAACCGCGCCTGATAAATTGCATTCAGCGGCCCAATCCCCATCGACACCGTAGGAAAATTCCAGAAGTCCGGCATCAGCCAGGGATGCGGATAAGAACTCAACCCAGGCGTATCCCGCAACTCATGCCGGAAGTTCTTCAGCCGCGCCTCATCAAAACGCCCCTCAAGATAAGCCCGCGCATACACACCCGGCGAAGCATGTCCCTGGAAGTAAATAAAATCACCGGGCTGGTCGCCATGCTTGGCACGGAAAAAATGATTGAACCCAACCTCCAGCAGCGTAGCCAGCGACGAGTACGTCGAAATATGCCCGCCAATCCCGGCATCTTTCTTATTCTGGCCATGCACCATCGCCATCGCATTCCAGCGCAGCAGCGACTCCACCCGTTTCTCCAGCTTTCTATCCCCTGGATACGGCACCTCATCATGCTTCGGAATCGTATTGCGATACGGCGTCGTCATCGCGCTCGGCGTCGGCACCCCGGCCTCACGCGCACGCTGACGCAACGCACCCAGCAACTCCGCGCCCTGCTCCCAGTCCTGCGCAACGACGTCGTCAAACGCCTCGATCCACTCCGACACTTCGGCTTTAAAATCCTGTTTGGCGGCTTCGTCCAGTTTCGTCGTCATCATCCTCGTCAACACTCCAGTCAAGTGATCGCTCGAAAACCTCAAGCGGCGCAATCGTTCCCACTCATAACGATATAAGGCTTACGCGAAAACGTCATCTTCGCACCGGCACTCAGCCACCGTGCGTCGCGACATGCTTCAAATCACCCAGGTACTGCCTGATCTCTCCATCCTCATGCAGAATGTAGTGGTCGACGAACCGCCACATCGCCGGTCCCGTCGTTCCATTCTCTGTAATCGTCACCTTCGTCGCGTTCTCACCCGCCGGCTCCAGCACATACACCCAGTTCCCGCCAAACGGAAGCTTCGAGTCCGCAATCCTCACCACCTGCCGCACCGGAGCCTCCCGCACATCCGCGCAAAGCGGCATTGTCATCCCGCTCGTCACCTCAGCCCAGCACGTCGCGCCATTCTGCGAAGGCAGCGGACTCACCGCCTTCAACCCGGTCCGCCACTGAGGCATCGCCGCAGTATCCGTCATCAGCCCCCAAACCTTCTCCTGCGAAGCCGGAATCGTCTCCGACACCGAAACCGTATGCGCCACCGGAACCCGGCTCCCCAGCACCAGCGCCACAAGGAACGCAATCGCAATCACAACACTTAGCCAACCAAGAAACCGCAGAATCCGCATCATGCACCTCGTCGTTCTTTACGTTGAATAGTCCGCATTGATCCGCACATACTCTTCCGTCAGATCGCAAGTCAAAAACCGGCACTCCGCCTTACCCAGCCCCAAATCCAGCGCAATCGTATAGTCCCGAGCCATCATCGCAGCATGCGCAGCCGCTTCATCAAACCCTGCCGCGCGCACTCCCAGCTCAAACACAGGCAATCCACCAATCGCAATCCTCACCAGCGCCGGATCGAATGCCACCCCACTATATCCCGCCGCTGCCAGCAACCGTCCCCAGTTCGGATCGCCGCTCGACCACGCCGTCTTGCACAGCGGAGAATGCGCAATCGCCTTCGCCACCTGCTTCGCCTCAGCCTCTGTCCGGGCGCCGGTCACATGCAGCGTCACCACATGCCCCACACCCTCGCCATCATCCACAATCTGATAAGCCAGCGACCCGCACACCGCCTTCAACCCATCCGCAAACGCCGCGTTCGACCGATCATCAAGCTTCACCCCACTAGCGCCACTCGCCAGCAGCAACACCGTATCGTTCGTCGAAGTATCCCCATCGATCGAAATCGAATTGAAACTCCTTTCCACCTCCTGCTCCATCGCCGCAAGCAACGCCGCACTTCCTGCTGCAATATCCGTAAACAGATAAACCAGCATCGTGGCGTGCGGCGGCCCCGCCGAAACCCCAAGCTGCGGATGAATCATCCCCGCACCCTTCGCCGCACCCCACAGCCGCACCTCGACACCATCCACATCAAAGGCTGCGCCAGCCACCTTCATGCGTGTATCCGTGGTCATGATCGCCCGCGCAAACATCTCCGCACGCTCCGGACCCTCGCCAAGCGACGCCTTCAAATCAGGCAGCGCCGCAATCACCTTCTCGCCCGGAAACGGCACGCCGATAATCCCAGTCGAGGAAGGGAAGACCTCATCGAAGATGCACCCAAAGCTCTCCGCCGCAGCCGCGCACGTTGCAACACAAGCATCGATCCCCGGCTGTCCTGTCGCGCAGTTTGCATTACCCGCATTCACCAGCACCGCCGTAACGCGCCCGCCAGTAGCTGCCAGATGCCGCCGCCCCACCGTCACCGGAGCAGCCACCACCTGGTTCTTCGTAAACATCGCCGCACCATGCGAGCCCTTCCCCGCAACAGCAGCCGCAAGATCCATCTTGCCGCTCGCCTTGATACCAGCCTTCACCGCACCCCACGCAAAACCCCGTGGCAGCGCCTCAATCTTGGCCATCTCATCACTCCGCATAACCTCTACTCTACCAACACCCTCACCATCGTTCCCTGTCATTCTGACCCTGAGCTTGTCGAAGGGGAAGAACCCCCGCATTTGCCGTCGTCGCTGCTATCGTTATTGGTTTTTGCTCTTCCCCTCAATCCAAAGCCCGTCATCTCGACCGGCGCAGTTCACAGCCTCGGCGTGACCTGCGCCGAGGAGAAGCCAGTGTCCTTCCTGACACCATTGCCCCAGCCACAACCCAAAAACGTTTACCCTAACTTCAACCGGAGAAACCCATGCTCCTCAAAGAACTCCGCACTCAAGTCCTCGAAGCCAATCTCGAACTCGTCAAGCGCGGCCTCGTCCTCTACACCTTCGGCAACGCCAGCGGCATCGACCGCGCCCAGAACCTCATCGTCATCAAGCCCTCCGGCGTCGACTACGACGAGCTGGTCCCCGAACTCATGGTCGTCACCGACCTCCACGGCAAGATCGTCGACGGCAAGCTCAAACCCTCCTCCGACCTCGACACCCACACCCTCCTCTACCGCGAATTCCCCACAATCGGAGCCGTAGTTCACACCCACTCCGAGTTCGCCACCAGCTTTGCCCAGGCCGGTCTCCCCATCCCGCCGCTAGGTACCACGCACGCCGACTACTTCTACGGTCCCATCCCCTGCACCCCACCCCTCACCGGCGAAGCCATCGCAGGCCGCTACGTCCACGAGACAGGCGTAGCCATCGTCAACCACCTCAGACAAAGCGAAATCGACCCGCTAGCCGTCCCTGCCTGCCTCGTCAACGGCCACGCTCCCTTCGTCTGGGGCCGCACCCCGCACGAAGCCGCCCACAACGCCGTAGTCCTTGAATACGTAGCCAAAATGGCCTACAACACCCTCACCCTCGAAGGAACCTGCAAAGGAGTCTCCCAGGCTCTCCTCGATCGCCACTACCATCGCAAACACGGCCCCAAAGCCACCTACGGCCAATAGATCTCAGTTTTATGAATCACCCTTACTGTTTGTCATTCTGAGCGGAGCGAAGAACCCCCGCATATGCTTTTGCGGTTGCTTGTTTCATTCAGGTGTTTGTTCTCGTCACAATCTACTTTTGAGAGTAGGAACCCCAAACGCTGTGATGGCCTTTAACTGCCATCAAAAAACTCATCGTGTCTCACACGCAACGGCGTAAGCACAATCTTCAATCCATTCTTCGAAGCAATAATGACACCCTTGGCGTGATCATCCGCGATGTAATCCACATCGGACCAGCCAATTTGCTTTTTCCCAAACCCGAAGAAGCGCTTCTGTGAAACACCCGTCGATGAAATCACAATCTCTTCTGGCCATAACCACAGACAAACCCCGGAGAGAGATAGCAGAATTAAGGAAACCCACCAATCCTTGTTTCTGTTGGGAGATAATGCAACAACTCCCGCACCATAAAGGAAGATAGGAGCCATGATCCCACAAAGAAGCCTGATGCCCATTCCTCCCGGGAAATGAATAGTTTCGCCAACACGTTTGCTGTGTTGAAAAGTAGTGCAGACTAACAGCCACCTCGTTCCAAAAATGACGAATAAGATGGTTAGCCAACTTCGGTCAGGAGCCATCAAAACTCCACCGGCAAAGTCCTGCCTGCCGCCGAGCTCTCCCGCGCCATCTCCAACAACCGGATCACCCTATATCCATCCTCGGGCGTAACCGCCAGCTTCGCCACACCATGAATCGCATCCCGAACATTCGCATAATACAACCGGTAATCCCCCAACTCCGTCTTCACCTTCGTCCGCGTCAACGTCCCCGGATCAGCCAGCACCGGAGCCACGGTCAGCGTCCCCCACTCCGCTTCAGGTTCCGCCAGCCACTCCCCCTCACCCATCCGCGGAACCTTCGCCCCGCCCACCAGCGCCGGCTCCTGCGGGTCGAGCTTCCACTTCTTGTAACTCCCCTTAGTCCCATGCAGCAAAAACCGCGGCGCAGCATCGCAAGCCAGCATGCTCGACCGGCAGTGCGCTCTCAACCTCGGATACTCCAGCGTGATATCGAACGCATCTTCGATATCCGTCGTATCCCGATCCTTCCGAACGCTGGCCGTAATCCCCATCGGCGCCCCAAATAACGCCAGCGCCTGGTCTACCAGATGCGGCCCCAGATCGAACAGCAATCCATTCGCGACATTCGCCCCCTCCTTCCATGTATTCTCGCGTTGCACCGGACGAAACCGGTCGAAGTGCGACTCAAACGTCACCAACCGCCCCACCGCACCTTCGTCAAGCAACCGCCGCATCGTCAAAAAATCCCCATCCCACCGCCGGTTATGAAACGGAGCCAGCACCAGGCCCCGTCTCTCCGCCAACGCCTTCAACTCCGCAGCCTCGGCGCTCGTTGCAGCGAACGGCTTATCGATCACCACATGCTTTCCCGCCAGCAAAGCCTGCTTCGCCAGATCAAAATGCGTCTCATTCGGCGTCCCCACCACAATCAACTGCACCGCCGCGTCCTTCAGCGCCTCATCCACCGACCGCAAAATTCGAGCATTCGGCCACGCTGCGGCAGCCTCATCACTCTTCCGCTGCACAATCGCCTCAAGCCGCAACCCCGGCACTGCGCTTACGAACGGAGCATGAAACACCCGCCCAGCCAACCCGAACCCAATCACCGCAACGCCTATATCAGCACTCATCTTCATCTCTCCCTTAATCCTGTCGCCTAATCCCGCCGCAAAAATTTGTTGTCATTCTGACCCTGAGCTTGTCGAAGGGGAAGAACCCCCGCATTGCGCTTTGCATTTTGCTCATCCTTCATCAGCCCCGAATCGCCTTCAACGCCGGATAAATCCTCCGGTACCGTCCATAGCTCTCC
Source organism: Edaphobacter sp. (assembly GCA_050012935.1). Classification (GTDB taxonomy): domain Bacteria; phylum Acidobacteriota; class Terriglobia; order Terriglobales; family Acidobacteriaceae; genus Edaphobacter. The sequence goes on along the minus strand of JBEKGF010000016.1, from coordinate 21,856 downwards.
TTCATCACAGCAGCATTCTTCGGCGAAATCGTCTCAGCCACGCGCACTGTAGCGGCACAGGCCGCCTCGACACTCGCCCACACCCCAATCCCCGTCCCAGCCAGCAATGCCGCCCCAAACGCCCCACCCTCCTCAGCCTCCAGTAACTCCACTGGCTGACCATAAACATCCGCCTGAACCTGCCGCCACAACGGCCCCCGCGCGCCACCCCCACCCAACCGAATCGCCTTCACCGGAACTCCAAGCTCATGAAGCAAAGTCAATGTATCCCTCAAGCTAAACGCGACACCCTCAAGCACCGCACGAACAAAGTGCCCTCGCGTATGCGAAGCCGTAATCCCCACAAACGCAGCCCGCGCCTCCGGATCAAGATGCGGCGTCCGCTCTCCAAAAAGATAGGGAGCCCACATCAACCCATCTGAACCCGCGGGCACCTCAGAAGCCAGCGCAGTCAGGTCCTCATAGCTCGTCCCCGCAGCGAACGTATCCCGAAAATACCGCAGACTCAACCCTGCTCCATTCGTCACGCCCATCACATGCCATCGCCCCGGAGCAGCATGGCAAAACGTATGCAGCCGTCCAAGCCGATCCTTAATCGGCGCGTCCGTAGCGGCAAACACCACCCCGCTGGTCCCAATCGTCGCCGAAACCGACCCCGGCGTCAGAATCCCCATCCCCACCGCTCCCGCACCCTGGTCACCCGCACCCGCCGCCACTGGAGTTCCCGCCGCCAACCCCGTAGCACCGGCCCCAGCCGCGCTCACGCGTGCGCAAATCTCCGGCCCTTCAAACAACCGCGGCAGCCACGCCATCGGAATCCCTGCAGCCTCCGCCATCTCTCCAGACCATCGCCGGTGCGTCACATCCAGCAGCAGCGTCCCGCTCGCCTCCTGCATATCCATCGCAAACTCGCCCGTCAGCCGGTACCGCACATAATCCTTCGGGCAAAGCACATGCGCAATCTTCGCGAAGATCTCCGGCTGATGCTTCCTCACCCACAGCAGCTTCGTCAGCGTAAAGTTCGGCAGCGCCGGATTGCACGTCAGCTCGATCAGCCGTTCAAACCCAATCGTCTCTGTCAGCCAGTCGCACTCCGGCTGCGTCCTCTGGTCGCACCAGATCAACGCCGGCCGCAACACCTGGCCGTCCGCGTCGAGCATCACGCACCCGTGCATCTGCCCCGTCAACCCCACCGCCTCAATCTCGGCTCCGGTCAGCTCACTCGCTGCCATCGCTCCGGCAATGGCCTCACGCGCGGCCCGCCACCAGTCCTCAGGGTCCTGTTCCGCCCACCCGATATGTTCGGAACGGATCGGCGCATGCTCACTCGCAAACGAAGCCACCACCCTGCCGTTCCGGTCGATCAGTACTGCCCGCGTCCCGCCCGTCCCTGTGTCAACCCCTAAAATCATCGTATCGTCCTCAAACCAATCTGGTTCAGAGTGTACCGAAAGCAAATTTTTTGAAGATTCTTTCTAACCGGCCACATCAGAACTCCTGCATAGACTTTTGTAGCAAAGTCGATACATCCCCATTTCTTTCCGCGCTTTCCATAAACTATTCATGGAACCCCATTTAGGATGCAGGTTACGATTATCCGTATGAGTCAAAGCGAAACAGCGCACAGCGCCCTGGCGATCCTTTTGTCGTCAGGGCTTGGCCTCCTCCTGGCGGCAGGTCAGGCCCGCGCCCAGTCCACCGGCCCAGCCCAGCAAAATCCGGCCACGGGAACCGGCACAGCCACCAACAGCTCTCCCGTAGCGAGTGGGCAGCAACAGCTCTACAACGCCTCCGGTCAAAACGGCGCGCAACCCACGCAGGACTCATTCCACGGCAGTATCGTCACCGGCAAATCCACCGGCGTTGTCCTCGATCTCTCCCTCGACGACGCCATCCAGCGCGGCCTCCATCAGAACCTCGGCCTCATCCTGCAAACCTCGAGCGTCAAAAATTACAACGGCCAGCGCCTCGAAGAGTTGCAGGCGCTCCTTCCCACCGTCAACGCCGCAGCCAGCCTCGAAGTCCAGCAGATCAACCTCGCCGCCTTCGGTCTCAAATTTCCCGGAATCAACCCAATCATCGGCCCCTTTCAGGTCGTTGATTTCCGTGCCTATCTCACCCAGAATCTCGTCAACGTCTCGGCGCTAAAAAACTATATTGCCGCAAAGCATAACTTCGAAGGCGCCAAGCTGACCGCCGAAGATGCCCGCGACCTCGTCGTCCTCACGGTAGGCAACGCCTACCTGCTCTGCATCGCGGACGCAGCCCGCATCGAAGCCGTCAACGCCGAGCTCGCCACCTCCAAGGTCTCGCTCGATCAGGCCACCGCCGCGCACGACGCCGGCACCAGCCCCCGCCTCGACGTCCTCCGCGCCCAGGTTGACTATCAGAACGAGCAGCAGAGCCTCATCTCCACCAGGAACAATCTCGAAAAAGATAAGCTCGCGCTCGCCCGCACCATCGGCCTCCCGCTCGATCAGCAGATCCAGCTCACTGACCTCGTCCCCTTCAAAAACCTCGACAACGTCGACCCGCAGGCCGCCTTCCAGCAGGCGCTCAGTACGCGCAAAGATCTCGCAGCCTACGCCGAGCAGGTCAAAGCAGCAGACGCGGAGAGGTCCTCCGCCCGCGCCTACCAATATCCCGTCGTCAGCGCTGCTGCGGACTACGGCGATATCGGCACGACGCCCGGCCACTCCCACGGCACCTACTCTGCCACCGGCCAGTTCAGCGTACCCGTACTCCAGATCGCCAAGACCCGCGGACAAGAGCAGGTCGCCCAGGCGCAGTACGAACAGTCGAGAGACAAACTCGCCGATCAGATCCAGCAGGTCAATCAGGACGTGCGCGACAGCCTGCTCGACATTCAGTCCGCCGCCAGGCTCGTCGACTCCACCCACTCCAACGTCGATCTCGCCAACGAGGCTCTCAGCGAGGCGCAGCAGCGTTTCCACGCCGGTGTCTCCGACAACCTGCCCGTCTCGCAGGCTCAGTCCCAGGTGGAACAGGCCAACGACCAATACATCAGCGCGCTCTACCAGCACAACGTAGCCAAGCTTTCGCTGGCCCGTGCCATAGGCGTCACGCAGACAAACTACAAAGATTATCTCGGAGGAAAGTAACTTGCCAGACCAACTAGAGCATCAGGACACTCAGGCCGCGAAGACCGGCGGTGCCGCACAGAACACCGAACCCGAGGTCCCCGCGCAGAAATCAGGCCGCAAGTTCATCATCATCGCGGTCGTCATCCTGCTCGTCATCGGCGCCGGCATCTTCTATTGGCGGTCCACCTACACCGAGAGCACCGACGATGCTCAGGTCGACGGCGATCTCTACCAGGTCAGCTCGCGCGTCACCGGCCAGGTTATCAAGGTCTACGTCGAGGACAACCAGACCGTGAAGCAGGGAGACGCAATCGCCGAGATCGACCCCAGGGACTATCAGGTCGCGCTCGAGCAGGCTCAGGCCAACCTCGCCAGCGCGCAAGCCGCCGCGATTCAGCAGACGGTCAACGTGCCCATCACCAACGTCAACGTCACCACCAGCGTCGACACCACCAGCTCCGACGTCCAGGGCTCCACCGCCGCTGTCGATCAGGCTCGCAAGCAGGAGCAAGCCGCCGAGGCCCGCGTCGCCGCCGCCAAGGCCAACGCCGTCAAGTCCCGCCTCGACGTAGAACGCTACACGCCACTCGTCGAGAAAGACGTCATCTCCAAGCAGCAGTACGACGCCGCCGTCGCCACCGATGCCTCCAACCAGGCCGCGGTCCTCGAAGCCGAAGCGAACCAGATCGCCAGCCAGGCGCAGGTCACGCAATCTCTGCAGAAGCTCTCGCAATCCCGTTACCAGTCCGCGCAGTCCATCAAAACCGGCCCCGACCAGGTAAGAGCGCAACAGGCCAGAGCTAACTCTGCAATGGCCGACGTCAAGCAGTCTCAGGCCAAGGTCGATCAGGCAGTCCTCAACCTCGGTTACACCCACATCACCGCACCGATCGGCGGCATCATCAACAAAAAGAATGTGCAGGTGGGGGCCAACGTCAGCATCGGACAGGATCTCCTCACCATCATCCCCCTTACCAACCTCTGGGTTACCGCGAACTTCAAGGAAACCCAGCTTGGCGAGATGCGCCCGGGCCAGGACGTCACCATCAAGGTCGACGCCCTCGGCGGACGCAAGTTCCACGGCACCGTCACCCAGATCGGCGGAGCCACCGGCTCGCGTCTCTCTCTCTTCCCGCCAGAGAACGCCACCGGCAACTACGTCAAAGTCGTCCAGCGCATCCCCGTACGCATCGATTTCACCAAAGACAGCCTGCAGAACGACAACAAGGACTTCGCTCTGCGCCCTGGAATGTCGGTCACGCCTGACGTCGAGGTGAAATAAACACGCAAAGCCAAAAAGAACAGCGAATAAAGCCGGAAACCGGGCCACGCCTCGAAGCATCTGAGACTAGGAAGGAAGAGGTGCAAAAATGGCGGTTGCGATCAAGAAAATCACAAACGATTCGAACGTTACTCCACACTGGCACGCCCACGCGAAGGAGATCCAGAAATTCGGCTCAGTCATCGAGGACATGCCGCACCCCCTCAGCGCCAATGTCCGCGCCGACATGGTCGCCCAACTTAACCAACTCCTCGCCGACTCCATCACCCTGCGCGACATGTACAAAAAGCATCACTGGCAGGTCTCCGGTCCAACCTTCTACCAGCTCCACCTCCTCTTCGACAAACACTTCGACGAGCAACTTGAGATAGTCGACACCATCGGTGAGCGTGTCCAGCTTCTCGGAGGCGTCACCATCGCCATGGGAATTGACGCAGGCGAGACCACTCGCATCCGCCGGCCGCCAAAGGGCAAAGAAGAAGTCCCAGTCCAGCTCTCGCGCCTCCTCGAAGCCCACAAGCTCATCATCCAGAGCTGCCTCGACATCGCCGAAGCCGCCGGCAAAGTCGGCGATCAGGGCACTAACGACCTCGTCGTCAGCGACGTCCTTCGCCCCAACGAGCTCCAGTCCTGGTTCCTCGGCCAGCACCTCGTCGAGATGCCGTTAATTCTCGAAAAATAATCCCGGAAAATCCACAGAAACTCCGAAAACCGAACCCTATTCCATTCCGTAACATCCACAGCCCGGCCCACAGGCGTCGGGCTGTATCCTTTAACTCCAAACTCGCATCCAACCACCACCGGATATCATCAAAAGCACGGAACCCCTCCCATGCCGATCGCCATCGTCTTCTTCGTCCATTACGCCTACCTGCTCATCTTTCTGTGGGTATTGGTGGAGCAGATCGGCATACCCATCCCCAGCATTCCGCTCCTTCTCACCGCGGGGACTCTGAGCGCAACCCATCGCGTCAGCTTCATCGGCATTACCATCGCAATGCTCCTGGCCTGCCTGATCTCGGACAGCTTCTGGTTCTCCCTCGGCCGCCGCTACGGCAACAGCGTCCTCAAGCTTCTCTGCCGTCTCTCCTTCGAAGCCTCCACCTGCGTCAGCAAAACCGAGGGCTACTTCACCCGTCGCGGAGCCGTCACCCTCCTCTTCGCCAAATTCGTCCCCGGCCTCTCCACCGTAGCCGCTCCCATCGCCGGTCAGACCGGCATGCCCTACGCTCGCTTCCTCGCCTGGGATCTCGCTGGCTCTCTCATCTGGGGTGAAACCTTCATCCTCGCAGGCCGTTTCTTCGGCGACCTCGCCAAAAAGAGCGTGCCCTTCTTCCAGTGGCTAGGCCACTTCGCCATCTACATCTTCGCCGCGATGGTCCTCGGCTTCCTCGCCCACCGCATCTGGAAGCAGCGCAAGTTCCTCCAGCAGGTCCGCGAGCTCCGCCTCGAACCCTCCGAGCTCAAAGCCATGCTCGACGAAGCCGAAAAGGTCGGTGGCACTGCGCCCTTCATCGTCGATCTTCGCCATCCCCTCGACTATCTCCCCGATCCCCGCGTCCTTCCCGGCGCTCTCCGCATCGGCCCCAACGAGCTCAAGCAGCACAGCGAGATCATCCCGCGCGACCGCGACGTCATCCTCTACTGCACCTGCCCCAGCGAAGAGACCAGCGCGAAACTCGCCCTCCAGCTCCACAAGATGGGCGTCTACCGCGTCCGTCCTCTACGCGGAGGCTTCGACGGCTGGAAAGAAGCCGGCTACCCCCTCGTCGACTACGTCACCGACGCCCCCAGCACAGAAATCGTCCAGCAAATCCTCCCCGTAAACTCCGGCTCAGCCGTCCCTCTGGTGTAAGACAGTTGCTAGTTGCAACTAACAACCTGCAACTAGCAACTCCCCTCACCCGCCCATCCGAAAATTCACCGTAATCGTCGTCTCCACCTCCGTCGTCTCGCCATTCAACCGGTAAGGCCGATACCGCGCCTCCCGAATCGCATCGATCGCCGCCCCCTGCAGCATTGCCGGACCGCTCACCACGCGCAGGCTCTCAATCCTCCCCGCACGCGAAATCACTGCTTCCACCACTACCGTCCCCTCTACCCGCGCAGCTCGTGCAATCGCCGGATACACCGGCCGTATCGGTGCCAGCAGCAACCCCTCCGACACCCCGGTAGAAACATGCACTGGCCCAGGCGCTGGCTTCACCGAAACAGCGGGCCCACGCCCATCGCCAAGCCCAACTCCAGCAGGCAGCGAATCCCCCATGCTCATCCCACTGCCAATCGGCCCTAACGCAGGCGGTCCCTCCACACTCGGGTTAAGAGTCGGCAGCAAAGAAGGCAACATAGGAGTCCGCGTCACACCAGGCATCGCGAGACTCGAAGCCGAAGCCTCCATCCGCTGCGTCTCGACCACCGGCACCGGAGGCTTCCTCATCAAAGGCATCAAAACCTTCGGCGGATCCATACGAAACGGCAAACCCTCCGGATGAAGCAGCGGCAGCACAATCACCACTGCCGCCAGCGCCGCTTGTAACCCAACCGAAGCCGCAACCGTCCACCGCTTATCGGCAGAGACCGAACCCACACGCGAAGCGAACAAACTATCCTCAAACATAGACGCACCCTCCCATCGAAATCGAGGAGCGCACCCAGCGAGGAATGCAGCCTCTACTCCGTTAGACACCGGCCACCCTCCGATGTTCCCGAAGCAACTCATCTACCTCCTCATATCCAGTAGGAATCTCCACATCGTCAATCGTCGCTCCCGCCTTGAGCAAAGCGTCAACCGAATCAGGCGAACGACGATTCTTCCAATACGAATCGACACAAGCCTTCACCGCTAGAATCAGCGCTGTCCGCCCCTTCCCATCAAGAGCATTCACCGAAGCCCCGGCCTCAATCAACGCCTTCACCGCCGAAGGCCGCCCACGCCACGCCGCAACCTGCAGCGCCGTGCTGTCCTTCGCGATATCAAAATAACCGTCGCCCTCCTTGTACAGCGCATCAACACTCACTCTCAGATCGAGAAGACAACGCAGGCCCGGAACGTTCCCATTTCCGCCAAACTCCGCCAGCAACGTTCCGCCCTGCGCAAGCAACTCCTCCACAAGCACAGGCTCCTGCGCGGTAATCAACTGAATCGCATCACAGTCGCTCTTGGCGCAAGCCGCAATCAATCCATCAACCCCATGAAGGTCGAGAGCGATATCCCGCCGTTCAAGCATCTCCAGCACATCGCGTCGGCCGCGACGCGACGCAATCACAACCGCCGATCTGCCATCGCGAGTCTCCAGTGCGAAATTCGCGCCGTAATCGAGGAGCAACTCGAGGATGATCAGCCCGTTGTCACGCCGCAAAGCATGATGCAGCGCGGTAAAACCCCAGCGGGTCATCTCATTTGGATTCGCGCCATGCTCGAGTGCAAGCTGAATACCATGTTCATCGTGCCAGTCAGCCTTGCGCACAAGAATAGTGTTCAAGCTCTCCTGGCTAAACCTGCCGCTTTCAAGCATGATCTTCAACACCTTGTTGTCGTAGCCCTCCGGCACATGGTACGGAGTCTCTTCGTCATTCGGATCAGCCCCGCGCTCCAGCAACAATCGCGTCAGCTCCGCATGCTGTGCAATCCCCGCAGCGCCATAGATAGCACTCTCAAATGTCGGACGAGGGTTAGGATGGTCGATCATCTCAAACCACCCAGTGTTGGCGCTCGCCCCCGCATCCAGCAACGCGCGAGCCGTCCGCACAAAAGCCTCGGAACGCGCCTTATCAATCCGCAGATACCGCGAAAAACAAAGATGAGTCAGCGCATCCCATCCATGCGGCCCGCCTTTCGCCGTAGCGCTCTTAGCATCACGCGCAAGAAACCCGCGAACCGCCGCCTCATCCGCAAGAATCGCCGCCGTATAAATATGGCTCGTCGCAACCTCCGGATACCGCGCCAGAATCATCTCCGCGTGCTCCAGCGTGCCAGACCCATGCCCGGTATGCCGAGGCACGCAGCCTACCTCAAGAAAAGCCGCAACCGGATCGCTCAGCGAAGCGACAGATGCAATCAGGTTCACCGTCTCAAGGTGTTTCGCAAACTTCGGCCAGCTCTCGAAGCCATGCTCCCGCGCAATCACCAACTGCGCATCTGTAAGCGCAACCTGATCGCCCCGGAGCTCAGCCTCCGCAACGTTATGAAACCGGGGATGGTGTCGCCGAACACGCGCCAGCGCCTCAGCCAGGCCGAGACTGCAATCCCTCACGAGATCTTTAGCCTGCTTCTTGTATTGTTCAAGGTTAGGACGGGCGGGAATCTCTCGATCAGACATACGAAGCTCCTTTCATTGCTTGCCTGGAGTCCGCACGCGTCAGGCTGGAAAGAAGATTCGTCAAATTGTAGTACTGGAGGTGGGCACGGCCCTTTCCGCGGACTGGATGCGCCCTTCGCGCTTGAAGTCCAATGTAGGAAACTTCCATGCCAAAGTCAACGAAGTCCAGACAGTCGTGGCGCTGCCCAGGCAGAGACCTGGATGTTTCGAAAAGGCGCGCCGCTTCAGGACGGTAGTAGTCGCATAATGACGACGCACCTGATCGAAAACGGAGGATCACCAAAAATTCCCTCCAAATCCTTTGCATTTGAGAGATGATGTTCCAAATGCGCGGCAACATCATTCCACGCTCCGCCCCATCCAGCCGCGTCCTCTCCATCGACGTCCTCCGCGGCCTCACCATCGCCCTCATGATCCTCGTCAACGACCCCGGCGACTGGGCTCACACCTACTCCCAACTCGACCACGCCGCATGGAACGGCTTCACCCTCACCGACCTCGTCTTCCCCAACTTCCTCTTCCTCGTCGGCGCCTCCATCATCCTCTCGCTCGACTCCCGCATCAGTCGCGGCGAATCCCGCAGCCTCCTCGCTCTCCACGTCCTCCGCCGCACCGCCATCATCCTCGCGCTCGACTTCTTCTTCAACCTCTACCCTCACTTCCACTTCGCTCAACTCCGCGTCTACGGAGTCCTCACCCGCATAGCTCTCTGCTACTTTGCTGTCGCCCTCCTCTGTCTCGTCACGCGCAAAGCCGCAAACCTCCTCGTCATCGTCATCGGCATCCTCCTCAGCTACTGGGCGCTCATGCGCTTTGTTCCCGTACCCGGCTTCGGCATCCCTACACGTGACATCCCTCTGCTTGACCCCGACCGCAATCTGGCTGCCTGGATCGACCGCGGCGTCACCGGCTTCCTCCAGCGAACGATCCACACCGGCCGCCTCTACCAGTACACCCGCGACCCCGAGGGCCTCCTCAGCACTCTCCCTGCCATTGCTACCACTCTCCTCGGTTCAATCACCGCACTCATGCTCCGCAGAACCGGAGTCGGAACAACACCACGCCAAATCGAAAATACCGCCACAGTGGAAACCGCTCCCGAACATGTTCCAATCACGGAAACAATCACCCCCGAGCACTGCGCCATCGGACTCTTCCTCTGCGGACTCCTTGGCTTGGCCACCGGCTCATTCTGGAACCTGTGGTTTCCGATCAACAAAAACCTCTGGACCAGCTCCTACGTCCTCTTCGCCGCTGGTTGGGCTCTCCTTTTGCTCGCCATTTTCTACTGGCTCATCGACATCCGCCGCCTCAACGAAACCAAAGCAGGGAAGTGGCTCACCTGGCCTTGGCTGGTCTTCGGCTCGAACGCTATCGTCGCCTTCTGTGTATCCGAGTTCATCGTCGAAAACCTGATCTGGCTCAAAATCCCCAACAACATCGGCCCCAACGGCAAGCCGGTCACCGCATGGTTCTGGATCTACCACAACCTCTTCGCCTTCAAGGGCAGCACCAACAACACCTCGTTAGCCTTCGCCATCGCCTTCGTAGCCGTCTGCTTCATCCCCAACTGGCTCCTCTACCGCAAACGCCTCTTCCTAAAAATCTGATCGGCTCTTACTCCTTCGCTTCTCGCTGCGTCCTCAAAAGCTGTCATCCTTCGCCGTAGACGGAAGACCTGCTTTTGTTCGGCCACTAAGTCAAACCCCCATAACTTGACAAACTCATCCCCTCGCAAGGGTCTAAACTAAACAAGCAGACTGCAACACAACCCGAAGTCCAGACCTAAAGTCTCTCCTTCGAAGACTTTGCACACTTTTACCGGGGAGGGGGGACCCCACCCGAGGAGAACGAATTGGCCTACACCGACCTGCGCGACTGGATCAAAACCCTCGAGAAAGCCGGCGAGCTCAAACGCATCACCGTAGAAGTCTCGCCCGACCTAGAAATGGCCGAAATAGCCGACCGCACGGCAAAACTAGGCCGAGGCACTCCAAAAGCCGGAGGCCCCGCTCTCCTCTTCGAAAACGTAAAAGGCCATCCCGGCGCCAAAGTCCTGATGAACCAGTTCGGCAGCCTCCGCCGCATGCAGCTCGCCCTCGAAACCGACTCACTCGACGCTATAGCCAATCGCATCCGCACTCTCCTCAAACCAGAAACCCCAACCAGCTTCATGGACAAGCTGAAACTCCTCCCCACACTAGCCGAAGTAGGCAGCTTCTTCCCCAAGGTCATCGCCGCCAAAGACGCCCCCTGCAAGCAAGTCATCGACCGTGGCGAAGACGTCAACCTCCTCGAACTCCCCATCCTGAAAACCTGGCCACAGGACGGAGGCCCATTCATTACCCTCCCCTGCGTCATAACCCGAGACCCGCGCACCGGCAAGCGCAACGTAGGCATGTACCGCATGCAGGTCTACGACGCCCGCACTACCGGCATGCACTGGCAACGCCAGAAGGTAGCCGCCGAGCACATGCGCGACCGCCTCCGCGCCACCACACCCGACCACGCCAGCAACGTTGACCTCATGGCCCTCACCGCTGGAGGCACGACAGCCGCATCCTCACTTCACACTCTCAACCAAAACACCATCACCCGCATTCGCGAAGACCGCATGGAGGTAGCCGTAGCCATCGGCACCGACCCTGCCACCACCTTCAGCGCCATAGTCCCCGCCCCCCCCGACGTCGAAGAATATTTAATCTCCGGGTTCCTCCGCCAGAAGCCCCTCGAACTAGTCAAAGCGGAAACCGTCGACCTCGAAGTCCCCGCCAACGCCGAGTACATCCTCGAAGGCTACGTCCAGCTCGGCGAACTCCGCACCGAAGGCCCCTTCGGCGACCACACCGGCTTCTACACCATGCAGGAGGACTACCCCGTCTTCCATCTCACCGCCATCACGCACCGCAAAGACCCCATCTACGCCGCCACCATCGTAGGCAAGCCCCCAATGGAAGACGCCTGGATGGGCAAAGCCGTCGAGCGTATCTTTCTCCCGCTCATGCAACTCACCCTCCCCGAGATCGTCGACGTCAATCTCCCCCCGGAGGGTGTCTTCCACAACCTGATGATCGTCGCGATCAAAAAATCATACGCAGGCCACGCCCGCAAGGTCATGAACGGCATCTGGGCGATGGGCCAGGCCATGTTCACCAAGTGCATCATCGTCGTAGACGAGGACTGCGACGTCCACGACCTGGCCGCAGTCACGCTCCGCACCACCAACAATATCGACCCCGAACGCGACATCCAGTTCACCCTCGGTCCCGTCGACTCGCTCGACCACGCCAGCCGCCTCCCCAACTACGGCAGCAAGATGGGCATCGACGCCACCCGCAAATGGGCCGCAGAGGGCTTCACCCGCCCATGGCCCCCGATGCTTACCATGGCCCCCGAAGTCGAAACAAAAATCGACGCTCTCTGGAAAAAACTTGGCATCGAATAGCAGTCGATTTGTTGACCGAGCAGTGAATCTTGAGAAACCTTGCAGCAGAAGTTCTTGCTCATTGCAGGAAACAGGTCGATAATCTGACAACGAACTGGACAGGAAACAAACCCGTCCTTCTGGTTGCTTTGGACACTCCTGGATCCCGGCCCTCGGCTCCCGTATTCAATACGCATTACCAATGCTGCCTTGCGATGTCCTGTCAGTTCTGGTCTCTGCAGATGAAAGTGAGGATGCAGCCATGCCGGCCCCGCTTAATTTTGAAGACGTCAGACTCAACTACGATCCGTCCGCGCCGCAACAGCGGTTTCGCAACGCCGGGCTGGAGGCGGCCTTTTTGGCCCCTGCGGCTCAGCTGCCCACAGCTATTCCATGGCCGTCTGGTGCGGCTCCTATTGTCATTCCTCTCTCTCCGCCACCAAAAGACACCGACGACCTCTCGCGCTTCAAAGGGTACGATGCTGTTGTAGTCACCTGGACAGCGGCCGAAGCCGCTGCTCTGGCAACTCTGCTCACACCTGGACACCCGACCAACACCTGGTATCTCTACCGGCACAATGTAGCGCAGTACATCCCCCTGGTGACCGGTGGAGTAGCCCCATTCAACGACAGCGCACCCGATATGGCGCGCAATTATCACACCCTCGCGCTCTACATTCCCTGCCAAATTGGAAAGGCAAAGGTCCTGCTGATGAAGAGTGGTCTTCATCTGGACTACGACGGCCCGGCTACGCCCGTAAAAAAACTGATGACCGAGATCGCGCAGACGGTCCAGCCCAAACTGTTCATCACAACAGGCACCGGTGGAGGGATCGGCGCCGACGTTCTATTGGGAGACGTCATCATTGGCGGCAAGGTGCGCTTCGACTGTAGAACTCAATTCAAGAATGAGCCATGGCACGACGCCGTTTTCTCTGCATCGAAATTACCCGCCGGAACCCTCGCAGCAATTACACCCGCGCTCACTAAGCCCAACGCCTCGCGAATCCCCAATGCAAGAAGCACCCCAAAAATATGGAGTTCCGCCAGCGATGCTATCGTTACCACCGACTTCTTCGCCTTCGACGACTCCTCAAACTACTACAAGCTTCAGGGCCTCGGACAAGCCTGCGATATGGGCGACGCTATGGTTGCCAGCGCGTTGCAGGGAATCCCCAACCTCTCCTGGCATGCGGTGCGCAATGCCTCTGATCCGCAGATACCGGACCCCACCAATCAGATCAAGCAGGCAGGTGACACGGCCGCTCAGATCTACGCAAAATATGGTGGCCTGACTACTGCCGCCAGTGTCATAGCTACATGGGCAATCATCCACGCAGCCATCAACTGACACCACGAAGTCATGAGAAGTCCTCTGACCGATAGCGCACGTATCCCGTGAACACAGAAAACCCGGAAAAAAATCGGAGACCTATAGGAGCCTCCAATCACGTACAAGTAGAATCGCTTTACTTGATTGAAATCCGGGGACCGAATGAAGTCAGCGGTAGTTTGGAGTCTTGCAGCCTTTCTTATCCTTGCTTCACCAGTCAATGCTCAAATCGAAGGCGCACCCAGCTTCGGCAGCAAAAACACCTTCGCTGCCTTCGTCGACTACTCCAACGACTCAAGCCACATCGTTCTTGGAAATGCTGAAGGCCGTAAATTTACCGAACTCGGATTCCAGTACGAACGACGTCTGAAATCAAACAGACACCTCGTCTGGAAATACACAGCAGAGTTTCGTCCACTGATTGCAGAGAGTGACCTTACAGTCGTGGAAACGATCGTCGAAACATCCCCACCACCTGCACAGACGATTGTTCTCGCTCCAGTAGCGAGCCCTCAGTGCAGACCTTTCTCGGAGAGCTTTTCTGTCACGGACCCAACCACTGGAGTTTTGGATGCTGGTACCGTCACTATCAACTGTGGACGCCGCTGGACCTATGTGGAAGGCCTATCGCCACTAGGCACAAGAATTAATCTCCTCCCGCACAGACGATGGCAGCCCACAGGCTCCATTCTGACTGGCATCCTGCTCTCATCAAAAAAGATTCCCGTTGACACGGGTGGATCATTCAACTTCACATTTCAGTTGGGTGCTGGCGTCGAATATTTCCGGACTCCGTCCCAATCCCTTCGCCTCGAGTATCAGATCCAGCACTTCTCCAACGCCTACACTGCGCCAACCAACTATGGCGTTGACAACGGACTCCTCAAACTCACCTACACCTTCGGCAGATGAAACGATATAGCCGATGCGATTGATCTACTCCGCGCTCTTCACCGTAATCGCCGTCAAATTCCGCACCCATCGCTGTGGCTTCTTGTCCCCACTATCGATCAGCTTCAACTGACCATCCTCACCCAGGGGTTTCCCATTCATTGCCGTCGCCACGATCACATTCGCATCATGCTCAGAGCCTTCCACTTCAGTCACCGAGTACAGCACCCAGTACTTGTCGGTCCCCTCGGCCACCAGATAGCTCCGCAGCATCTTCCTATGCGTCGCCTGGCTCACGGGAAATCCATACTTCGCCAGCAGATCGCCTAGCAGCACGCCGGTGTAGCTCTCATCGGCCTTCGTATGCTCGTTATGCACATTCACTGTCTTCTGCGGCATCGCCTGCAACTCGGCAACGGACAGCGTCGTCGCCTTCCCATCGATCGTCAGCGTCAGGCTCGCGGAAACCGGAGCGGGAGCATGCATCTGCTCTTGCCTCGAACCCGGCTCGCTCGTCTGCGCCACGGACAATCGAGGGCTCATCATCACTGCGCACGAGACAAACATCCAGGCGATACAAGCAGCGGCTCTGTTCATGGCTTTCAGCCTACCGCGCCCCCGTCGTATACTCAACATATGTCTATCGTCCGCGACGCCGCAGCCATTGCCAAGGGTATGAGCATCACCCTGAAAGAGGTCTTCCAGCCGACCGAAGTCGAGAACTATCCCGACGGCAAAGGTCCCATGCGCGGCGCAAAATTCCAGGAGCGCTTTCGCGGCAAACACCAGCTCCAGCGCGACGAAAACGGCCTCGAAAAATGCGTTGCCTGCTTCCTCTGCGCCGCCGCCTGCCCTTCCAACTGCATCTACATCGAGGCAGCCGAGAACACCGAAGAAAAGCGCATCTCCTCCGCCGAGCGTTACGCCAAGGTCTACAACATCGACTACAACCGCTGCATCTTCTGCGGTTATTGTGTCGAAGCCTGCCCCACCGACGCCATCACCCACGGCCACGGCTTCGAACTCGCCAGTCTCAACGCCACCACTCTGGTCATGCGTAAAGAAGACCTGCTGGTCCCCACGCCAATGCTTCCCGACGTTGTAACCTCGGCGAAGGATCAAGCAGAGATCCTCGCCTAAAGACTCAGGCGGGAGTGGAAACTAACGGTGAGCCTCAGTGCTCTCCGCACAAGGATGAGCGCGAGAGAGCGCACCGCGCAACGAATGAAGGACATCGAATAGAAATGCCTACAGCGAACCAACATCCTCTTGAAAAGATCATCGAGAGCCGGATTGCCATCATCGACGGAGCGATGGGCACCACCATCCGTACCTATGGCATGAAGGAAGCCGATATCCGCGGGGAGCGTTTCAAGAATTCGACCAAAGACCTGCTGAACAACGGCGACCTCTTCTCGTTGACCCAGCCGGAGATGATCGGCGACATCCATCGGCGATTTCTGGAGGCTGGCGCCGACATCATCGAGACCAACACCTTCGGCGCGACCAGCATCACCCAGAGCGAATTCTTCGTGGACGATCCACGGGAGCACGGTGGCCGCAAAGATCCAGAGTTCTATCAGAAAGTCATCGACGATCCGATGCTCAGCAACCTGGCCTGGGAGATCAATGAAACATCGGCGCAGCAGTGTCGTGAATGGGCCGATCGTGTCGCAAACGCAACCAGACGCCCACGTTTTGTCGCAGGAGCGATCGGCCCACTTACCGTCTCTCTCTCGAACTCCCCCGACGCTGATGATGCCGGCTTCCGCGTAGTCACCTTCGACCAGGTCAAAACCGCCTACACAGAGCAGGTGCGCGCTCTCATCGCCGGTGGCTCCGACCTGCTTCTTGTCGAGACGATCTTCGACTCCCTGAACGCCAAAGCGGCTCTCGTCGCAATCCGCGACGTATTCGATCAAGACGGAAAAGAACTGCCGGTGATGATCTCCGCGGCAGTAGGACGTGGCGGCGAGACGCTGATCTCCGCCCAAACCACGGAAGCCTTCTGGAATGCGGTGGCGCACGTAAAGCCGCTGTCGGTGGGGCTCAACTGCTCTCTCGGCCCCGATCTGATGTATCCGTTTTTAGAAGAGCTCTCGGAGAAAGCGGACGTCGCGATCTCTGCCTATCCAAATGCGGGTTTGCCCAATCCGCTCTCCGAAACCGGCTTCGATCTCGGACCGGAAGACATGGCCCGTCATCTGGGAAACTTTGCGCAGGCTGGGCTGATCAATATCGCCGGTGGTTGCTGCGGAAATACGCCTGAGCACATCGCGGCGATCGCCAAAGCGTTAGAAGGCAAAGCTCCGCGAAAGCTGGGCCGGATCGAGGTCGCAGCGTGAACGAAGCCCCCACGGAGACGAAGGAGACGAAGCCTCTCCGTCTCTCAGGATCGCAACCCTTCACCCAGCAGTCCGGCGTCTACATCATGATCGGCGAGCGGACAAACGTAGCCGGCTCGCCCAAATTCGCAAGGCTGGTTAAAGAAGGCAAGTACGAAGAAGCCGTCAGCATAGCCCGGCAGCAAGTCGAGAACGGAGCCAATGTCCTCGATATCTGCATGGACGAGGGTATGATCGACGGCGCCACTGCCATGACGCGCTACCTGCAGTTGCTGGCGAGCGAGCCCGAAGTTGCCAAGGTTCCCTTTATGATCGACTCCTCGAAATGGGAGGTCATCGAGGCTGGCCTGAAATGCTTGCAGGGCAAGGGAATTGTCAACTCGATCTCGCTCAAAGAAGGCGAGGAGAAGTTCCGCCACAACGCCGCGACGGTGTTGAAATATGGCGCGGCGGTCGTCGTGATGGCCTTCGACGAGCAAGGCCAGGCTGCGACCTATGAAGAAAAGATCCGCATCTCCGCGCGCGCCTACCGAATCCTCGTCGACGAGGTCGGCTTCCCGCCAGAAGACATCATCTTCGACCCAAACATCCTCACCGTCGCCACCGGCATGGAGGAGCACAACAACTACGCGGTCGACTACATCAACGCCACGCGCTGGATCAAGGCCAATCTGCCGCACGCGAAGGTCTCGGGCGGCGTATCGAACATCTCGTTCAGCTTTCGCGGCAACAATAAAGTCCGCGAAGCCATGCACTCCGCATTCCTGTATCACGCCATTGCGGCGGGCATGGACATGGGCATCGTCAACGCCGGCATGCTTGAAGTCTACGAGGAGATTGAACCCGAGCTGAAGGTGATGGTCGAGGACGTGCTGCTCAATCGCCGTCCCGATGCCACAGAGCGCCTCGTAGACTACGGTGAGACTCTCAAAGCAGCAGGCGCAGACTCCGCAGCGACCGAAAAGAAGGCCGAAGAATGGCGCCACGGCACCGTCGAGGAGCGTCTCTCTCACGCGCTGGTGAAGGGAATCGACACCTACATCGACATCGACACCGAGGAAGCCCGCACGAAGCTGGGCCGCCCTCTCTTAGTGATCGAAGGCCCACTGATGGACGGCATGGGCATAGTCGGCGACCTGTTCGGCTCCGGCAAGATGTTCCTGCCCCAGGTGGTCAAATCCGCCCGTGTCATGAAAAAAGCCGTCGCCTACCTTACGCCGTTCATGGAGGCCGAAAAAGCCGCCATGGCTGCGGCCGGCCAGGAGGTCAAGGCGCAGGGAAAGATACTGCTCGCAACGGTCAAGGGAGACGTTCACGACATCGGCAAGAACATCGTTGGCGTCGTGCTCGCCTGCAATAACTACGAAGTCATCGACATGGGCGTGATGGTTCCCGCAGAGAAGATCCTCCAACGCGCCAAGGCAGAGAACGTGGATCTGATCGGTCTCAGCGGCCTGATAACCCCGTCTCTCGACGAGATGGTCCATGTCGCCCGCGAGATGGAGCGTCAGGGCTTCAAGTTGCCGCTGCTCATCGGCGGCGCAACGACAAGCCGAAGGCACACCGCCATCAAGATTGCACCGCACTACAGCGAACCGGTCGTCCACATCCTCGACGCCAGCCGCGCTGTCCCCGTCACCACAAGCCTTCTAAGTGACGAGGGCAAGCCGGCGTTTGTGGCACAGCATAGCGCCGACTATGAAGCGCTCCGCAAAGCCCACTCCGCGCCACGCCAGCAGGTCATCTCCCTCGATACCGCTCGCGCAAGGCGCACTCCAATCGAGTGGCGTGCCGAAGACCTGCCCATACCCGCGTTCACCGGCGTGCGCATGCTGGACAACTTTCCCCTGGCGACGCTACGCGAATTCATTGACTGGTCGCCGCTCTTCCACGCATGGGGATTGAAGGGCGTCTACCCCCGCATCCTTGAGCACGAGCAGCAGGGCGAACAAGCGCGCCAGCTCTTCGCCGATGCAAACGCTCTCCTCGATCGCATCATCGAAAAAAATCTCATCACAGCGCGCGGAGTCTACGGCTTCTTTCCCGCTAGCGCGATCGGCGACGACATCGAGCTCTACACCGACGACAAGCGCGAAGAAGTCCTCGACCGATTCCACTTCCTCCGCCAGCAGGCAAACAGGGAAGGCAGCGAGCCATGCCGTTCGCTCGCCGACTTCATCGCGCCCAATGAAACCGGGCTGCCCGATCACATCGGCGCCTTCGCCGTGACCAGCGGAATCGGCCTGCAGGAGCTCTGCGACAAATTCCGCGCCGGCAACGACGATTACAACGCAATCATGGCCGAAGCTGTCGCCGACCGCCTCGCCGAAGCCTTCGCCGAATGCCTGCACAAGCGCGTGCGCGACGAATGGGGTTACGGTTGCGGAGAAAATCTGAGCATCGAAGAAATCATCCAGGAGAAATATCGCGGGATCAGGCCCGCAGCAGGCTACCCGGCGTGTCCGGATCACACAGAGAAAGGAACACTCTGGCGTCTGCTCAATGTTCAGTCGAACACCGGAATGTTTCTTACTGAGTCCTTCGCGATGTGGCCCGGATCGAGCGTAAGCGGTCTCTACTTCGCCCACCCGGAATCGAGATACTTCTCGCTCGGCAAGATCGACCGCGACCAAGTTGCCGACTATCGCCAGCGCAAGGGAATGAGCATGGCTGAGGTCGAACGATGGCTGGGGCCGAACCTGAACTACGATCCCGCGTAAGGCCTCTCAAATCTGCTCATTCGGCCTTCCACTTCAGCCCAAGGACGGTCAAATCTGTCGTCGATGCCTGCTAAAAGGCCAGCCGCCTGTCTGAACTGTAGGTAAAATGGGGGGCGCGATCGGCGAGCGCAACATCGCAGGATTGCTCACCCTCGGTTCTCCAGTTTCTTGTCGAGCTGTGCGTCCCTGGGCATCGGTTGCAAGGAAAGCTAGGCCTTACTATGCCAACGCAACTACCGGTCAATCGCGCCATCCTCCACGTCTGCACCCGCGAGACCATCCGGCCTCTTCGCGATCGTGTCTTAACCCTCCATGGGTTCGAGGTCGACTCCACCCTGAGCTATACCGAAGGCCTCTCCATGTTCTGGAGCCGCCTGTACGATCTTGTGCTGATCGATGTTGAAGGCGAAAACGGCATCCGCGCCGCCGAGCATCTCTGTTCTGAGGTCAAGACCGCCCAACCTGAACAGCTTGTAGCCTTCGTCTGCAACTGGCGCGTTGCCATCCTTACCGACTGCCCGGACGAAATACTCCGCACCGAATTCGACCCCGCCGCATTTGCTCAGGGTGTTCGAGACATCGTCCCGCCAAACGCCTGATCTGTCCCCCTGGATACGCCAAGCACTATGGCTGCGGCGCGGGCACCATGTGCTTATCGGGCCCAACCACCATCTTCGGAGCCGGAGCCGTCGTCGTATTGCCCGGCTGATCGTGCGCAGCCGCGACTGGCTGCGTGGCAGAGCTCGAAGAAGAATTGGACGAAGCTGTCGTTCCGGTGCTGTTCGAACTCGCAGCTGGAGCCGCGCTGGCCGTTGCCGCGCTCTTCTTCTTCGGCTTGGCCGCTGGCGTCGTCTGTGCCACTGCCATCGAGCCCGCCGCAAGAAACGCCCCAACCCAGAAACTTGCCGCAAACTTCAGATATCGCTTCATCGTTGACCTCTCCGGAAACTTCTTTTCAACCGCATCCAGTACACCCACCCCTCCGCGTTTGGTCGATACAACTTCCGCGCCACCCACCACCCGGAGTTGCGGACCTCAACATGCTGTGATACAAACGAAGTATTCCAGTCTGCTTCGGCAGATTTGAATTTCATGCAGAGTGGTTGAGGGACGAGCCCTTTGACGCCACGACAACCGGACAGAACAAAGACGTACCGGTGTCAACTCTCTCCTGGGAAGCTGTACGCCGCAGGGAACATGAGATTCGGAGCACGCAGTCCGGATTAAGGCCTGCACCCCGCATTTCACCTTCTTTGCCACACCCCCAAAAGAGAAAAGTCAAAAAGCTCATCGCCTTTCCCCTCGGAAAGAGCATCATGAACTACTCCTGTAGTCGTTACGAGCTGAAGTGCAACGAGTGCGGCAAGCGTTACGGCAACCAACCCCTCTCCGCCTGCCCCGACTGCCTCTATCCCCTCGAGCTCGCCTACGACCTCGAAGCCGCTCGCGGCATCTTCACCAAAGAAAACATCGCTGCCGGCCCCGCAAACATCTGGCGCTACGCCGCTCTCCTTCCCCTCCCCGAGGGCTTCCAGCCCGACCTCCCCGTAGGCTTCACCCCGCTCGTCCGCGCCCGCAACCTCGGCAAACGCATTGGAGCCACCAACCTCCACATCAAAAACGACGCCGTCTGCTTCCCAACCCTCAGCTTCAAAGACCGGGTAGTCTCCGTCGCCCTCGCCAACGCACGCAAGTTCGGCTTCGACACCGTCGGCTGCTCCTCCACCGGCAATCTCGCCAACTCCGTCGCCGCGCAGGCCGCACGCCTCGGCCTCAAGGCTACCATCCTCGTCCCCGCCGACCTCGAACCCGCAAAGATTCTCAACACGCAAGTCTACGGCGCACGCCTGGTCCGCATCGACGGCAACTACGACCACGTCAACCGTCTTTGCACCCAGATCGCCGACGAGTACAACTGGGGCTTCGTCAACGTCAACCTTCGCCCCTACTACGCCGAAGGCTCCAAAACCGTAGGCTTCGAGATCGCCGAGCAGCTAGGCTGGCGCTTGCCCGACAACGTCGTCGTCCCCATGGCTGGCGGCTCGCTCATCCGCAAAATCCGCAAGGCCTTCAACGAACTCATCTATCTCGGCCTCGTCGAAGACAAGCCAGTCCGTTTCTTCGGAGCCCAGGCCACCGGCTGCTCGCCCATCTCCACGGCCGTTAAGCAGGGAACTGACGAAGTCATCCCGCAGCGCCCCAGCACCATCGCCCGCTCACTCGCCATCGGCAATCCCGCCGACGGTCCAGCCGCCTCCCGCATGATCCGCGACTCCGGCGGATGGGCCGAAGACGTCTCAGACATCGAACTAGTCTCCGGCATCCACGCCGGCGTCGTGCAGGCGCTGGCCTACGCCCGGCTCATCTCCGGCAACCGGGTGGAGGCCCTGGTGGTGGACCTGGGTTCGGACGGTTTCCACGAAAGCAGCGCCATCCAG
>JBEKGF010000015.1:0-97143 GCA_050012935.1 Edaphobacter sp. | reverse complement strand
ACGAGGTCTCCATCTTCCTCGCGCAACGGACCACCAGCCTCACCCTCACCGCGCTCCCGAGCGCACGCGCCGGCTTCACTCTTCGCTCCGCCACCACCCAGAACCTGCGCATCATCGCCGTCAGCGACGTCAACCCAGCCGACCTCGACAATCTCGTGGCCACTCTTGTCCAGGCACAAAATTAACCCGCAGCCGGTGCATTTTTTAGCAAATCGGTTTCAAAGAGAGCGATTCCTTCGAGACTTCTTATTGCAGTCTCGCTCGCTGACGCTTCAAAGTCTCACATCCGGAAACTTGTCAGCCGATTCTCGCTCCACTCCTCTCTTCAGTCAACGCCCAATCGCTCCCACACAGAGGTGGATCAACTGATAAAGGTCTTATGCCAATCAAACAAAAAGCCCGGACACGAGTCCGGGCCTCTGCTTAACTCCGCTAGCTATCACTCCCAGCGAGCCGTCGCCTGGGCATTATCCACGATGTGATGTGCAGCATCCACATGTCCGATCGCCCGGTTCCGCAGCCCACGAGCCTCCGGTACATCCTCGGCCTTCGACAGGTCATTATGGGCTGACCAGAGCAGCTCATTCGCCTTCCGGAAACGGTCATGCGGGCTCAGATGAGTATCGATCGTAAATGGATCATTCAATCCCTTGCCGTCATCGATCGAGGCTTTCTTAATCTCGTTGATTGCAGCGTCGATCTCGCGAATCGCAGCATCGTCATCATGCCGCACCGGAGCCCACGCCCACCCATCGTTCAGGTAGTGCCGTGCTGCACGCAAGTCGCTCAACGCATGCAAATAATGCGGGTGTGGTCCAGGAACCTCCTGCGCCTGCACTGTCATCGGTGCAATCGCCGCAACAAGTCCAGCACCTAAAATCATCAATCGTGTCTTGCTTAACATTCTTGTCTCTCCTTGGTCGGCATTTTGCCGGACGCAACCTGCTATACCCATTCTTATGTCAAAAGTTTCTTAAACGCCCTGCAACTTCCGAGGGACGCACCTGCTCCCTCACCAACAGATCAAGCACATCTCACTTGACAAATCCAGGCCGCCGAAGACTCGCGCCTTTGATTGCAGCTCGACGCGTCCGAGCGGCTACCGGACGAACCCCGCGAAGTAAATTACGAGAAGTCCAGACGTAACCATCATCGTTCGAAGACTTTGCACGCTTTCGGGGGAGGGAGAGGGCACCTCGCGCCCGGCTCTGCCCGGCCCTCAACCGTCATGCGATACTAAAACCTGACATGTACAAAAGAATCCTCCTAAAAATCTCTGGAGAAGCCTTGGCCGCAGGCAAGGGCTTCGGCATCGACGCCGTCTTCATCCACAAAATTGCCGCCGAAATCGCCGCCGTCCACGCCCTCGGCTGCGAGATCGCCATCGTCGTAGGCGGAGGCAACTTCTTTCGCGGCGTCGCCCAGCAGGCCATCGACATGGACCGCGTCGCCGCCGATCACATGGGCATGCTCTCCACCGTCATCAACGCCATCGCCCTTCAGGACGCAGTCGAAAAGCTAGGTCTCCACTGTCGCGTCATGTCCGCCATCGAAATGCACGAGGTCGCCGAGCCCTACATTCGCCGCCGCGCCATGCGCCACCTCGAAAAAGGCCGCATCGTCATCTTCGCTGCCGGCACAGGCAACCCCTTCTTCTCCACCGACACCGCCGCCAGCCTTCGCGCCATGGAAATCAAGGCCGACATCCTTCTCAAAGCCACATCCGTCGACGGCATCTACACCGCCGACCCCAAAATCGACGACAAAGCCACCAAACTCCAGCAAATCACCTACTCCGACATTCTCCGTCTCAATCTCCGCGTAATGGACACCACCGCCGTCTCCCTCTGCAAAGACAACAACATGCCCATGATGGTCTTCAGCATGCGTGAACCCGGCAATATCGTCCGCGTCGTCAGCGGTGAAAAGATTGGTTCCCTCGTAACCGCCTGATCGTTCGGATCGCAATTCCTTTCTTTTGGCCATCCGCAGGAAATATGCGTCCCGCAGCAAAATCGTCACGTCTTCTTCCCTGAAGTAGCGTTAGATAGAGCAAGGCTCGCATCTAATTAGCAGGACGAATCAGTGAACGCCAGCATCCTCGAAGCAGAGTCCCAACCCGCGATCGAGCAACCTCTGGTTGCCCCTCAATCGTCAGCCGCGCGCAAGCCTCCCTTGCCCGCGCTCACGGGAATCCGCACTCTGCTCGCCATCTTCATCATCCTCTTTCACTTCACTCCGCCGCACCTCGGCCTGCTTTATCCTTTTATCGACAACGGCTACGTCTTCGTCGGGGTATTCTTCCTCATCTCCGGCTATATCCTCACCTACAACTATGCCGATCGCGGGAAATCCCTCTCCAAGCGCGAGTTCTGGCTCGCCCGCTTCTCTCGCCTCTACCCGGTCTATCTTCTCGTCCTCCTCCTCTCCATCCCGATGTTGCGCGATGAGTGGCACGCTCGTTCGCACGCCGAATTCTGGCAGGGAATCATCCTTACCCCCTTCGTCCTCCAGGGCTGGAGCCCCTCCGTCGCCACCTTCTGGAACACTGTCTCCTGGACCCTTACCAGCGAGTGCGTCCTCTATCTGGCCTTCCCTTGGCTCATCCGCCTGCCCTGGCCCAAAAAGCCCACGCGGCTGATCCTTCTCTTAGTCGCCCTCTGGATCGTTGGCCTCATTCCACACTCGCTCTATCTCTATCTGAATCCGGACCACATCGTTGGCCCGGTCGATCGTTACAGCTCCACCCAACTCATCCGTTTCCTCAAGTACACGCCTCTTCCCTACGTCTGCACCTTCCTCAGCGGCGTAACCCTGGGCAAACTGCAGCATGCTCTCGTCCTCACCCAACGTCAGCGATTCATCCTCTCAATCGCCAGCCTCTCCGTGGTCGCGATCTTCTTCTACACCCTCGTTCACCACACTCCCTACCTCCTCATGCACGGCGGCCTCATGACTCCGGTCTTCGCCGCCCTCGTCCTTGGCCTCAGCGGCCCCCA
Organism: Edaphobacter sp.; assembly: GCA_050012935.1. Lineage (GTDB taxonomy): Bacteria > Acidobacteriota > Terriglobia > Terriglobales > Acidobacteriaceae > Edaphobacter. Next base: position 94,144 of record JBEKGF010000015.1, on the reverse strand, counting down.
TCCCATCTCTGCCGTCTTCTCCTGGCGTCCCATCCTCCTTATTGGCGAAAGCAGCTACTGCCTCTATCTTCTCCACTTCAATGTCTTCCAGCTCCTCCACACCAACCAGGTGCCCGAGCGCCTTCACCTCGCGGCCTTGGACCCTTGGCTCTCCTACGTAATTCTGATCCTTCTGGCCCTGGCAGTCTTCCGCTTCGTCGAAATTCCAGCCCGCAAGGCCATCCTTCGCCGCTTCTCCCGCAAGCATCGCGCTCTCCTCCCAGTCTCCTGAATCACGCAACAGCACTGTCGCAACTGGTTTCGGCAACAGCGCGAATCCACCATAAGACCCGTCCTATCGAGCCCCTGAACTCCGTCGCAATAGAAGCGCTCACCGCGCAGCAGAAAGCCCCGCAATCGCGGGGCTTTCTGAATAACCAGACAACTAGTTGAAGCGTTGGAATGCTACTCGACAATAACCTGCGTAGGATGCGATCCATTCGCCACCGCGACAGCGCACGTCGGCAAGCCGCTAGAAGGGAATGGCGTATTCTGCACCTGCTTCAACCCACCGTTATTCGGATTCAGTTGTAGCGCCGAAACCGTGCTTGCTAGGTTATTTGCTGTAAACAGGTAAATTCCCAGCGCAGGTTCGATCGTTACGCACATCGGTCCTGTATCTACCAATGTCGAGGCCGACCCTACAGAACCGACCGGCGTTCCGGTCGCCGTATTGATCGCATACGCGCTTACCGTACCGGAGCTGAAGTTCGCGACATACAGAAACTGGCCTCGTGGGTCGATCGTAAGCCCCAACGGCAGGATACCCGTAGCGAACGGACTGTTGACCATCGGCACCAGCGCGCCATTGTTCGACACGACGTTGCCGAACAACACGTTCTGAGCCTCGTCAGTGATGTACACAAAGCGTGACGAAGGATCTTCCGCAATCGCGCTCGGTGTCGTTCCCGCTCCGTAGCCGGTTGCCACAGTCTTGCCTGTAGAGTCGGTCGTAATCACCGTACCCGGCGTCGGCGTCAGAGCTCCAGTCGTCGGATTCTGCTGGAACCCGAGCACCGCTGCCTTCGGTGTGGTCGGTGTCTCTTGGTCCAGAACATAGACGAACACGGTCGAAGTGCCTGGCGTCGGGCGGCTCACAACAATCCCAACCGGAGTATTGCCGACATTGACGGTCTGGGGAGACCCAAGCGAGCCATCAGCTCCAGAGATCGAGAATATCGTTACCCCACCGGGCCCTGGCGAGGACGGCGAATACAACTGCTGTCCATTCGGCCCCAGCTGATACTGGAAGGTTACGTACAGAAATTTACCCGCCGAATCAATTGCAATCGAGGTTGCATTGCTTCCCGTCACGTTCACCGTGCTCTGTAGAAAAATCTTCCCATCGGTGCCGATCGAATACACGCCTACCGTCGAGTCATCATGGTTCACAACATACAGATTCAACCCGTTCGGCGAAGCCACCAGCGTTACCGGGTTCCGGCCTGCCTGGATCGGCGAATCCGCCAGCGGTGTCAGCGACCCAATCTGAAAGTCCACCGCATACGCGCTTACGCCGCCATTATTCGACGCACTTGTCAGAGGTTTCGCCGTCGTCACGTACACAAACGCCAGCACATAGTCGCGGCTACACGCCGTTACGCTTACCAACGCCAAAGACAATACCGAGGCCAATGTTCCGCGGCCCAACTTATTCCACTTCATGCTTGCCTGACTCCGGGGCAAATCGTTTCCGCCCGCTCCTGCTGTCCGATGCTCAGGATTCCTGATGACACCCTGTGTCCTGGTCTCTAGCTGCAGTCCTGCCAGCTAGTCTACGTTTCCGCTCACTGCAAGGCACGTCGCCTGTCCCACTGCCGTAAAGGTCGTTCCTCGGGTCAAATTTGAAAGCTGGCCCGACGGTGCGAACAGAACCTTGCCCGTTACCGTTCCATCGCCGTTCGACGTATACAGATACTGGTTCGAGGGGTCTTCCACCATGCACACTGGTCCTCCTCCAACAGGATAAGGATTGTTTGGTGGGTCCGGAATCTCCTGCAGCGTCCCGTTCGACAGAATGTTGAACGCAGAGATCGAACTGTTCGGCGTGGTCGAATTCGTCGAAGACTGATTCGCCACATACAGATACTTGTTCTTGCTGTCCACCAGCGTATATACCGGGTTCGCCGCAGGCGAAAGATTCGCCGTAGGCCCGCCTGTGATCGTATTCAGCGAGCACGTCGAACCCCCCACCGTGAACGGAAGAATCTGCCCTGGACTGTTCGTGTTAGCCGGACCAGCATCCGTGATATAGACTGCAGTCCCACCCGCGATAATCGAGGTCGCCTGTACCGCCCCTGAGACGATCGTCGAATTTGTCGTCAGCGTCAACTGTCCGCTTGAACCCACAAGATAGGGGAAGACAGTCTGATTCGCGTCTGAATTCAGCGTAAACACGCATGAACCGGACAGCGTCAACATCTTCGGTATCGCCCCGACAGGGAAGTAAGTCAACTGCGCCCCGGTAGTGGGGTTCTTGATCTGCTGGTTCAGCACCAGAGAGAGTCGGCCCGTGCCCGGGTCAACCGAAAACACCGTGATCTCACCGTTGCAGGGAGACGGCACTGACTGTCCGGGAGATGCAGGCTCAGGCTGCCCATTCGGCAAGCAGGCCGTATTCGGTCCATATTTATCTAGAACATAAAGAAAGTTGCCGGTACTGTCGTGCGCAGCCCATACCGGGGTACAGCCTTGTGACGTAAAATTCTGCTGCAAGGTCAGAATGCCCTGTCCGCCGATGGTGAACTCGGCAATATTTCCGCTGCCCGCACCGCTCTGGCAAGTCACTCCGCCATTCGCGTCAGGCGTCAGGTCGGCGCCTTTGTTGATGACATACAGATATCTACCGCCAGGCTTCACCACAAGCGAAACCGGGTTGGTCCCGCCCGAGCTGAACGGCGAGCCAGGAGGCGCAGTCAGATTTCCCGTAAAGTCGTCGATCTTGAAGGCGGCGATCTGGTTGAATTGCGTTCCCAGGACCCACATGAACCCGATCGTGCCGCCACCGCACGCCGTCATGCCCAGACCCATCGCTACGGACACTACCAAGGCCATTGAAACCCGGCCAATCCTGCTCAACTTCATGCGCTTCCTTAATCCTCGCCAATGGACGGTCTCCGCCCATCTTCTGCCGCGAGCAATTCTGTAGGGTACGATTACTCTGCTTATTGTAGAAGCTGTTGCCACTTTGTGCCACCTACCCTGTGCATTCCAGGGAATCTAATTCATTTAGACACAGTTGCCATTCGATCGTCACCCGCTTAGCTGGACCGCGCAGAAACAAAAAGGCCCAGGCAAAAAGCCCGGGCCTTTGGTCGTTTACTTCTTCTCTACCAGACGCGGCACGCATTCGCTGGCATCATCGGCTGGCCTACCTTGCAGCCAAATGCCTTGCCGAACTCGTCGAAGTTCTGCACCGTCCCCTTCGTCCGCCACTCTCCTGTGCTGTGCGGATCCGTCTTAGCCAGCACACGAGCATTCTGTTCCGTCTGATTCTGGCACCATACCTGTCCAAAGGTGATGAAGAATCGTTGCGCCGGGGTATAACCGTCCTTCTCCCCATTCACATAACCAGGCTCAGCATTCGGTCCGCCCTTGGCCAGAACCTCCTGCAATGCCTGAAAAGCGATCCGGATACCGCCGTTGTCAGCGGTATTCTCTCCCAGAGTCAATTTGCCGTTCAGATTTTGTCCTTCGGCAACCTTGAAGCCGTCATACTCCTTCACCTCGCAATCGGTCCGCTCCTTGAACTTCGTCAGGTCCTCCTCGGTGAACCACTGCTTCACATTACCCTTCGGATCGTACTTCGATCCCTGGTCATCGAACCCGTGCGTCATTTCATGACCGATCACCACACCGATGCCTCCGAAGTTCACCGCAGGATCCATGCTGTTATCGAAGAAAGGCGGCTGCAGAATTCCGGCAGGGAAGTTAATATCGTTATTCGGCGGACTGTAATAAGCATTCACTGTCGGCGGTGTCATGCCCCATTCCTTCTCATCCACCGGCTTGCCCAGCTTGTCGTAGTTCCGCCGGCGCTCAAACTCTGCGTTTCGCTCCATGTTGCCAACGGGGTCGTCACGCTTGACCACAAGTTTGCTATAGTCCCGCCAGCTGTCCGGATAGCCGATCTTGTTCCGGATCGCATCCAGCTTCGCCTTCGCCTCCACTTTGGTCGCATCGCTCATCCACGGAAGCTGCTGAATGTCTTCACCCAGAGCCTTCTCGAGCGCAGCCACCAGCTTGTCCATATTGGCCTTCGCATCCGGTGGGAAGTTCTGCCTCACCCAGTCCTGGCCAACTGCTTCACCAAGCGCCTGGTCGGTCGCGCGTGTACACCGCTTCCATCGGGGCGCCTGTTCTTTCTGGCCTTGCAGCGTCGCCTGGAAGAAGTTGAAGTTCTCATCCACAAACGGCTTCGACAACGCCGGGGCGGCAGATCGCAGCGTATGCCACCGCAGATAGCTCTTGATCGAATCCAGACTCGCCGAGTCGATCTCTGCATTCATCGCCGTGAAATACGTCGGTGTCGCCACGTTCAGCGTCTTGAACTCCCCGATCTTCACACCCTTCAGATAAGGAGACCAGTCGTAGTCCGGAGACAGCGCCTGCAGCTCCGCAACCGTCATGATGTGATACCGCTTCGCAGGATCCCGCAGTTCCACGCGGTCGATCGCTCCCTTGGCCAGCGCCGTCTCAATCGACATCACGTTCTTGGCCTCTTCCGCGGCCTTGTCCGGCGAATCGCCCAGCAGCACGAACATCTTCGTCAAATGGTCCACATATTGATCACGCAGCTTCTGGCTTCGTGGACTGTCATCGAGATAATACGAGCGATCCGGCAGCGAGAGACCGCCCTGTCCTGCATTCACAATCTGCTGGCTCGAATCCTTCTGGTCCTGCTGTACGCCAAGCTGGTAGAACGTCCCCACCGCGTACTCGGCCTGCAGCTTCGCCACCATCGCGGAGAGCTGCTTCTTGTCCTCAAGCGAAGCGATCGCCTTCATCGCCGGCTCAACCGGCTTCGCGCCCAGCTTGTCAGCCAGATCAACATTCATGCACGCAGCAAAATAGTCGCCGTACTTCTTCTGCAGCGGAGTCTTCGGGGCATCCGCCGCCGTCTTCAGCTCTTCGTACAGCAGATAGTTGTTCCGCTCCGCGAGTTCGTTGAATCGTCCCCAGCGCGACTGATCTGCAGGAATCGGATTGTTCTTCACCCAGTTTCCACACGCATACTGATAAAAGTCCACACACGGATCGGCCGTCTTATCGATCGCCGAGAGGTCGAAGATGATCGGCTTCTTCGGCTCCGACGTTGGTCCGCCGGGTGTATCTGCTCCAACCAACGACTGCCCCAGGCACACACCCGCGGACAGTATCAGAAAACTTGCTAGCGACTTGGCAATCATGGGTCTCCTCGAACTGATACTTCGTGAAAGTCTTCTAAACCCTCAAAAGCGCGATGATATTTGAGATATTACGAAGACGAAACACCGTATCACAAAGTTTCCTGCTTCGGCCAACGCGAAAACACGGGGTCCAGGCCGAGTCCGAACCCGCTCGTCCCGCAAGCCCTGCAAGTCCCTAAAAAATCTTCAGATGAATCGTCAGATACTTCTTCGGATCGCTCCGAATCGTCGTCACCAGATCCGTACTGGCCGTCAACAGTTTATTCAGGTTCGTATGAACTGAATCGTCGGTCGCCAGTTTGCCCAGCGTACCCCGCCCTTCATTGATGCCGGTGACCAGCGTATTCACCTGCGTCAACGTATTGCTCAGATCCTGCCGGAACTTCGGATCCTTCAGCATCAGACCCAACCCGCCCTTACCCGCATCCGCATCCGCCAGCAGCGAGTTCGCATGAGCCACCGTCGAGTTCAGATTCTTGTACAGCGCATCGTCCTTCAGCAGCATTCCGGCCGTGCCCTTGCCGCTGTCCACTGAATTCGCAATACTCTCCAGCTTCGCAACTGTACCGTTCAGCCGGTCGTACAGCGAATCGTCCGTCATCAGCTTGCCGATCGAACCCTTCCCGGCATTCAGATTCTTTTCGAGCGTCAGCAACTCATCGACTGTCTTGTTCGCCTTGTTATAGAGGTCAGGATTGTTAATCAATTGTCCGATCGACCCCTTGCCAGTCTGGATATTGTCGACGATCACATTCATCTTCGCCAGAATCACATTCAGGCTCTCAATCGTCCCCTGGCTCGCCTTCACCACGTCCGTCAGGCTGGGCGTCTCCGTTGTCTTCAGCACATCGCCATCCTGCAGCCGCGGCCCGACGGCGAACTGGCTGTTGATATCCACGATCGTATCGCCCAACACCCCGACCGTCGACAGCGAAGCCCTCGAGTCCTTCTTCAGCATGGCTCCATACTTATCGTCCAGCTTCATCGCAACCTTTACCGGCGTCAGCTTCCGCTCGGGCGAGTTGTCGATCGTCACCGCCTTCACTGTCCCGATCGTTACGCCCTCCAGATTCACCGCCGCCCCGCTCTTCAAGCCGGCCGAGTTTTCAAAGTACGTATAAATCGTCAGCTTATGCGAAAGAATCCCCAGACCGGCCGAACTCGTCATCAGGAAAAGCAGCGTCACCAGAACGATGGTCGAGATCAGCACAATTACGCCCACCTTTAACTGCGACCATCGCACCTCCTGCTGGCTCGGCATAGCTCTCCTTTAAACCCTCGTTCCACAAAAATCCCGCAGCACGGCGTCTCATCCGCCGTTCCGTCGGCACAAAGCGGGATGCTGATAATTGAGAGGATACATTACCCCTCAACTGCTTCCGTCGCAAAAGCCAAATCTTGTTTGCGATAAAGTGCTTTACCCCTCAAGAGATGCGGGATACCTTGCAATGGTTTCAATCTCCCGCCTTAGCCATGATCTTCCGCCACCACCACCGCCATCGCCAACTCCCGGCTGTGCGTCAGACTCAACTGCATTCGCTTCACTCCCATCGCCTCGGCCAGCTCCCGCGCCCGTCCACTCAAATGCAACGTCGGCCGCCCGCTCGCCTCGCGCCGAACCTCAAACTCCTTCCAACTCACCCCGTGGCTTATCCCGGTTCCCAAAGCCTTCGCTCCCGCCTCCTTCGCCGCAAACCGTGCCGCAAAGCTCTCCGCCGAGTTCTTTTTTCGCTGACAGTACTCAATCTCCCCAGCAGTAAACACCCGCTCCAGAAACCGCTCGCCAAACCGGTTGATGCTCTCCTGCATTCTCTTGGTCTCGATCAGATCCGTCCCTAGTCCCAGAACCATGCAAAACCTCGCCAATCACAAACGCCGTCCTTGCAATACGATAACTCGTCAGTCACATGACCGCCGTACCCAACCCAACCCCTCACGCTCGGCTCCCATTCTCCGATGAACACCCTAACAGCAAATCACCCGACTCAGAGGCCAATCGCTCATGCAATCGCTCGACATTCAAGGCTTCAGCTACGAAGAACGCCACGGCCTCCTTCCCACCTTAGCCTCTGCCTTCGCCGACTGCGGCGGTTGGATCCTCGATCGCAAGACCCTCTCCCCCTCCACCATGGAGTTCCGAATCGAGATCCAGCTCCGCGCCGTCGTCGATCTCTACTCCTCCGTCCTCGCCTCCGGCCTCGAACTAACCCGCGCCGGCCATCTCGCCCTCACTCATCTCTGCACCTGCCGCAAAAATCTCTCCACCCCGGCAGATCTCGGCCAGATCGTCGCCATCCGCCTCGAAATAAGCTTCCTCGAAGACTCTACCCTCCTGGCCATCTTCGCCAAACCCCCGGCATAAAACCTCGCCGCTATCAACCGTTTCCCGGCACACTAAAATCCCAACTCCACCACGGTCCTCTTGTGCAGCCAGCTATCCGAGTCCCCGATCACGAGAACTCCCGGCTGCCATCGTCCATGCGTCAACACCAGTCCCAACCCTGTCGCATCTGCCGCGACCTTAAAAACCGGCTCACTGACAACGGACTCTCCACCAGCCACCCTTGTCGTCAACCCAACCCCATTCACCCCCGGCGACTCCTCCCACAACCGCCCCTGCGAATCCACCAGATAGCCCGAGATCAACCCTTCGCTCCGCGCCTTCCTTCCCCGATTCGTCACTCGAACCGTAACCCGTACCAGCCGCCGCCCATCTCGAATCAAAAAACCCGGCACCTCTTCCGCCCCGGTCACAGCAAAACACATGTCATCGAAGCACCGCGGCGCGCCAATCGCCACCACCCTCTGCCGCTGGACCAGCGAAACCCCAACCAGCACGCAAAGATAAACCACCCAAACCCCCGCCAGCCACGCCGCACCCCGCCGCACGCGCTCCCGCTCCCCGCGCCACAGCGCCACGACCACCCCGAGCACGCCGATTCCCGTCCACCCCACCAACCCCAGCAGCAATAACTCCGTCGCCTGCATCGCGCCCCATTCACGGTAGACTTGAGATATCTACATGTCTCTTCATTCTTCCACGTTGCCCTCCTCCCCCAACCAGGACGCTGCCACGTCTCCTATCATCCTGGCCCAAAATCTCGGCAAGACCTACCGCTCCGGCAAACTCGAGGTCGCCGCCCTCCGCAGCGTCAGCTTCGACGTCAATCCAGGCGAGTTCGTCGCCATCGTCGGCCCCTCCGGCTCAGGAAAATCCACTCTCTTCTACATCCTCGGCGGCCTCACCAGCGCCACCACAGGCTCGGTCCTCATCGACGGTACCGACTTCGCCAAACTCACCGACGCCGAGCGCACCCGCATGCGCCGCGCCAAGATCGGCTTCGTCTTCCAGCGCTTCAACCTCCTCCCGACACTCTCCGCCATGGGCAACATTGAAATCGCTCACGACATCGCCAACCTCGGAGCAGCCACAAAACACCCGCTGGACAAGCCCCTCCTCGATCACCTCACCGACATGCTCGGCATCAAGGGCCGCCTCGATCACCGCCCCAACGAGCTCTCCGGTGGCGAACAGCAGCGCGTCGCCATCGCCCGCGCCCTCATCAACCGTCCCGCCATCGTTCTCGCAGACGAGCCCACCGGCAACCTCGACACCAAAAACTCCGACGCCGTCCTCGCCATGCTTCGCAAATCCAGCCGCGAACTCAACCAGACCGTCCTCATGATCACCCACAACCCCGAGGCCGCCCAGATCGCCGACCGCATCCTCCACATGCGCGACGGCGAAATCACTCACATCGAAAACGGCAATCGCTAGAGCCGTACGTCCATAACTACCAGAGCACTCCGCGCACCGGCTTCACCGCCGGCGGCAGTGCTGTCTCACCCAGCAACTGCCGTAAGTTAATCTCAACCGTCGTAGTAATCGCGGTCAGCGGCACATCGTAAATAGTGTTCTCAAACGGATCATCCAAATCCCGCCCGATCTTGTCTAGCGCGAGAAAGATAAAACCCACCAGCGTCGATCCCAGCGGCGTATACCAGCCCATGGTCGACACCAGCCCCAGCGGCAGCATCATGCAGTACATCTGCACGAACAGTTGCGGAAAATAGTCGTACTGCTTCGGCATCGGCGTGTTCTTAATCCGTTCGGTGCCGCCCTGCGCATCCACAAGATCGTCCAGATTTTGATCGAGCGCCAGCCAGTGTCCAAAATCGATCCATCCCCGCACCTGACAATGCCGCAACAACACGCCCATCCGCTGTTGTATAGCCAGAGGAACGTTCCTCTGATCCCGCAGCTCGCCTAGCTCCTGCTCATTCAGCAGCGGCGTCAATTCCTCCCACGGCTCCAGTCCCCGCAGATGCTGTCGCAGCGCATTCATATACGCGATCTGGTGATACACCAGCCGTCGCTGCATCACCTTCAACTCCCCGGCTTCTACATCGTTCAACGCCATCATCACCGTCGTCACCTGCCGCGCCAAGCTCCGCGAATTATTCGCCAGCGCGCCACACAGCTTCCGCGCCTCCCACCACCGCGCATACGACGATTGGTTCCGGAACGCCACGATAATTCCAATCGCCGACCCAAACAGCGATAGAGGAATATGCGGCAGCGCCACCCAGTTCCAATGCAAAACCTTGTACGCCACCACCACCGCAACGTCATACAGAACGAGCAGCAGCAGCGGCATGCCCACATACCACAACAACTGCCTCAATTTACGTTCATTTGGGGCAATCACGCGTCGCCCTCAGTCGTCACCGGCAAAAATACTCTCCCCCCATCTTCCGAGATCCTCACCTGCCCTTCCCCAATGTCATACACCCACCCAGAAATCGTCAGCTCTTCCCGTGCCATCGCCCCCGCCACCGAAGGATGCGTCCGCAGATGTTGCAGTTGCAGCAAGACGTTCTCCTCCGTCAGCCTCCGCATCAACTCGCTCGGCTTCTCATCCGGCTCTGACAGCGAATTAGCCACGCTAAGCGCCGCATGAGCGTTCTTCAGCCAACTCCTCACCGTCGGCATCTTCTCCAGGCTCTCAGGATGCAGCAACCCCTTCATCGCTCCGCAATCCGAGTGCCCGCACACCACAACATGCTGCACCTTCAACGCGCTCACCGCATACTCGATCACCGCGCTCACGCCGCCCATCATCTCGCCATACGCCGGCACCAGGTTCCCGACATTGCGCGTCACAAACAAATCGCCCGGCCCCGACTGCGTAATCGTCTCCGGATCGATCCTCGAATCCGCGCACGTCACAAACAGCGCATGCGGCCTCTGTGGCTCACTCGCCGCCTTCACATAGGTCGCTTCATTCTCCGGATAAATCTCCGTCCGAAACCGTCGAATCCCCGTCTTCAACTCTTTCAGCACAGTGTCCACAGTCTCTCCTCACGCTGTTCTTGTCAGAACCTGAGTCTACCGGAGCCCAACAACTCATACCACTCAGTTGTCATCCTTGGCCGCAGGGGGAGTGCCCATCCTGAGCGAAAGTCGAAGGGCCCTGCCTTTGCCCTTTATTCCTTCCACTTAATATTGCACCCAATCGAAAACCGTTGATTCGGATCCGGCCGCTTCCCCGCGATCACCGCATCCATCGCCGCCCGCAGGTCCTTGCCTGTCACCGGAATATCATTCCCTCCGCCGCTCGGCCGTTGCGGACGCGAGTCATCAAGCTGCCCGCGATACACCAGCCTCATCTGCCCATCGAACAGGAAAAAGTCCGGCGTGCAAGCCGCCTCATACGCCCGCGCCACCTCCTGCGTCTCGTCATAAAGATAAGGAAACCGAAAACCCAGCCTCTCCGCCTGCTTCTTCATCTCCTCCGGCCCATCCTGCGGATAAGCCTCCACATCATTCGAAGAGATCGCCACCATCCCAATCTTCCCCGCGTAATCCTGCCCAATCCGCGCCACCTCCTCCTCCACATACTTCACATAGGGGCAATGGACACAGAGAAACATCACCAGCATCCCATGGCATCCGGCCGAGGCGCAGTTCGCTCCATCCACTCGCGCATCGTCCGAAACCAAGGCGAACACATCATCCCGCCCCACAGCCTTCCCGCTCACCACATCTACCAGCTCAAACGCCGGAGCCACACTCCCCAGCGCCACCATCGCAGACTGCATCTTTGACATCGAGACCCTCCACTACTCCATCGATCATAATTTGTCTCGCATGGGCATTTTCAGAATTGCCGACGCAATATCTTCAACGTTGGTTTCAAGAGCAAAGTGCCCGGTGTCCAGGAACTGCACGTCTGCGTTGGGCACGTCTCGCTTGAATGCTTCTGCGCCAGGCGGAACGAAGAAGCTGTCGTTCTTGCCCCATATGGCGAGCAACGGAGGCCGATGCATTCTGAAGTACTGGTGGTCGCTGCTCCAATCAGCCCCTTAACGACGTTCCTGCGAGTTTCACTGAATTCAGCATGGGTATTAGCCATCCGTCTTCTCATATCACAATCATTCCTGGATAGGAAAGTTACCACGGCGTTCCGTCGAGCGAATTCCCGATAAGTCCCCTCAAGCGTGGCTTTGCGGGAGCGGAGATTCCGAATGGCTTGTAATCCAATCAGAATACGACCGACACGACTTGTCTTTCGAGCATCCTACTCAGGAAGGAGTCTCTAATGAAAAATTTGCACACAGTTTTAGCGCTTGCAATCCTTTCTACAGGTCTTATGGGTGGTGTCACCTTCGCTCAAGACCAACACGACAACCACGCGTACGTCGAGCACAAAGAATGGAAGAAAGGTGCACCCATCAAACACGAAGACTGGGATCGCGGCGATAAAGTCGATTACCACCAAAACCATCTGAGCGCACCGCCACGGGGTTACGAATGGCGCTCGGTTGATGGCCAATACGTTCTCGCGAATAGCTCGAACTTCCAGATCCGCACCGTCGTCCGCATACCGTAACGCGGTTTTTCGCATCCAAGTAAGCCGCCGGACAGTCTAAACCGGCGGCTTCCGTTCGGGAGCAAACCGACAGCCCTCACAAGCTGACTCCTTTGATAGGCGCTCGAGCTGAATCCGTAGCCTGCGCAACATACCTGCTAGAGTCCTCGCTGGGGTGCATCATGAATACTCTCGTTTTTAAGAACAAATTACTCTCCGCTCTAGACCCCGAAACCATCGCCCGCCTTCAACTCAGGCCGCTGAAACTGCCAATTGGTCAGGAGATCGAGAATCAGGGTCGACCCATCGACGCCTTGATCTTCATCGAGCAAGGCATAGGCTCGATGACCACCACCTTCGCGGACAACTTTCAGGTCGAAGTCGGATTGTTCGGCTACGAGTCCGTCATGGGTGGCTCAGCTCTGATTGGCACGAAGCTTAGCCTCAACAAGGTGTACATGCAGATGGGCGGCCATGGCTTCTCCTGCCGAACTGAGTTAGCAGTGGCAGAGTACTCTCGCTTTGACCGTTTCCACGACGTTGTCCTTCGTTACCAGCAGGCGTTGCTGATCCAGGCATGTCAGTCCGTAGGTTGCATCGCCCATCATGTAATCGCTCAACGCCTTTCGCGGTGGCTGCTGTTGTGTGCGGATCGGTCGGAGTCCAGCGTTCTCCAACTGACACACGAATATCTTGGGGATATGCTGGGCACTAATCGCTCTACGGTCAGCTCGGCGGCTGCACGACTGCAGAGCGAGCACCTTATCGAATACTCCAGAGGCAAGGTCACAATTACCGACCGAACAGGACTGGAGGCTCGGTCGTGCGAATGCTACGGGGTCGTCAGAGACCATCTCAACAATTATTTGGAAGTTCAGCAGAATTGAGAACGTTAGCGACCGTGTTTAATTGTGTTGAGGACAACAGAGTTACGTTGCCTGATAGACATAAAGCCTTTATGAGCGTACCGTCGCTTTAGCCTACCGTAAATGCGCTGGCATTCAGCCTCCGCCACAGCCTTGGCCCCCTTTTCGGGGGACGCTATGTGCACGATTCTCGCCGTTGGACACGATGAAGAGCTTCTGAACTCAAGGTCTGCTGTACTCCGCAGTTGCAATGCGGAGGTCATCGCGGCACGACCATCCGAAGCGATAGAGTTTCTCAAAGCAGGACGCTTCGATCTTGTCGTTCTGTGCCACACATTGAGTACGGTAGATATGAATGCGCTCGCGTTGTTAGCTCATCAGCAAGCGAACGATATTCCAGTGCTTGAAATTTTGAAAACTACAGGACAGATCTGGTGCCTCTCACCATCAGGTGCCGACGATATGTCGCCGTCCAAGCCTGAGAGTCTGGTCGCAAAGGTTACAGAGATGTTGAGTGCGCAAGTCGCATACACTAAAGGCTGAGTGAATTCTCGCTGTCTCGATTAGGTTAAGCACTAGACATAGCGGCAGTTAAGCCAACCCGTAGCTATTCCCCCACATCCCAAACTTCGACGACACAGATGCAAGGTTCTAGTGTTGATCCCACACCCGGGGGGACACGATGCTATGCCTGACAAGCGACTTGAAGGATCGGCAGAGTTGGCGAATACGCTTGAGGCATTGGTGAACCTGCTTTACCTGATTCGGCTCGACCGACATTATCCGGACAAAGTGCTCCAATGGGTTCAGATGGCGGACGTTCAGTCTGAGCGAATGGAATCCATACTCCAATGGGAGTGCCTTCCGCTACCGACCACATCAATCAAAAGCCAAATTGAGCATTAACCCGCAAAACGGGGTTTTCGGAAACTTCACCCGGCTTGTGGGAAGTGACCTGACTAACGAGCGTGTCGGACGGACGGGAATCCACCTCACCATCCCCAACAGAACACGCCCGTCCTATTCTGAAAAAGCATGCACCCCACTCGAACCCTTCCCGGAGGCCACGCCACCCGCACATCCCTGCCGCTTGGACCCAACAACCTCCCGCTCTGTCGCTGGTGCGAACTCGAAATCCTCGCCAAGCGTCGCCGCACCTTCTGCTCAAACTACTGCGTCCACCAATGGCGCCTCCGCACCGACCCCGGATACCTCCGCGACCAGGTCTTCGCCCGCGACCACGGCATCTGCGCCGTCTGCCAAATCGACGCGGTCGCCGCCTACAACGCCCTCAAACGAGCCCGAGGCCCAGCCCGCGCCGCCGGTCTCCATCTCTACGGAATGAAATCCATCACTGCCCGCCGCAGCCTATGGGACGCCGACCACATCCGCCCTGTAGCCGAAGGCGGCGGCCAGTGCGACCTCGACAACCTCCGAACCCTCTGTCTCCTCTGCCACCGCGAGGCCACAGCCCAGCTCCGCTTACGCCTCCGAGCCTCCTGAGGTACAGACTTCTTCTCTAGTCCCGGCCTTTTCCAGCGTGCGTCGTTTCATGCCAGCAAAAATCCACACAAGAACCACGTATTCACCACAAATTGTCCACGCATTTCGCACTAAAAAATCGCGATTCACGCGCGCAGTTACCAAAAATTCGAGCAACAAAACGGAAATAAATCCCTGCAAAACCCTAAAACTCACCACAACTCACCACAAAACCCAACAATTGTTTTATCCACAAGCAAGTGGTCAGTCCTTGCTATTGACTTTTGTCTCTTCCGGAAAGCCCCTTCACATTTCCGCTGCGACTCGGTCGCGCTCATCCATATCTCTCGTGCGTCCTCCAGAACTCAGGCCAAGGCATCCGTGGCGGCCCACAAACAAAAATATCCGGATGGTCTTCGCTCTCCTCGTTCTTCACCCCTTCGGAATTTCCGTTATGCCCAGCGAGACGGCACGAGGTAAATGTCTTCTCCGCCGACTCCTGCGAAAACCCAACCACAATCAGCGTCGTCGGCTGCACCGCCGGATACCCGCGCAGCCAAGCCGAGTTCGTCAAACTGATCGGCATCGGCAAACCATATGCCGGCCCAAGAATCTCAATCGCACCCTGCTCCCCATAATTACCAACGAACACGCCCAAACTGGTCCGTTGCTCCGGAGGCAGCGAATCCCGAATCCGGGCAACCGTCTTCACCATCTCATCCCACCCAATCTCTTCCCGCAAATCGCCGTTATTCTTCAGCGCAAACTGCTTCAGCGGCCCGTTCGAAGCAAGTGGCACAAGGATGCAGCATGCAAGTACAGCCCACGCCGCCAACCCAACAAAAAACACTCCCTCCACAGCCAGCCGCCATCCACGCTTCAGCGACATCACCCACCGCTCGCCCACAACAGCACCCATCGCAAACAGCATCGGATACGCCGGAGCGACGTAATATCCTCGGCCCTTTCCAAAAAAGAACAGCAGTACAGGAATCACATACATCCACCCCAACATCCGGTATCGCCGGGCACGCAGAAAACTCACCAGTCCCGCAATCCACAAGGGCACAGCAGCTAAATTCGTGCAGAGGATGAACTGGTCACGCCAGAATCCATTCGCCCGTCCCTCGCCCACATCCCGCATATGGATATGCTGCAGAAAGTGATACGAGATGAATCCATGCCGCACCTGCCACAAAAAGTTCGGCAGAAAGATCACCAGCGCCACTCCCACTCCACTCCAGAACCACCCACTCAAAAAGAACCGCCGCGCACTCCTCAGCAACATCCCACCCAGAATCCCGGCGATGAAAAAGCAGATCGAATACTTCGTCTGCAAACCCAACCCAATCGCCGCTCCAACACCCAGCCACCACCGTGGATCGTCCGTCTTCAACAACCGAATCACAAAATATGCAGCCGCCACCCACCACAGATAATCAAACGTCGAATACTGGAACTCCGTCCCCTCAAACACCGGCAGCCCGGAAGTAGCCACAACCAGCGCTGCCGTCACTTGCGCAAGCCGCCCCCCGCCAAGCTCCCACGCCATCATGCCTGTCACAACAATCGCTGATGCCTGCGCAATCACCGATAACAGCCGCAGCCCCACCAGCGAAAGCCCAAATACCTCCAGCCCAATCCGCTCCACAAAAGGCGTCAACGGCGGATAAGCCACAAATCCCCAATCCAGATGTCGCGCATCGCTCAAAAACTGGAACTCATCCCGATGAAACCCATATCGCCCATTCGTCAGCAGATGAATCACCGTCACGACCAGCGCAATCCCTGCCACAAGCCATACATCGCTTCGCATGCCAAGCTCGCGCCGCACCGGACTCACCGTCGAAACCATTCCTTCCATGGCGTCTCCACTGATTTATCGTTGTCCTCGAACTCTACGCATCACACTACACACAAGTTCCGTCACATCCTCAAAATGGTATGACCACACCTTGACCTCCCTCTCTCCACGGTGTATCAAGGCAACACGATGCGAACCTCCAGCCTGATCGCTGCCATTGTCTTCCTCGCGGCAAACATGTCCACCGCGCAAGCCCCTCAACCCACAGCGATGCCAGCCAGACCCGATCCCAACAATCTCTCTAACATCGACCGCACCCAACTCACCCAATATCTCGACGACATCGCCTCCAAAGAAACGGCCGCCCGCCGAGCTACGATCGCCGCCATCACTACCCGAGCCCAGGCCGAAGCCCGCCAGCGCGAAGTCCGCGCCAAAATCCTGACCCTCATCGGCGGCCTCCCCGAGAAAACACCACTCAACGTCAAAGTCCTCGGCACCACCCAGGCCGAAGGCTTCCGCATCGAAAAAATCCTCTACGAATCCCAACCCAACTTCCCCGTCACTGCGCTCCTCTATTTACCAGACGCAAACCCCAACACCCCACAGCAAAAACTCCCGGCCATCGTCGTCGCCCCGGGCCACGGATTTACCGGCAAAGCCACCGACTACACCTTCGCCAGCACCTTCGCCCGCAACGGCTTCGCCGTCCTCTCTTACGACCCCATCGGCCAGGGCGAGCGTCTCCAGTACCCCGACCCAACCGACGCCTCCAAAACCCTCCTCAAAGCCGCCACCGGCGAGCACGGAGAAGCCGGTCTCCAGCCCACCCTCATCGGTGACGCTCTCGCCCGCACCTTCGCCTGGGACGCCATCCGCGCCGTCGACTACCTCACCAGCCGTCCCGAGATCGATCCCAGCCGCATCGGAGCCTTCGGTTGCTCCGGCGGTGGCACCATGACCGCTCTCCTCGGCGCACTCGACACACGCGTCCACGCCATCGCCGTAGCCTGCTACCTCACCAGCTTCGACACTCTCCTCCCCTCCATCGGTCCGCAAGACTCCGAACAATCCACCCCTAACTTCATCGCTGCCGGCCTTGACTTCCCCGACTGGGTCGAACTAGCCGCCCCGCGCCCCTACGCCATCATCTCCACCGCGCAAGACATGTTCCCCTACGCAGGAGCCCTTGCCACCGCCACCGAGTCCCGCCGTTTCTACGCCCTCTTCGACCCGGCCAGCGCAGGCACACCAACCAACAACCCAGCCCCCGGCATCCCCACCGGCCCCACCCTCAACCCCGACACCGCAAACACCATCCCGCCGACAGCCGCACTCCAATGGATCACCGGCATAGGCCGCCACGGCAACCTCGGCCCAATCACCGGACAAATCGTCTCCTTCTTCATGACCCACCTGGCACACTCAGACGCGCAGCCAATCCTTCCCCCACCTCCAACTCCAGGTACAAACCCATTCGCACTACCTGCCAGCCTTCCCAAAGACGCTCTGCAAGTCACACCTACCGGACAAGTCTCAACCAGCTATCCAAGCAGCGAAACCGTCCACACCCTAACCCTCAAGCGCTACACGACTCTACCCAAACCCAGGTCCCTCACCGAACCACAACTCCAGCAAACCATCCGCGAAGTCACCCACGCCACCATAAAACCCAGCGACCCAGCCCCCGTCAACACGCAATCCCCACCCCTCGCATCGCCACCTGAAGGCGATGTCCACGTCCGCCACCGCTTCACCCTTGCCACCGCACCCGGCATCAACATTCAAGCCGAGTTCTACCGCCCCGCCGACGGCAAGCATCCCGTCCTCATCGTCCTCAAAGATAGCCTCGATCCCGCCCTCGAGCCATCCCGCATCGAAGAGATCCGCAAATACCGCGCCCTCGCCGACGCCGGCACCGCAGTCTTAGTCGTGGCCCCGCGTCCCTCTCCGCCCGGAATCGAAGAGACCAAAGCCTCTATCCTCGGGCCTTTTTACCTCACCGAGCTTCGCGCTGAGCTGGTCGGCAGAACTCTCCTCGGCCTGCGCGTCGACGACGTCATCAGCGCCGTCAGCTTCACCTCTGACGGCACAACTATCGATCCGAATCAGATCAGCGCACAGGCCAGTGGTCATCTTGGTCTCGTCCTTCTGCATGCCGCGATTCTCGACCCGCGAATCAAGCACATTACGATTGATCACACTCTCGAAAGCTACAAGAGTCTGCTCGAAGCTCCCATGCCCATTGGCGCCCCTGAAGATATCCTCCCTGGCGTGCTCCTCCACTACGACATCCCCGACCTGGTCAAAGCTCTCGGCCCCCGCGTCACCGTCACCGACCCACTCCCTGGCACCGCCAACCTCTCGGCGGCAACGAGTCCACCTGAAAAATAGAACACTTTTGCAGTAAATTTTTGCTGACGCAGGTTTATCCCATTTTTGCTGGGGGTTTTGGCAAAAACGGTGTGCAGAACGTGGTGTTTTGATGGTGAATTTGTGGTGGATCGCTGGTAAAAGCTGGTTGTTTGATGGTCACTTTTTTGACTCGAAAAACACGCCACTTCTTACAAATTTATTTTTGAGGGATTCCCATTTTGGGAACTGGACTCGGAGCGTCTGAAATTGTGTAACGGCCTACGGTTCCAGCACCAGCTCGCAAACGCCCGAGTGGCAGTTTAACATCCCGTTCCGCACCAGACTTGCCTGCGATCCAACGGGCCAATAGTCCGTCAGTTTGGCTTCCTTCAACCTTTCCTTCCCACCCTGAAGTTCCTTATCTCCACTCTTCTCTACCCGAACCATCTTTCCCCCGCTGAGCAGCAATCGGTACTCGGCCACACCATCTAGCTCCTTTGCCGCTCCGAGAGAGAGCTTTCGAGCTTCCTGCAGTTTGGCATGAGCGTCCTTTATTCCGGACTTTTCCCCTGCTTTACGCAGCGCATCTGCCTTCGCCTCCAGCTTCTTCTGTTGAGGCCCCGGCGCTTTCTTTTTGCCCATCATGTCATACGGTGAGATCGTTGCAATTCCCAGTTCGTACGTCATCAGGGCCTCATCTTTCTTTCCCTTCGCCGCGTAGAGTTCCCCTAGGTGTGCGGCAGTCGTGTCCGATTGCAGGTTCAGCCAGCCAGCCTTCAGATAACTCTCGGCCTCATCCAGCTTGCCCTCGCGATAGAGGATCCATCCCATCGTGTCCCATGTCGCCATCATCATGCGGCTCTTCGCAAGCAATGTCTCCGGATTTTCATCCAGAGTCCATGTCTTGCTCTCCTCTGTCATCTTGCCCAGCGCGGTCCTTGTGATCGACTCTGTCAGCGGCAATTCCAGACTGGCATCCGCCAACTCGTAGGCGCTGTCGTTCATCATGTCGGGATTTTCTGTGGCTTTCATGAGTGCCAGCAAAGTGTCGTGTCCTTTATCCTTCATCCCCGCTGCAATCTCGGCTTGTCCCATCGTTAATTGCAGCCACTCATCCTTCTTCTTCTCGTCGGGTAGCCGCGCAATCCCGGCCTCCCCTGCGGCAACTGCACCCACAGCATCTCCGTCCTCAAGCTGGATATTCATCAGCCGCATAATCGGCGTGGGATCTTGAGTATTTGCCGCAGACCACTGGAGCAAAGTTTCCTTCGCCTCCTTTCGCTGGCCCAAAACTAACTGGGCTCCTGCCATATTTCCATAGATCTCATATCTGTTCGGATAGGTTGCTAACTCCATCCGATAGTCCTGGATTGCGGATGTTATCTCGCCTCGTTGGAATTCGTAATACCCATACGTCGACCACAAGTAGGCCTGATCCGAGTTCAAGCTCTTCGCCTTATCCAACATCGACTTTGCGTCACTAAGATCGCGCCGTTTGATTGCCTCATAGGCAGATTTGATAAGCTGCGCCGCCTCTTGGTTATTGGGTTTCGGAGGAGCTTCGCTCCCCATATGTGCTTTATGCCCATCTGTAACCAGCTTGATCCATTGGTCGTGCGCTATGTCAGCATCATCGGTCCACTTCTTATAGGTCTTCCACTCGGGCACGGGCACTTTGTCCTTCAACACCTCGATCCGCCGCTCGGCATATACGGTGCCGTTCTCGAACCGATAGGTCTCGTCATAGGTCGCATAAGCCGACTTTTCATGCACCGCTTCCGGCAGCTCCACTCCCCAACCTTCCGGCAGCTTCATCGCCGAGGTCGATGTCTCCACTCGTGGAACCCCTAGAGCGATCGCCTGTACTGGTGGCTCCTTCTCGTTGACCTGGGGAAGATCAACGGGCGCCAGTTGCGGCACAATCCTAAGGTTGTTCCAATCTTCAGATCTGTCTCTCTTGTAGTCGTAGCTCATTGTCATCGGTGCCGCGGTGTCTTCTGGCCTGCTCACCTCCGCATGGCTCGTCGTCCCTGCGTAGCCGATGCTCTGCGAGATTTGCTGCACCATCTGGTCATATTGTCCTGGAGACGTCTGCCGGAACGCCGCCCGCACCAACATCTCTTCATCTCCACGGAAGGTCCACACCAGGTGCGAGTTCGAAATCCCGTCCTTGTCGAGCGTTCCCACGGCATCAAGCTTCTGGAACGAAGGGAAGGGAAGCGCTGCTGGAGTTGTCTCGATCTTCGCAGCACCCGCATCCGGCACCACCAGCGCCTTCTTGTCGCGGAGAACATACATCAGAGCGCGATAGGGGGCCACCTCCTCGGTTGCATCCAGCCATACAGGCTGCCCCCCCACCTCGACCGTAGTAATGAGATGGTTGAAAGACCCCGGTGAAGGAACAGCCTCATTGAATCGCACTCCTGCCCCGATTAATACCGCATTAGGATGCAGCCCCAAAACATTGAGCATCGCGGCAAGCAGCGTGTGCTTGTCCTTGCAGTCGCCATACTGGTTATCCAGCACCTCCGCGGCGTGATGCGGCTGGTATCGCCCAATGCCGAACGCGACGCCAATGTAGCGAATCTGTGTCGACACATACCCATATACCGCGCGAACCTTCTCCTCGTCAGTCGTCTTGCCTGCGGTCAGCTCTGCGACCTTCGCCTTCACCGTTGCATCCGGCACAACGCGGTCGCTCTCGAGGCCTTGGTACCACGCGCCAACCGCCTCCCAGCTCTTGAACGTGGACCACGCCACTGACGGAAGCTTCCCCTCCTTCGCGTCCAACTCCTGTTCCGCCGTCCATACCTCTTTCTTTTTGCGTTCCTTTTCCGCGTCCGCTTCTTTGCCTACAGTCGGCTTCTTCTGCGACGAGGCCCAGCGAAAGATCCGCTCCTCCCCATCAACCGACTCGGTCGGCTTGTTCTTCGGACTCCATACATTGACATAGATATTCTTCGGAACGTGAAGCTCAATTGTCTGCGACAAAACCACTCCGTCTTCCGTGAAGTTCTCCGCTCCCCAGAACTGTCCTGGGGCTTCGGCTTTGGTCCGAACTGATTTGGCTTGCCACTCCAATGTGTCGCCCGGCTGCAGGCCGCGCACAGGAACCTGCATCTGTTTAAGGTCGCTGTAGAACGGGGCTTGTTGCGTTACCGGAGCAGGCATATCCATCGCACCACTCACTGGGGTTTCCGTGACTGTGCCATTTGGGTGTCGCACGCGCACATAATCAAATTCCACGTGCTCGGAGTTGCTCGCGTAGGCCACGCCCACAATGCCCAACTGCTTCGCCGCGGCTTCCGTCTGCACTTTGGCGACAACAGTCGTCAGCTTCGATCCGGTTCCGTCCGCCGCCATCTTGTACACGCCATCGAGGCGCTCAATAACGAGAGGTTCCGCAGAGTAGTCGATCGAGCTTGAAGTATTTTCGCTTGCCGGCGAGATTGCATGAGGCGTTGTGGGAACGACAGTCGTCGTACTTTGGCCCAGGGCATTAACCAGTAAGAGAGGCAGAAAAAAACAGCTCAGCAAGGTCGGTCTCATAAGTCTGTTAGCGGTATAGCAGATTCCAATCGAGCCACCTATCAAAAATTCATTGCCCCCACCAGCGTCGTAGGGTTAGGCATCTCCTTTCCCACATTTCCACCCTTGTCCACAACAGTCTGCACCACTTCTGCGCCTTGCTCTTCGCATCCGTCGCGCCTACGCTCAAACGATGCCCAATTACTGATCAGTAAACCCATCAATTTCGCGCCTTCCAGCGAAAATCCACAGCAAAACCCCCCATTTTTCACACCTTTGGGCCATTTACAGTGCATTAATACGGGTATTCGCACAGGCAACACAACATGTTGTGCTTTATACTTGACAGACCCTATAGGGGGCGTTACTTTCACGACTGCAATACCCCAAGACACTTCGGTTTTGCTGTAAGTTTTTCGCTCCTCTGCCCCCGACGTCCTCCCCCGCCGGCTCAATCTGCCAGCGCCGCGAGGCATAGAGTAAGTCCGAGAACCGGCCCAGACTCACTGAACGCCGTGAGCCAAAAGTTACAGATTTTCATCTAATTTGAAGGAGTTTCACCGATGGCGACCGTCCCCAACCAAACTCAGGGCCAGACTCACACCGCCGACTACCAGACCGCGCCTCCCTTTACCTCCCGCGCCCCTGGCCTGACCTTCGATCGCCACTTCACCCGCCCCGGCATCTCCCCCTACGACGAGATCACCTGGGAGCTCCGCGATGCCATTATCCAGGACTTCAAAGGCAAGGTCATCTTCGAGCAGAAGAACGTCGAAGTTCCCGCCGACTGGTCCATGACCGCGACCAACATCGTCGCCTCCAAATACCTCCACGGCCTCAACGGCACCTCCGAGCGTGAGTCCGGAGTCCGCGCTCTCATCACCCGCGTCGCCGAGTCCATCCGCGACTGGGGCATCGCTGGCGGCTACTTCGCCTCGCCCCAGGACGCCGAGACCTTCTACGCCGAGCTCGCCCACCTGCTCCTCAACCAGAAGGTCGCGTTCAACTCCCCGGTCTGGTTCAACGTCGGCTGCGACCGCCTCGATCCCAACTCCGACGCCCAGAACTGGCACTGGAACCCGCACTCCTGCGCCGTCGAATTTAGCGTCACCGGCTACCGCAAGCCCCAGTGCTCCGCCTGCTTCATCAACTCCGTGCAAGACTCGCTCGACTCCATCCTCACCCTCGCCAAAACCGAAGGCATGCTCTTCAAGTGGGGATCAGGCGCAGGCAGCAACCTGAGCAACATCCGCGGCAGCATGGAAACCCTCTCGGGCGGCGGCACCGCATCCGGCCCACTCAGCTTCATGCGTGGCTTCGACGCCTTCGCCGGCGTCATCAAATCCGGTGGCAAGACCCGTCGCGCCGCCAAGATGGTCATCCTCAACGTCGACCATCCCGACATCGAAGACTTCATCCAGTGCAAGGTGAAGGAAGAAGAGAAGGCGTGGCATCTCGTCCAGGCTGGCTACGACGGCTCCAGCCCCGACTCCGAGGCCTACACCTCCATCTTCTTTCAGAACGCCAACAACTCCGTGCGCGTCACCGACGAGTTCATGCGCGCCGTAGAAACCGGCAGCACCTTCACTACCCGCACCGTCAAAGACAAGAAGCCCGTCAAGGAATTCCAGGCCCGCGACCTCATGCACACCATCGCCGAAGCCACCTGGCAGTGCGGCGACCCCGGCATGCAGTACGACACCACCATCAACCGCTGGCACACCAGCAAAAACACGGCACGCATCAACGCGTCCAATCCCTGCAGCGAGTACATGTTCCTCGACGACTCCGCCTGCAACCTTGCATCCTTCAATCTCCTGAAGTTCCTCACTCCGGGAGGCCAGTTCGACATTCCCGCCTACCGTCACGCCATCGGCATCGTCACCACTGCGATGGAGATCATCGTCGACGCCGCCGGTTACCCCACCGAGATGATCGCGAAGAACTCGCACGACTATCGCCCACTCGGACTCGGCTACGCAAACCTCGGCGCGCTTCTTATGGCGTTCGGCTTGCCGTATGACTCCGACGCCGGCCGCGACTTTGCGGCTACGCTTACCAGCATCCTCTGCGGCGACGCCTACTGGCAGTCCTCGCGCATCGCCGAGAGCTGCCCCGCTCTCGGAGCAGCCACACCGCTCACGCAACAGGCGCACATCGCCGGCGGAGCCTGCCCCGGCTTCTACGTCAACCGCGAGCCCTTCCTCGACGTCATCCGCATGCACCGTGCGGAGGTGAACAACATCGGCAAGTCCAAAAACAGCAGCGAGCCCTTCGTCGTCCCGCAGCTCGACACCCTCATCGAAGCCTCCCGCAACGCCTGGGACGGCGCACTCGCCTTCGGTGAAAAGCACGGCTTCCGCAACTCCCAGGTCACCGTCCTCGCTCCCACCGGCACCATCGGCTTCATGATGGACTGCGACACCACCGGCATCGAGCCGGATCTCGCCCTCGTCAAGTACAAGAAGCTCGTCGGCGGCGGCATGATTAAGATCGTCAACAACACCGTCCCCTCCGCGCTCATCAAGCTCGGCTACAACGAGGCCGAAGTCAACGCCATCGTCAGCTACATCGACGCCACCGGCACCATCGAAGGCGCTCCCGGCGTCAAGCCCGAGCACCTCGCCGTCTTCGACTGCTCCTTCAAGCCCGCCAAAGGTACGCGCAGCATCCACTACCTCGGCCACATCAAGATGATGGGGGCGACGCAGCCGTTTCTTTCGGGGGCGATCTCGAAGACCGTCAACCTCCCGCAGGACTGCTCCGTCGACGACATCGCCGAGGCCTACATGGAGAGCTGGCGCCAGGGCCTCAAGGCCGTCGCCATCTACCGCGACAACTCCAAAGGCACTCAGCCCCTCAACGTCAACGCCCAGACCGACGCCGACAAGAAGGGAACGAAAGCAGTAGCCGCAGTCGCTCCCGTAGCCGCCGGCACCATCGAGATCGAAGAAGCCGTAGCCGCAGCCAAAGCCGCAACCATGGCCGCCGCGCAAGCCTCCATCGACGCCGCCCACACCCGCGTCTCCGCCCTCGAGCTTCAGCTCAAGGCCATCGCCGAAGCCGCCACGCAGAACTCTGACTCCATCGACGCCCAGGCCCCGCCTCGCGCCGTCCGTCACCGTCTCCCCGCCGAGCGCGCCAGCGTCACCCACAAATTCGGCCTCGCCGGACACGAGGGCTACATCACCGTCGGCCTCTACCCCAACGGTCAGCCCGGCGAGATCTTCATCCGCATGGCCAAGGAAGGCTCCACCGTCTCCGGATTGATGGACTCCTTCGCGACCGCTGTCTCTCTCGCGCTCCAGCATGGCGTGCCGCTGCGCGTGCTGTGCGAGAAGTTCGCCCACACCCGCTTCGAGCCCTCCGGCTGGACCGGCAACGAGCAGATCGGCTACGCCAAGTCGATCATGGATTACATCTTCCGCTGGATCCAGATCCGCTTCCTCTCCGGCCACCAGCTCGACCTCTTCAGCGGCCTCGCCCCCCAGCAAGCCATCCCCGTAGAAGGCACCGTCACCAGCCCAGGCAATCGTGTCGAGTTATCCAGCTTGAGCGGACTAGCCAATCCATCGGTACCCGTCAGCACCGTTGTCCCATCGCTCAGCGCCTCTTATTCCAATGCCGTCATCCTGAGCGAAGCGAAGGACCCCCGCATCTCGTCTTCCTCCGAAGCCCCACAGATCTTCCCGGACGAGCACTACACCACCACCCCACCCCAGCAGGGAATCGCCCCAGACCTCACGGCCCGCAGCGGCTCGGAGTCTTCTACACCCTACACCCTGAACCCTAATCCCTTGTCTTTAGAAGACCGCGGCATCTACCACGCCTCCGAAGCCATGAAGTCCATGTACGACATGGGCGACGCCCCCTCCTGCGCCACCTGTGGAGCCATCATGACCCGCAGCGGCTCCTGCTACCGATGCATGAGTTGCGGAAGCACCAGCGGCTGCAGCTAAATAGATCTCCAGAAGAGTCGCGAAAAAATGTGGGTTTACCCATAAGGCTGAAGTCCTGGCCCCATAAGGTGAAAGTCGCTCACTTTAGGTGACTTAGATAAAGTCTCTCTGACATGGGTGCCTATAAACCTACATTACCTACATAACCTCACCAACTCCCTTATTTTCTGTTGCTTGCAAGCTGTGGAGGTTTTCAGTGACAGCGAGCTGATCCTCCCTAACGTACATCGCAGACAGCATCTGAAGCCGCGTCCTCGTCTCTTTGTCCATGACCAAGCCATTGCCGGTCTGACTCAACCTCCGGGTGGGCAGACCCAACTTCCTCAGCCGATGTCCGACCTTCTCCGGGCTAAGTTTGGCTCTCTCGCCCCGCACTTCTATTAGGCGGTTGACCTCGACCGCGATCTCCCGCGCATAAAGTTGGTCGGCGCCTCCCCTGCTCAGGGCGAGCACTGCTTCGACGATCAAGGCTTCGGCTGTATCCAGCCTTTCAGAGATCTGCTGCCGGTCGCGCGGCGCGAGAATTGAAACGAGCGCCGCCTGAAGGTCGGTCGAATCCACGATGCAGCTTCCGAGCGCTTTGGCGATGGCACCGGTCTCCGGCGAGACCCCAGTGGGGGTGAACTCGAGACGACGCACCTGATCCAAATTCCTTTCGCGATACTTAGCCAGGTGGGCGTTGAGGTTCTCGACAGACAGGTCAACCCCTTTGGGAGGAACTCGTTTCTCCGCATTCAGCGCCGGCGTCACCTCGATGTAGATCGCGTGTTGGATCCTCTTAATCGTCGGACTGTCACCGATGTAGATCGCTTTGGAACTATGACAAAATAAGTAGTATCGTTGCTCCACAATCATGAATCCCCGGTTGGTGAAGTTTCCCAAAAGGGCTGCGGTCTGATTGCTTAGGTGGGGTTCTGAGATCAGAAGGGTCCGCCGGGACACATCCATGAGATCCCCCCTCCGAAATCCTGCTAGGAGCAGTGATCCACTGCAAAGCTCATGGAGGACGCTCAGAAGTTCGGTCGCCTCGTGGTCAGGGCCGGTGATCGCCAAGCACGGAAGCACGATAAGGGCATCCTGGAACCAGGTAGAGATCACCCAGAAGGCGGCAACAGCGATGTTGGCGTCGGACAAGTGAGTCTGCGCCCCGATCGTGTGCTTGATCCGAGTGAAGATCTCGAAGGCCTTGCTTGGTTGCGGTGGCGGTGAAGACTGAGTGTCAGCCGCTGAAGTGATGGCCGGAGGAGTATTTTCCGGATTCTCGGTACCAGGCAAGGATGACGTAGGGCCGGCTTCAGTCGCCGACGGGGAGTTTGTTTGTGATTCGATCATGAAGCCTCTCAAAGAATGAACTGTGGACAGAAGACTGTGGGGCAGAAATCCCGTTCTATAAGAGGGGTCTCATAGACGACTTTCGTTAAACAATGTGTTTCCAGGAGGAATTCTCGTCGCGACAGGATCACTGAGTCTGAACGGGATGTCTCGAGGTCACCACGCCGTGTGGACTGGGACTGAAAGCATGCGCGCTACCCATGTTTTGGTTTCAACTGAGTTCTCCTTCTAAGTACAGTGGCTACTCGTGCAGTCCGGTGTTGATTGCCATCTTGGGGGTGTCTTACAAGGACCTAGTACCCACCGGCAGGGTCAACGTCAGATTGTGGGTCTGTGGGAAACTCAAAAAAGTTCGACCGGCCGCTTTGGATGATTACCCTACCTTGCCTTACAGATCAATACCCATCGAAACGAGCCGAGGAGCAATTTGAGCGAAAAATCCTTTGAGCAGCGCGGTTGCAAAGACGCAATCGCAAGCGTCCGGCATTGGCCGCATGTTCATGCTGGTCGTGAGCCATGATGATGTGCCGATGATCGAGCCTGAAATTAGTGGTGGATTCTGGACCAGGACAAAGAACCACTCCCGAAAACTTCGCAACAGGTCGCGCGCGAGTTTGTTACTACGCCCGCGACCGCGGTTTGAGCGCGAGATCGTAACCGATGAGTGCGACATCTTCCCCGCCAGCTTTCTAGGTGCGTGTTCCCTCCGGCGACTTCCAAATCGTTGCCGGACAAAAGCACGATATGGGGCGGTTGTTCGCCGCCGCAGACACCATCCACGCCGAGAAAGAAATCTTGCGGCGGATGGAGCACGGATAGTATCGTGCCGCGCCGATCATGCCGATTCACGACGCGCGGTCGCCCACAGCGACAAGCACCAGCGTCTGACCACCGCGCATCGTGCGGCGCCGAGCACACCCTGAACTCCCGCGGTCAAGTGCAGGGCTCGCTCGGTCGGTAAGAGCACCGCGCGTCAAAGCGTCCGCGAGGGTGCGGGTCAACGCGGTTTACGTTGTCGAGGATTCGCGCAGATCCCGCAAGAGACAACTGTAATTTGATGAAGTCAAGCCATAAACCACTTAGATTCAGTCATTTTTACCAACGATAATGTGGATTGTCTTAGTAAATTTTTATGCTAGGCTAAATGCGTGCCAAAAAGCCTCCAGCTACCGTCCGGCTACCAAGAACTCCTGCAGGAGCTCAAAACCCGCATCCGTGGTGCCCAGGTTCGGGCCGCCTTCGCCGTTACCCGGGAGCTGGTTCTACTGTACTGGTCGATTGGCCGGGAGATCAGCCAGAGATTCGACCGAGAAGACTGGGGCGGCAAGATCGTCGACCGGCTATCCAAGGACCTGCAGGCCGAGTTTCCCGGTGTGGAGGGCTTCAGCCCCCGTAGCCTCCGTTATATGAGGACCTTCGCGGAGGCTTGGCCGGACGAAGCAATTTTGCAGCAGCTTGCTGCAAAATTGCCGTGGGGTCACCACATGGTCCTCCTCGACCGCGTAAAGGAGGGCGAGGTTCGGGAATGGTATCTCCGCGCCGCCCTGCAGAACGGCTGGAGCCGTAATGTCCTGGTCCACATGATCTCCGGCCAACTTCGCGAGAGGGAAGGGAAGGCACTGACCAACTTCCAGCGAGAGCTGCCCCCTCCAGAGTCCGATCTGGCGGAGCAGATTCTTAAGGACCCCTACAACTTCGATTTTCTCACTGTGACGACGGCGGCGAAGGAAAGAGAGATCGAAAATGGCCTCCTGAGCCATCTCCGGGATCTTCTCCTGGAGCTGGGCCGCGGATTCTCCTTTGTCGGCAGCCAGGTTCCGCTCACCGTGGACGATCGAATTTTCTACATCGATCTGCTCTTCTACCACGTCCGTCTGCACCGTTATTTTGTCTTTGAGCTCAAGGTCGGCGATTTCGAGCCCGAGTACGCCGGCAAGCTCAGCTTCTACCTGGCTGGCGTGAACCGCACGATGCGAACCCCGGTCGAGGGGCCGAGCATAGGGGTTCTTTTGTGCGAAAGCCGGAGCGGTCCCATGGTGGAGTTTGCTCTCGAGAACATCAATCAGCCGATCGGGGTGTCCACCTATCGGGTAACCCGCGAGTTGCCGGCGCCAATTCAAGATGAGCTGCCCACAGTCGAGGACCTTCAGGAGGTCGTCAACAAGCTCCGCACAGAGATAGAGACGTTGCGGAGGGAGCCGAGTAATGGGAAATAACGCACTCGGAATCGCTAGAAAAAGCGGATTCGCCAAGCCCAACCAATTTTGCAGCAGCCTGCTGCAAAATTGGGATTTGAACACTCATCTCCCTTATGAAACGGTTCGTACCCGTACGAGTGGGATGGCATGAGCGCCTCGCTCGCTCTGATGCACGCGGCGGATGCGTCTCCGCTCGACCGCGCCGCGGCATTCCAGGCTCTGCGGGAGATGGTGCTGAACTCCGTCGCCTCCGAACACTCCAAGCGCAACTACGCCAAGGCACTGGATGAGGTCTTCGCGCTTTGCGAGGAGCGAAAGCAGCCGTTATCGCGCGCCCTTTTGATGGAGTACCGTGCTGCCATGTTGGAGAAGAAGCTGAGCGCCTCCACCGTGAATGTTCGTTTGTCTGGCGTTCGCAAGCTGATCGGCGAGGCGCAACGCAATGGAATCATCGGCGCGGAGGAGGCCGCCAACCTCGCCGGCGTTCCCAACCTCTCCCAGAAGGGAACCAGGGTGGGGAACTGGCTCACGCGGGAGCAGGCCAAGGAGCTTCTCACGGTCCCTGACCGCTCCAAGATCAAAGGGAAGCGGGACTACGCGATTTTGGCGTTGTTGCTGGGCTGCGCTCTGCGGCGACAGGAGCTGGCCAGTCTGGACGTTGACGGTATCGAGATGCGGGAGGGCCGATGGGTCTTGCCCGATCTTTGTGGGAAGGGCGGCCGAGTCCGCACCGTGGCAATTCCACTTTGGGTCAAGCACGGAATCGACGCCTGGATGATCGCGGGCAAGATCGAAGATGGCCGCTTGCTGCGGCCGCTTTCCAAGAGCGGGAAGTTGATTGGCGACGAGTTGGGCGACTGGGCGATCTGGTCGGTCGTTGAGCAATCGGCAAAGCAGATTGGGATCGAGAACTTCGGCGCCCACGACCTGCGCCGGACCTGCGCGAAGCTCTGTCGCAAAAACGGTGGCGATTTGGAACAGATCAAGTTTCTGCTTGGGCATAGCTCCATTCAAACGACGGAACGATATCTTGGTTCGGAGCAGGACCTGGCTGTTGCCGTCAACGATAATTTAGGGCTGTGAGGCAAGTATGGCGAGCCGGCGTACGAACCCCAAGCCCTCACCGAACAGTATCGCCCTGAGAGAATGTCTAGTAAGACCATGTCCAGTAGGCCTTCTGAACCATTTCTTAGCCGCGCAGCATCGCAGGTGGCTTCCTCATTGCAGTTGGTGGATGAACAGTTCCCAGAACAGTTCAGCCGCTCCCTGTGCAGTCAACTTCTGCTTATCCCGGCTACCCCCCGACTGCATACCGAGTGCCTGGAAGTAGAGGGACTGGTCGTCATTCTTCGGATACTGCGAATTGGTCGAAAACAGGCTGGTTTTGACCATTTCCGACTCCGCGTGGGATAAACATTCCCCAAAGCGTCATGCGTTCGCTGCCATGTCTTTGGCACACACGAACAATCGAGTGCTAAGGGGAAAGGAGAAATATTATGTCGCAGTCTCCCGTCGTTGCCTTGGTTGTTGCCTTGGCCTGCCCCCACCCTTACCTTGTCGTGGCATGTGTCTTGTCCTGGATCTACCGGAACGGCACCCCCAAGATGAGCCCGTAGTCCTGTTCCCAGCCCGCCCCTTGGTTCCACCTTGGGGTGGGTGCTTTACTGAAATAATCAAGACAGATGAAAAGCCGCGCGAATCACGCGAGCAAGGTCGCGGGTGAACTTGGTTCGCTTCGCAAAGGCGAAGGCGCTGGTTGGCTAAGTAGGTAGGGAAAGTTCAACACCGCTCAGGAGACTTGATGCTTTATAAATTGGATTTCACTCCACCCTCGCCGCTAGAGTCTTTGCCGGTGACAGGGGCTATGCTCCATCCTGCCGAAATGGTTAGGTTTGTGTCGTGGCAACCAAGCGCCTGGCCTGCAGCCCCTGCCGATGACCATGAGTTCGTCTTGATTGTGAAACGAATCTTCGAACTTTCGAGGCTGCTGGAGATCTCTAACGTAATGGATGATGCCACTGCTCGTACCGGTGGTCTCGAGCACCGTGGGCACGTAATCGCGATCTCGCTATTCTGCGCCCTTGACGCAATTTCCTCTTACGGATACGGGAAAAAGAACGGAAGGCAGATCCCCCCTTTCGTTCCGTGCTCACTTTCCACCTAGCTACAGGCCACACGCGGAAGCGCTCCTCCAGGCGTACAGACACGCTCTGATTCATAGTTGGAATCTTTTTAGTGTGGCCTTGACGCCCGAACAAGAAGTCATCACCGCACGTGGTGGAATCCTCTCATTCGGACTGCGAAACTTCTTCGACGCGTTGAAACAATCCACGGAGAGCTTCTTGGAGCAGCTGCATTATCAACCGGCGCTTCTGGCAAGAGCTAGAACACGTTATGAGGAACTGCGTCGGACTGCAATACGCAGTTGATGAAATAAACCTAAGCGTTCGTGATGAATTGCCCCATAAGAGAGTCTGCCGAAGCGGTAGGCCTATCGAGTCGAACGGGGGCTTTCTTGCGGTACACGCTGCGTGATATGCTTCGCCCGCGAAAGAAAGGAACCAACTAATGGGCGCAGATCAGGTGAGGAAATTACCAGGCCTTCATAAAACAGGTGATGTGACAATGAAGCGAGGCGCAGTACGAGCGGCGGAAGCCGAAGGTCCGTCCTTAAAGAAGCTGCCCGGCAAAAAGACTCCGCCAACTTTAGTCCTGAAGCGTGGGAGTAATCAGTCGATGGAGACTCCGATGCCGCCGCCGCCGCCGGTGCCGGAGCCGAAGATACCGAAGAAGTGAGGATGATGCTTTGTTTGTTCGGTCTCACAATGGTTTAGTCAGAAGGTAATGACCCCTCTTTATTACGAAACGTCTCAGCATTCCGCAATAAAGGTGCGTCATAGGTGTCGTCCGCATCACCCTGCTGATCTCATCCGTGAAAAACTTCTTCCGTGATCGGAAGGGGAGGCATTAGGGTTGCCACTTCCGGTGGCGCCGATTTGCTTGATTGGAGCCAGTAATACGCTGCAAAAAAGCGCAAACCATGGCTCCGAAGGAGAACAACGCGACAGCGAGTTTCTGTAAGCTCATGACGTCCGTGCCCCAATCCAATTTTGCATGGCAGATAGTTGCATAATGGTGCAGCGCTGTTTGAAAGGATTCCATGCCAGAATCGACCGACCCAAACCTTTCAGCCTCACTGCCGCAACGTTTTGACGGTTATGCAACGACCGTGGAGGACATCGTTCTACGTGGGATAGAGCATCCCGCATGCGAGCTTAAACGTGCAGTGAATATCTCCAGAGGGGGCGACCGGCTGGAGTTCTTAAAGTTAGTGCAGGGGCATGCTAACTCTCACACGAAAGGTGAGCGGCTGATTGTCATCGGCGCTGATCAGAAGGAAAAGAAGTTTTATAACGTTGAGAATGCCAAAGACTTCGATGCAGCCCGGATCTCCCCGATACTAGCGAAATATTTCTCTCCTGAGCCCATTTTTGAAGTTTTCAACATGAAAGCTTCGGATGGCGAGACCTACGTGCTTGTCGTTCTTGCCGCCGCCCAGCCTCGCCCGATCCTGGTCCTTACCGACGGCGAAGCGGATAGCAAAACCTATTTCAGGTCAGGTGATATCTGGATCAAGCACAACACAGGGCTTAAACCGGCAAGCTCGAGCGATCTGGATTTGATGTATGAGCCCAAGATTGACCGTGAAGCGGAAAAGCGCGCACGTCAGCGATTCGATCATTTCCGGGAAACGCTTGGCCCGGCGCTGTTATCGCAGGCTGTGGAGTCAACCCCGGCCCCCGAACTCTTAATCGGGAGCCGTGAGCGGCTTGGTCGGTTTGCTGAAGCGATGATTTCCTCGGGAGAGCCCGCCAAATTCAATATGCTGCTTGAAATGGCGCGGCAGATAGTGGTGGAGAGGTGGGATTCATTGCTTCAAGGGAGCAATAGTTCGTATGGCATTTCAGAAGAAAAGAAGAGCCAAGTCAGCACTTTCTATCGCAATGAATTCATGCCGGCCGTCGTTTCGTTGGTCGACCTCGGGCTCAACCTCGTCAGATATGGAAGTCCGGAGTGGTTTGAATCGATAGGGAACGTCATGACGGAGGCTTTTGTAAAGTCCTGTCAGATTGACCATTTAAAGGCGATAAACGACTCCGGCGATGAGACCGTACCTTTTGCGCGTCCTGCCTATGAGATCTATCTGGGCCTGAGAACGCTATCCACCTACGCAGTGGCCCGCAAGAGATTATCCTTTCTGTCGAAGGTGCTTCCGCGCTATGTGCACCGTCTGTCGTCTGGCCAGCAAGGTAGCGCACTCGAGCCAATTCTGTTCTGGCCCTTTAGAGGTGCGCTCAATTTACCAGAGATGAAGAGCGGGCGTAACGAAGAAATTTGGGAGCAAAGCGTCGGATCGTATTGGCCAGACGTCTTCGGAACCAAGGAAAAATTCTTATCGGCTGCTGCGCAGCTTGAGTTTGTGCTGGAGCTGAATTCTTACCTCATCCTGCGAAGCGATAAGCCCGCCTTCCAGAAACTGCGCGATGATTTTCCCGAGAAACAATTGGGGTATCTTCCTGACTTTTGGAGAAGTCGACTTGATCCCTCGATCCCTATGGCAGAGACGATCTATGACTCAATGTTGAGTGACGTCGGCTTTCCGGCGACTCTTAGCGTTGAGCCTCAAGTCACAGCGGCAGCATTTCAGGGTACCTCACCCGGAGAACGCGCTGAATTTTTCGGATGTTTTCTGAAAAACCTCAGAGCGTGGCAAGACTCCGCAATGATGCAGCAGCAGCGATTTCCATTCCATTTTGCGTGGCCCGGCCGTCTGCACCAAGCGGTGGAGCGTTGCACCACGCCAGTTCAGCTGTAGGTGATCCGCCTCATTCGAAAAGCGCGTTCTGCTCGCTCATATCTTCGTGAAGTCGGGAAAAAACGATTGAGTAGCAGTAACCTCCATTAGTGCTGTTCCTTCGTCAGGGATCTTCTCTTGCCGAACGTAGCGAGCACCTTCGCCGGATTTTCGCTTACAATGATTCATCACCACTGACGTGTCAACTCAGAATTGGATACGAAAGCATCATCTGCACGCGTGGACAAGTGAGACTGACAAATGAACGCTGCAGATTATCGGGCCGCACGAGGGTCTTTGGCTGGGACCAGCTTTCACGAACTCTGGGCTCTTTCCCAAGCAATGAAACTACTGGACACACGCACTGGTGTCACCGCAGTTTCGGTCGAGGGAGTTGGCCCAGAGAGCAAATCAGCTGAACAGTCTACAGACTACGATGGCGTTGATTGCACCGTGCTCTATGGGAGTGTCGAAGTTGGAGAGGCTGATCAGATCGAAATCATTCAGCTCAAGTACTCCGGCTCAGAGCCGCATGCAAAGTGGAATTTATCCAGACTAACGAAGAGCGATAAGAAAACTGGAAACAACTCTGTGCTCCGGCGCTTGGCAGATGCTTACCGGAAGATCAGATCGTCAGCCAAGGTTCTTCCAGCTATTCGACTGATATCCAATCAGTCCGTTTCGGAAGAGGTCGTCTCAAGGCTCAGCGTCATCGCACGGACAAAATCCCAGGCCTCGGAGTTCAGGGCCAAGTTTCTCAAGGCGACCGGACTGAAGTTGCGAGACTTGAAATCCTTTGCGCATCAGTTAGACCTAACCTCGCGCACGGGATCTAGATTCGAGATTGAAGACAAACTTCTCTTGGAAATCGCCAGTTGGACCGACGATGATGCACGTGCAATACGTGAAAACCTTCTCAACTATATCCGCAAGCAGATGTTGCCTGAAAACGTGGGACGATTTCTGACTCGGGAAAACATCCTTGGAATCATTAGCGGCACGCCATCCGAAGAAAGCATCTTCCCGTGCCCGCCAGATTTGGCAGCTGCGAAGAAGGTGATCGTGCGAGAAGCCGCCAAGGAACTCGCAAACCGCCTCGTATCGGGTACCTCACGAATTTGTTTACATGGAGGAGCAGGTTCGGGGAAGAACTGCTTGTAACGTGGCTCTTCCAACGCGGTCGCATAACAGACCGCCCAGACGAAGCATCCCATGACGATCACTCCCCGGACCCAGAAGATGCGGAGGTCGTCCGTATGCCCGAAGCGCGAGCCGCACATCACCCCAAACTTGACACAAACCACCCCGAAAAACCATCAGGACTCCCGGAGCCGCACCAGTCCCACACCCGAAGTCCAGACTTAACCCATCTCGTTCGAAGACTTTGCGCACTTTGGACGGGGAGGGGGAGCTACTGCACAAAGGGGTTCCGTGCAACAGGTCCTTGCGGCAAGTCTAAGACTCTTTACCTGTTAAGAATGCGTTTAAGTCTCTTTTTACAATACTTACATGGGACGAAGGAAGGCCGTAAATTTGTGGCCGCAGCAAGTTATAATCCTCCAGTTTTAGAAAAAGAGAATCACGATGCAGCTAACCGCGACACACGGGGTTTACACGGAGGAAGAGCGGCGCTCTATTGAGGCCCAGCTGGAACGGTTGCTCGCCAATCAATTCTTCAACCACAGTCGCCGGTTTCCGTCTTTTTTACGTTATGTGGTGGACCAAACGCTCTCCGGCCATTCGGAAGACCTTAAAGAGCGGACATTAGGAATTGAAATCTTCGGCAAAACTGCGGATTACGACACTGCCTCAGATCCTATCGTTCGCGTAACCGCTGCGGAAATCCGGAAGCGCATCGCTCAGTACTATCAGGAGCCGGGCCATGAAGACGAGGTTCGAATTTCCCTTCCTCCCGGCTCCTACGTTCCTCAGTTTCATTTCCCGACAGTTGTTCCAGTTGAACTGCTGGCTAACCAACCAGTCTTGGAAGTGCCCCCTATTACAGAGGCCGCTCCGTCCCATCGACGGCGATCTCGATGGTATTTAGCACTAGGGGCAGCTTGCCTCTTGCTATTGACTGCAGGGACAGCACTCCTCGTGTGGCAACATGGCAAGCGCCTGGCGTTTGCGGATTTTTGGGGGCCCATCCTGGGCTCGAGTGACCCGGTTCTCTTCTGCGTAGCGGATCAAACACAATATACGGCCATCTCCCTCCGTAGTGCGAACGAACCCTCCCATCAGGTTACGCTCAACGATAATCTAACAGCGGTCATCATTGACGATCTCAGCCCCATCACCAAGATCGCCGGCGTCATGCAGTCTGCGGGTAAGAAATACAGCTTGCGTGGAGAAAATGCTACTAGCCTGACGGATCTTCGCAACGGTCCTTCGGTCGTAATTGGGGCGTTCGATAACGCGTGGACCCTTCGATTACTGCGTCCCTTGCGCTTTCACTTTGCAAACAATTCTGACATGACAAAATTTAGCATTGTCGACGCGACGGCACCAAATCAGGTCGATTGGACGGTCGATCGAACGCAGCAGATTGCGACTAACAACTATCGTGATTATGCGATCGTCGCACGGTTCACAGACGCAAACACCGGAAAACCGACGTTGGTGGTTGCTGGCATCGGCCGGGGAGGCACTGTTGCTGCGGGGGACTTTGTCGTCGATCCTTCTTCTTTGCAGATCGTCTTCAATCGGAAACCATCTGCTGATATGAGGAACTTCGAGATCGTGTTGAGCACGCAGATTATCGATGGCGAACCGGGCACACCGAAGGTGGAAGCCCTGTATTACTGGTAGCCGCTACGCTTTAGCCAGCAGTGCATGCCGATTATGCCGCCGTGTTTAGCGCGCTTCGCAATGCTGCTTCGTCGATCGATTTACCTCAGTAACTTGCCGGCGAGCCAGTAATCGACACTGAACTTTCCCGGACCGGAGCAGATCAGCCAGATAAAGAAGAGCACGTACAAGACTTCCGGAAGGTAGAGAAAATCGTCGAGCCGGTTAAGAGGCGAAAGTTCTTTAGGCAGGGTGGAAATCGCGTTGGTCAGGGTGGCGACGGTCATATCGATCAATAAAGCCATACAGGCCGGGCTCGAAAGAAACCCCACAGCCACCAAGGATCCGCAAACGAACTCAACACCCGCCACGAAATAAGCCGTCTGGTGGGGAAATGGGACGTTGGCCTTAACGAGCGTTTCGTAAACAGGTTTCGTGCCGCCGGCGACAAACAATTTGTTTGCCCCGGAGATGGCGAAGAACAGCCCGATCGAAACGCGTACCAGCAGGATGGCATATTGCTCCAAATCACTGCTACCCAACAGGGCAAACTGGACGAACCGTTTCCAATCCATCTCTCGCCCCTCCATTAGAGGATGTGCTGGCAACGAGGATACCCCATATCATGCAGTTTGGCTTCGCCGGTAACCGCGCCTCGAAATTATATTTCCATCCGTTCGACCCATTGAGCGCGGAATGCGGGAGCCACGAATGGATCCGCAAAGTATTGCGTCTCCCGCGAAACCTTGTCGCCCTTGAACTCCATGATGCTCACGGTGTAGGACGGCTTGCCGTCATAGGTCAGGATGAATTCGGTGATCCAAAGATCACCGCTGCCAACGATTCGTCGGATAGAAAACCGCTTGTCGCTCGGCTGACCGGCGCGCTGGTTCTGTATATTGGATCGACCGCGGGTTCGCTCGCCCGACTGCGGATATTCCAGCACCGCGTCCTCGAGATAGATGAGGTGCTCCGTTTCAAAATCGTTGGCATCGGACGCCGCCCAATGTTGATCCAGTGCTGCACGGATCTCTTGATCTCGCACTCCGGGATATTGTTCCTTCTTTTGTTGATCGTTCATCTTGAGCCTTCAATTTTCGAGAGACGGGAGTATGATCGACGAGTCGGTTGAGCCGGGAGCATCGGGTTTGCTTCCAGGTCTCCACAGCGTTCCAAGGTCGCAGCAACAAGGCTGAATTTCAGGGTCCCCTGATTCAGGGTCTGATTCAATCCTAATCGTTCATAACTTAGGAGGAGACAGAACGTGAAAATTCTGATGGTTCTAACCTCGCACGATCAACTCGGTAACACTGGCCTCAAAACCGGTTTCTGGCTGG
Organism: Edaphobacter sp.; assembly: GCA_050012935.1. Classification (GTDB taxonomy): domain Bacteria; phylum Acidobacteriota; class Terriglobia; order Terriglobales; family Acidobacteriaceae; genus Edaphobacter. Next base: position 55,322 of record JBEKGF010000015.1, on the reverse strand, counting down.
AAGAATTTGCGGCTCCCTACTTCGTTTTCAAAGACGCCGGTGTCGACCTGACGCTTGCTTCTCCCAAAGGCGGCCAGCCACCGCTTGACCCAAAAAGCGATCAACCAGAAAATCAGACGCCACCGATGGCGCGATTCAAAAAGGATGCGGCGGCGCAAAAAGCCCTTGCCAACACACTCAAGCTTGCGGATGTAAAGGCAGAAGATTACGACACAGTGTTTTATCCAGGTGGGCACGGTCCGATGTGGGACCTCGCGGAGAGCCCGGAGTCCATCGCGTTGCTCGAATCCTTCTACAATTCCGGCAAGCCAATTGCATTGGTTTGCCACTCGCCTGGGGTGCTTCGCCATGTTAAGTACAAGGGCGAGCCGCTGGTAAAGGGGAAACACGTAACTGGCTTTACGAATGGCGAGGAAGAAGCGATGAAGCTCACGAAGGTTGTGCCATTCCTCGTTGAAGATGAACTGCTGCGGCTCGGTGCTGTCTTTGAGAAGATGGCGAACTGGCAGCCTTTTTCCATCACGGATGGCCGCTTGATTACGGGGCAGAACCCCGCATCATCGACCTCCGCGGCCCAGGAACTTTTGAAGCTCATGGCTGCGCAAAAGGCCGCTTAGATTTACACCAGGTGAGTATTTGCTAAGTTCGCATTCGTCAATCGTATCGGCCGTTTTCGACGCAACGCCTTCCCGGCAGGCTGAGATCTGTCCAGTCGGCGGTCAAGGAAGAGAGAGCTGCAATTCTACCGAGCGAGTACAGCCTTGCGTGGCGGGGCGAGGTTCAACGTATTTACGATCAGCGCATGAGAAATATAACGGCCCACAAGCATTAATACAGCGATCGCCTGTGGCGCCCCGATGGAAGCGACTGCGGCTTCTAGTTCGGGAGTAGTATTGCGACCACCTCGTTCGACAATGGCGATCGCTAACCGCTGTACCAATCGCTCCTCGGGCGTCAGAACATCCTCGTTATTCAGGTTGAGCACTGCGCCAAGCCACTCTTCACTGAAGCCAAGCTTGATACAGAGACGCTCATGCTGCACCCGCTCATAGTCATTGTTCATCAGTACGGCAACCGAAAGGACAACCACCTCCGTCAGATTGTTTGGAAGGGCGCGCTTCAGATGCTCCGTGAACTCGAGGAACGAGAGCAGGGCAGCCGGCTGATGCGCTGCGCACTGGAAGAATTCACCAAGATAGCCTAATCGTTTCACTCGGGGAGCCAGAAAAGATGCGAGCTCGACCGGCATCTCTTCTGTCGATAACCGGGGAATTCGATCACTCATGGTCCGAAGCCTCAATATGACATTGCACATCCACAATGTGTGAACTCATGGCCTGCTTGGCCCGCTCGGCGTCTCCGTTGCGGATGGCTTCAAAGATATCGCGGTGATACCGCACCACGCGTTTACGCATCTCCTCAGTTCGTTTGGAGCGAAGAATTAAGTCACGCTGAGACTGGTTTACTGCGTCTACGACAATACTCATCACGCTGTTATGAGCGGCTGCTGCCACACAGTGATGAAACTCCGCGTCAAGTTTTCGGCTGATCTCTCCGCTCTTTAATTCCTGCTCCTGGGCGGTAACAACCGCTTCAATAATGCTCAAATCCTCCGGAGTGGCGCGTAGGGTTGCCAAGCGAGTGGTCTCGGGTTCGAGTATGGAACGCATCTCCGTCAGGTTGGCGCTTTTCGCTGGCCCCAGTCTCACGACGGTACTGAGGGAATCGGCCAAAGCGTTGAGAGCTTTATCCGCATCGGCAACAAATGCCCCCCCACCGGAACCGCGTTTGATGATGATCAAACCTTCTTTTTCAAGGGAGCGCAATGCCTCCCGCAAGGCAAGGCGGCTGGTCTGAAATTGATCGGCCAACTCGCGTTCTGGCGGTAGTTTGTGGCCGGGAACGATCAAACCTCCGAAGATTGCCTGCCGGATTTGATCTGCTACGGGTTCATGAAGCCGCCGCCGCTTGACGCCTACGATTTTGAACGGCACTACCGGAAAGGTATTTGACATATAGAGATACTCGAAGATGTTCTACTTTACCCCTCGCGGGCTGGGTACTATAGGTATTAGATTATACCAAAGAATTTTATTGCCTTCATTTCCATGAGCATGGATTCCAAAGAACAGAAATTTAAGACCCCAAGATATAAGTTGCAACAGTTTTCTTGCCCTATCGATCTCCCGAGGAGCCGATTTGCAGCTTGCCGCCATTGTGAACGATCCGGCCGCCGACGATTGTAAGGACGGATGCAATATGCTTGATCGCATCGTCGGAAACGCGATTCGTATCCAGAAAGTCTTCACTCAACACAACAAGATCTGCGAGTTTACCTACTTCAAGAGAGCCGAGCTTCGCCTCGTCTTTGGTGAACCATGGCTGGCCTGTCGTATACATTCGCAGCGCCTGCAGGCGTGTGATTGTCTGTCCCGCTGCCACCACCTGCCCTGCGCTGTTCTTTCCCGTCACCATGTAATACATGTGCAGCCAGGGATCGAGTGCCGACACCGTGCCGCCGTCGCTTCCGTATCCTACGTGGATTCCGCTCTCAACCAACAATCGGAAAGGAGGAATGTCTTTTGGAGAGTTACGCGGTGGATTACTTGCTGTGTAACGGCCACCGGCTGCGCTCACACCCACACCGATCGCTTTAAGACGTAGCAATGTCTGCTCGTCAATGCCTGGAACGTGAGCCAGACTCCAGCGAAGCGGAGCGAGCGGCGTCTCAGCATTGATTTTTTCCCAAACGTCCGTAAATTCCTTCTCATCCGCGAGCCCCATGGCATGTTCGTCATGCGCCCAGCCTTTTTGCGCAATCAGACGTGCTGCAGCCGTATAAACATCCGGCGAGGAATGGAGTGAAAACGGAAATGGGCCGCTGTAGATACGCTCGCCGATTCCTGAGACTTTGAGCCAGTCATCTCCGAAATCGGGAAACTGGTTATCGAGCCGAGCGTGAAGGAAAGGAAGATCCTCATGCAGGTCCTGCATGTAGAAGAATAGGCGCAACCGCATCGACATCCTGCCCTCGCGGTCAAGGGCAACGAAGGAATCATAGTCGGAGTAGGGATTCAGAACGTTCGTCCTGTCGCCCGTCTCCGCAATACCTTTGGTTCCCGGCGTATCGAGCGGCCATGTTCCTCCCTTATCGTCGGACATGGTGAGACCGACACTCGACGCATAGGCCATTGCATCCAGCGCACCCTGCCTTTTGTCTTCAACTGTCTGAAGCGACTTCAAGGCGTCGAAGGCAGCGATGGTAGGCGCGTTGGCCGCAATGATTCCGTCTGAGCCAACCTTGATTCCCCTTGTCCCGAAGAAAGCTCTACCTTGACTGTTCGTTGCCGCGGGGCCGTCAAAGCCGGTTTGAATATAGATCGGATAGTCTGGCGCAACGGCATCAAGCTCGGTCTGCGTCGGCATCCTTCCTTCGGAAAACTGTTCCGGGCTCCATCCCCCTATGGACGTTACCCAGCTTCCCTGTGGAAGTCCGACCATCCTTTCGCGGAGAAGCTTTTGTAGGTCTGCGATAGAAGCAGCGGTATCCATTCTCACATCGTGTCCTGGCCGCAATGACACCACCACAATGTGATTGTGACTATCAATAAGCCCCGGTACGACTCTTCGTCCTTTTAGGTCGATCAACTGGGCACAGCCATCATGCTTCGGGAGACCAGCAGCGATTCCCACGGCAGTGATCCGATCACCCTCAATTGTGATTGAGGCAGCAGTGGAATCTCGCGAATCCATTGTGGTGATCTTCCCGTTATAGAGAATAGTCTTGTGGCACTCCGAGTAAGCTGTGCGCGCTGACACGAACAGAGCCAACCCTATAACGGCAATTAATGATTGAGCTAATGATTGAGTGGACCGGTTCATCGAGGCATTGAGTCCTTCGTCGTAACTATTCGAGGCGAGCGTTCTTTAGAAATACCCTGCATCAAAGAGAGTTTGGGTTAAGGGCACTATGAAGGTCCCCTAGTCTAAGTCGAGGAAGAATAGTGAGAGCGTTGCTGCGCTTCACCATCTCAAGCTCCTTGGGATCGAAGGCCTTTGAAGCGATCAGCCCGTTCGTGTTCTCCAGGGAAGAGCGGTAAGGATAATCTGTCCCGAAGAGAATCTGCGATACGGGGACGACATGCTTCAGGGCGGTCATGGGAACGGCGTTGAAGGTCTGCGCGGTGTCGTAATAAAACTTCGAGATTTCAGCCTGGAAATCATGCTGATCGCGTGTGCTGGAACCTCGCGAGACGCGATCGACGAAACGGCCGATCAGGTATGGCATGGTCCCGCCCCCGTGCGAAAAGATCATGCGAATATTCGGGTAGCGTTTCGCGGAGCCGCTGTACACCATGCGCACAATCGCGCGTGTCGTATCCGTACCATATTCAATTTCTGCGGCGGAGATATCGGGAAGCAAATTCGCGCAACAGGCATTTGTGGTGGGATGCGTAAAGACAACCGCCTGGCGCCGGTTCAGCTCTTCAAAGACAGGGGCGAAGAAAGGATCTCCCAGCCACTTATCGCCATAGCTTGTGAACAGCATAACGCCATCCGCTTTGAGAGTGTCGAAGGCATATTCGATCTCTTTCAGGCTTCCGTCGATATCGGGAATCGTCAATGTAACGAAGTTGCCGAACCGGCCCGGATAATCCGAGACCAACTTCGCGCCATACTCATTGCATTCGCGGGCCAGCCGTCTTGCCTGTTCTGGCTCGCCAAACCAAACCCCTGGAGCCACGATGGAATTGAAGGCAGTGGCTACACCAGCCTGGTCCATATCCTCGATGGTTCTTTCCGGCGACCAACCAGTCATGGGCTTAGGAAAGACCTTCTTTTGCAGAAGAAGGTCCGCATAGGTGGGCGGCGAAAGATGATGGTGTACATCGATCCAACCCGCGGAAGGCGCCTTTGCCGGGGTAGTGACCTGTGCCGCAAGAGTTCGCTGCAAAAGGGCGTTCGCCCCTAATCCTGCGAGCATGCCTAAAACCTGGCGCCGGGGCAGATGATCGAACATATCATTCATTCCGAAATCCTCTTTGTTTGCTGACTGATGCTGTAAGCAGAACGTTGTCAATCTAGAAGGTGGTGCACATCAAATAGAACGATAGGGACTGCGATCGATCGGTAAAAATGAACTGAGTAAAATCGCAATAGCTGCAAATAAAGCAGGCAAAGACCCAACCAAAAAGATAGATTTCAGGGTCCATGCATGGGATAGCATCATCCCGCCAACGATTGGACCAAGAATGGAACCCAGACGGCCCACTCCAAGCGCCCAACCTACTCCTGTCGATCGAATCGATGTCGGATAGAAAGTTGCGGAGAGAGCATTGATGCCAGCCTGCGCTCCTTGCACAAAAAAGCCTGCAACGAATGTGATCGCCATCATGAGTGGGAACGATACGATGAAGGCCAGAGAGCAAACCAGACCGATGCACAGAATGAACTCGGCTAGAAGTACGCGCCTTCCTCCATAAAATTTCATGGCATATCCTTGAAGAAGTGAACCGGCCATGCCTCCAAAGCTAAACAGCGAGATGCTGATGACGCCTGCGATCATCGGCATGTGCGTCTGACGTAAGAGCGCAGGTAACCAGTTCACAATGAAGTACAGCAACAGCAGATTCATGAAAAAAGGAATCCACAACAAAATAGTTCCCATGGCTCGTCCTTCCGTGAAGAGACGAATCGCCGGGATACCATCGAACCCATCTTTGACCTTCGAAGTGGGAGAATCCAAATCGAAGCGAGTTACTCCTGGAGCAATACGCGCGACAATTCTGTCGACTATCTGCCTGCTTGCCCCACGTGTACTAAGAAATCGCAAGGATTCGGGTAACATCCAGGTAAGAATTAAAGCCACACCTAGCGGTAAGAATCCGCCAGCGTAGAAGATAGATCGCCAGCCCCAGCGAGGCAACATTAAGGTACTGATAAGCCCACCCAGCAACGCACCGAATGGCATCCCGCAAAAGAGTGTCGTCACCAGGATTTGCTGCAGTCTTCTGGGTGAATACTCCGTGACGAGAGCAACGACATTCGGTATGGCGCTACCGAGACCCAGACCCGTAAGAAAACGAAAAATTACCAGCTGATGAAAACTCGAAGCCCTCGCAGTTGCTATCGTAAAAACCCCGAATGTAAGGGTTGCGAAGATGATCGGTGCCTTCCGGCCCACGAGATCCGCAATGGACCCTGCCAGGATGGAAGACAACATTAACCCAAAGAGCGCCGCTGCGAATACAGGCCCAAAAGTACTTACAGGGAGATGAAGCGACTGGGCCATCGAAGGCGCAAGGAAGCCAATGCTTTGTGTGGCGAATCCATCCAGAACCAGCACAAGTCCGCATAACAGCATGGTGTTGATCTGGAAGCCGCTCATAGGCCGCTGATCAATCAGCTCGCTGATTTTTGGAGCGCGTTCCAAAGTCTCCATCACATCGATCTCCCTCTATTGAATCCAAACGGTCTTCGCGTTGACAAACTCTCGAATGCCATGCAGCGCGAGCTCGCGGCCATAGCCCGACATCTTGATGCCTCCAAAAGGCAGTCTTTGATCCGAGACGACCATGCCGTTGATGAAGACCATGCCGGCATCGAGGTCGTTGATGAATCTCTCCTGCTCTTTCGCATCGTTTGTCCACGCGCTCGCCCCAAGACCAAACCGCGTGTCGTTTGCAATTTCGACGGCACGATCGATGTTCGGCACGCGGAAGATCGAGGCGACTGGCCCGAAGAACTCCTCGCAGTACGCGGGGGATCCAACGGGAATATCGGTCAGGACCGTTGGAGCATAAAAGAAACCTGGCCCATCAAGCGGCTTCGCGCCGCAAAGAACCCGCGCCCCGGCTTGAATAGTTCGGGTTACATCGGCATGGATCGAATGAACGGCGTTCGCAGTCGACAGCGGACCTACGTCAGTCTTCGGATCCAGGGGATCACCGATCGTCAGCGATTGAACTGCTGCAACAAATTTTTGCTCGAACTCGTCCGCAATCTCGTCTGCGATAAGGAAGCGTTTTGCAGCAATGCATGATTGACCGTTATTCAAAAGGCGAGCCCGCACTCCAGTTTTCACAGCGACATCCAGGTCTGCTGAGGGCATGACAATAAATGGATCGCTGCCGCCAAGTTCAAGTACGACCTTCTTGACGTGCTTCGCGGCGCCGATACCGACCTTAATACCTGCCTGCTCGCTTCCTGTAAGAGTAGCGGCGACGATGCGTCGATCCGCGAGAAGGCTCTCCACCTCTTCAACTCCAACCAGCAGCGTCTGGAATACACCTTCTTCAAATCCGGCTTCCAGGCACATGTCTTCAATGGCAAGAGCACATTGCGGCACATTCGATGCATGCTTAAGAAGCCCTGTATTGCCAGCCATCAGGGCAGGTGCGAGAAACCTGATCACCTGCCAGAAAGGATAATTCCACGGCATGATGGCAAGCACAGGACCAAGCGGAAGATACCGTACAAAGCTTTTTGAGGCATTGGTCTGAACGATCTCGTCTTCGAGATAACGTTGTCCATTCTCGGCATAGTACCTGCATACATACGCGCACTTCTCAATCTCGCCGATGGCAGGCGCCAGCGGCCTTCCCATTTCGATGGTAATCAGTCGCCCGAGCTTTGCTTTGTCGCGTTCGAGGATATCGCCCAGGCGGAACATACGTTTCGCGCGTTCTGAAAACGCCATCTTGCGGTAATGCGAAAATGCAGTCGCAGAGAGATCGATCTTGTGATCGAGTTGCTCTGGCGTAAGAGGTTCGAAAGTGCGAAGAGTCTCACCGTTCGAAGGATTGATCGTGGCGATGGGCATGGAGTTTTCCTATCGAAGTCCGTTTGCGATTGAGCTCCGGCACGGCGGGAGCAAGCAAAGAAGGAGAGAATTTTCGACGCGACCTTTCATGGAGTAATGTTTATACCTTTTGGATTGGAAAGCTGTCAATTCACCTCTTTACCTTAAAACCTGGCATTCTGGCCGTGCCGTCGACTCTAGTGATCTCTATAAATATCAGGTATATTGGCTACGCTCTCTCACGGCTAGATCGTAGGGGCAAAGTCAATTGCTGGGAAATCATCGTAAGCGAGAGTTTAAATTTGGTATAAGGTATTACCTATGGTACACTCCGCTGGTATTCTGAATCATAGTTTCAGTGCCACCTGCTCACAGAGGACAGGGAGCGGCATCCAGGAGGAATCGACGAGATGGAACAAGCCGGGTATTATTTCGCGGATCGAACGGGTTTTGAGGAGCCGGCTAAGCCGGAATTGATCCCAGCAGTCACCATTACCAAAGAAGAGATCGATCAGGAGATTGACCGCCTGGCAAGCCTCCCTCTGCCAGAGAATGGCCGGCGGATCTCGCGCATCGCCAATCCTCTCGCCGGAGTTGGGGAAGGTCTCGCGCCAGGTATCGGCGTCTCGATCCAGGTGCTGAAGCCTGGCGAACGAACACGGCCGATTCGGCATAACTCATCCCAGGTGAACTTCTGCATCCGGGGAGGCGGCGAGTCCATCGTTGACGGCAAGACGATTCGTTACGGTCAGTTTGATGCCTTCAATACACCCTCGTGGGTTGTCTATGAGCACTGCAACAATACGAACGATCTGCAGGTCCGGCTTACCTATAGCAATGCGCCCCTGCTCGAAAAGATGAGGGTTCATATCACCGAGGAGGAGCCCAGGCTCGGCGGCAAAAAGAAGGACTACAGCGGGCACGACGACCATTCCGGTTCAGAGAGTCCATTCGGGACATTTCCTATTTCAGAAGACGGCTCCTACCTCATGCCGTACGAAAAGCTGATCAATCCCGATGTGATGAAGCATCAGCCTCTGTACTTTCCATGGGAACGAGTGAAGATGGAACTCGGAAAGCTCGCATCATTGGGGCAGTCTTATCGTGGGCGGCGGCTTTATCTTCTTTACAACCCGGCAACAGGACGCACCAATGGGACCACGAGCAATTTCTTTGCGACCATCACCATCCGCCCCAAGAACATCGTGGATCGCCCCCATCGTCATGTAGGCGCAGCCATCAATTATTACTTTGCGGGCAGTGGTTACAGTGTTGTGGAAGGCGTGAAATATCCATGGAAGGCAGGCGATCTGATGCTCTCCGCTCCCGGATGGGCAGTGCACAATCATGCCTCGCTGGATGAAGATGTCTATGAGCTCACAATTCAGGATAGCCCGCTCAACATCTGGATGGGATCGCTTCTCTGGCAGGAGAGCCTCGACCAACCGATAGAACTGCTCGGCGCAAACGAAGGGTTCACCACGAACCGTAAAGCCTGACCTTCAGGTTGAAGGTAACTTTTAGGAGTAACTCATCGTATGATTTCTCTGAAAAAAGCCTCTCTGCGCGGTTCCTTCCCACCTGTTGTCACTCCATTCCGCGGAGGAAAGGTCGACTACAACAAATACGCCGAGCTCATTGAGGTCCAGATAAGAGAGGGATCCCAGGGAGTAGTCATCGCGGGCACTACGGGAGAGCCAAGTAGTCTCTCCGTGGAGGAGCGCACCGAACTTCTCAAAACCGCAATCGCAGTTGCCTCCGGAAAGATCCAGGTTGTTGCAGCAACGGGATCGCAATCACTCGCCGAAACCCTGACATTGACCATCAATGCGGAGCGAGCTGGCGCTGATGCGGCCCTCGTGGTCACGCCATACTATATAAAGCCCTCCCAAAGAGGATTAGTGGAGTACTTTAGTGAGGTTGGACGCCAGACCGCGCTTCCATTGATGATCTATCACATTCCGGGGCGCGCTGCGGTTTCTATCAAGGCGCAAACGGTGATGAAGATTGCCCAAGAAGTTCCTCATCTCGTCGGCATCAAACATGCCGATCAAAATCTGGAGCTATTGACCGAGCTTCTGGTAATGTTGGGGCCGGATTTCCGAATCTTCTGCGGGGTAGAAGCACTTAGCCTCCCGATGCTTGTTCTCGGTGGTAGCGGTTTGATGAACGCGGTCGGCAATATCGCTCCTTCGCGAGTAGCTGCTTTATATGAGGCTGTCCAGAAGGGCGATCTTGAGCGAGCCCGTGAAGTGCACACCGAACTCTTTGAACTGAATCAGTCTATCTTTCTGGATACTAATCCAATTCCGCTTAAGTATATGATGTGGCGTCTCGGCCTGCTGGAGACACCCGAAGTTCGTCTTCCGCTGGTAGAGCTTGATGAGCCGCAAGAGAAGATACTCGATGCGGTTTTGTCACGAGCTGGTTTGCTGGATACTTCGTCAGTCGCGGTGAGGTAACGGAACGAGGAGCATTTATGCCGAATCTTCAGCTCTCGATGGCGATCAGCAGCTACGATCATGTTCAAGATCTGCTGAGCGGTCGTGTTCGCCCTGAAGGTATCGATCTCACCACAATGGAGCTGCCCATTGAGGAGATCTTCTTCCGCATGTTTTCCTTCGCAGAATGGGACATCGCTGAATTTTCCATGGCGAAGTATGTTTCTCTTATCGGAACGCGCACGGCACGCTTCACCGCCATTCCCGTATTTCCCTCGCGCGTCTTTCGACAGTCTGCCTTCTATGTCGCCACAGGCGCGCAGATCCGCAATGCCAAAGACCTCGCCAATAAGCGCATCGGTATTCCCGAGTGGGCTCAGACTGCCGGCGTTTATGCCCGCGCATTTCTGCAGCACCAGTGCGGCGTTCGCCTTGAAGATATCCACTGGGTGCAGGCCGGAGTCAATCAACCGGGCCGTCAGGAGAAAGTGACACCCTCCCTGCCGAATGGAGTAAAAATTGAGACAGCACCAGACCGTTCTCTGAACGAAATGTTATTAGCCGGTGAACTCGACGGCATCATTACGGCACGAGAGCCTGCATCTTTCCTTGCGAATGACGTACGCATTGAAAGACTATGGCCGGACTATCAACCCGTCGAAGAAACTTATTATCAGGAGACTGGCATTTTTCCCATTATGCACGTCGTGGTCATTAGGAACGATGTTTTGGAGCGTGCTCGGTGGGTTGCGGCGAATCTGCTCCAGGCCTTTGAAGAGGCCAGGAGAAACAGCAATAGACGGCTCTCCAGCATTGTGAACTCTACGGTCGCCATCCCTTGGCTGCACCAGGCATATCACCGCGCGCAGCAGGTCTTCGGCAAAGATTTCTGGCCGTATGGAATTGATGCGAATCGCAGGACCCTTGAGGCCTTTGTGGAGTACTGCAGAGAACAAGGGGTTATCCAGCGAGCCGTCTCTATCGACGAGCTCTTCCCGCGCGAAATGCAGCAGGTTTTCAAAGTCTGACCAAGAACGAAAATGAAACGAGCGCATCATGAGATTTGATCTCGAAAATCCTCTTCCTGGAGTCGCTTACAAGCTGTTGACCGGCTTGGTTGCGCCAAGACCTATCGCGCTTATCACCTCGATGAACGAAAAAGGCGAACTCAACGCCGCGCCCTTCAGCGCCTACAATTACCTCTGCACAGACCCTCCTATTATCGCTGTGGGTGTTAATAATAGGCCGACAAAAGAACCTAAGGACACGGCTTACAACATTCGTCGCAGGGGCGAGTTCGTAGTCAATGTGGTTACCGAAGATGTCGCTCAACAGATGAACATCTGTGCCGCCGATTGCCCCGCCGAGGTAAACGAGCTGGAACTGGCCGCTTTCACGACCGTGCCATCGCATGAGATTAAAGTACCGCGTATCGAACAGGCACATGCGGCTTTGGAGTGTCGCGAATATGCAACCATCGAGGTTGGCAAGTCGCGCATTATTCTTGGCCGCGTAGTCTCAATCTATATCGACGATCAGTATGTCGACCCGAAAGGTCCATACGTGAAAGCCCAGGATCTCCACCTTATGGGACGAATGAACGGGCTTGGAAACTACGTCACTACAAAAGACGCATTCGTCACCATTCCCCGCATCACCTATGAAGAGTTGAAAAATGGCAAACACTAAAGCTGGCGTAAGGGTAGTGCGGTTTGGCCAGCGTTATCTGCAACGATCCTCAAGCTTGGGTGTATCGCGATATTTGACATGGCAATTGCTGCAAGCTGCTGTCAAAACTTCCCCTGCATCGCCGATCTTATCCTGATCTTTCGTCTCCGCCGCTAGATATGCCTTGATGCCGGCTACGCGAACTCCTTCAACCAGCTTAGACCAATCCGCGTTGTTTACAGGGGCAGGCCTGCCGTTCGAGCACATACGTCCCGGAACACTCAATAGAGTGGCTGCCTCTGCGATGGCCAGTGAGCTGTTTTCGACGGCCTCCCATTTACCGTAGGTTCCTTCCAGTGGATTGACTGCGCCCGACGCGTTCTTTGCCGGAGCTATATCAGCGGGATTCTTCCCCTCCGCGAAGAAGATGACGTTGGAATTCGGTAACATGATTCCCCTCATCAGTTGTGCAAGCTTGGCGGGATTCCTCTGCGCAAGAAGCGCAGCAGTCTCTGCATTCGTAGCAGGTGTGGTCTGAGCTCTCACTACTTTCACTCTGCTCTTCCAGACAAAGAGAGAGATCAATGCAGCAACTAATATCGCAAAGCCGATAAATTTTAGTCGCATCAATGCTCCTTGCGTCAATTTCCTTGTGCAAATACGAACCCGTACAACCGCATTACTTCGCCGTCATATACTCGCTTGCCGTTGTCTCTGTTGTCGCGATTCTTGAGATCAGGAAGATCGCTCCTGCACAAACCAAGGCAACCATACCGGTGTAGACAAAGAGGGAACGAATAGGGACGTGACTCGATATGAGAAAACCGCCGAGGACAGGCCCGGCGATGGAACCAATGCGGCCTATACCAAGCGCCCAGCCTACGCCGGTGGCTCGGACATCGGTAGGGTAGACAGTTCCAGCGATAGAGTTCAGTCCAATCTGACCGCCGACGAGGAAGAACCCGACGAGAAACGCCAGCAGAAGCAACGCAAACCCCTGGCCATGAGGGAGCATAATAATGAAAGGGCAGGCAACACAATAAGCGAGGGCGATATAAAGCATGCTTCTCTTGTCGCTCAGCCAGCACAGAATGAGGCCCCCGAAACCTCCTCCACCTTGCAGAAGAGCGCCGGCAATAATTGCATAGCCCAGGGGAGCAGCCGCTCTGGTAAGAATTGTAGGCAGCCAGCTTGTGAGAAAGAAATGGCCAAGCAGGCTTGAAACAAAGGCCAGCCATAACAAAATCGTCATCGGGGCTCGGCCTTTGGTAAAGAGTTGCTTCACAGGAAGACCAGGCTCTCTCTTTTCGCTTACCGTGAGGCGAACGTCATTATCCAAAATTACGCCACGAGAAAGCTTGCGCAGTATGGAGCGCGCCTCATCAAGCCTCTTTTGACCCAACACAAGAAAGCGTACCGATTCCGGCAGCATGAATACAGTCAGTACGGCAAGAAGGATCGGACCGATTCCGCCTATCTGGAATACAACAGGCCATCCAAACTTTGGAATGAGTTTTGCTGCGACAAAACCTCCGGCTGTGCCGCCCAGAGTATAACCTAAGTACAGAAAACTGATGACCCGTGCCTTGAGATGTGCGGGCGCATATTCTACCGCCAGCGCAATGGCGGCTGGGATAGAACTGCCGATGCCGACGCCCGCAAGAAAACGCAGAACTATAAGCCCAGTCACAGACGTGGCATAAGCCGCGGCAAAGGTAAATATTCCGAAAAAGATCGATCCACCGATGATGACTTTTTTGCGTCCAAGTCTATCGCCCAGGTGACCCAGGACAGTTCCGCCCAGCAGGCTTCCAAACAGGCCAAAGCCAAAGACGGGTCCAAAATAAGCGCTAGTCAGATGCCAGGTCTTAAGGATCGATGGAGCTGCATACGATGCGACTTGCATATCGTAGCCTTCGATACACATCACAAGGCAGGTATTCAAAAGGATCACCAAATGAAACCAGCCCATTGGGCTGCGTTCTATCAGGTCGCCGGCGTCGATCGTTGTCCTTATCCTCATTAGTCCCCTTCTGATGATCTTTCTCAAAACCTGGCTGAGGCAAAACAATCCAGAGGCAAAATATTAGACCATACAGTAGAGATTGCTCAACACCTTGTGGCAACTATCTTTGTCTGGTTAGGTATGTTCAACAAAAATAAATGCTTTTATTTTTTGGTCGATTTGCTATTGACAATAATACCCAATGGTCTAAGATTAGCCCGGTAGAGAATGGGAGCAAATTATCGCATTTGATCTTTGCGATAATTCGGGCTTCGAGCACCTCTACCAATAGTCGGCTGTATAGGGTTTCTCCAGCATAAGACACGATTGTACGAAACTTTGAAATGCAAGGAGTTCTTCGCATGACTGGCATCAGGCAGCTTCTCCGGCCAATGTTTACAGTGGGCATCCTGCTGATGGCAGTCACACTGTCTCTGTCTTCTTTTGCTCAAGGGCCGGCTATCTCGCAGCAAACCTGGGAGACTCCTAAGTCGTCTCCTGGAAGCGGATCGTTTTTCCAGTGTCTCTATGAGCAAAAGTGGCCTTGCATCTCGCCGACCCAGAACGTTCCTTCCGTCGATCAGATTCTGTCAAAGTACGAGGAGGCTCTTGGCGGCGCAGCGGCCCTCGCAAAGGTGAATACGCGGGTCATTATCCAGCGGCGTTTTCAAGATGTCGGAACGCCGGAAGATGAGTATCTTGTCCGCTATACCAAGAAGCCTCCTGTCGAGAGCGGCCGCATCCTCTCGATCATGAGTGATAGCTCTCTCGACGGTACATTTCTGCGCTGGGTTAACGGGTGCGATGCCAAAGGGGGATTCAGCTGGTCTGGACGCAAAGATCCGAGCGGCGTACCTCACGAGGCGAAGAACTCAACAGACGGCATCTGCGAACAGGAGCTTTACTTCTACGGATACTTCGCACTGGATCTGAACCATTTTAAGGCTGCTTATCAGAGATTCGAATACAAAGGTATCCATAAGATCTATCAGCCGGTCACCAGCGCAGTGGGACAGGTGGCTGGAGGTCAAGGTCCAGATATTATTCCCGCAGGAGAAGCGCGTGATACATACCTTCTTCTCGGGGTTCCTGCCAAAGCCGCTGACGATTACGTTTGGCTTTACTTCGACACAAAGACCGGGCTGTTATTGCGTTTTGCCAGCGGAGGAAACAATCCAAACTGGCCCAACAGCCCGTTGGATGATAAATCTGATACAAAAACGATGGCGGCGGCCGGTAATTCGCCGCGTATCGTCGACTTGCTGCAATATAGGAAAGTTGGAGACGGCACGATCGCGCCGTTCCAATTCGTCAATCAGGGTCCGGAGACCCGAGTGCGCGGCCTCATCATGAACATGGTGGAGAATGCGCCAGTAGAGGACAGCGTCTTCCTGCGGCCAAAAAATTCGCTTCGAGCGGATAAGGGCTTCGGAACTGATAAAGCACGATGACCACATGATTCGTTGTCATCTAAGTCTCGTGAGTGTGTGCATCGAACGGGCACACTCACTTCATAAAAGGGAGTACATCTGGTGGACAAAGCTGGGATCTTCATTCTCGCAGCGCTAGTGGCGAGTGCATCGCTTACCGTGGCGCAGACGGCTGAAAAAGCAAACCCGAAGCCTGTTAGCGCGATTGCTGACGATAAGGCATTCGATCCTCGTGATCTGTCAGGAGTGTGGAGGCTACCTAAGAATGCGCCAAAGGCTACCCTTCTCTTCCGGAGTGCTGAGCCAGAACCGCCATTGAGCGACTGGGGCAAACAACACATGTTTCCAGGAGGTATCACCCACGGCAGCAATCCTGTTCCCAGCGGGCATTTCGCAGGAGAAAACTGCCAGCCCATCGCTGTCCCTGCGCAGTTTGGCTATCTCCGCTTTTACCCCTTTGAAAATATTCAGATGCCTGACCGCATTCATCAGGTCTTCGAGCTCCATCGCGAGTGGCGTGATATTTGGATCGGCGTCGACCATCCGAAAGATCTGTCGCCAACATACATGGGGGATTCTGTAGGACATTGGGAAGGGAACACCTTGGTGGTCGACACAACCGGATATAACGGCAAAGATTGGATTACTGAGGATGTCGGTCATCCGATGAGCAATCAGTTCCATCTAGTTGAGCGATATACGCGGCTCGACCATGACACATTAAAACTGGAGATGACCTTTGACGATCCAAAAAACTGGGGCGATAAGTCATGGTCGGGTTTCACCAGAATTCTGAAATTGCAATCCGACCATTTGCAGGAATGGATATGCGTCCCGGAGATCGATGAGAAGTTCAACGAAAAGATAATGAAACCCACCTATGGTTCCGAACACCTGAATCTTCCCAAAGACTCACCCAAACAATGATCGATGGCTCAGCCTCATGATGCAAGCATTAGGGAGATCGTGTGAACGATAAGACGCTCAAGACATTTGCCGACGCTCCGCAGGAAGTATCGCTGCTTCCACGGAGACATTTTCTCGCTGGAATGGCTGCCCTCGTAGCTGGTGCGATGGTTCCTATGCGGGGTCTCGCAGGCCAGACCGCCGAGCATCATCTTCCCTCCATTGATATTCATCATCATTTCGGCCCTCCGGAATGGTGCTCTTTTCTCGCGTCCAGAAAGCTTTTGTTAAATGTCTGGGATGGTTGGACACCGGCCAAGGCTATTGAAGAGCTCGACAAAGCTGGCGTAGCGACTGCCATGACCTCCATCACCTATCCAGGCATCTGGCTGGGAAAAGACGTTGTTTCCGTCGAGGATACCCGCACTTTGGCACGCATCTGCAACGACTATGGCGCCAAGATGAGAGCAGACTTTCCTGGTCGCTTCGGTCTCTTCGCAGTTCTACCGCTGCCAGATGTTGAAGGCAGCCTTAAAGAAATCGAATATATCTTTGACACCTTGAAGGCAGACGGCGTCGGCGTCCTGACCAGCTACGGTGACAAATGGCTTGGAGATACAACCTTCGCGCCTGTCTTTCAGGAGCTTAATCGTCGCAAGGCGGTTGTTTTCACCCACGCGAATGTTCCAAGTTGCTGCACTCGTGGCGGCTCTGGCACAGCGAGGTATCTGGTTCCTGGTGTCAATAACAATGTCATCGAATATGGTACCGATACTACTCGGGCGATCATGAGCCTGGTCGTGATCAACGCGGCGGATCTGTATCCAAATATCCGCTTCTCGTTCTCTCATGGCGGCGGAACGATGCCTTATCTCATCGAACGCATTCTGGGGAGAACGGAGATGGCAAGCCTTACCGATCCTTCACGTCCCAACGCGCGTCTTCGCCAACTCCGGCAGTTTTATTACGATACGGCAAATGCAAACAATGTTGTATCCATGACCGCGCTGAAAAAGGTTGTCGGCGTATCGCAAATCATGTTCGGCACAGATTTTCCCTACGAGGGCGCCGTCGCGCAACAAGCCGCGGATCTCAGGGCAAGCGCTGCCTTCAGTCCGGATGAGTTGCAAGCTGTCTTTGGCGATAACGCCCGCAGATTTCTTGCCACTCCAAAAGGATAAAACGGAGAAAAATTTTGTCTCTATCGCAGAACTTCAGGCAACCTACCTATCTCGGCTATCTGGCGATCCTTCGTATAGCCGTGGGCTATCACTTTGCTTCGGTCGCTCTTCCTAAAATAACCGGACCTTTTTTGCACGGCAAAGCATTGACAGAAGACCTCGCAAAGACTGCGCTCAAAGATCCAATTGGACTTCACCAATCCTTTATTCTAGGCACTGTCGTTCCACATGCCCAATTCTTTAGTCATCTGGTGGCGTTTGGCGAGATGGCGATCGGCCTCTCGCTCCTCTTTGGCTGTCTGGTGCGGCTTTCGGCAGCCTTCGGCGCATTTCACAATCTCAACATCCTTTTAGCTATTGCCTGGGCCAATGGCGGCCCACAACTCGGGATCAACCGCATCTTCGTCATTTTGGAGTTGATCTTCGTCTTTGCTTCAGCGGGCAGGGCATTGGGTCTGGACGGCATTCTCAAGCGCCGCTATCCCAACACCAAGCTCTTTTGAAAAAGCCTCTGGACTTGCGGCAACTATCTCTGGACGATCAACTCTGTTGGAGAGACCTCGAAGCAAACTGCTCTTTGAGCAGAGCGGAAGAAGAGATCAGAAGAAGAATAAGCCGCCGTTCGATCGCCTCATTCGACTCAGAGGCATTGATGACAAAGCTCAAGCTGGCAATCAATGCCTGCTCAGGAATAGAGGCCGGCACCGCAACTCCAATGCGTCCTTCATCCACCTCGCTGCGCCCAATAGCATAGCCACTCTTGCGGATCGCTGCGAGGTCATCTAAAAACACTCTTGAAGACACTAATTGGCTGGATGGATCGGCAGCAGTAAGCAACTTATTAAGCCGCCGCGTTGTAAGTTGGGCAAGAATTACCTTGGAGGTAGCTCCGCGAGTAAGTGGCATCGGACGGCCGCGTTCGTAACTTGTTCCTACCGCGCCAGCCGGGCTCCTTGCGTCGGCGACACACATCACTGTATTGCCATAGAGCCGGGCAAGCACTGCCACGCCTGGAACGCCAGCGTGCTGCACGATATCTGCCAGCATCGGTGTAGCCAACTGAGTCAGTGGATCAGTGAGCCTCGTCCTGCGATCGAACTCGATGAATGCCGGCCCTAGACGGTAGTATCCATCCATCGCAACTTCCAGCATATTCGCGCGCATCAACTCGCGCATCGTTCTGTAGATCGTGCTCGATGGTACCTGAAGCGCAGCAGAGACCTCAAAAACCGTCCACATGCTCTTCTCTGTTGTAAAGAGATTGAGGACGTCTATATAACGATCAATGCCTGCCATAATTTGAAGTGTCGGCCTCGGATACTACCGTATTGGTCAGAGCACCAATTCCTTCTACGGTAACATTCACGCAGTCGCCATGCTTCATAAAGACTGGTGGATCGCGCTTCACGCCAACCCCGCCGGGCGTTCCGGTCGCGATCACATCTCCAGGTGCAAGCCGAGTGAAACCGCTAACGTAGGCGATGACGCGAGCAACGGAAAAGATCATGTCACCCAGCTTCGCCGATTGCATCACTGTATCGTTCAGCCTGGTCTCAATCGTCTTGTCCGCAAGCATGCCGGCTTCTTCCGGCGTAATCAGCGCGGGACCAAAGCCGCCGGTGTTAGGGAAATTCTTTCCCGGAATGAACTGATGGGTATGATGCTGCCAGTCTCGCACTGACGAATCGTTGAAAACAGAATAACCAGCCACGTACCCTAACGCATCCGCCTCATCAACGCGAAAACATGATTTCCCAATAATGACGGCAAGTTCCCCCTCATAATCCAGCGAAGAAGAAACAGCGGGGACATGAATGGGAGCCTTGTGGCCAATAAGAGTATCGCTAAAGCGCGTAAAGATCGCAGGATGCTTCGTCTCCGCCCGCCCTGTCTCCTTACGGTGCTCCACATAGTTCAGGCCGACACAGAGAATCTTGGCCGGATTCGGAATCACCGGCTCATACGTGAAGTCGCCTATCGCATAATCCGCGACGGTTGCCTCCGGAACGCGATGGACGAGACCCAGCCCTTGAGCTCTAAGAAGAGATTTGAGGTCCGGCAAAACATCTCCAATGCGGCGGCCTAGATCGAACACGCCATCATCGCGAAGGATTCCATAGCTGACGCGACCCTCTGCTTTGAACGTAATAAATGCCATATCGATTCCCCTTACCCTTTCGCTCTTAGAACGCCGCGGCCCCATAGGTTGAGAGTGCGCTCAGCATGCGGCCATGTCTTGACTGGGCGGTCGTGAACTACCTCAAGTTCTGCCGAAACCTCGATCCAGTTACCATCGGGATCTTCGATAAAGATAAAAAGATTATTTCCAGGGCCATGTCGTCCCGGCCCCCAGAACAGGGGAACATTTTGCGTGGCAAAGTGATCTGACCAGTCGCGGATAGTATCCCATTCCCCAGCCTCGTAAGAATGATGGTCTACGCCCTGTCGCTCTTGGTAGAAACAAGCCAGGTTGTGATGCTCATGATTGCCGCGCATGAAGCATGTCATTACCTTCCCCTCGGCGCTGACTACCCTGTCCGACACGCCGAAGCCCAACTTGCCTGCGTAAAAATCTTCGATCGCCTGCACATCGCGCGTCGCCAGCGTCAAATGTTGTATTGGTCCGCGAATGCCTTTCATCGTGCGAACCATCTGCGATTTCGCCAACCCGAAATAAATTGCATTGCCATCCGGGTCTGTCACGCCAAATGCATTCGCCTGAAAGAGCGGCGTATCTACGCTCTGTGGAGCAAGTCCGGCCTCGTTGGCTCGTTCGCGCAAGCCCTCAAGAGATTCGGCATCGCGCACCGCAAACCCAGCGTGCGAAAGCTTCTTCGCTTCTCCTTTCGAGAAGAGAACCTGTCGTGCCGGCCCGCTTGTCAGCCACAGGTCGTGCGAGAGCACCTGTCCCTTCATATCCATCACGCTGCTATACCAGGTAGCGAGTCTTTCCGGATCGGGAGATTGGAAGTGAAGGTGGTGCAGATAGGTGGAAGCTTGCAGGGCAGTCAGGGACATAGAGATCCTCGGAGTATTAATAATCTCACAATATGATAATATAGTCAATAAAATATTTATCAATTATCATAAAAGAGGAATGTATCCCCTATATCTGGACAACATAAGCAATCCAACGCCCAAGAGCGACGATCCCGAACCACAATAGGATGGAGATTGTTCCAGCCACGCGAGCCGACATTGGCGCGACCGGCTCATTGTCCCACTTATCCACGCTTTGATACGCCAACGAATGAAAGACAACCGCGTTGAGCCCGGCAACCACAATCAATAACATCTTGACCCAAAAAGCCCAGTTGCCATACATCTTCACGGCTTCGGACGCGAACATCAGAATACCCGTCACCACCTGCACAATAAAACCAAACCACGACCATGGAAGGAACCGTTTCGCCAGTTTCGATACCGGCTCATCGCGAAACGTAAAACCCATCAGCCGCAGGTCCAGAATCGACGTCGATCCCACCAGCGCGATAATGCCAAAGATGTGGACTGTTTCGATAATCGGGAACAACCACGCAGAATCTCGTATCGCGGTTCCCCATCCCGTATGCTGCAGCCATCGGCAAAATTCTACAAGCCAGGTCATCTTCCCTATCCTTTCTATAGGTCAACCCATGGAGGCCGTAAGACACGTCCATCGTCTCTTGAACGACCTCCACGCTGAATCGTTTCGCTTCGAGCTACTGAACAGCAGCACCTTCTCCGCTGCTATGTGCCATCAGGGTCTTGCCGTTGGCAAGAGTAACCTTCACCAGATCGACCGCGTGGGAACCATTCTTGGCCGGATGAAAGTAGAAGGTTACGACATCCCCCGTCTTCAGAGTGTCCGCGGACCAGCCAAGATCCTTCATGAGACGGACGTGGCCAGCCTCCGCAGTCCAGCTTTCGACCTTGCCGTCCGCGCCTTTAACGTCGAAGGACATAGTCGAATGTGGATTTTCCAACTCGAAATCGGTTACGGTACCTTTGAAAGAATCGGTTTTGGTCTCATCATAGGCCGCGTAGCCATGATGAGCGAAAGCAGGAATGGCAGTTGTCAAAGACGCAGCCAGGATTAGGTTGAATACTACCTTCTTCATGATTTTTCTCCTTGCGTACTACTGATGGATCGTTCGAATCAATATCTTTCAAACCGGCTAACAAGTTCACTGATAGTTACAGAAAGCAAGTGGTCGCCGCAGAAATCTACAGCGATACTTCTATCGCGACGCGGATATTCTGGCCTTCTTCACAAAGGTGACTCTAACTGTTGGAAACATTAAGTTATGTAAAGTTATGTCATTTGTTGCGAACATGGCCCTGCGGTTCGCTTTTTTGCGAATGAAATATCGGACAGAGCGCAGTGTCTTACTCAAATGATCGGCAGGATCATCTCGACTTCAAGTCCGGATGGACGTCGATTCCGGCAACTTACCGTTCCACCGCAGGCTTCAATCGAGCTTTGCACGATCGCCAGGCCCAAGCCTGTACCGCCCGTATGGCGTGACCTGGCGTACTCGACCCTGTAAAAAGGCGCGAAGACCTGGTGCAGTTCTTCTTCAGGAATACCTGGTCCTTCGTCCCTTACCAGCACATGAACGCCGCTATGGTCCCGATGCGCGGCAATCTCGACTTTGCCTGCTTCGCCTGCGTATTGGCGGGCGTTCCGCAACAGATTCGCCAGCGCGCGCCGCAGATGCGACTCGGAGACATGAACATGCAAGGATGACGGGACATTGACGATGACATCATCCTCGGAGAGCGACTCACGATCGATGACACTTCGAATCGTCGTGGCGATCTCAATATCCTGTATCTTGACGGGAGGCTTTTGATTGCGAGCTCGCGAATAGAAGAGCAGATCCTCAATCAGCTCCGACATCTGCTCGACTTCTTCCGCAAGATCGTTGAAATAGCTTTTCAGGGAGGCGCGATCGGCTGCAGTCTCTTGCCCTTCTTTTGAAAGGTCTTCGCCGGTGGAAGAACGCAGCAGCTCAAGCGCCATCTGCAATCGCGAGACGGGGGAACAAAGCTCATGGGCTGCATCACTGACAAAGCGCTCCTGCTGCTTCAATAGTCCGGCAATCTGGCGAGACATCAAGGCGACCGATTCCGTCAGTTGGCCAATCTCATCCTCCGTGGGCGCAGGCAGAGAAACATCGAAGTTTCCTTTTGCAATCTCTCGAGTCGCGCGCGTCAGCCAGGAGATACGTTTCAAGATCGCTCTGGCGGCAGGAAGCCAGCAAAACGTGGTGATGAGCAAGGCCCCTACGATCATCGTGACATAGGGCCACGAGTTGAAGAAGTAAGGGTTTGTCCAGATCGACGAAAATCGCCAGATTAACGTGCCGTGCCCGTACATGTCCTCATCCATGTAACGCATCAGGACATGCACTCCAGCCCAGTACATCTTCGTCTGCGGGTCGCGCTGCAAAAAGAAATTCGGAGCCAGATATTTGCGCTCAGGCCGTTCATTCCCCTCGAACTTCGGTATCGTCGTGTGCTTTGGGGTGACGTTGCTGGAGAACTCGTGAACCGCAAGCGGTATCTGCATCGGCTTTCCGGCAATCTGGCGACCGTCGTTATCAAGCAGCGCAAATTGAAATGGAGTTCCCTGTGCCTCCCGTTCCAGGAGGCCATCCCACGATTCGGAGTCGTTTTCGAGCAGATCCAGTGAGATCGTTCGCGACGTAGCAAGGATGCGTTCCTGCACTGGAGCCTGGAGAAAATCGACAAGTCCGCGATGATAGGCGCTCTGCATCGTTACCAGGCCGAGTGCAAGAACAGCCAAAGCGTTGATTAACCCCAACAGGAGCGCGCGCGTCGCCAGCGATGTTGGCAGAGTCTTCATGGATGCTCCCGCATCATATAGCCCGTGTTGCGAACCGTCACGATGAATTGAGGGTCGCGAGGATCGTCGCCCAGTTTGCGGCGCAGCGAGGAAATGTGGACGTCGATCGAACGGTCGAAGATATTTTGCATCCGCGAGGAAGTCTCCAGCAGTAATTGATCGCGCGTCATCGTCCGCCCGGAGCAGCGCGCCAGCGACAGGAGCAGATCAAACTCGAAGCTGGTAAGAGAAAGGACTTGCCCATGCAGGGATGCCTGCCGGGAGCCGCTGTTGACCTCGAGTTTCCCTACGCGTATCGTTCGTTGATTTTCCTGCGACTGTCCCCTCTGGTGCCTTCGTGTCAGAGCGCGCAACCGCGCCAGAATCTCGCGCGGAGAGATCGTCTTCGATGCATAGTCGTCGGCCCCCATCTCAAGGCCTACAATCCGGTCCGGTTCTTCTCCTCTTGCTGTCAGCATCAGCACGGGCACCTGGCGTTCCGGGCCGAGTCTTCGCAGAACCTCAATGCCGTCGATTTCAGGAAGCATTAAATCGAGAACCATAGCATCGTAACGACCTTCCTGTAGCTTGTGCAGTCCCGCTAACCCATCATGCGCCTCCTCCAACTCAAATCCAAACGGCCGCAGATAATCCCGCAGCAGGCGAGAGAATTTTTTGTCATCGTCGATGATAAGTATTCGCCCGAACTTTGTCGCTCGATTCTCCTCCATCACCGTCTCCACATCTTCAGCAGACCTCTAACTGATCCAATACTATGCGCTACGACTGCGGATCCACTTCAACGACAAAAGTGCTCACGCATGTTCGCAACAAATGACAAGTCTTTACACAACTTAATGTTTCCAGCAGCTACAGTCTCCTTTGGATAGCTGTTCTTCGGGTATATTGCTCTTCCGCAGCCTTTACTTGTAAATCAGGAGATCTGACCATGATAAATTTTGCGACACATCTTGACAGCTCAAACCGGCACTACTACCTTCGGTTAGAGTAATAGCATCTGGGGTGCCCGCAAGGGCATAAAAGGGAAGCCGGTGAGAGTCCGGCATGGTCCCGCCACTGTAATCGGGGAAAATGACTTTCCATTTGGCCACTCGGTCTCGTATCGGGGAAGGCGGAAAGTCTGGAGTTGAGCAATACCAACTCCTCCCGTAAATCAGGAGACCTACCCAGGATAGTTTGTGACACTTCACCGCGTGGAAACGGGAAGCGATCGCTCTTCAGCCTTTGAGCCTTTGTGCCCCTTTCCGCTGTTCATAGCATTGCGAGGCGCATTGTGTTCCGACCAACATCGATTTCTTCCGTCACCGCCGCTGGACTCAGGTTTTCTCTTCTGGCAATCGTATCTCTCCTCCTGGCCCCTTCGACCTTGTGGGCTGCAACCGGAGGTAGCATCTCTGGCGTAGTCGCGGACCAGAGCGGCGCTGTGGTTTCAGCGGCAAAATTAAAGCTGGTCGATACCGCCCAGCAGGCGGCGTACCAAGCCGTCTCCGACAAGCAGGGCCTCTACTCCTTCCCCAATCTTCCGGTTGGCCACTACGATCTGACTGTCGAAGCCAATGGATTTGCGCCGCAGCGGAAGACAAACCTGACAGTGGACACAGCCTCGGCAATTCGGGAGGACATCACTCTCGCTATCGGTTCGCAATCGGATACGATGACGGTCACGACCGACGCGGGAGTGCAGGTCGAGACTGCTGCGACAAACCTCGGCGAGGTCGTGTCGGGTGACCAGATGGCGGCTCTTCCCTTGAATGGGCGCAGCTACACTGACTTGCTGGCAATTCAACCGGGAGTCGCTCCCATCTCGACTCTGTTACCCAGCTCCGTCATCATGGCGGGCGTTACGGGCAGCATCGATCCCTCCGGCGACCTCAACCCAGGCAATCTCTCCATCAACGGCCAGCGCGAATCAGCCAACGGATTCCTGGTGAATGGAATCGATGTGCAGGAGCACATGAACGGGGGCACCTCGATCATCCCCGATCTCGACTCCATCGAGCAGTTCCGTGTTCTAACAACAAATTTCGACCCCGAGTATGGCAACTACAACGGAGGAATTGTTACTGTCATCAGTAAGTCGGGCACAAGTAGATTTCACGGTCGAGCGTTCGAATTCTTTCGCAACACGAATCTGGATGCAAGGGGCTACTTCGATCCGACTCGCTCCGCCTTCAATCAGAATCAGTTCGGTGGAGCGATCGGCGGACCGATCAAGAGCGACAAGCTCTTCTTCTTCACCGACTATCAGGGAACCCGCACCACTCAGGGTGTTTCTACGGGGAATATCTCCGTGCCCACCGTCGCGCAGCGCAACGGTAATTTTCTTGATCCCGGTACGCAGGCGAGCGCGCTCACGGGAAATGTAAGCGGCCCTTATCTCGCGTCTCTGCTGACGCAGAAGCTTGGCTACGCGGTCACTGCGGGAGAAGCATACTCTACGGTCTTTCCGGGCGGAGTGATTCCGCAAAGCGCGTGGTCCGCCCCCGCAAAAAACCTGCTGCAGTACATTCCATCTCCAAACTCCGGCCCGGGCCAGTTTTCAACGTCGTCGTTTTCGCAGACGGTCCGTAATGACAAGGGATCGGCGCGCGTCGACTTCAATAGCAGACTGGGTCAGTTGTCCGGCTATTACTTCCTGGACGACTACCGCCTGGACAATCCGTATCCTGGCTCTGTGGCCGGAGCGAGCATCCCTGGTTTCGACGCGCTGACCATTGGGCGGGCGCAACTCTTCTCTCTGGGAGACACAAAGGTCCTCGGCGCAAACGCTGTCAATGAGTTTCACGTCGGCTATCTCCGCAATGTCAACATCATCGGTCAGCCAAAAGGTGGTCTCGGCGTCAGCCTGGCATCGCAGGGCTTCAGTACCGGTCCCGATGGCATCTTCGTCCAGGCGCCGCAGTTTGAAGGCGTGGAGAACATCACCTTCCCCACGTTTGTTATGGGCGTTCCGATTACAAACCTCACGCAGGTCAATAACACCTGGTATGTTAGCGATGGAATCTCCCGCGCGATCGGTTCCCACACCCTGAAGTTTGGTGGCCAGTTTCATGCCGATCAAGTCAACAACCACCCGAACGCCACATTCAATGGAACTTTCAATATCGACGGCACCGAGACAGGAAACCCTTACGCCGATTTTCTGTTGGGCACACCGAGCAACTTCACGCAATCGTCAGGCCAGCCGTTCTATCTTCGGAACCGCTATTTCGGCCTCTATGCGCAGGACAGTTGGCGAGCGCGCAACGATCTGACGATCAACGTTGGCATGCGGTGGGATGTCATTGCGCCCTGGTGGGAAAAGTACAATCAACTCCAGACCTATATCCCTGGAGCACAGTCCACACTCTATCCTGGCGCGCCTCCGGGACTGGTCATCGCCGGCGATCCTGGCGTTCCAAAGACGCTCGCTCCCATCGACTACAAAAACTTTGCACCGAGAGTTGGCCTTGCTTATTCACCGCGATTCGAGCACGGATTGTGGAGCAGGATCTTCGGAAGCAACGGACAGAGCAGCATTCGCGCCAGCTATGGCCTCTTCTATACCGCATTTCAGGGCTTGTCGGCTGGCATCATGTACGCCGTTCCTCCCTTCGGCTTCAACTACCTCAGTCCGGGGCCGCCACTGCTGGCAACCCCGTTCATTACGGCTGCTACGGGCGTGAACAACGGACAGCGGTTTCCATTTCCCTTTCCGTCGCACAGCGTCTCCGTTTCCAACCCCGATACTTCGGTCAACTGGGCTAACTTCCTGCCTCTCGCCGCTGATCCGTTCTTCGACCACAACAATCGTCCGGCTTACACCAGCAACTACATGCTTTCTATCCAACGGCAGATCACGAGAGACACTTTGTTGACTGTGAGCTACGTCGGAAATCAGGGACATCGCCTTCTCGCGTTGGTCTCTGCCAATCCAGGGAACCCGGCCCTCTGCCTCAGTCTCCCCGGCTGCGGGCCTTTTGGAGAGGACTCGCCCTACACCAATGCCACGGGACAAACGATTCAGGGAACCCGTGTCGGGCAAGGACCGAACTATGGAGAAAATACCTCCGATAGCTCCATCGCTAATTCAAGCTACAACGCTCTCGAAACCACCCTCCGCTATCAGCACCATGGATCACAGTTTCTATTGAGCTACACCTATGCGAAGTCGATCGATCAGGGATCGAATCTCGGGGAACAACTCAATCCGATTGATCCCAGGCAGAGCCGCGCCATCTCAGCATGGGACATGAAACATGCCTTCGTCGGCAGCTATACCTTGGCGCTTCCTGTGGCCACACTCTTCCGTAAGAGCAATCGTTTGACAGAACAGTGGAGCCTCTCTGGTTCTGCCCGCTTCACCACTGGCTTCCCGGTGACGCTCTTTGATAACTCCGACAATTCGCTGCTCGGAACCCTGGGCAACGGCGCCAACAACTACCTACTGGACACTCCGCAATACCTGCCTGGCTCACTCAAGATCAATACCAATGGACGCAACGGGCTTCCGGCATTCAATACCGCTCTGTTCCCTGAAGAAAATCTTGGCCAGCTTGGAAATGCCAAGCGCCGGATCTTCTATGGCCCAGGAATTGAGAACTTCGACATGACCCTTCAAAAGGGTCTGCACTTGTCCGAGGCGAGATCGCTGGAGTTCCGGGCGGAGGCATTCAATGTCTTCAATCATGCGCAGTTTTATGGCCCTGCCGCAGTAGATGGACAGATAGAAGATCCTGCCTTCGGCCAGATCGAAAGCGCAGCGGCTCCTCGACTCGTGCAGCTCGCGGCAAAATTTAGCTTCTAGTTTTAGCAGGAAGCCCCGGTCCAATTCGTGCCCGAGAGCAAAGCACCGTTGACTTAGAGCATTTTCCCTATAGGTGTAGTCCAAGGGCCAAAGGCCCGCTCTATCCTAGCCTGGGCCGAGGGCCTAGGTTATAGGGCCAAGGAAAGGGACCACACCTGGAAGAAAAATGCTTTAGACAGCCGTGCTTGCGGCCATGATTTTGTCTGGCGTGATTGGAAACTCCCGGATGCGTTTGCCCGTGGCGTTGTAGATGGCGTTGGCAATGGCTGCGGGGACCCCCGTGACCGAGACTTCGCCGATGCCGCGTGCGCCCAGCGGATTGAATATCGTGTCAGGGATATTCAGGACGTTGACATCGATCTCGCCGATGTCCGCGTTGACTGGGACGTGGTAATCCGCAAAATTCTCGTTGACTGTGCGACCGTAGACAGGGTCGATGTGAGCCTCCTCGTGCAGCGCGAAGGACACCCCCCATACGATGCCTCCGGCAAGTTGGTTCAGGCCGGTCGTTGCGTTCATCAGCGTTCCGATATCGTACGTGCCGACGACGCGCCGGACTTTGACCATGAACGTGTCGCGGTCGACGGCAACCTCGGTAAAGACAGCCCCGAAGGAGTTTGAGGTGTATGCGGCTCTCTCGGCTCCGGGTTCGGCGCTGGCCTTGGCTTCGATCGCCTTGCCTCCGTTGCGGAGGATGAGTTCGGCGAAGGGCTCTCCCCTGGAGCGATCGGCTCTAACAAAGAGACGGCCGTCGCGGAGCTCGAGATCCTCAGGATTCATGCCGTGGACAGGAGACTGGGCATCGGCGATCGCAAGGTTGAATAGTTGCAGCCGAGCCTTCGACGCGGCTTGCCGCACGGCGGGGCAGACGCTGGCTGCGGACTGCGAGCCGGTCGAGGGCGGAGCCGTCGGGAGCGTGGAATCGCCGAGTTCCACATCGACCAGTGCCGGATCAAGCCCGAGCGTGTGCGCGACGGTGTCGGCCATGATCGTGTACGTACCCGTGCCCAGATCCTGGGTGCCAGAGCCGACGTAGACGCGCCCGCTGCGAAGAATACACACAACCGCCTGCGCCGCGGAGCGAAGCGCATGGCGCGTGGCGGTGGCCATGCCGCATCCGATAAGTTGATTGCCCTCGAGCCGCTGGCCGGGTATCGGATGGCGGCGGGACCAGCCGAACCGCTCGCCGGCGACGCGGTAGCACTCGCGCAGGTTCTTCGAAGTGTAAGGCAGGTTTTTGGCGTCGTCTCGTTCGGCATAGTTAACCAAACGAAGCTGGACGGGATCCATCTTGAGCTTGATCGCGAGCTCATCCATGGCGGACTCGAGCGCGGCGCTTCCGGGCGCTTCGCCAGGCCCTCGCATCTCGGTCGCGACGCCAAGATTCATCTCGACAAGGCGATGGCTGGTGGCGTTCGACTCACTCGAGTAGAGCATCCGGCTC
The DNA here is from genome assembly GCA_050012935.1 of Edaphobacter sp. Taxonomy (GTDB): domain Bacteria; phylum Acidobacteriota; class Terriglobia; order Terriglobales; family Acidobacteriaceae; genus Edaphobacter. The sequence continues at coordinate 25,809 of JBEKGF010000015.1, read as the reverse complement.
GGTGCCGCCGCCGGCTCCAGATAATCCTCCATCACAGAGGTGTGGTGGATCACATCGTGCTGCACCGCGAGCAGCTTTCCGTCGGCCGACGCGCCAAGGCGGATCTTCTGAAACGTGGCTGGGCGCGAGCCGACGGGACCGAACATCTGGTTGCGAGCGAGTGCAAGTTTCACCGGGCGGCCAACTACTTTGGCAGCCATCGCGGTCAGAATGACGTGAGACCATGTCGAACCCTTGCTGCCAAACCCGCCGCCTGTATAGGGGCACTGCACGCGGACGCTCTCCACGGGAATGCCGAGAACCGTGGCGATGGTCTGCTGCCCTCGGGTTATGGATTGGGTCGAATCGTAGAGGTTGAGTCTTTCGCCCTCCCACCACGCCAGGGTGGAGTGCGTCTCCATGCTGTTGTGGTTCTGGATGGGCGTGGTGTAGGTCTCGTCAACGAAGACGGAGGCCTTGGCCATGCAGACGGCAAGGTCCCCCCGGCTTGTATCGGCTGGCTCGCGCCCGGACTGTTTGAGCGGGCGCGCCTCGCCTAGGAGGCCCATAAAGTCGAGCTTGGCGGCCTGCGGTCTGTACGCGATCCTGAGCAGCGTCGCACCGTGCCGCGCTTCGTCAAGGCTCGTCGCGACGATGACCGCAATTGGCTGGCCACTGTAGTGAACGTCGGGACTCTGCAGCAGGGAGAGTGCGCGCCGCGTCGGCTGCGGGGAGAGCACCGGGAGCCTCGGCGCGTTGAACGGCGTTAGCACGGCGAGGACTCCGTGGGCGTATTCAGCGGCGGCGCGATCGATGGATGCGATTGTGCCGCAAGGGATAGTGCTCTGGACGAGGAAGGCGTGAACGACGCCGGGGACGGCAAAGTCGGCGGCGTATTGTGCCTTGCCCGTCACTTTGGCGCGGCCATCGTAACGCTCTTTGAGCTGGCGGGTCGGTTCCTGGGGGGTGGGGTCCATCATGCCGCGCGCGTCCTCCATTCGCCGCTTTGGGTCAGGGCTCGGACGAGTGCCAGTTTCGAGACTCAACTCGTGGACCCGCCACAGAAGGCCCAATATTAGACCATACGTCGAACCTCATACAAGGAATTCTGCGGATTCATGGTTTTCCGGGAGTTTTGGAGGGCTCGTAGGTTGCGATTGGCAGGCCGCGTAAGGTCGTAGCTCTGAGGGTCGGCGTAGCGCGCCTCGCGGTAAATCTTCCGGGTTTTCCGCCTTCGCAAGCGGCAATTTGCAGGCGAAAAAAGTTCCTGCTTGACAAAGTCGTCTTCAAATGGTCTAACATTAGTCCGTCTTCAAAACCAACTCTTGCAAGACCTCTGAGCAGTCCTTCTCAAGCGATGGTGGAATAAGATCGTTCCCCCTGAGCGAGTTGGCCTGTTGTGAAGAATCGTAGCTTCTGAAGGAATAAACATGAGGATAGCGTTGCTGATTGGCAATCGAAAGTTCATAGCTAATTTCCGGGTGGCTTTGCTCCTGTTTTTCGCGGCTTCTCCACTGTTCGCCCAAGTCGCACCAACCGGCACAGTCTCGGGCGTGGTCAAGGACCCAACCGGTCTGGTGATCGCGAGCGCGCACGTCACAATAGTCAACTCGGCGTCAAATTACACGCGCACCGACGCGACAAAGGACGATGGGGCTTACCGCTTTTCGGCGCTCCCGATCGGAGTCTATAACGTAAAGGTGGAAGCCACCGGCTTCAGGACCGTAACCCAGAAGGATCTGACCCTCGACGTCGGCCAGGAAGCTGTCGTCAACTTTGCGATGCAGGCAGGTGCTGTGCAAGAGCAAGTGGTCGTCCAGGCCGATGAGACAAGAGTCGACACAACCTCCAGTTCGCTCGGACATCTCGTCGACAATCAGCAGATTGTCTCGTTGCCCCTCAACGGCAGAAATTTTGTCGACTTGACGCTATTGCAGACTGGCGTGACCCAGTTTTCCAACAACCAGTTCGGCTCCTCCGCGCTTTACGGAGAGTTCTACAGCGCCAACGGCGCTCCCATTCGGTCGAACATGTATACGCTGGACGGCGCCATCATGGGAAACGTCCAGGGCGCCAGTGCCTCGTCGATTACGGGAGAGTCGCTCGGACTGGATGGAATCGCTGAATACAGGGTCATGACGAATAGCTTCGGAGCGGAATACGGGCTCACCATGGGGAGTCAGACAGCCATCGTTACCCGAAGTGGAACGAATCGATTCCACGGCGACGTATTCGAGTACTTCCGCAACAGCGTCCTCAACGCCCGCAACTTCTTTGACGAACTCTACTCGCTGTCCCCAGCGGTCGAGGGCGGCGGCCGGCGTATCGCTCCCTTCGAAAGAAATCAATTCGGAGGATCCCTTGGTGGTCCTATCAAGAAGGACAAGACGTTCTTCTTCGCCACCTATGAGGGCTTCCGGGAAGTAGACGACGACCCGCCGAACGTTGGTACCACTCCCACGATCCCGGCGGCATGCCACACCCCCATTGTCGGCGGCGTCGAAACGGTCACGAACGCATGCGATTCAGCGTTGGCGCCCGGCGCGACGGAGAAGGTTAACCCGGTGATCCAGCCGATTCTGGCACTATGGCCGCTCCCGAACATTCAGCCGGGTAACCAGTTTACCTATTTGAGCACCGAGCGGACGCATGAGGATTACGCGCAAGGCCGCATTGACCACACTCTCTCGGCGGCAGACACCCTGTTTGGCCGCTATACGCTCGACAATTCCAATGAGAATTATCCCAGGATCTTCCCGATCTTCGACACCGGCCTTTTCGAAAGGCAACAGTATTTCACCCTCGGAGAGAACCACATCGTCTCTGCCAACCTCCTCAACTCCGGGCGCTTTTCCTTTAGCCGGTCCCGCGTTGAAGATGACACTCCGTCGAAGTCGAATCCCTTCACCCACCAGTTGACCGGCCCGCAATACTCCTGCGTCACAGGTCAGCCAATCTGTTCGTTCAACGTTAGCTCGATCGCCAATTTCAGCGATACCGGCGCCAATGCCACCCTGTTGACGCAAGATGTGTTCAGCGTGGGCGACGACGTCTTCTGGACAAAGGGCAAACATGCCCTCAAAATGGGCCTGCTCTTCAATCACTTCGAGCAGTACGCTGATATCGATCACATCCAAAAGGGCATGACTAACTGGTCTTCGCTTCAATCCTTCCTGCTGGGCAAGTACCGCAACTACACCGTGTACACGCCAGGGTATGACGGTTTGAAGGACATGCTATTTGCGACGGTTGGTATGTATGCTCAGGATGAGTATCGCATTCTGCCGCGCCTTACCTTCAACCTGGGCCTGCGCTATGAATTCAGCACCCAGCCCAACGAAAAGAATGGCCACCAGTCTTATTTTGCCAGCCCGCCATATAGCAATACGGTCACTTCCGGACCGATGGCCGGCAACCCGACTTACACCGATCTCAGCCCGCGGCTCGGCTTTGCCTGGGACATCTTCGGAAATGGAAGAACCTCCCTTAAAGGCGGCGCAGCCATCCTCTACGACATCGCTAATATGGGCATTATCTATGGACTCGCAGGCACAGGTCTGCCCCCCTACAGCCTCAGCTATACCGTTACCCCAACTTCGGGCGGCCCGCCAACGCTCACCCTTCCATTGCCCATCCCGGCAAGCACCGGAACCCTGCAAGGGTCGGCCCCAATGGCGATCCAGACCAACTTTCGGTCGCCGCGCATGTTCGACTTCAATATGGCCGTCGAACAACAGTTGCCAGGCCATACGATCCTTAGCGTGGCCTATGCAGGTTCAAGAGGCCTTCACCTTTGGCAGCCGGCGGACGAAGCGAACCCGTTCTGCCCGACGACTTATAACGACGTCCCCCAGGGATGTGCGGGTTACACTACCGCAGTTCCAGGTGCGCTTCCGCAATGGTTGAGCACCAAGAATCCCCGATTGAATCCATTCTTCTCAAACTTCTCGTTATTTCAGGCACGCGGCGTATCTTGGTATAACTCCCTGCAGGTAAACGCTACAAAAAGCCTGGCCCACGGTCTTCAATTCCAGGTGGCCTATACCTGGAGCAAGCTACTCGACGATACCGAGGGTGTTGCCAATACGGACACAAGCGGTTCCACGACCGATACCGTGGAAGATCCCCTGGACCCCCGTCTCGACTATGGGCCTGCGGATTTTGACATCAGGCAAAACCTGCACATCAACGGCATCTATCAGTTACCAAGCTTCACCCAGCGCCATATCCTTGATAAGTTCGCAAATGGGTGGTGGGCCGGAACCATCGCCACGCTGCAAACGGGTGTGCCATTCTCAGTCAACCAATCGACCGATCGTGAGCAATCCGGCATCGCAACCGGAGGCGGTGGAATTGAGCGCGTTAGCTACGTGACGACGGCGAACGTCGCAGCGCTGACCGCGGAATCGCAGGCGTTGGGCTACAACACATGCCCGGCGGGCTCCACCGGCTGCTACACCTACAATCCCGTACCCTTCAATCCCAAGACGGTCTATACCCATAGCGTGAACCAGTGGTTTAATCCCAATATGTACGCCCTGCAACCGGTGGGCACCATTGGGGATGTGGGCAGAAACACGCTCAGCGAACCGGGCCTGGTCGAGTGGGATCTGTCCGTCAATAAGGACACAACATGGAAGCGGTTGGGCGACGCCGGTAAAGTGCAGTTCCGCGCGGAGTTCTTCAATGTGCTCAACCACACCAATCTAGGGGTGGTGCACGTTGGCGGACTCTTCGCCGGCACGGTGACGGACGCGGTGGAACGCCCCAATTTCAGCGGCATCAACACTACCTCAACGACTGCCCGTCAAATCCAGTTCTCTTTGAAATTCGTCTTCTAAGAGGGCTGTCAACCCTAAGGCCGGATCGACGGCACTTGCCAACCGTCGATCTGGCCAAAAAGGATGCCAATTCAAGCAGCTCACAGCGGTCCACGAGCTTGACATCTCCTACCCCTCAGACCGGGTAAAAGCTACGCGGAACCAGGCTCATACTCACGCAAATCCGATGCAGACGCCGTCGAAGTCCAGCCCTAAGCCGTTTTCTTCGAAGACTTTGCGCACTTTTCGCCGGGGTAGGGATACCCTGCCGCGTAGAACCACATAGCCGCCGTGTAGCGATCTATACTCCCAGATCAGCCGTTTCCTGCGGATTATTGGAGCCTTCTCATTTATTAACCGAAACCGAGGGTTTCTTTGGCCGCCCATTTGCAATCCACCCCAGCGGCGTCTGTCCGAATAGGCGCGCAGGCTGGGAGATGGCATGTTTCAAGGAACTGACTTCGAGGTCCGCGAGATAGACGCAAAGCTGGCAGTGGCCGGACAGACGCTCGATCCGCATGACTGGAAGGGTTTCCGGGTGCAGGCGCACCGCATGCTGGATGACATGCTCGAGTACATTGAGCACATTCGAGAGCGTCCCGTGTGGCAACCCATCCCGGACAAGGTGCGAGCGCGGTTTCGCGCGGCAGTGCCCTTTCAACCGACGGACCTTAGTGCGGTTCATCAAGAGTTCATGCAAGACGTGCTGCCTTTTGCAGCCGGGAATGTCCACCCTGGATTTATGGGTTGGGTGCAGGGTGGAGGAACGCCGGTAGGGATGTTGGCGGAGATGTTGGCGGCGGGCCTCAATGCAAACCTTGGCGGACGCGATCATATTCCAATCGAGGTCGAGCGCCAGATCGTCCGGTGGGTACGCGAGATCTTCGGCTTCCCGGAAGGCGCGACCGGATTGTTCGTTACCGGAACATCGATGGCGAACCTGATCGCGACTGTGATTGCGCGTGATGCTGCGCTTGGCTTCGAAGTGCGCCAGGAAGGCGTCTCTCGAGTCCAGAAGCGGTTGACGGCCTACGCCTCCAACGCCGTGCATGGCTGCATGGACAAGGCGATGGACATCTCGGGAGTAGGGAGCGACGCGCTGCGGCGGATCACGACCGACGGCCGTCACAGGATCTGCCTCGACGCTCTCGCGGAGACGATCGCGCGGGATCGTCGCGCGGGCTGCGTCCCTTTTCTGGTCGTTGGCACTGCGGGAACCACCGGCACCGGAGCCATCGATGATCTCGATGGCCTTGCCGATCTGTGCCAACGTCAGAAGATCTGGTTTCATGTGGATGGGGCCTACGGTGCGCTGACTATCCTCGCTCCGGAGCTTGCGCCGCGGCTCAAAGGAGTGAAGAGAGCCGACTCGCTGGCTTTCGATTTTCACAAGTGGGGGCAGGTCCCCTACGAGGCCGGGTTTCTTCTGGTGCGGGATCGGGCACTTCATCGCAAAGCTTTTGCCACTTCAGCGGCTTACCTGCAAAGAGAAAATCGAGGCTTGGCCGCTGGTTCCCATTGGCCTTGCGACTACGGGCCCGACCTTTCGCGCGGCTTCCATGCGCTGAAAACATGGTTCACCTTGAAGGTTTACGGCACGGAGGCGTTGGGGGCGGCCATCGCGCTTACCTGCAAGCTGGCTCGTCATCTGGAGGGCCGAATCGCAGAGGAGCCGGAACTTGAGCTGATGGCTCCGGTTGAACTCAACATCGTCTGCTTCCGTTATCGCTCAGGGTTTAATGCGGAGAGAAGGGAAGAGGAGTCGGACCGCATCAATCGCGAGATCGTAATCGAACTTCAGGAATCCGGAAGCGTCGCGCCATCCTCGACCGTTCTCGATGGCAAGTATTGCATTCGGGCGGCCATCGTCAACCATCGCACCAGCCGTACCGAGATCGATAGATTGATCGAGCAAACGCTGGCTCTCGGCCGTGCTCTCAAAAGGAGTGCCTTGCCAACTCAAGTTGTCGATCAAAAGCACGTGGAGGGACAGAAGATGCAGAAGCGCGAGGATTTGCAACTTGCGGAAAAACAACAGCCGGCGCCGGTACCTGATACGGTCTCGCTCCTGTTTCAAAAAGGCCGTGCCCTGGAAAAGACGGGCCGCCTCGAGGAGGCTGGAGCGGCCTATCGAGAGTTGCTGCAGCGCGATCCCGCCCATCGGCAAGCGCTCAATGAACTCGGCAATCTTCTCTTTGCTCGAGGAAAGAGCTTAGAGGCGCGTTCGTTTTATGAGCAAGCCGTTGAATTCCATCCAGCAGATCCGATGAGTCTGGTGAATCTGGGAAATCTCTTGATGAAAGCCAACGAGCTGCCGCCCGCCCGCAAACTCTTTGAAAGGGCACTGCAGGTCGACCCAAATTACAGGCCCGCGCATGGAGGCATGTCCTTTGTATTGCGGGATCAAGGTGAAACGGAGCAGGCTGCTGTCCACCGGCGCGTGGCCTTTCAGGACCACTGTGTGGTGCCGGCCCCTTATCGCGGAGCGCAACCGCCGATTACAATTCTGGAGTTAGTCTCCACGATTGGAGGCAACGTCCGGACACAGGAGTTTCTGAACGACCGCGTCTTCAAGCGATTTTTAGTCGCGACAGAATTCCTCAACTCCACTACTGCCTTGCCGCCGCATGATCTGGTCTTTAACTCGATCGGGGATTCCGATTCTGCTCCCGTTGCTCTGGCCATGGCGCGGTCCGTTCTCGAACATACACGGGCCCCCATGATCAATCATCCCGCGGCTGTGCAGGCCACTGGGCGTTGCCTCGTCGCAGAGCGTCTTGCCCGAGTGCCAAACGTCATCACGCCGAAGACCGCCATGCTGCCTCGTGAGGTGCTTGCGGCACCGGATTCCGAAGCTACTCTGTCCGGGGAAGGCTTTACTTTTCCGTTGCTGCTTAGAAGTCCGGGCTTCCACGGAGGAGAGCACTTTGTCAAGGTAGAGGACCCTGCCGGACTTGTCCCAGCGCTTGCCGATCTTCCAGGAGATCAGGTGCTTGTGATCCAGTATCTCGACGCCAGGGGACGCGATGGAAAGACGCGGAAGTACAGGGTCATGATGGTTGACGGTAAACTTTACCCGCTTCATGTGGCGATTTCACAGACCTGGAAGATCCACTACTTCAGCGCCGAGATGGCGGAGAACGCCGAACACCGCACGGAAGATGCCGCGTTCCTCAACGATATGGCTGGCGTTCTCGGACCCCGCGCCATGGCGGCCTTCAAACAGATCCAGAGTCAACTCGGCCTCGACTACGGAGGTGTCGATTTTGGGCTAAATGCGAACGGCGAGATTCTGCTCTTTGAAGCCAACGCCACTATGGCTGTCATCGTGCCGGACAAGGGTGAGCAATGGGACTATCGCCGGCCGGCTGTGGAGACGATCTATAAAGCCGTCTGGACGATGCTGATCGACAGGGCTGCCCCTGCAGTTAATCGTGAGATGCGCAGGCATACCCACGGCGCGTTGTTGGACTCCCCTCTTATCGCTCAGCACGCCGCAGTATGCTGAGAAGACGATCGCATTGGCCGCGATGACCGCTCCGCGAGCGGCTTATGAGGGAATCGAGGAAGTCTTCGTTTGATGCGTCCGTGAGCTATTTTGGGTGCTACAACTTTCGTGTCCTTGACCATCCCCAAACGTAACCATAGTCTTCGTTTGGCCAAGGTTTTGTTCGGACTTTTTGTCCTGAAAGATGAGGATTGCTTTGGCTTCCACGAGCTGCAGATGCGTCCGCGAAAACGTAGCGGATAAAGCATTTGATCTCTCTTCATAGCCGCTCCACGAGTGTGGTTTTATCGACTTGGCAAGGCCGCACAGTACCTGAGTGCCGCATTCACCCCAGTTGCAGCCGCTCTGCCACTGGTTTCTTGTAAGCATCTCCGAGCCGGGACCGTCTTGTCCCATTTGCATATCGCTGCGTATTCCCTGGTTGGTTTACGCAAAAACATGATTGTTGGTTAGAGGTTGAGTCCGGGCAATCGCATCCGGTGAAAGAGGAATTGAATGTCTCCCCTGTACGAAGTTGTCGAAAGACCCTCGTGTTCCAGTGTGATGTTTGCCAGTCCGGAGCGCAGTTCTCAAACTTGCAGGAATCGACATCTTCCCAGCCGATTCGAATGTGCGAACAGGCCAGTCCTCCTTCTTATAATGGTTCTCTTGTTTGTAGCTAACTTCTGCTCGCACAGGTTAGACGCGCAGCAGGTGGAGGCTACATTGCCGTTGTCGCAGCGGTTTACGATCAATTTGGCAGCGGGGGTTCCGGAGTACGTTGGAAACGCTGCATCGGGTTCGAACGCGCCTCAGAGTCAATGGTGGTTCGAGAATACGAAGCAATCGGCAACGTATGCGACGACAAGTTTTGTGGAGAGCACGGATCCTGCCTGGCAGCAGGTTGGGCTGCCCTATGACGCGAACGTGCCGCGTACCTTTATCAACCAGACCTCCGGCGGCGGCGCAGGCTCTGATACGGGGCAGGAGAACTGGTACCGGCTGCACTTCAAAGTGGATCCGCAGTATGCAGGGCAGAAGTTCCTGCTGAATCTTGAAGGCGCGTATACGGGAGTTCAGGTTTTCATCAACGGCACCTTATTGCCTGGTATCAGCGCGGTGGCTGCTGATTCGCAGGCAACGCACGTGCTTGGATTTGTTCCGGTGATTGTCGATCTGACGCCGTATCTGAAGGCAGACGGCACAACCGACAATGTGATTGCGATTGATGTGTCGAGAGGGGATCCGTGGTTTGAGACGCCGCAGTTCTCGAACTCCTTCCGTTTTGGCCAGGATATGGCTGGGTTATTCCGTAATGTGTTTCTGTATGTAACCAACCCGGAGCATATTCCGTTGAATGTGTACTCCAACACGAAGACCTGGGGCACGTATGTTGGCACGGTCTCCGAGGTTCCGGCAGCGGATGGCACGGCGGACAACGTCACCTTCACGGTCTCCGGGCCACAACATACATGGGCGGCACTCAGCAGCTTGTTGCCGATCCCTCGTGGACCAATTATTACCAGGATGCGTTCTCGACGCAGCACGCCAACGATATTACTGGGGTACCGTATGCCTTCTTTCATGCGCCCGGCGACCCGGAGCTGAACCTTCGAGGGAGGATTGCAGAAGATCGCCCTGCGCAGCACCTTCACTCCTGGAACTGTGACCGTGACGGCAACGGCGCCGGGGCTTGCGAGCGGCAGCGTTCAACTCACCTCCGTGGCGCCTCCGGCTCCTCCTCAGTCGCAGCCGCCGGCGATCATCGTGCCTCCGGTCAATACGGCAGTGACGGCTGGTCAACCTGCAACCTTCACGGTTGCCGCCAGCGGCTCTGGAACGCTCAGCTACCAATGGGCTGTGGCGGGAAGTGAGGTCACGGGACAAACCAGCCCGACCTTGACCATACCGGCAACCACGCTTGCTCAAAACGGCGAGAGTGTCACAGTTGAGATTCAAAGCAACTTTGGCGATGTTACCTCGACCCCGGTCACGTTGACCGTCGACGTACCGGCCGGCGTCGCCATCACCACGCAGCCAGCTGCGCAGACCGTCGTCGTCGGACAGTCGGCAACCTTCACCGTAGTTGCGACCGGTTCCCCTCAGCTTAACTACCAGTGGTTTCAGAATGGCGTGCAGGTCCAATCCGGTCCGCAGACCAGCTATACCACGCCCATCCTGACCGCCGTCGGAACGGCGAGCGTCTATGTCATCGTCAGCAATCCCGTCAACCAGATTCAATCAGCGACGGCGATGCTCACCATCAACGCTCCGGTGCCGGTGAGCATTACCACTCCGCCTGCTAATCAGATCGTTGCGGCCAATCAGCCGGTGCAGTTTACCGCCATCGTTGCCGGCTCTGCGCCCTACACGTATCAGTGGCAGTTCACCCCCACAGGTGGCTCTGCGACCATCCTTCTGAGCAATACACAGAGCTCCAATACCATCACCTACACGATCCCCGCCATGAGTGCGGCCAATGTCGGCGCGTACACGGTGACGGTCAACAACGCCGCTGCCGCTCCGGTCACGAGTGCAGCAGCGCAGCTCACGCTTGCGCCTCCAGGGATCAATCTGGCGTTGAATAAGACAGCAACTGCCAGCTCCTCACAAAACGCATGCACGGATGCAACCACAACGCCACCTCTGACCGGCACAGGCTGCCTCGGAGCGGAGAACGCCGTCGACGGCAACCTGAACACCCGCTGGGGATCGGCAACCGCAGGTGCGCCTCCAACGCCCCCAGTTACCGGCGTCGATCCCTTCCTGGCTGCAGGTGGATCTTGGTTCCGTGCAGTCCTTCAATACGGTAATCATCAACTGGGAAAATGCTTACGCGGCGCAGTACCAGATTCAGTACACCAACACCGATCCTTCGACCAACCCAACGTGGAACGTCGCAACCACCAACAACGCAGGTGTGGGCGGTACCGAAACCCTCACCTTCAATACCGTTCAGGCCCGCTATATCCGGATGCTCGGCACGGTGCGAAGCGGTAACTTCGGCTACTCGATCTACGAGTTCCAGGTCTACAACGTCGCTGGTTGTGGAGGCCCAACCGAGCGCTATACCGTCAGCTCCGCCAACCCCTCGCTGGTGATGGACAACGTGCTTGGCCTGACCTGGACACGCACCATCCAGACGGATAGCGCGATTGGTTCGCAGTTCACCGGCGTGAATGCCGCCGCTTATTGCAAGAGCATCAACATGCGCCTTCCCACCGAGACCGAAGCGCTTGGCATTAGTGGCAACAATAACGCGTCCTGCGCCTTTCCGGGTACCTGGAGTACATGGACCTCCACCGTGGATCCGAACGACGCGACCGAGACTGCGATCGTCAACTTTGACGGCAGCACTACCTTCAACGTCACGAATAACTTCCCCGGCGCGACGCTGTGCACTGAGGCTACCGGCTCGGGCACGTCAGGGGCTCAGGCTCCTGTCATCGAAACACAACCACAACCCACGACGGTAGCCGTAGGAGAAGCGGCAACATTCACGGTGGTTGCTGCCGGTACGCCGGCGCCAACGTATCAGTGGCTCAAGAACGGAACCGCAATCGCCGGTGCAACAGGAACTGCCTACACCACGCCGCCAACCGTTGCCGGCGATAACGGCACGTCCTTCAGCGTGTCGGCTACTAATGGAAGTGGCACTGTAACCAGCAACTCCGCTCTCCTTACCGTGACCGACAACTCCACCGGTGGAGGAGGCGCATGCGCCAGTGTGCCAACAGCCCCGGCGGGGTTGACGGCGACGGCGACTTCGTCCAGCTCCATTGCACTGAACTGGATGGCAGTTACCGCGCCCGCTAACTGCTCGGTCGGCTCTTACAACGTTTACGGCGGCACCACTGCTGGCTTCACCCCATCTACCGCTAGTCTGCTTGCTGCCGGAGTCACGGGAACGAGCTACTCCAACACCGGCCTCGCTGCGTCGACGACGTACTTCTACGTGGTGGAAGCGGTCGACGGAGATGGCGCATCGACGGCCTCGAACCAGTCCAGCGCCATGACAGCCTCCATAACTGCCCCTGCTACGCCGGACTTTACACTCGGTGTCTCCGCGCCTTCGCTTACGGTGACCGCAGGCAGTAGCGGGACAGAGACGGCCACGTTGACGCCGCAAAACGGATTTACCCCAACCGCGACGGTCCAGTTCACCTGCTCCGGTCTGCCCAGCAATGCCACGTGCAGTTTTTCTCCCACCACCGTTATGTCGACAGGCAATATGGTCTCGACGTTGACCGTAAACACCACCATCGCGTCCTCGACTGCCAGCTATAAATCCAGTCCGTTGTTTCCAGGGTCGGTGTTGGCGGTTGCTTTCTACTTCTTCGGCAGAAAGAAGCGGCGCGGTCTGCAACTCCTGCTGCTGGCGGTAAGCGCAGCCAGCCTCACGCTGCTCACCGGGTGCGGTGTGACGCCACCTCCTCCTCAAATGGCAACTTCAATGATTACTGTTACTGCATCGGCTGGCTCTTTGAATCATGTCACGACCTTCTCACTGATTGTGGAGACGCCGAACGTTCCTCTGGGGTCGGCTGATCCTCACAATATTTTGGGGCCGTTGTTCCCAGGGTCGATGCTGGCGGTAGCGCTGTGCTTTTTGGGCAGGAAGAGGCGGTATCGTGTGCAACTCATGCTGGCGATGTACGTCTTCGGCATGGCTCTGCTCAACGGTTGCGGGAATGGTGCCGTCGCGCCTCCGTCAGGCGGATCGCAAACCGCGCCAACTGCGCCTGCCATTACAGTTCCACCTGCCTCGATAACGGTAACCTCTGGGCAGACGGCGGCCTTCAGCGTTACGGCGACAGGAACGGCGCCGTTGACATACCAATGGCAAAGCAGCAGCGGTCCCATCGCGGGAGCAACCGCCGCAACGTATACAACTCCGCCCCTGACGACACAGAACAGCGGCAACAGCTTTGCCGTCGTCGTGACCAATGCCGCCGGCTCTGTGACCAGTCCAACTGCGATCGTGACCGTCACCGCAGGCGGCAGTACCGGTTGCAGCGCTGCCCCGAGTGCTCCTGCCACCCTCGTCGCGACAACGGCTTCGTCCACCCAGATCGGTGTGAGCTGGAGCGCGAGTTCTGCCGGCTCTTCCTGCTCGGTAACGTATAACGTTTATCGCAGCACGACGCCAGGCTTCACGCCCGCGCCAAGCAACATGATCGCGCCGGGCCAGACAAGCACGTCCTTTGCCGATAGCAACCTCACGCCGGCCACAACCTACTACTACATAGTGGAAGCAGTAGACGCTGTCGGCACTTCGGCGGCTTCGGCACAAGTGAGTGCGATGACCCTGCCTGCCTCGTCGCCCACTCCAGCTTGCACGACTATCCCTGCGCAGCCTGCTGGGTTAGCGGCAAATGCAGCCTCAGTCAACACCATCAGCTTGGCCTGGACAGTCGAAACAGCTCCGTCTGGCTGCACCATCACCTATAACGTATACGCCTCCACCACAAGCGGCTTTGTGGCGTCGCAGGCTAACCTGGTGGCCGGCGGAGTTACCTCGACCGTCTACACCAACACTGGCCTGACTGCGTCGACGACTTACTTCTACGTCATCGAAGCAGTCGATGGGGCAGGGAACTCGGCGCCTTCTGCTCAGGTTCAGGACGCAACTACGGCGGCAGCTTTACCGGAGATTATTGCGATCCACTCAGGCGGTCCGGCAGTAAGTAACGCCAACGGTGGCGATGCATCCTTCGTTGCCGACGAGTTTTACGACACCGGCGGGACATCGGCCTCAGGTACAGCCGTTGCGGTCGCCGGCGTAACCAACGCCGCTCCGGAAGCGGTGTACCAGACGGAGAGGAATGGCGTATTTACTTATACGATTCCCGGCCTGCAGCCTGGTGCCTCCTATACCGTTCTGCTGCACTTTGCGGAAACGTATTTTACTGCCGCTGGGGACCGCGTCTTCAGTGTCGCGATCAACGGAACCACGGTCCTTTCCAATCTGGATATCTTTCAAGAGGCAGGTGGCCCGAACATCGCCCTGGTCGAACCCTTTACCGCCACAGCGAACCCGCAGGGACAGATTGTAATCAGCTATATAAGAGGCTCCGTAGACCAACCTAAATCCAGCGGCATTGAGATACGCGGAGTACCAAGCAACTGTACGCTCCTGCCCGCGGCGGCGCCCACCGGGCTCACTGCGCTAGCAACCTCCCCCAGCATCATTAACCTGAACTGGCAGACGGTCACTCCTCCGCCGAATTGCCCCGTCACGTACAACCTGTATGGCAGCACTACGAGCGGTTTTACTCCCTCCGCATCCAACCTGATTGCGAGCGGCCTTACCGACGTGTCTTATTCGAACACCGGACTCGTTGCTTCCTCGACGTATTACTACGTCGTAGAAGCGGTGGATGCAGATGGCGCATCGGTGCCCTCAACACAGGTAAGTGCGACGACGAACCCGGCGAACGCCTGTATCTCGGTACCCACCGTGGCGCCCGGCGGCTTTGTGGCAACTGGCGCATCTTCGAGCGCTATCGGACTGAGTTGGACCGCCATTACACCGCCGGCAAACTGCACCAACATCACCTACAACATTTACGGCAGCGCCACAAATGGGTTCATTCCATCGCTGAGCAACGAGATCGCTGTCAACCTTACGAATCCTGTCTTCTTCAACACCGGCCTTCCGGCATCTTCAACCTATTACTACGTCGTCCAGGCGACAGATGAGGATGGCGTTTCATCGCAGTTCTCCAATCAAGTCAGCGCCGCGACACTCGCACCGCCAACTCAGTTGATAGCGACTGCAACGTCGGCCAATGAGATCGACCTCACGTTCCCTGCAAGCACCGCACCGGCGCCGGTGACCTACAACATCTACCGCAGCACCACGCAGAACTTTACGCCATCGGGTGCGACCCAGGTTGGCACCACGAAGTCCAATTTTTACAATGACGCCGTAGTCACGGCAGCGACGACGTATTACTACATCGTTCAGGCGACCAGCTCGAAACCCACAACGACTGTAGGTGGTCCCGTGAGCGCAACGTCCCTGGCTCTCGGAAATGCCACGCCATTCTGGGATGCCAGCAACATGCCGCCAACTGCTGCCGGTGCGGTGCTCGTAGTGAAGTTCCTGAACCGGACCAATGGCCAATACCCTGACGATCAAGTGTTCTGGAGCGCGACTATTAATGGCGTTACCGTGACAAATTCGATCGCTGCACAACCTATCTTGCAGTTGCCTTCCGGTGCATCAGGTCGAATCCCTATCTATCTTGGAACACCGAGCCAGAACTCAAATAGCTATTCGGACTTCCTTGAGTACACCATCGGCCTGGCTGGGAACAGCACTACGACCTACTTCATCAATATGGACACGACCAGAGTCGACAATTTTGGCATCAAGAATGCCTTCCTGCTGACCTGTGGCGACGGCACCAATATTGCGATCGGAGAGAATGCGGGAGCCTTCGCGGAATCACGAGCCAGTACATTCCAACGCTATCTCAATGCTGTCCCCGCAAACTTCCAAACACTTGCGCAGGTGCAGGCTCCTTATCGGATCGTCTCTCCGGGCGACGGAGGGTTCGATACCGGCGGTCCATACGTGACCTATTACAACGACTGGATTGACCAGTTATGGGCAGTAAATGGAATTACCGCTGTTCCACCGGCAATTCCCAATGGCGACGGCCTGGGTGCCTATCCTGGTCTTTCTGCTGCAATCTACCGCCATGTGGGAGGGGTCGCCGGAACCTTCAACCCGGATGGCTCCCTGGCGAATCAGGGCTTGTGGGGCAATCCGAGTGAGTTCTATCAGACCGAACCCTTCAGCTATTACGGGAAGTTCCTGCATCAGATTGCCATCAACGGCCAGCAGTACACCTTCCCCTATGATGACAATGGTGGATACTCATCCGATGTAAGCTGTAACATGCCCAATACGCTTCTTGTAGCGATCGGCTGGTAACCTGAACCCTCCGCTGGCGTTTTTCCAGGATCGGTAGCCGGCGCCCAATGCCCAACAAGCCAAGCAAATGCCGTGCGACTAGGCTCAAGCCGGTGGGAATCGATTCTGCGTTGGCGCGTTATGGATCCCTTGGCTTTCGACTCAGTTTCCTGATGATGGGGGATTACTAAACATCAGGGTCATGGTTCTCGTGCGAATCGCTTGCAGAACCTCGACTCCGTTCTGGCTATCAGTATCCAATTCCTCGTTCCTGTTACTTTGCTCGATCAACTTTGCCGGCAAGATGACGACCACTTTCTTCCCTTGGGCAAAAGTAACTTGAACGTCTGGTCCGGAACCCGTCCATGTCACGTTGTAATTGCCCGGGACAAGCATTGTCGATCCCGCCCTTAACGTTGAGGGAACATCCACAGTCTGGGAGTTCTTAGCAGCAAAAGCAGGGGCGGAGAAAAGGGCGACCATTACTACGGAAACGAAGATGCGCTTCATTTGTATCCTCCAACGCCGATATATTCCCCTGGTCGGGTCAAGCGTTAAAGGAAGTACACCATGATCTGTTGATTTTGAACCTTAAGAATTCTTAAGACCTGTTGAACTGAAATCCGCGGCACCCAAAGAATTTTACAGCCTTACATATCGTCAAAGCAGCGCGGTCGTTTTCGAAAGCGGAATTCTGATTTGTACGCGCAGGCCGGGCGATGCATTCTCTGCGGTAATCGTGCCATGATGCACCAGCACAGCTCGCTTTGCGATCGACAAGCCAAACCCGGACCCGCCGCCCAGTGCATCGCGCGCCTCTTCAACCCGGAAGAACGGATCGAATATTCTTGTCAGAGCGTCGTCGGGAACGCCGGGTCCATAGTCGCGAATTGCGATGTCCGCAGAATCCGGATCTTCAATGACTGTCACATCAACCGTCGATTGTTCCGGCGAATAACGAATCCCATTTCGCAAGACATTCTCGACCGCACGGCGCAACAGTTCACGATTGCCGAGAATCTCTCCGCAAGGCCGGCCATTCCGTGCGATCCGGCAACTCCGCGCCTCGGCTTCTAAAGTGCAATCGTGGATGACTTCATCGAGGACGTCTGCAATGCGCACAATCTCCGCGCCCTGACTCTCAGGATCGCCTTCGACGAGAGTGATCTCAACGATTCCAGCCACAAGCGAAGCGATTCGATCCACATCCCGATTGATACGATCAAGCGCCGCGTCGGTATCCGGGGATGTTCTGGCCAGTTTAACGGCGAACTTCAACCGTGCCAGTGGAGACCTGAGTTCATGCGATATGTCCGCCAGCAGCCGTCTTTCACTCACAATCATTCGTTGCAGGCGTTCGGCCATCTGATTGAACGAACTGCCTAATTGCCCAATCTCGTCCTGCCGTTTGGTAGGCACACGGACCGAAAGATCGCCTTGTCCGAACAGGGCAATCGACGCCGCTATCCTGCGGATCGGCGACACCACGGCAACCGAGGCCAGCCAACACAGAATGCCGGTGGCGCCAATCACCAGAAAATAGTAAGGAAGAAATGTCCAAATCTGCGGCCGGCTAGGCTTGCCAACCGCCGCAAACCAATACTGGCCGTCTTCGGATCGTCGCGATGCGACCGAACGGCCATCGATCCGGATGCGCCATTGGGACGAGGGAAAACGGGGCAACAGAGCGGACCTGCTTGCGCCGTCTACGAGGTCGACACCATGTGCGTCGAGCAGATAATGTTGTGCCCCAGACAGGTGGTCCAGGCCTGCCAGATAGTTCGCCAGCGCCTTCGGTCCTTCGCCGTTCAATATTCTGCGCGCACTCTCCAGTTGCAATTCGTCCAGGCGGTCGTAGATGGGATCGAAGTGCTTTCTCTGAAGGCGGGCCGAGATGTCTCGAAATACGATGAAGGAGAGTGACAGCGTGCTTACCATCGCGAGAAAGACAGCGAAATAGAGCGATCTTGTGGGTAACAACCTAAGCCGCTCGCGCAAAGACATAGCCAACTCCCCTAACTGTGCGAATCAAGCTTCGTCCGCCCTCAAGCTTCTTGCGCAAACGGCTTATATGGACGTCGAGAATGCGGTCATATGGTGTCGCTTCGCGTTCGAAGAGCGCCAAAGCTATTTCGTCTCGCGAGACAACCCGTCCTGCAGAGCGCATCAGCATCTCCAGCAGATCAAACTCCATTTCAGTCAACTCCACCGGAGAACCCGCGGACCACACTTCGCGCGTTGTGACGTTGATTCGTATATCACCGATAGTTACATCTGTGCCGCCCTTCAAATTCGTATCAGTGCGGCGCAATACAGCGCGGATACGCGCCAGAAGTTCATCCGGATCAAAAGGCTTGAGCAGATAATCATCTGCTCCTGCATCCAGTCCTAGGATCCTGTCTTGGTGCTGCACGCGTGCGGTCAAAATGATCACCGGAGAATCGTTTCGGCGCCGCATGTGCTGAAGTACAGTGAAGCCATCAAAGATGGGAAGCATGACATCGAGAATTACCAGGTCATAAGCTCCGCTGACTGCGGCGACGAGGCCTCGTCGGCCATCATGCTCGCAATCCAGGCGATGGCCGGCCTCGGCAAAAAACTCCTTCATCATCGCACACAACTCTTTATCGTCATCGACAAGCAGCAGCGACAATTGCACTTGTTTTTCCGCAGTCTCCATCGACACTGCCTCGGGACCTGACGGGCATTCAGTCATCTCCATCGGTTCTTAAGTCTCGCACGGATCTGAGGTGACGTGACCTGCTTAACAAATCTTAAGATTGGACGTGGATCGGGATGCCAACACTTGATCTTCCCACTAAATCGGCTTCCACCGTTGTATCTCGCCACTAGGAAGGGCTCGGCGTTACCTCATGTCGGGGGTGCATCCTGCTTATCGAACTGAGCGAGTTCCTGTTCCCATACATAGGATGTGGTTTGTAGCAGACGCACGCAGCGATTCCAGCGAAGGATGGCGTCGTCGTTTCCGGTTGGGCGGATCTTTTCTGCTTCTTCAAACGAGCGCATCGCCTGTTCGAAGAGAGGCAGCACGGTGTAAGGCGGCTGTCCGGTGCGGAGCTGGGCCTTCGCGCGCCGCTCGTATGCGATTCCCGTATAGTAGAGCCGCTCGTAGCGGTCGGTGAGTTTTTGAAAACTTTGCTCCGCTTCGCGGTCGCGGTCGGAGGAGACGCCTGTGAACTGATCCGTAAGCGAGAGCCCGAGCAACCGCAATGCAAGTTGATGCTGTGGTTCGATCGCCAGAATATCGCGACAGATCGACTCTGCTTCTTCGGGTTCGTTGAGGCTGCGGTAGTGTTGCGCCTTTGCGATGGCTTCGGTGATGCCAGCGGTTGAGATGCGTTTCAGTTCGTATGTCATGGCGCCTTCCTTTACGACTAAGCTTTTCTTACGCCGCGAATCTTGCGGACTAGCGTGAGCAGGGGATCGTAGTATTCGTCGACGACGCGCTCCTTGAGCGGGATGATGGCGTTGTCGGTGATGTGGATGTCTTCGGGGCATACCTCGGTGCAGCACTTGGTGATATTGCAGAGGCCAAGGCCCAGCTCCTCCTTCAATACCTTTGCTCGCGAGATGCCGTCCAGCGGATGCATGTCGAGCGAGGCGGTACGCACGAAGAAGCGCGGTCCGCCAAACTCCTCCTGCTTGTCATGCTCACGCAGAACGTGGCAGACATTCTGGCAGAGAAAGCACTCGATGCATTTGCGAAATTCCTGCACCCGGTCGACGTCGCGCTGGTACATCTTCCACTCGAGGCCAGGCCGCGGCTGGAACGGCGGGATCTTTTTATTCACCTTGAAATTCCACGAGACGTCCGTTACCAGATCCTTAATGACCGGAAATGCCTTCATGGGAAAGACGGTGATGGGCCGATCGAGAGGAAGCGTGTCCATGCGCGTCTTGCAGGTGAGCCGCGGATGGCCATTGACTTCGGCTGAGCACGAACCGCATTTGCCTGCCTTGCAGTTCCAGCGAACGGCGAGATCGGGCGCCTGATGTGCCTGAACTGAATGGAGCGCATCGAGCACGACCATACCGGGAACGAGTGGTACTCGATAGTCAACAGCTTTGCCAGCTTCCCGGTCACCTCGGAAGACCTGCAACGTCGCCTCTGCCATCGTCACTCCAGTCATGGCTAGCCTGCCTGTTTGATTCCGCTATCTTCCACGAGCAATTGCTTCAGGTCCCCGGGCATCTCAAGAACAGGAGATTCGAAGAGCGTCATCGTGTCCGCCTTCTTCACCACGACATTATGCCTCTTTCCCCAGGCATCATCCAGACCGGGGTAATCGATGCGGCTGTGAGCGCCGCGGCTCTCGCGGCGAGCGAGTGCGCTGCGTGTGACGGCTTCCGCGACGGTCAACATGCTTTGCAGATCCCGCGCCAGGTGCCAGCCTGGGTTGAAGAGCCGTGACCCTTCAACATGCACGCGGGCCATGCGCTCCTTCAGTTTGTTGATCTCCGATAAAGCACGGAGGAGGTCTTCTTCGGTGCGAAAGATTCCGACGAGAGTCTGCATGACGTTTTGCAAATCTTCATGAATGGCGTAGGGGCTTTCGCCGTTGGGCCGTTCGAAGGGCAGGAGCATCTGCTGTTCAGCGTCTACGATTTGCGAAGAGATTTGCGCAGAATCTATCGCGGAGGCTGAGCTTCGCTTGGCGTGCTCTGCGGCCGCGAGTCCTGCTCGCCGGCCGAAGACCAGAAGGTCAGAGAGGGAGTTGCCGCCGAGCCGGTTTGCACCGTGCAGACCTGCGGCCGCTTCTCCGGCTGCAAAAAGCCCCGGGATTGAACTTTGCGCTGTCTCTGCATCTACGCGGATACCGCCCATCATGTAGTGACACGTCGGTCCTACTTCCATCGGCCCCTTTGTGATGTCGACATCCGCCAGCTCCAGAAACTGGTGATACATGCTGGGGAGTTTTCGCTTCACGTACTCGGCCGGTTTATGTGAGATGTCGAGAAACGCGCCTCCGTGTTTGGTGCCGCGGCCCTCGCGCACTTCGGTGTAGATAGAGCGCGCGACGATATCGCGGGTGGAGAGATCGAGTCTCTTGGGGTCGTAGCGCTCCATAAAACGCTCGCCGCTTTTGTTGCGCAGAACCCCACCTTCGCCGCGCACTGCCTCGGTCACCAGAATGCCTTGCACGCCCGGCGGCCACACCATCCCGGTGGGATGAAACTGCACGAATTCCATGTCGTTGAGTTCGGCGCCTGCGTCGTAGGCGAGCGCCATACCGTCGCCTGTGTACTCCCATGAGTTCGAAGTGATCTTCCAGGCTTTGCCGATGCCGCCGGTGCAGATGACCACAGACTTTGCTTTGAAGATGACGAACCGGCCTTGCTCGCGCCAGTAGCCGAAGGCTCCGGCGATGCGGTCGCCATCCTTGAGCAGCCGTGTGATGGCGCACTCCATATATACATCGATGCCCATGTGCACGCCGCGATCCTGCAAGGTGCGAATCATCTCCAGCCCCGTGCGGTCACCCACGTGGCACAACCGTTTGAAGGTGTGGCCGCCGAAGGCTCGTTGCAGGATCTCGCCGTTCTCAGTGCGATCGAAGAGGGCACCCCACTTCTCCAACTCTCTCACGCGTTCAGGGGCTTCCTGCGCATGGAGTTGAGCCATGCGCCAGTTGTTCAGGAATTTTCCACCACGCATGGTGTCGCCAAAGTGCGTGCGCCAGTTATCCGACGTATCGACGTTTGCCATCGCAGCGGCGATGCCGCCTTCGGCCATAACGGTATGGGCTTTGCCGAGCAGGGACTTGCACACGACGCCGACACTCACGCCCTGGGCCAGAGCTTCGATGGCGGCTCGCAGCCCGGCGCCGCCCGCGCCGATGATGAGCACATCGTGCTCGTGAGTTTCGTATGCGGCGGTCACAGGAGGCGAACATCCTTGATGATGCCTGAGGAGACCATCCGCACGTAGAGATCGGCCACGCCAACGGAGATGAGGCTCATCCATGCAAACAGCATGTGGCGCTCATTCAAACCGCTGAGCCATCGCCACGCAGTGTGACGGGTTGGCCCAAATGACGTGCACGAGAAACAATCAAGCTTTCCTCCCGCCAAATGACGTAGAGAGTGACAGGAAAAAGTGTAGAGGGTTAGTAAGGCGATATTTGCCAGGAGGATGAGTGAGCCCACGCCGATGCCAAACCCGTTCTCAAAGAAGAAGCCGCGAATTGCATCATGCCAGAGGAAGGCGAGATAGATAACCGCGATGTAAAGAAACCAGCGATGGAGATTTTGAAGAATGAACGGAAAGGATGTCTCGCCGCGGTAACGCCGCTTGCTTCCTTCGCTTACTGCGCAGGCGGGGGGATCCAGAAAGAACGCGCGATAGTACGCCTTTCGGTAGTAGTAGCAGGTCGCCCGAAATCCGAGCGGCCCTGCCAGAACCAGAAGCGCAGGAGAAAACCGCCACCAGTGGTGCTGGGGATCGATCAGCGGAGAATAAAACGGTGAGAGGTAAGGTCCCCACTCATAGAATTTCCCTTCGAAGGCTCGAAGGGTGGCGTAGATGCCGAAAGTGCCTAAAAGTATGACGACCGGAACAATCTCAACCCACCACGCATCTCGCCGTAGCGTGTTGCCGAAACCGCCGATCTGAACGACTGCAGACGACTTCGCCATGGGTGCCCCCCACGTCGGTCATATAGTAGCTACAAATGATACGTTTGCAAATCGGAATTTTACAGTTCTCGCTTGGCTAAGGGGTGCTGGGAGGTCTTGAAGAGCCGAAGAGCCTGTCAGAGCACTCAGTTGCAGGTAAATAAGCGCGCTGACGGAGCACATTATCGCGGAGCTGACATGTGCGCACCGCCGCGGAGGATGAACTTTTTGGTCTGTTGGAAGGCCAGAGGAGTTGCTTTTCATCTCTAAGTAAGCAAGAGCTCAGGTTTATGCAATTCTGAATTTTTCAGAGCTTTAGCAACTCATCATTTACGACGATGTAGTGTTTTTATAATCGTGATAATGTCAGCAAATCGGGAGACCGCATGGAATTTCGTCACCTCCGTTCCTTCTTGTCCGTCGCTGAGACCCTTCACTTCGGTCGGAGTGCTCGACTCCTCAATCTGAGCCAGCCGGCACTTAGCCTTCAAGTCAAAGCGCTTGAGGACGAATTGGGTGTGCAACTGCTAAGTCGAAACCGGCAGGGCACTGTGCTTACGGAGGCTGGACAGGCGTTTCGGGAAGACGCGGCGGGCGCTCTGGAAAAGCTCGAATTCGCCAAGCGGAAAGCTCAGTGGGCGTCAGCGGGCAAACTCGGCCATATTCGCATCGGTTTCGTATCGACTGCCGGTTTTGAGATGGTCCCGAATTTGATGCGGCGATTCCGGAAGAGCTATCCGGATGTTGAGTTTTCGATAAGAAACATCTTGACAGGCGACCAACTGGAGATGATCGGCGCTGGTTTGTTAGACGTCGGCTTTCTTCGTCTTCCCATTGAAATTCGCAAAGAGATCCAGGTGACAACGGTTCACAGGGAACCGTTTATCGCGATAGTGCCCTCATGGCACCCGCTTTCCGCAAAGAAAGAGATTCGTCTGCGCGAACTCAAAGGGAATCCATTTGTCATGTACGCGCGGGAGTACGCTCCTGGATTCCACGATCTTTTGATTGGAATTCTGAGCAACGCTGGAGTCATCCCGAAGGTGGTCCAAACAGCAGGAGAGATGCCTACACTCATCTCTCTCGTCGATTCCGGCGTGGGCGTCTCGATTATCCCGGCATCTGTTGCGAAAAGAATCGTCTCTAAGGTGGCCGTGTGCTCGATTGCGGATCGACTGCCGGACTGCGAGATTGGCTTGGCCCTCGCACGTCATAACACTGCAGCAGTTGTACGGCGCTTTTGTGAATTCGCTTGCACGTCGCTAAATCATTGATACGCGGATAGCCCCGTCGACAACATTGTCTGGTGCTTGCGTGGGTGCCACTCAATAGTGGTATCCGATGTGCACCTGTTACTAACGCTGAAAATCCCCTCCATCGCGGGATGCAATCATCCGAGTGTTCCTTCATACTCCCCTAGCACGATCGAGCACTCAAGACGCAGCTTGACTCCGGGGAAGACATGTAGCAAACCCTGAAACTCCGACAAGGATGCTCGGTCCGTCGCGTTCGGTGAACTGGTTCGGACCGTTGATTCGTCATCCATATCACGGTTATAAGAGCAAACAAGAATCGCGAATTGCCCTCGAAGTGTCATATAGCGTATGGCAAGGAAGTACCGATGCTACAGCAAAGTGTGAAGCAGTCTTGGCGTTCGTGGAGTACAACGCGCTCAGAAACGACGCAGCATGAATTTTGCTGGTGAGGGCACCTTGATTAGTCATGCATATCACGACCATAAGAAGAAGCAACGATCGCGAATCGCCTGCGAAGAGTCCAATCATTGTGAGAGGACAAAACATATCCGCCGGCTGTGAACCTCAACGGCAGTGACAGTTTTTGGTCTTGGAAACTTGCTGCAGAACTCAACAAAAAAGAAACTGGAGACAGGTATGGTCAATAAATTTTCCGTATTCGCCACGATCTTGTGTGCTGCTGCCTTATCGAGCACACCAAACTTACAAGCTCAGAAGTCTAAAGTAAAAAATATCGTCCTCGTCCACGGTGCCTGGGCGGACGGTTCGGGCTGGAGAGGCGTTTACAACATTCTTGTCAAGGACGGCTACAACGTTAGCCTCGTCCAAGAGCCGGAGACGTCCTTTAAGGATGATGTGGCTGCCACGAAGCGCGTGCTTGCACAACAGGATGGGCCGTGCATTCTAGTCGCGCACAGCTATGGGGGAGCCATAATTACGGAAACGGGCACGGATGCATCGGTTGTCGGCTTGGTGTACGTTGCAGCGCACATGCCAGACGCCGGCGAGAAGGAATCAGACGACGGAAAGCGCTTTCCGAGCGACCTCGCCAAATCGGGCGCCATCAAGAAAACCCCCGACGGTTTCACATATATCGACCCGGCGCAATTTCATGAATTATTCGCAGCTGACCTTCCCAGCGATCAAGCCGCATTCATGGCGCGCTCGCAGGTCCTCAACTTTGCGGACAATTTCTCAGCGACGATCACCACCGCTGCCTGGAGAACCAAACCGAGCTGGATGGTAGTGGCGGGAAGTGATCGAACCATCAACCCGGACTTGGAGCGTTGGTATGCCAAGCGGGCCGGGAGTCACACAGTGGAGGTCGCTGGCGCCAGCCATTCAGTCTACGTCTCGCATCCCAAGGAAGTTGCAGATGTAATTGAGAGTGCAGCACATACGTTCTCGAAGTAGCTGTGGAACTCAGCAAGGACTCCCCACACTCGGATGCGGTCTGGGTGGCGCGATTGTCGAAGCGGCTTGCAAGTAATGGCAATTGTGCTGCTAAGTGATTGATTTTTGGAGCACCGAATGGGATTTGAACCCATGAATACTGGTTTTGCAGACCAGCGCGTTAGCCACTTCGCCACCGGTGCTCAAATCCGCCGGGCCGATGGACTAAGGTGAATAGAGTGGCGAATTCGGAATCAATTTGATGATCGGCTTCGCGCAGTGGCTGAAGGAAGGCCGGGTTACGGACGAGCAGGT
>JBEKGF010000014.1:0-101332 GCA_050012935.1 Edaphobacter sp. | reverse complement strand
CGCGAGCGCATCGAATTGCGCAGCTGGCTACAGTACGAAGAGTGGAAAGCTCCGATCTACAAGGTCGGAAGTAACTCCAATATCAGCGTGGCGGCCAAGTTTACCTGGTACTTACATGAAAAAAACTGATCAACGAGTCGTGCCCGAACAACGCGCCAGACGCACTTCTGAATCCTCCGGAAGGACTCGCAGAGCGCAACAGAGCAAGGTGTTGTTGGTTGGCAGTGAGGGGCGTTCGCGAGCGACGCTACGCACCGAATCTTCGGCGGGCCTCAGTTCCGTGTTGAAGGTCGATCGACAACTCTTCTGGACGCTCTCACGCGCCTCGAGTCTGTAGCGATTGATCTCGTTGTGCTGAGTTGTGAATTCCGCGAGGAAGGGTTATCGCTTTTTTGCGTTTGATGCGCAACGGCGTGGGTTCGCCGGTTTAATTCTGTCTGTCGCGCCCCCGGCAAGCACGGCAACAGAACCTTCACTTGCAAATACCAGTGAATTGTCAGGCTGGCGATTTGGTCAACTGAGATGGGAAGATGAGCCGCGAGGAAGATCAGCGAAGCTAGGTCGATCGTTCCTGATGCCCACTTTTCAGTTGCAAGCCACCGCTGCATCTACTCTATTTGCGAGTCGCTGAATGATGAAGACCGACGTTTTGGCTTACTCTTCGCCGATGGCCGCTGTCCACGCAATTTGCACGCCACCGCGCTCGTCGGCTGGCGGGTTGTAGAGCAGACGACGCATACAGTTCCGCAACCAGACAGGGTGGCTAGAGTTCTTGGCCAGGTTATGGTTGATTTCCGATATCTGGGCCAAATTATGCCTGATTTCTTTGCGTCCATAAAAAACTCTGGACTGATGATAAAGCTCTTAACAAGCTCCGGCTCCGCGGCGATCTGCTTGGCAACATAAGCCTCCACTTTCGCCTGATAGCAGCTTGGGTCGGTGCAAGCATCCTGCTTGCGAGATCGGAAAACAGGAGCTTGTTATGTCCGGTCCGCCTGGGGCAATCGACACCGACCCGCTCCAGTCTTCCCGGAAGCAAGCCGAGAGCGCCTGTTCCTGCTGCTTGGCAGGCAGCTTCGCCAACAAGAGCGCATGACCCACGCCAATTTCGTCCCGATAGAAAGCTTCGACCGCGCTAGGAACGAGGTCAATCAGCTTCAGCCGAGCGGCAACGAAGGCAGGCGACTTCCCTGTTTTTGCTGCGATCTGTTCGATGGAGTAGGTCGGTTCCTCGAAATCGAGAAGCGCCTTGAAGCCCTGCGCCTCCTCCATTGAGTGAACGTCGACACGAATCAGGTTCTCGACCAACTGCGCCTCGAGAGCTTCGGCGTCATTCAGGTTGACGATGCTGGCGTGCATCTCGTAGTCGGCTGAGTTCTGCCAGTACGTTGGCGTGGGAGCACCGTCGCCCCCGCGGTAGCTTGTGGTCGGCAGCGGCATGGTGTAGGGTGCAAAGGTCTTCAACGGATCATACGTGGCGGAGCGACCACCGGTATCCTGCGCCTGCGAACGGCGGCCTTGTCCCTGAGGCGCCTGTGCGGCTATGGTTGCGACGAAAGCAAAAGCTGCGACTGCGACAAGGGCGCGGTGCACCGCACACGAATAAGTCATGAAATCTCCTGCGAAGAAATGAAAATCAGACCGTGGTTGTATGAAAACAGGTGCGGAAGAATGGGGCGAGTTTCGACACCTCACTCACCCCGAGCATAGATATCGAGAAACCAACGCGGATACTGCGCCAAATCTGCGCTGCACCTAAGCGGTGCGCCATCGCCATCACCTACGCCAAAGTCTTCGATGACATCTCCTGGCAGAACCCATCGCACGCAGCAGACACCGGATGAAAAACTCCCCTGCGACGGTAAACTTCCCGCCCGGAAAGAACCCTGCGAGGCCATCCAACGAGTTCTGTCACCCGCCAATGACCCCTGCGAAGCCCGGCGCTAAACCAGCGAAGCCATTGAATAGTTCTCTCTGTCGATCGGGTCCCTCCGCAGACAACGACCCGTATCCGCTCCAGATAATGATCGCCATCGAGCCCCACCCGGTCCATACTCATCTATCGATGCTCTTCGATCGTGATGTCGATGCGATCGAAGACGTCCTGTAAGAATCCGGCTGGCAATACCACATCGATCATTGCACCGTCAGACTATAGGTCGCCGATTGTGTTGCCGAGCCGGCTGTCCCGGTAATCGTGACCTGATATGTTGTTGCTGCTGGTGGTGGTGTAGTCGTTGTTGCCGGCGTTGAACTTCCTCCGCACCCGATTGCAGCGGAAACCGCCAGCATCATGAGCGCCAAGCCAAGTTGCACGTACCACAGACTCCCGCTCTTCCGGCGGCGCAGCAGCGTCCAACCCAGCAATCCTCCTCCTCCCAAGAACGCCATTGCCGTCATTCCACCGGAGCTTTGGCCGGGCAACGCAGGCTGGTGTTGATCGAGAGCAGCCGAAGCCGAAGCTGTCGCTATCGTCAATGTGGACGTTGCTGTGCCGCTCCCACTCGGGGTCACGGTCGCCGGACTGAAGCTGCATGAGGCATTTTGCGGAAGACCGGAGCAGGCGAAGCTGACCTGCTGGTTGAATCCTCTGGATGGGGTGATGGTGATCGTGGTGGTAGCGGTGCTGCCGCTGGCCACGCTACCGTTAGTGGGTGAAAGGCTAAGCGTGAAACTGCCCGGAACTACGGCGGTGATGGTAATGGAGAGAGCCGCGGAGGTTGAGGGAGCGAAGTTCGTATTACCGCCATAGATAGCGGTGATGCTATTCGATCCGACGGCGAGGGTGCTGGTGGTGTAAGTGGCCACGCCGGAGGCGAGGGCTCCGGTGCCAAGGGTGGTGGTGCCGTTCATGAAGGTGACGGTACCAGTGGGGATTGCAGTGCTGCCAGCGGCGCCAGTGATGGTTGCGGTGAACGTAATACTGGTGCCGCTGACAGCTGTAGTAGCGGAGGCACCCAGTGTCGTTGTGGTGGCCAGGGGCACAAGCGCGGTGGCATTTACGGTGATGACCAGTCCCGAGGAAGTGCTGGTGCTGAAGTTGGTGTCTCCGCTATAGACGGCGATGATGTTGTTCGAGCCTGTGCCCAACGTCGAGGTGGTGTAAGTAGCCACGCCGGAGGTGACGGTTCCTGTTCCAAGAGTGGTGGCGCCTTCCATGAAGGTGACGGTGCCGGAGGGAGTTGCGTTGCCGACAGCGGTGCCAGTGATGGTCGCAGTCAGGGTAACGCTGGCGCCTGCCGTGATCGTAGTTGCCGACGCCGTAAGGGCTGTTGTCGTGATGGCCTTGTTGCTCGCAGTGACGGTCAGCACGTAAGCCGACGCGGTCGTGGAACCGGAGAAGTTGGCGTCCCCGCCGTACGTCCACGAGAGATTATGGGTGCCCGCCGCGAGGCTGTTGGAAGTGAAGTACGCCTCACCCGAAGCATCGAGCATACCGGAGGCGATGGTCGTCGCCGCGCCGCCGTTGACGCTGTCGGTGAGCGTGTAGGTTCCCGTCGGGATCGTGTAAACGCCGTTCGTGATGGCGCCCAGCCCCGGAGTCTGCGGGCGCATCAGGATCGTCACGTTCGTCCCGCCCGCGACGGTTGCCGACGTGCCGGCGGGGATGAACGCGTTCACCGCCGAAGCCATAGCCGCGGTGGGGTTCCAGTTCGTCGTGGGGGAGATCGCCGAAGGGACTGTCTGGCTGAGGAAGTTTGTGGGAAAGTAGGCCTGCGCCTGCGCCTGCGTCATGGGTACCGGAGGGTTGTTGTTTGCCATCGCCGTGCCCGGATTCGTCGAGCTTGTTTCGCGCGGGCCACTAACTCCTGAACCCGAGTTGCCGCCCATCCCCAGATAAAGATTGCCATTGAGATCCGCGCTTCCGGTCGCGGGATCGGTGTAAGGCAAGTCGTTGTACTCACCGTAGGTCGCGCTGGTAAGCGACGGCCCAAGGCCAGTGGTGTACCCTGCCGCGTTGGTCTGGTCGATGTACGAATTCAACATGATCCAGGTGGAATACGTGCCGTATGGACGGCCCAGGAAGAGGTTGGTCATGCCCGGGGCCTGCGAGGTGAATACATCGTTGTTCATGATGTAGCCGCTCAGATAATCGCCGGAAGCGCCGGTCTCCGTCATCTTGTTTTGCGCTTCGATGGTCTCCGTGCCGGTCGCAGTGGCGCCATGGAATTCGGTGTAGATGCTGGTGGAATCGAATACGGCGGCGGCATCACCGAAGATGTAATCCACATCGCCGGAGATTTTGCCGCGGAACCAGTACTGCCGGGCTGGAACGAAGCCGCTCGAGCCGGAGCCGGGGCTGGCGGTGTAGACCGTGTCCTGCAGGCTGGTGGCATAGATGTTGTTCATGATCGAAAGATCGGAGTTGGTCCAGATGACCAGTGCCTGCGAAGCGCAGAGCTGACCGGAGTTGTAGAGATTGGCGTACGTCATCGCAGGGGACTGGCCAAGGACGCAGGCTCCGCCGCTCGAAGAAGCGTAAGTGGTGGTGGTCGTCGTCGTGTCGGTGTCGTAGGTGTTGATGAGGCTCAGGTTTTCAGCGTAGAAGCCGTTGGGCGTCTGCTGCGCTGTACTCAGTTTGGCGTTGATGCCCTTGGCGACAACTAGCGTCGCCGAGGCTTCGTCCCCGGTGTAGACGGTGCTTCCAGTCTGCATTTGCGAGCCGTTGCTGTTGGTGGCCTGGAACTCGCCGATGTAGGGATAGGTCGATCCAAAGGAGCCGGCCTCGTGCGTGAGGATGACCTTGGTGGGATCGCCGCCGAGACCGCGCAGCGAGATGTTGGGTTGAACGACGGTGACGAAAGAGTTGTAGGTTCCCGGCTTGATGTAGATCGAGCCGCCCGACGGCAACGTGTCTACAGCAGACTGGACCGTAGAGAAGTTTCCACTGCCATCGGCAGCGACCAGCATCTGCGTTACGCCGACAGCGGCCGCAGTGGTGGCCTTGGTCACGGTATATGTGCCCACAGTGGCCGTGGACTGCGCATAGTCCACAGCATCGTTGGGAACGAAGGTGACTCCCAGCGAGTATGTGCCAATCGGCAGGTAGCTGGCCGAATGAATCGGAACTGCCGTGCCACCGCCGCTCGGAGTCGCGGTGTAGATGAAGGCCCCAGGAATGTTCCCCGACATCGCGGGCGATGTTGCCGTGGCGTCGAGCACTGCTGTGCCAATGGCGGCACTATATTGCTGGGTCGTTGCACCCGGAGTCCAACTGACCGCGCTGGCGGCCTGTCCAATGGTGAAGCTGGTGGTGAGAGAGGTAGAGCCGACGATGCCTGCAGAGTTGCCATAGGTCGCGACGATGCTATGTGCGCCTGCGACCAGGCCGGCGACGGGCACAGTGGCCGTAGCAGTCGAGGCGGTCGCGCCCGTAAGCGTGTAGTTGACCGCCGCATTGCCATCGATGGTCACAGCGACAGTACCCGAGGGCACCGCCGCGGGGTTTTCCGAGACGGTCACGGTGAAGGTGGTCTCAGTGCCAGTGGTGAAGATCAGCCCTGTAGTGCCGCCAGTGATGGAGGTCGTGGTTGAGGCATTGGTGCCGGTTTTGATCCCGTTCAATACCAGCGAGCCGAGCGTGTCGGTCGCCGGCAACAGCGTAATCGCATCCTGAATCGCGCCGTTCCCGTTCGCCGTCGGCGTAAATGAAAGCGACGCGTTACAAATGCTCCCCCCGAGCAGCACAGTCGAGGTGAGGTTGCAGGTTGGAGCAGCGCTTGCCAGCGGCGTCGTGGGGACGGCCGCGGTAAAGTTGCCGCCCGTATCCGTCTGGCCGAAGCCGGTCGGTGCGGTTGCGCCGGTGTTCGAAAAGACGCCTACATCCGTCGCGGTGATGCTGGTGCCGAAGCTGAATGTCCCGCTGCTGCGCAGGACTTCAGTAATTCCGGCAACCGCTGAAGAGGCCGTATACAGGTTGCCCGCTCCATCGACTGCAACAGCAGATCCGGAAACTCCCGGAATCGTGTACTGTCCCCCGCTAAGGGGCTGCACTTTGATGCTGCCGCCATCGGCGACGTAGATATTTTCCCCCTGGTCGGCTGTAACGCTGGTGGGATTTGAGAGCACCGGCGAGAACGTTACCACCGCGTTCTCGGTCGGAGACGCCGTCGTCACGGGGATTCCGCCAGCAGGAATCTTGAACACCGAAGTCCCATCGACCACCAGCAGGTTTCCGTAGCTATCCATCCCCATCGCCGTCGGAGACGTGAGAGGAACCTGGTTCAGTTGCGCTCCGAGGCCCGTGGCCGGCGAGAACTTCTCCACATACTTGCTTGTAACGTCCGCGATATAGATAAAGCCATCGGCATCCACGACCATTGGGCCACTCTTGGCCTGCGTCAGTGCGCAACTGATCGATGACGTCGTTGTCGTGCAGATATTGATCGATGGGATCGTGATCGTCAGCGGCGAATATGTCCCCGCCGCTGCTGAGAACACATACTTGGCGATGGTGGTCGAGCCGGCGGAGGCCGCATACACACTACCCGTTGTATCCACCGCAAGATAAGCTGCCGGGGTAGCGGAGATGCTGGTCACAGTCGAACCGGTTACCTTGCTGATGCCCTGCGTTCCGCTCACATACGCATTGCCTGCGCCGTCCAGAACAACTGCCGTGTTGCCGGAGGTAGTAGCTCCGAGGACTGTGGTAGCTGGCGTGCCTGCTGTGTCGAACACCAGCGACGAACCGGTAGAAATCGCATTCAAGGAGATGTTCTGCGTGGCGGTCGCCGAGTTCGCAGTCGTCGCAATCGAGACAGGTTCCGCACGCTGCGCCAGCAACGTCGGGGCAAACGTAACAGGGGCGGTGCAATCTACCGATCCGTCGCTCGAGGTATTGGTGGTGCAGGTCGCACTGCCGACAGTAAAGTCACTACCGGCTGGCGCTGTAATCGTCACAGCCGATCCCGCCACCGGCGCATGGACCGTCAGCGATGAACTGAGCGGCGTGGTGTTGCCCGCACTGGTGACCGTCGTCGAAGGCAGCGTCTGCGCGGACAGACGGCGTACTCGCAGGTTCGTGATGTCCAGCATGTAGAGGTTGCCGAGACCATCCTCGGCAATCGGCAGAGTTTTCCCGTTCGCCCCGAACAAGAACTGGTTCGATGGACAGCCGTCGCCAAGCGCGGACGCATTGCAGCTTGTCGCGCCGTTAGCAGTAGTAATGCGGCGGATGTACCCGGTAGCAATGTCGTAGAAGAGAATCTGCTCCTGGTCACCGATCAGGATGTTTCCAGCGGGGTCGGTTGCCAGTGTCTGAACTGCGCCACTTTGCAGTGCCGCACTCGTGCCCAGAACGATGCCGGGATTCCCCGAGTTGAAATTGATCGCAGTCCCGCCGCCAACCAGCACATACGAGAAACCGATCTGAGGGCTGGCGATGCCATTCGCCGCAAGAGCACCCCTGATGATCGTGCCGCCCATATAAATAACGCGGAGCCGGCCCAACCCATCGTCGAAGATAAAGTCTCCATCCTCATCGACGGCGGTACCCTGCACCACTGCTCCCGTGCTGCCCGTGTTGACCAGAGTCTGGTAGAACGGGCACCCGTCGCCGCCCGCATCCGTGTTACCGGAGCAGACCGTACCACCCACAACTCCGCCGGCGATGGGATAGACAAATCCTTGCGTCGGGCTGCTGTAGTTCAGGCCGGTAACGCCGGTCGTCGTCTCGAGTGCTGCATAGAGAGGATTGGGGACCGGAGTCCCATTGACAGTGATCGAAGCAGGACCCGCAATCACACGGATACGGCCATTCGTGCCGTCCATGAAATAAATGTTGTCCCACTTGTCGCCCGTCGGCGCATAAATGCGACCGCCTACACCAGCCACAGGGGGAGTAGCGGTGGCGCTGCATGCGGCAGCACCCAGCACCACTGCGACCGTGCCATCACCGGCGCTTCCTACCGTCGTGCCGGCCACCGCGGACGCGAAGGATGTCGTCGCGCCGGCCACGGTGCACTCGATCACCCCGACCATGATGTTTTCGCCAACCATCGCACTGGTGCAGATTGGCGAAACAGCGTTGCAAACCATGTGCAGCGCATTGTCGCCGGTCGTTCCGATCAGCAGGTTGCCATACGGGTCCGTACCCAGCGAAACCGGCCCATTGAACCCAAAGGTGTACGACACAGGGCAACCATCGCCGAGTTTGTCGTTCTGAACGGCCACGGTGCCGTAAATCTTCGCTCCGCCATTGCCGGCGCACTGGTTGGCACTCGCCCCGGCATAAGCGCTGATGATGCCGGTACGCGCATCAATCTTCCGAATAATCTGAGGATTGGTCGAGTTGGCCGATACGTAAATATTGCCGGCTGGGTCCACCGCAATGCCCGTCACCACCGACGGCAGCGTCGCATTCACCGCCGGGCAACCGTTTCCCGTCGCGTCCGTTGCTGTGAACTGCGCATTGGTTGGGCAGGCCGCACCCGAAGTCGATACCACCGGCGTATTGCCCGCGACCGAGCTAATGGTGTTCGGAAGCAGCACAGGAGTCTGTGCAGACACAAGACTCGAGCCAGCCAGCACAACCGTTGCTGCAAGCCACCCAATTTTTCCCGCGATCTTCGAACCCTGACGAATAGAGCTTGCGGCGAACTCGAGAGAGGAACGGACCGGGCGAACGACGCGGAGGGCAGAAACCATTGCAGACCTCAAATTTTGACTTTGACAACGAAAATTATCCGACCGGAGGAGACCCCTGGGCGCATGTGGTAGGTCCAATAACGCTGTAAAAATTTCTCTTTAGGAAAGCCAGAGAAAACTAAAGGATTGAAAACGCTGTTGTCAAGTTGCCCCCTCGGAAAAGTCGTTTTTTTTGAAAAGCTCCAAATGTCCAACCGTAGAAACAAGAAAAGCTCTATAAAGATGGGTTTACCTGTCGGCATAAGGAACAACCGGCATCAGAATGATCTCTAGGATCGTCAAGCGGATCGAAAGCGGATTCTTCCCCGGCAAAGCAATAAATTCTCTACATCATGATTAGATGGTCAGACCTCATATGCCATAATCTAGCCGTTGGACAGATCTATGCTCCTTGGCCTGGAAAATGGAATGGTCGTCCATAATGACACGGCTCGTCTCTACCGCTATTTCGACGCTACGGCCCTGGCCACCTTTTGGAGATCTCCGACCAGGAGATTGATCGAATTGAAAAAGCCGTGTGGGGAGCGTGGCAAAGATTCTCATCCTGTTCAGATTCCAGAGGACCGCTCATAAACGCGATTCTCTGTGGTCAAACTCTTAAGTGCACGATTCAAGTGCGAGAGGAGGGATGATATTTGCGGTGCGTCGCACCTTCGTAGGATTAGGAATCTTTTATCAATTATTAATCAAATTTTGGGAAGAACCACTTAATCTAAAGGACGGCCCCTACAATGAACGTTCTCGTCATCGAAGATGACAACAGAATTGCCAGCCTTGTTGATCGTGCACTTACAGAGGACGGACATCACATCTCGGTATCTGACAACGGTCGGGAAGGCGCCGACATGCTTCTCTCCGGCAAGTTTGACGCGGCATTGTTGGATATTTTTCTTCCCGAGATGGACGGCTTCGAGGTTCTGAGAAAGGTCCGCAGCAAACAATGCAAAACCCCAATCCTGGTTTTGACTGCGGTTGATGCGGTACCCAAAATTGTTCACGCCTTTGATCTCGGCGCCGACGATTACCTGGTGAAACCATTCATTCTGGAGATCCTTCTGGCGCGAGTCGGAGCCATCGCAAGGCGCATTGCATCGAACGAACCGATAGTCGACAGCGCAGGGGGCGTGACTCTCAATCGCAGCCGCCGCGTAGCCTTGCGAAAGGGCAAAGAAATTGCCCTGACCCGGAAACAGTTTGAACTTCTTGAGACGCTTATCCGCCATAAGGGTCTCATCACCACCCGCGAACAGCTCATTGAGGCGGGTTGGGGGCACGCCGCCGATGTGAAAGAGAACACGCTCGACGTCTATATTCATGGCCTCCGTTCCAAGCTCGAGGACCCCTCCGACGAGGGGGAACCTCTCATCAAAACGATTCACGGATCCGGTTATATGTTTGTGAGAGCGTAAAGTGCACTCCCTCTCGGTTCGCGCGAAGCTCATGGTCTACTACCTGCTGGTAACCTTGGCAGGCCTTCTCATCTTTGGACTCATGTCCTTTGGAGCTCTTCGATACGCTCTTCTGCAGGGAAAGAAAACGCATCTGCAAGGACGCGAAGATCGCCTTATCAGTCTGCTCAAGGAAAACAAAGCAACGGGTGTGAAGGAGCCGCTCGGCGAACAGCTCAAAAACTACGCGCTCGTGACTCACGAAGGAAACTTGTTTCATATCCACAACCTCGATGGCACTTTCCTGTTTCCCTCCGAAGGCATTAGCCATGACTGGGCTCCCAATACGGAAGACTGCACGCAACCGGTCTTTAGCCGTGCTGTGATTGACAATCAGCCTGCCCTGATTATGTGTCATATGATCCTCCTCGATGACCACATGGTGCGCCTTCACATCGGAGGTTCCCTCGACGAGGAATCATACATTCTTCGCAAGTACCGCAATGCACTCCTGCTGCTGATGCCTGGCCTCCTTGTTCTCTCCTCCATCAGCGGATACTTCCTGAGCCGCCGTGCTCTCAAACCTGTCGACCGCGTAACCCGCGCCGCGTTGGGAATCGGAATTGGCAATCTCTCCGAGCGTCTTCCCGTTCCTTCAGCAAAAGATGAGATCCAGCACCTTGCCATTGCATGGAATCAACTGCTGGCACGGCTCGAAACGGCTGTCTTGCGCCTGAGCCGGTTTTCGGCCGACGCCTCCCACGACCTAAGAACCTCAATCACCGTAATGCTCGCTACTGCACAGCTTTCTCTCCATCGCCATCGTTCGGAAGAAGAATATCGCGATGCTCTCTCCAAGATCGTGACGGAATGCCGAACCGCCTCCACTCTACTCGATGCACTTCTCTCTCTCGCGCAAAGCGATAACTTCGTTCATGAAGTGGCTTTCAAAACAATTGATCTTTGCGAACTGATAGTCAACGGCTGCCGTCGCGTCGAAGACCTGGCCGAATCCAGTGGAATTCTCCTCGACTGGCATCTTCCCGTCGAAACCATCTACATCGAAGGCGACGAACTACTATTGCAGCGCCTGCTGGGAATTCTTCTCGATAACGCGATTCGTTACACGCCGGAGTCTGGCGAGATTCGCGCAGAAGTTTCCTCCACGGGGAATCATGCATTCGTCATTGTGCGTGATACCGGAGTCGGTATGTCAGAGGACGTGAAACTACACGTCTTCAATCGCTTCTATCAGGCGGACCTTCGAGAGAGAAAATCAAATGCAGGCAGCGGCCTTGGTCTCTCGATAGGTCGATGGATCGCCGATGCGCATGGCGCCGAGCTCACGGTTGAGAGCACCCCGCTCCAGGGTTCAGTCTTTCGAATTAAGTTCCCCCTGAAAGCATCCGCCTCCTCTCCGGTATCGACCTTATCCGCGAAATGAGTCGAACTAAGATTGCTGAAATAAACCTTAAGTCAATCTTAAGTTCAAGTGGAATTTTGAGGCATCAGTCTTTTTTCAGCATTATTCATCGCTCAGTAACCGCGCTTACTTTCCGCATTCACAATGCGACCTTACGCTCGGTCACACCATGACGAAAAAAAGCCTGACCGCGAGCTTCCTGCTTCTATCCGCAGGTCTGCTTGCACAGACCCACTCTGCAACTCCCGCAGCGGCCGAGACATCTTCAAAGGCACCGGTGACTCACGCGTACTACTACGTTGACCCGTTGCCTCTTCACCTCGACCTGATTCTCCCTCCGCCACCTTCTCGTAACTCCGCTGCCACTTCCGCCGAACTCACCGAGTTGCATCGCATCGAAGCGGTCCGAACTCCCGAGCAGGTCTCACAAGCCGAGGCCGACGACCAGGAGGAAGACATCTTCATCTTCAAAACCGTCCTCGGCCCCGGTTTTACTCCCGAGGCATTTCCTCTTACCGCCGCACTCTCCGCGCATGTCCGCAAGGATGAATCCGCCGCTGGCAGTCCCCTCAAAACGATCTACCGCCGTGCGCGCCCTTATCAGATCGACAGCACGCTTCACCCGGTCTGCCCGTTGAACCCCGAACCCACATCGTATCCGAGCGGTCACTCGCTCTCTGGCTATCTTCTCGCCTTCACCCTGGTGCAACTCGTTCCGGAGAAGCGTCAGCAGATCTTCGAACGCGCCGACCAGTACGTGCATAACCGCCTTATCTGCGGAGTCCATTACGCCAGCGACACTGAAGCCAGCCGAATGGTCGCCTACGCCATCTTCGGTTCGCTCTCAGCCTCACCCAAATTTCAGCGCGACCTTGCAGCAGCGTCGGAAGAGACACGTACAAAGCTTGGGTTGCCGGTCTTGCCTCAGTAGTAAGAACTCTGCGAGCAATACCGTCACGCCTGGTCGCCAATTCAGATTTTTTGTCGCACAACTGTGATCTTTACGGAGGAACCTGTGATTCAAAACACCGTCTATCGTTCAAGCGTCGGACTATTACTTAGCCTCTGCGCTCTCTTGTTTACGGCGATGCCCAAAGCGTTGCATGCTCAGTCCCCCACTGTCGCTCTCTCGGGCACCGTCACCGACGCGATTGGCGGCGCGCTGCCGACTTCAACCATCAATGTCAAGAATGAAGCAACCGGCGAATCCAAGTCGGTCGAGTCCGACTCACAGGGTCACTTCTCCTTAAGCGGATTAACACCCGGCCGCTACAGCGTCGAAGTCTCCGCGTCGGGCTTCTCCTCCAGTCGCCGCACTGTCCAACTCACAAAGCAGAACGAGGACATCACCGTCGCTCTGAAAATCGGCGATGTCTCCCAGCAGGTCACAGTCGAGGCCAACTCTGTCGGCTCGGTCGCCGCCGCGCTCGCTCCCATGGACGCTTTGCTTGACGCCACCTCTGCGCGCACCGTCATTACTCCTGCCTTCATTCAAAACTTCACCTCGCCCATCTCCGACTACGGCGAGATCGTCGGTATGGCGCCAAACACCTTCACCACGTCGAGTGACGGCGTCGGCCTCGGCCAGTCCAAAACCTTCTTCCGCGGCTTCCCCGATGGCGATTATGACATCGACTTTGACGGCATCCCCTTCTACGACACCAACACTCCCACGCATCACTCCTGGGCTTTCTTTCCTGCGCAATCGATTGGCAGCGTAGACTTTGACCGCTCGCCCGGTACCGCGTCCACCATCGGGCCCGCACCCTTCGGCGGCTCTATTCATCTACTCTCGCGTGATCTCGACCCGCTTCAGAACCTCCGCATGACCGTTGCCGGCGGCTCCTTCAATACCTACCTCTACGATGCACAGTATGACTCAGGCTCCTTCGGTCCCAGCCACAAACTCAACCTGACCGCCGATGTCCACCATATGCAGTCGCGCGGCTATCAGACCCTCAACCTCCAGGCTCAGAACGCCGGCTCCCTCAAGATGGAGTACAAGATAAGCGACAAGACCACCATCGCTGGCTATTCCGGCGTCGTCTGGGCCGATGCCAACACACCCAACTTCAGCGCGACGCGATGCCAGATGTTCGGTACAGGCCCCGGTTATAACTGCTTCATCGCCGGCACCACCATCAACATGCCTTACACCGGCGCGGGCATCAACTTCCTGCTCACGGGCAACTCCGATCCGTTACTCTACCTCAACGAGCAGTACAACTGGTACCACGTTCCCACTGACTTCGAGTACGTCACCGTTCAGAGCCAGTTCGGCCACGGCTTTTCATTCGAATTCAAGCCCTACACCTACAACTACGACAACTCCGAGAAGTATTCGAACGCTACTACGATGACCGAGCTTCCCGCGTCGGCCTTCCCGGCCACACCGACTTCTCCGGCCGGCACCTACATGGGCCTTCCCGTCGCCCCCTGCAATATCGCCGTCACGAAGAAGGGTGTCACCGCAATCCCATGCGGGGTCGACAAATACAACAGCTACCGCAAGTACGGCGAGACCTCGAAGATCAGCCAGGTTTCCAAATTTGGCATCTTCAACGCCGGCTTCTGGTACGAGTGGGCTAACACCAACCGCCACCAGTACCCCACCGACCCGCTCAATGGCTGGACCGATCAGCTTCTACCCAACTTCGCCGAGAAGTTCGTCACCAACAGTTATCAGCCCTTCGTCGAGTACCAGTGGCACATCAACTCGCGCCTCAACTTCACGCCCGGCGTCAAGTTCGCCTACTACACCATCGGCACACAGCAATTTGCCGACGACGGTAAGACCATCGGTTGCCTCGTCCCCGGTGCCTGCAACCCGGCCACCAATCCGGCCATCGACTCCAAGGCCTTCATCGCCAATGGCGGCAGCTACTTCTCCACCCTGCCTTCCGGCAGCCTCAACTACCGCATCCGTAACAACTGGTCGGCTTACGTTCAGGTCGCGCAGGGCAGCGTGGTTCCACCCTCCAGCGTCTTCGACTTCAACCAGGGAACCACCGGCAACGTGATCCCGCCCGCCGTTCTTCCCAAGCAGCAGAAGAACACCACCTACCAGACCGGAACCGTTCTCAAGCTCAAGTACATCACCTTCGATGCCAACTACTTCCACATTCACTTCGATAACAGTTACTCCAGCGTCCTGGACCCCTCTGGCGAGCCGGTCTACTTTCTCCAGCCCAGCTCCATCACGCAAGGCTTTGAGGCCGAGGCGAACGTCACCTTCGGTCATGGTCTCAGCGCCTACTTCAACGG
Organism: Edaphobacter sp.; assembly: GCA_050012935.1. Classification (GTDB taxonomy): domain Bacteria; phylum Acidobacteriota; class Terriglobia; order Terriglobales; family Acidobacteriaceae; genus Edaphobacter. The sequence continues at coordinate 86,611 of JBEKGF010000014.1, read as the reverse complement.
CAGCTACGACCATGCCGTCTACGCAGGCACGTTGAACGTCAGTTGCAACAGCGGCGCTGGCTGCACCTCGGCGACGCCGCAACTCACCGTTGCCGCACCCTCCGGCCTGTGGGTTCAGCAGACTCCATCCAACATCGAGACCGTCGGCGTCACCTATCAGCACCATGCCTGGGATGCCGCCTTCTTCGACAAGAACATCGGCCAGCAGTACATCGATAATGGGGCCTATCACAACCAGTTCACGATTCCGAGTTTCAACATGGCCAACGCCTTCATCAACTACACTCTCCGCGGTGGCGGCCGCTTCGACCAGACCAAGTTCCGCCTGAGCTTTAACAACATCTTCAACTCCTCTGCCGCCACCGGCATCACGCTGGCCGGCGCCCCCCTCACGCAGAACATCGCGGCCAATGGCACCATGTACACGGACCCGTTCAACACCTCGGGGCCAACCCCCATCAACGGCCAGGACAATGTCAGCATTCTCGCCGGGCGCAGCATCATACTCTCGGTAACCTTCGGCCTCGCACCCAAGCGGTAACTTGCATCATGTTTGCACTCAACACGAGCGCCGCGAAGACACATCTCCTCCGCGGCGCTCGCTGCTTCTAACCAGGATGCTAAAAATAAGCCTGAGGGCATTTCAATGAAACTCGCTGTTGCTTCGCTCTTATCTATTTTGGGTTTTCTCTCCTACTCCGCCTCCGCACAAACGCCTCGAAACTATCTCGCGAATAACACCGTGCTTATCATTCGCCATTCCGAAAAATTCGGCGCTCAAGCCGAAACCGGCCTCAATCCAGCAGGAGAAGCTCGCGCACGACTCTATGCAAAATACTTTCAACCGTTCCAGGAAGAGGGCCTGTCGATTCCGGTTGATTGCCTCTATGCGGGAGCTGATTCGAAGAGCAGTTTTCGTCCGCGTCTTACGCTTGAGCCCCTCAGCAAAGCGACTGGAATGCCCCTTCACACAAACATAGGAACAAAAGACTCTGCAATGCTCGTTCAGGAGATGAAAACAGAAGCCCACGGTCAACATCCCCTTATCGCGTGGCGTCACAGCGAGATACCTGCTCTTCTGCGAGCCTTCGGCGCGGTGCCTGAGAAACTACTGCCGAACGGGCAATGGCCCGACGATATCTTCGACTGGGTGATACTGCTCAAGATGGGGCCAGACGGACAACTGGAATCAGCCAAACTCATTCACGAAACCCTAAAACTGCCAGCCCTGATACCGTAGTTCCCCACCGAGCCCTCGAATCGAGCCCTCACACTGCCGCGATCGGCTGCGCCAAGCGGATTCAAGCGTTCGCCTACTTCCGCCAACGTCATAGGATAAGGGCGGCCCATTCAGCATAGTGTCGCGCCCGCCGTAATGCGGATTCTCCACCGTGTCATCGGCAGCCAGCCGATTGGAAAATTGAGCAGCTCCAAAAACGAGACTGAGCAAGTTCCACATTCCTTCCTCGAACAAACTCTCCAGAATGCCGATCTTGGATATCTAAAACCATGTAGCCACTGTATAGAAAACGGTAGGGATCTCCCTTTGGCTCTTCATTCCTCCCAGAATCACAATCTCCGTCACGGATTTATGTGCATTCGTCACACATCTTTTTTGGTCCGGGAATTGCAGTATGTGTCGCAAGGAAAGAGCAGTTCGCATGCGCCATTTGAAAATGCGCTTCGACGCTTGACCGTGTGACGAAGCGCGCACCTTGCAATCTCATTTTTGGGGGCCAGTGATGAGGATGAAAGGGCGAAACAAGGAACGCTGTTTGCGGTGAACTTCGAACGATGAGATCACGCGCCCTTCGTAGCGACAAAGTGTAGAGCAGGGAATTTCAAACCCCGACATAGACTTTGGAGGTTCCGTGAAAATTCAAATTAAGTTCCTTACACTATGCTTGCTGGGCTTCTGCGTTCTATTTCTCCAGCATCGCGCAATGGCGCAAGGCATCACCACCGGTTCCATAACAGGGTCAGTGGTTGACCCACAAGGAGCTGTGATTTCGGGCGCTATTGTCAACGCAACAGATCCGAGCACGGGCATATCGAGGTCTACGGTGAGCGAAGGTAATGGAGTCTTTGCTTTCCGCGGTCTACCCATTGGAAAATACGATGTGCATATCACCGCTCCGGGGTTTCAGACGGTTAACATCAATGCCGTACCCGTGGCATCAGGCGTCACTTCTGACTTGAAGGAGAAAAAATTATCTATAAGTTCTAGTGCCGCCGAAGTAGAAGTCGTAGCAAGCGGAACGGTGGAGTTGGACACAACCCAATCCCAGATAACCAGCACATTTACCACCGAGCAACTACAGGATGTTCCCTTAGGAAATGGTTTTGACGAAGTCGCGACTCTCGTTCCTGGCGTCGTTCGTACCCAAATGGCCAACTTTAGCAATTCGAATGGCCCCGGGTTTTCTGTGAACGGCCTACGCGGACGATCCAACAACTTTGAGCTCGACGGACAATCGAACAACGACAACTCTGTCACCGGACCTCAGGTATTTTTTGGCAATCAGGACGCAATTCAAGAAGTCCAGGTAATCACCAACAACTTCAGCGCCCAATATGGAAGGAACATGGGCTCCATCGTCAACTACATCACCAAGAGCGGAACGAACTCTTTCCATGGCAGCGGCTTCGAATTCTATACCGGCTCATGGTTGCAGTCCTTCAGCAATCAGGAGAAGACAGCTTTGGATGGCTTCTGTGCTCCAGGCCAGACGCCTGCGGTTGATGGTTGTATAACCCCGGTATTGCCGCGCCAGAACTCGAACGCCTATGGAGGCACCATCGGCGGACCAATTTTGAAGAATAAGCTTTGGTTCTTCGGTAGCACCTATTGGCAGAAAGTGTTTACCGGCGTTATCCCTTCCAGCTCCGGAGGTCTGGTCACGCCGACTCCAGCCGGATTGCAACAGCTAGCCTCAGATTTTCCAGGCGATCCTGCTGTAGCCGTTCTTTCGAAGTACGGCCCGTTTGGCGTTACAGCCGGAAACCCGATCGTCATACCGGGCACGACGACTATGGAGTCTGTAACATTACCCAACGGCAACACAACTCTAGTCCCTGTAGCCCAGTTCCAACGTTCCGTAGCCACCCCTTTTAACGATCAGGAGGACCTTGGCCGTGTCGACTGGCAACCCACCCAAAAAGACCACATCTTTGTCAGGTACTTCTATCAAACGACACTCGATGTCGGTGTTCCCGCATCGAGCACAGCAGCTGGTTATTGGTCCAACGTCCCGTCTTCGGCGCATTCCATTGGCGGAGACTTGACCCATACATTCTCGGCTCGGCTTGTCGATCAGGTTCGCTATAGCTTCCAGCAAACCAAAGTAGCCTTTGACGGTGGAGCGAATCCCAATTGCCTGATCAACACTCTATCGGAGTGCGCATCGAATATCTCTTTTATCGGCGGTACCACAGACGCCAGTTTTGGATTGGCTGCTAATTTCCCTAGTGGCCGCACCGTCAAGGTGACCCAGGTGCAGGACAACGCCACCGCAACCAAAGGCAACCATACCTTCTTGTTTGGCGGTGAATTCGATTACCAAAATTCTCCGAATGTCTTTCTGCCGAACTACAACGGCGTCTTTCAATACAACAATCTCAGCAATTTCCTGAACGACTCCAACGGAAACGGCCAGGTCCTCTTGGCCAATGGAAACCCCGTAATTCCGTTCAATGAAAAGGACTACGCGCTCTATTTTCAGGATACCTGGAAGGCCAGGAAGAATCTGACCCTCAATCTAGGATTACGTTGGGAATACTTCGGCCAGGCCGTCAACCTGCTGCACGACTTGAGCGTTAAACAGCAGACCGGATCAGACCCATTTTGGAATACACAACTTCCACTTGCCGACACCACTGTACCCAAAGTCAACAGTCAATGGAAGAATTACGAGCCCCGCGTAGGGTTTTCCTGGAACCCCGACGCTTTTAGGGGACGCACGGTGGTCCGTGGCGGCTACGCCCTCAACTTCGATCCGGCTTTTTATAATATCTTCCTCAACGCCTATGATGCGGCTCCCGTTATCAATACGAATATTTTCAGCTGTGGTGGCCCGTGCCTGCCGGCGACAGGTGCCTTCTCCGGTGCGGACGTCCGTAATGCAGATTTGCAATTCCTGCCCAACGGAGGAGATCCACGGTTCGCCAATCAAAGCTATGTCCCACAGAACTTCCGAAACCCTTATGCGCAAACCTATTATGTCGGCATACAGTATCAATTGACGCCCAATGCTTTACTCAATGTTCAGTATGTAGGCACGCATGGAGCGGAAAACTTTCAAGCAGTCAACGCAAACCCATATTTGTTGCCTGTCGCGCAGGCGTTTCCAAACATTGTGGCCCCGAGCTCACTCTGCCAGACTGTAGCAAATCCGGGATACGGTCGCCCGAACTGCAATCTGGCCAATGACAATCTGGTCAACAATGGGGCGTTTTTGATCTACAACGGTCTGCAGGCTAGTATTACGACGCGTAATCTGCACGGCCTGACAGCCACTTTTGCCTATACCTACAGCAGGGCGATCGATAACGCCAGCGAGATCTTTCCTACTGGCGGAGCTGGTGTCGCCAATGAATTCGCTCAAAATCCGTTGAATCCTAATTATGGCGAGCGGGGAAACAGTGCAGACTCTTATCCGAACTCCGCGGCGATCAGCTTCACCTACGCGGTCCCATTCTACGCACACCAGAACAACTGGAAGGGAAAGCTATTAGGAGGATTCAGCATCAACGGCTATTGGAATTATCTTAGTGGACAGGTCTACAACCCCCTCCAACCGTTGACTCTGCCAAGCGGCGACACCAGTTTCTGCGATGGTGTCTTTAATGCTTCGTTTTCAGGAAATGACACATGCCGCATGATCGTCTCCAACCCAAGGGCTCCGTTGAACACCGTGGCCTACCTGACGACCGACCCGGCAAATCCCAATGCTCCTGCCGCGTATTACGAGTACGGGACAACGGGTGGACAAACCACCAGCGGAACGCCTATTCCAGGAACTCCGATCAATCCCGCCAACGCTCGCTGGATCGTTGACAACCAGTTAGAGGCGCAGGCGCTCGGCAATCCGTATCCCGGCTCCGGCAGAAATATACTTCGTGGACAACCTTACGACGATGTCGATGCCAGCGTCTTCAAAACCACACACCTATCGGAAAGACTATCTCTTCAGCTCCAGCTAAATGCCTACAACGCGCTCAATCACAATTATCTTGGAACCCCGAATATCAATCTCAGCGGCTATAACTCATCTCTTGCCGTCAACCCGTTTCTCACCAATAAGTACAACGCCACCGGATTGCCCAACCTATCAAACATCTCTGGAAATCGATTGATTCAGCTTGGTGGAAAGATTATCTTTTAGCGAACGAGCCGCTGGAGACGAGGAGGTACATCCGCGGGAACAGTACCCTTCCGAGCGCCATGGAATTGCCATCTCGCCTGCGCGCTGTGCCGTCGAGTACGCTATCACCCCATACACCCCAACCCCCGCAATCAGCAGCGCAAGACCCGCAAAGATGATCAGAAGAACAGCGCGGAATTGTGGCTTGAGATGTCGGCTTGTGTGTTGAGTAATGATCGCTTGAACGATAAGCGGGCATCTCCGAAACTGACTAGACGATGTCATTGTCGGAATTGCCGAGTTACGATCCAAGTGATTTGCTTCGGTCGATTCAGGATTAACCGGCCAAGCGGACCGAACACCCGCAGTTGAACTTGCGATACGCCAACTTTGTGGACATTTTGCAACCCGCTTTCTGTACGGCGCAGTTTAGAATTGCGGCCATGAGAAATTGGAGTCTTTCCTTCGCTCTCGTGGCGCTAATCTCTACAACTGCACTCGCACAGAGCGCTCCTGCTCCCACACCACCCATCGCGGAGAAGATTCACACGGAGAAGCCAATTAACGGTGCGGTCTTGACGGATGACTATTCGTGGCTACGCGAAAGAACCAATCCGCGGGTGGTGAAGTATCTCGAGGCGGAAAATGCTTTTGCCGAACAGAGGACTGCCGACGAGAAGCCGCTTGCAGAGAAGCTTTATAACGAAACTCTAAGCCACATCAAGCAGACCGATACTGCGGTGCCTTATCGCGAACGAGGGTATTGGTATTACACCCGCACCGAAGAGGGTAAGCAGTACCCGATCCTGTGCCGGAAGAAGGAAACGCTGACCGCGCCTGAGGAGGTGATGCTGGATGTGAATCAGCTCGCCCAGGGGGAGAAGTTTATGTCGCTGGCCAATGCACAGGTAAGCGACGACAACAATCTGCTTGCGTACCTCACCGACAACGTTGGTTTCCGCCAGTACCAGCTGCATGTCAAAGATCTGCGCACAGGGAAGATTCTTCCGGATACGGCGCAACGGGTTGATTCGATTGCATGGGCAGCCGATAACAAGACTATTTTTTATTCGACCGAGGATGCCCGGACCAAGCGAGGCAACCTGGTCTATCGGCATATGCTTGGAACCGATGCTACGGCCGATCCGGTCATTTATGAAGAGAAGGATGAGCGGTACGATGTTTATGTCAATCGCACACGGGATAAACGCTATCTGGTGATGGCTTCGGAGAGCCATGTAACGACCGAAGATAAATTTCTTCCTGCCGATACTCCAAACGGCGAGTGGAAGATTCTTGAGCCGCGTACGGAGGGAGTTCGGTACTATGCTGACGAGGCTAACGACCTGTTCTATCTGCGCGTGAACGATACGGATCCGAGTTTTCGGCTAGTGACTGCGCCGGTAGCGAGTCCTGGCAAAGCGCACTGGACCGAGCTGATTGCGGCGCGTAAGGAGGTGCCGCTCGATGACGTGGACGCGTTCAAGGAGTTTTACGTCGTTACCGAACGAGTGAAGGGTCTTCCGGTGCTGCAGGTGATCGCAACAAAGAGCAAAGAGAGGCATACGGTTGAGGTCCCTGAGCCTGCATACACTCTGGGTTCGGCGGCCAACGCTGAATTCGATACGAATAAGTATCGCTATAGTTATCAATCGCCGATTACGCCTAACTCCACATTCGACTACGACGTGAAGAAACAGACTTCGACGTTGCTGAAGCAGCAGGAGGTACCCGGTGGTTATGAAAAGTCTCGCTACGCGGTAGAGCGTTTGTTTGTGCCTGCAAAGGATGGCGTAGGGATTCCGGTTACTGTGGTCTACCGCAGAGACAAGTTTAAGCGTGGCGAAAACCCGCTATTTGTTTATGGATACGGCTCGTACGGTGTCACGATCGACGATCACTTTTCGCCCATTCTTCTGCCGTTGTTGGATCGCGGCGTCGTGACGACAGTGGCGCATATCCGCGGCGGTGGGGAACTTGGCGAAGCCTGGCACGATGGGGGCAAGATGATGACGAAACGGAATACCTTCTCCGACTTCATCGATGCGACCGAAGGATTGCTGGTGCAAGGCTACGGCAAACGCGGTGAAGTCGGCATTGAGGGTGCAAGTGCGGGCGGACTGCTGATGGGCGCGGTGACCAACATGCGGCCCGACCTCTTCAAAGTCGTGCTGTGCGAAGTGCCTTTCGTCGATGTCATGAATACAATGCTTGATGCAACGTTACCTCTAACCGTTGGGGAATACGAAGAGTGGGGCAACCCGAACCAGAAGGCAGCGTTCGACTACATGCTGACCTATTCGCCGTATGACAATGTGACGGCAAAAAATTATCCGGCACTTCTTGTCGAGACGTCCTTTGACGACTCGCAGGTGATGTATTGGGAACCGTCAAAATATGTCGCCAAGTTAAGGGCCCTTAAAACTGATCAAAACCCGCTCGTCTTTTTCATTAACATGCATGGCGGCCATGGAGGGTCGAGTGGACGCTATGACAGCATTCGCGAACGAGACAAGTACTACGCTTTTATGCTGACCCAACTTGGCATCACTCAATAAGGCAACGTTAGAAGGAAACAAAGGAAAGGAAGCTGCGCGTCCGGATCCTCCGCTGTCCCGGTGATGTTCCGGGGTGGAGGGCGCTGTTTTCGCTGCGGAGAATTTGTCAACTCCCAAAAACATCAGTAAAAACGCTTGTCAAGCCCCAAAACCACTCAACTCAATGAATCGACAAGGAATAGCGTTGGCGTATGAGTTAGGTTCAACCAGCTATACTTAAAAATGTAGGGATTTTTCTCGAAAAAGAAGTCCGCCAGGCCCATTCATCCGCGTGTGACGCGGGGCTGATAGCGTCATTGGATCGTCGAAGTCCAAACCTAAGCCACATGAATGGAGGACTTTGCGCACTTTTGTACCGGGTAGGGGGTACCCACTGAGCACCAGCCACAACCCAACCAACTACCGCATGCCTGCCGAGTGGTCTCCTCACGCCGCCACCTGGATTGGCTGGCCCCACAACGCCGAGGACTGGCCCGGAAAATTCCAACCCATCCCTTGGGTCTACTCCGAAATCGTCCGACACCTGTCGCAGGTCGAAGACGTCCACATCCTCGTCAACGATGAGCCCGCTGAAAAACGAGCACGCCGTATCCTTCTTCGTGCCGGAGCGAACCTCGCCCGACTCCACTTCCACCACTGGCAAACAGACCGCGTCTGGCTACGCGACTCCGGCCCCATCTTCGTGAAAAACCCACAAGGCGAACTAGCCGCAGTCAACTGGAAGTTCAATGCGTGGGCCAAGTACGACAACTACCACCGCGACGACCAGATTCCCCTCTTCGTCGCCCACCACTACGACATCCCTCAGATCAGACCTGAGACCCAACTTGCCGACGGCACCACCCACCGCTTCGTACTCGAAGGCGGCAGCATCGACACCAACGGAGCCGGCCTTCTCCTCACCACCGAAGAGTGTCTCCTCTCCAGTATCCAGGAGCGCAACCCCGGCTTAGGCGATGAAAGTGAAACTCGCAAAAAACTCGAGCAAGCCTTCCACGACTATCTAGGCATCGAAAAGACTCTCTGGCTCAACCGCGGCTGCGTTGGCGACGACACCCACGGCCACGTCGACGACATCACCCGCTTCGTCGCCGAAAACAAAATTCTCACCTGCGTCGAGCCCAACATCCACGACGAAAACCATCTCCCGCTCGCCGAAAACCTCGACCGCCTGCGCAGCTTCCGCAACCTCGACAACAAACCATTCGAAATAGTCGAGCTCCCGATGCCCGCGCCCGTCCTCTTCGAAAACCAGCGCCTCCCCGCCAGCTACGCCAACTTTTACATCGCCAACGGCCTCGTCCTGGTCCCCACCTTCAACGACCCCAACGACCGCCACGCCCTCAACATCATCGCTAACTGCTTCCCAGACCGCCAAATCATCGGCATCCACGCAGTTGACCTTGTCTGGGGACTAGGCACCCTACACTGCCTCTCCCAACAGGAACCCGCATGACTGGCCATCGCAAAGACCGGCATCCCATCGAAAATCTCGCGGACGATGTGAGATTAAGACAGCGAAATACGACGTGGCCAGATGTGATGGTCAACGCAAGCAGCACTGACAAACTAATGTGGAAGGGTTCTCCTCGCATCACAAAAGTTCAGCGAATTGGCGTTGCCCTTTTTGGTTTTCTTTTCGTCTTAGGTGGTCTCGGCATCGCAATCAGTATTCGCATCGATCAAGGAGGATGGTGGCTAGGAATTCCCATTGCGGCAGCATTCGTACTTGTTGGCTGTAAATTGCTTTGGAACAGCGTCCGTAAGAATGTACCTAAGAAATCGGCAGGCGAGGATGAATGACGAACTCTACCTCCGCGCCGCTATCGCCGAAGCCCAAGCCGCCGAAGCAAGCGGCGAAGTCCCAGTAGGCGCAGTCATCGTCCATGAGAACCAAATCATCGGCCACGGCCAGAACCGAGTCCTCCGCGACTCCGACCCCACCGCCCACGCCGAGATCGTAGCCCTCCGCGAAGCCGGTTTTGCTCTAAAGAATTATCGCCTCGAAGACTGCACTCTCTACGCGACCCTCGAACCCTGCGCCATGTGTGCTGGAGCCATCCTCCATGCTCGCATCGCCCGCCTGGTCTACGCCGCCCCCGATCCCAAAGCAGGAGCTTGCGGCTCAGTCCTCTCCGTCATGAACCACCCCCAGCTTAATCACAAAGTCGAAGTCGTCTCCGGTCTCCTCGCTGAAGAGTGCGGCGCACTCCTCACCAATTTTTTTCGGGCCCGCCGCTAAGCTATCCTCAACCCATGAAGCTCGCCCGACTCTTCGCAACCATCCTCATCACAGCGACTGCGCTCCACGCGCAGCACCTTCAACCCACCCAGCACGTCGTCGGCTTTATGACCGACTTCGACGTCAAAGACGACGCCATCGGCATCTGCAAAGCCGTCATGGAAGGCATCGACCCGGGCATCCGCGTCATCGACATCTCCCACCAGGTCACGCCCTACGACATCGCCGAAGGCGCCCGCTTCCTCGCTGGCTCCGCACCCTACTTCCCTGCCGATGCCGTCTTCGTAGTCGTCGTCGACCCCGGCGTCGGCAGCACCCGCAAAGCCATCATCGCCCACTCCCGCCGCGGCCAGTACTTCGTCCTCCCCGACAACGGTCTCCTAACCCTCATGCCCAGCGACGGCCCCGACCAGATCATCGAAGCCCGCGAGATCACCAATACCGCCTGGATGATCGGCGCCCGCCTCTCCTCCACCTTTCACGGCCGCGACATCTTCTCTCCCGCCGGAGCGCACCTCGCCCGCGGCGACAACTGGACCCAGGCCGGCCCCGCGCTCGACGTCGCCAAACTCGTCCGCTTAGACATACACAACCCCACCATCGACGCCACCGGTCTCGTCAGCGAAGTCCTCGGCCTCGACGGTCCCTTCGGCAACGTCATCCTCAACCTTCCCGCCGAGACCTTCGCCAAACTCGGCTACAACCTCAACGACCCCGTCCCCGTCACCATCGACGGCCACGTCTACACCGTTCCCTTCGTCAAGACCTTCAGCGACGTCCCCGTGGGCAGCCCTCTCCTCTACATCGACTCCCGAGGCCGCGCCGCCCTCTCACTCAACCAGCGCAACTTCGCCGAGCAATACAAAGTCATCCCAGGCCAACCCGTCTCGATTCCAGTAAAAAAATAACCAACAAACCCTCAGCCCACGAGCAATGGCGAACTCCCGACCAACGGGAGGGCATTCACAACAACAAGCAGCATGAAAAAGGTAGGCACGTCACGAAGTGGCCGCCTCGCGCGTAGCGAGCCCGTCCGGCAGGACAGCACTAAAAACAAGTAACGGTAAAATAGAATAATGGACCTAACCCTCTACTCGGCAACATGGTGCCGCGACTGCCGCGAGGCCAAGCGCTTCCTCACCACCCACAACATCCCATACAAAGAAATCGATATCGAAACCACCCCCGGTGCTGCCGACCTAGTCATCGCCAACACCGGCAAGCGTGCCATCCCCCAATTCGTCCTCAACGGCAAATGGATCCAGCCTTACAAACCCGGCCAGGGCTTCCTCTACGACGAAATGTCCGGGCTCTTCGGTGTCGTCGCAAAATAGTTACACCACGCTTCGACGCAAGCAAGGAACAACAATGATCGCCCGTTACACTCGCCCCGAGATGGGCCGCATCTGGTCCGACGCCAACAAATACCAATGCTGGCTCACCGTAGAAGTCGCCGCCTCGCAAGCCCTCGCCAAATTCGGTCTCGTGCCGCAATCCGCCGCCGACACCATCCGCGACAAGGGAGCCTTCACCGTCGACCGCATCAACGAGATCGAGTCCGAAGTCCGTCACGACGTCATCGCCTTCACCACGACGGTCGCCGAGCACATCAACTCTTCCGAAGACTCACGCTGGCTCCACTATGGCCTCACCAGCACCGACGTAGTCGACACCGCGCAATCCCTGCAACTCAAAGAAGCCTCCGCCATCATCCGCAAAGGCATCGTAGCCCTCAGCGAAACCCTCAAAAAGCGCGCCATCGAGTTCAAGCACACTCCCATCATCGGCCGCACGCACGGCATCCACGCCGAGCCCAGCACCTTCGGCCTCAAGCTGCTCCTCTGGTACTCCGAGATGCAGCGCAACCTCACCCGCTTCGACGCCGCCGCCGAAGACCTCCGCGTAGGCAAGCTCTCCGGAGCCGTCGGCACCTTCGGCCACCTCAAGCCCGAACACGAAGAAGCCATCTGCGCCGAACTAGGCCTCAAGCCGGTAGAAGTCGCGACCCAGGTAGTCCAGCGCGATCGCCACGCCGCCTACATCAGCACGCTCGCAGTTCTAGCGAGCACGTTAGACAAAATAGCCACCGAGATCCGTCATCTCCAGCGCACCGAGGTACGCGAAGCTGAAGAGTTCTTCAGCGAAAAACAAAAGGGCTCAAGCGCCATGCCGCACAAGCGCAACCCCATCACATCGGAACAAATCTCCGGCCTCGCCCGAGTCATCCGCGCCAACGCACAAACCGCCTTCGAAAACGTAGCCCTCTGGCACGAGCGCGACATCTCCCACTCCTCCGCCGAGCGCGTCATCCTTCCCGACTCCACCATCCTCATCGACTACTTACTCGCAAAGACCGAAAACCTGATCGACAAACTGCTCGTCTACCCGGCGCGAATGCTAAAGAACCTCGAATCCACCGGCGGCCTCATCTTCTCCGGCCAACTTCTCCTCGACCTCGCCGAGTCCGGCATGTCGCGCGAAGACGCCTACCGCCTCGTGCAGAGCCACGCAATGAACTCCTGGAAGAGCGACCTCATCTTCCGCGAAGAGATCTCCAAAATCCCCGAGATCACCGCTCGCCTCACCCCAGAAAAGCTAGCCCGCGCCTTCGACTACACCCGCCAGCTAGCTAACGTGGACGCCATCTTCAATCGAGTCCTCCACTCGTAGCATCTAACAGAGATGCTGAACACTGCACTCATCGCCGGCGTCACTGGCATCGTCGGCAACAATCTCGCGCATCAACTAGTAACCAATGGCTGGCAGGTGCATGGCATCGCTCGACGCCCCTCAGCCCCCATCAACGGCGTCAACTTCCTCGCGGCAGACCTTCTCAACCCGGACTCTCTCCGCTCCGCCCTTGCCGGCGTCAAACCCTCCCACATCTTCATCGCCACATGGCTTCGCCAGCCCACCGAGGCCGAAAACATTCTCATCAACTCGGCAATGGTGCGCAATCTCCTCGAAGCCGCCTCTACAGACGACTCCGTCCGCCACGTCGCGCTGGTCACTGGCCTCAAGCACTACCTTGGACCATTCGAGGCCTACGGCAAAGGCAAGCTCCCGGCCACACCCTTCCGCGAAGAACAGCCCCGTCTCGATATCGAAAACTTCTACTACGCTCAGGAAGATGAAGTCTTCGCCGCTGCGGCTCGTCGTCACTTTGGGTGGAGCGTCCACCGCCCCCACACCATCATCGGCTACGCTCTCGGCAACGCAATGAATATGGGCGTCACGCTAGCCGTCTACGCCACCATCTGCCGCGAAACCGGCCGGCCCTTTCTCTTCCCCGGCTCTGCAACACAATGGAATAGTCTCACCGACATGACCGACGCCCGCCTGCTCGCTCGCCATCTCGAGTGGGCGGCAACCACCCCCGAAGCTCGCGATCAAGCCTTCAACGTCGTCAACGGAGACGTCTTCCGCTGGAGCTGGCTGTGGCCTCGTCTCGCCTCATGGTTCGATATCGAACCCGCTCCATTCCCAGGCCACGGCACACCGCTCCAACAACAACTCGCAGGCACTGAGGAGATCTGGCGCGACATCGCCAGGTCCCACCACCTCATCGAACCCAACCTTGGCAACCTCATCTCGGCGTGGCACACCGACGCCGATCTGGGTCGGCCCATCGAGGTCGTCACCGACATGAGCAAAAGCCGGAAGCTCGGTTTCCTCGTCTATCAGGCGACAGACGAAAGCTTCTTTGATCTATTCACTCGTCTGCGCCAGAACCACATCATTCCCTGAGGACACCCTTTGCTTGTCCGAGAACCCGCGGCACTATAGGATTTCTCTATGAGTGATTTCATCCCCAAAGCAACCGAAAACAAAGTCCGCGGACTAGGCCCGAAAGCACAGAAACTCCAGGCAGCGCGCGATAAAGCCGCAAAGGCAAACAACGGCGGAAGCCCCGTCGCCGGAGCCTCCTCGGCCACGGTTAAATCGAAAGACGCCTTCGCCGGCTCCAAGAAGACGAGCTTCCAACGCAAAGCGACCTAGCCACCGGGTTCCGATTAATGCCCTCTCATCGCATGAGTGGGCATTTGCACAAAGCGCGTCCTTCCGCAAAATCATCGTGTCGCAAACCCTCGTCCAGATCGTCGACGCCGCCGTAGCCGATGCTTACCGTCGAGGCGGCAATCACCTCGTCTGTCATCCGGGTTGTTCCCAATGCTGCATCGGCGTCTTCCCCATAGCTCACGAAGACGCCGCACGTCTCCGCGAAGGCCTCGCACTCCTCGAGCAAACCGATCCAGCCAAAGCCGCCCGCATCCACGAACGCGTAGCGCAATCCCTAACCCGCCTCGACCCTTGGTTCCCCGGCGACCTCACCACCGGTATCCTCAACGAAGATCACGAAGCCGCCATCCTCTTCGAAGAGTTCGCCAACGACGAGCCCTGCCCCGTCCTCGACCTCGACCACGGCACCTGCGACCTCTACGAACATCGCCCCATCCTCTGTCGCACCTTCGGCCCCCCGATGCGCACCGAAGAGAACAACCTGGCCACCTGCGAGCTCTGCTTCATCCACGCCACCGCCGAAGAGATCGCCGCCTGCGAACTCGATCCCACCATCCCCGCGCAGGAACAAGCCGGCAACGAAGCCTTCAATCACACCCACAACCTCCACGGCCAAACGCTCATCGCCTACGCCCTGCGTACGCCGAAACCATAACCATCAGCTTTTATCAGCCTTTATCCCATTGATCACCGTTACGCCTTCCAACTCATCAGCGATAATCAATCCGTGCCCGAAACACGCAACATCACGCTAGCCGTAACCGGAGCCAGCGGCAGCATCTACGCCGCCGAAATCCTCCGCGCCCTCGCCGCCGACGACCGCGTCTCCAAAATCAACTTCGTCGCCTCCGAAGGCTCCCTCCGAGTCTTCGCCGAAGAATTAAAACTAAGTGGCCGCAACGGCCTCGTAGAAAAACTCCTCGGCGCCCCATCACCCAAAATCCATCCACACCCTGACTCCGACATTGGAGCCAACATCGCCAGCGGCAGTTACCCCACCTCCGCGATGATTATCCTTCCCTGCTCCATGGGCACCCTCGCCGCTATCGCCAACGGCCTTGCGCAGAACCTCATCCAACGCGCCGCCGACGTCTGCCTCAAAGAAAATCGCCCACTCATCCTCTGCATCCGCGAAACACCCTTCAACCGCATCCATCTCCGCAACATGCAGCTAGCCTCCGACGCCGGAGCCACCATCTTCCCCACCATCCCCACTCTCTACAACCACCCGCAAACCATCGAAGACATGGCCCGCAACTTCGTCCACCGAGTCCTTGCTCACATCGGCCTGCCCCAACCAGGCGCCTACCAGTGGCAACCAGACGAATAACTGCTGGAAAATGACGTCATCGATGAAACCGGTTAAGCCTTCTGTCAGTGCGCCGGAAAAGTCTTCTCCCCACCCTGCATCGGCGGCTCAGCCTGCAAAAAATCCACCGTAGCTTCAACCACTGGCCGCGAACATTCCGCCGGAGCTAGGTGTCCACATCCATCCACAACATTCAACACCGACTGCGGCACGCTCTGATGAATCCTCTCTCCCACAGACAGCGGAATCAACTCATCCTTCGCACCCCACACAATCAGCATCGGTTCCGAGATCTGATACAGCCGAAAGTCCAGCAAATCCTTCCCGCTAGTCATCGAAGACAAGCTCCGGCGCAGCACCCATGCGTTCCCCTGCAGCTTCCGCAGCGCAGCCTCAGCCGCAAACCCAGGCAGCGGTCGCGGATTCGGAGTAAGCATCGCCATCAACGTCTTCACCCCGGCCACATCGTTCGGAGTAAATAAATCCGCTTCCCACGTCGCAGGAAAATATATCCCTGCGCTGTCGTAGATCACCAGCCTATCCACCATCTCCGGATGATCCAGCGCCAGCTTCATCGCAATCCACCCACCCATCGACCATCCACCGACATCGGCGCGCGGAACATGCACCGCCTGCATAAAGTTGACGACCGTCTGCTCCTCCAGCGAGATCGAGTAATCCACATCCGGCTTCGGCGACCGCCCATACCCCAGTAAATCCGGCGCATACACATGAAAACCCCGCGCAGCCAGCGCCGGAATCATCGCCGCCCAGTCCTCGCCTCGCGCGCCCAGCCCATGCACCAGAACCAGCGGCGTCCCAGCGCTCCCGTCAGTCGGCGCAGCTTCAAAATAATGCAGCCTGTACCCGCCTGCTGCGAGGTAATCGCTCTTCACGCCGGCACGCCACAGATGCAACCGGAGTATCTGATCTCCCACCCAAAGCGGATACCGATAGAAAATCAACCCACCCACAATCAGCGCCAACACAAAAACAGTTGCAACCCTCCGCACAAACTTCATAGCCTGGTAGTCTCCGTTGCCGCTACTTCAGTGCCTTGCCGTACTCTTCTCCAAAAACCGTATGCGACATCTCGAACCGCCCGCCATAAAACTTGTCCGGCCCCTTCGCATGACCGATCGCCAGCAGCGCCACCACCCAATAACTCAGCGGAAGCCGCAGCACCTCATGCACCTTGTCCTGCTCGAACCCTTCCATCGGAGCCGTGTCGTAACCCATCACCTCGGCCGTCAGCATCATGTGCGTAAACGCCAGCATTACCATCTTGTTCAGCCAGCCCTGCATCTGCACCGTGCTGAAACTCGAGAGGTAATTCGGAACGCTGTTCTTCGCCTGCGCCGCATAGCTCTCCGGCATTCCACCCTTACGTCCCGCCTCAAGCATCAGATCAAGATCTTTGCGCCAACCATCTGCGTCCCCACAAGCCACAATCACCGCCGACGCCTCTTCCACCTTGCCCTGGTTGTAACTCGCTGCCCGCAACTTCCTCTTCTGTTCCGCCGACTGCACCACCACAAACCGCCAGGGCTGCATATTGTATCCACTAGGTGCACGCAAACCTGCCTCGATAATCTGTCTCAAATCCTCAGCAGGAATCGGCGACCCATCAAAACTCGGAGTCGCTCTTCGCTCCTCGATCGCCTGGCTCAGTGACTTCTTTGCTCTCATCATTTGTTTTCTTTCTTCTTTGCCCTACCGGAGATACCAGTCTTGCCTGGGAATTGGTCAATCGCGCTCAATCATGCGGGAATCGATCTCCAAGATAGCACTACCCGATCGAACAACTTGTAAGAAGACCGCAAAAAATCCGTCACAGCTAGTGAATCTCGGTCATCGCCTGTTCTGTCGCAAATGGGTTCTGTCCCGGAACATTCGCAACCATCCACACGCCATGGAAAGACTTTCTCATCTCCGGATACGCACTCAACAACGCAGCCATAGCATCGGAATTTCGTTTGCGCGCCGCAGCAGGATCGCCGATCTGGTCAACCTTCAGATGAGCCATGATGTCGATCTTGTCCTTCTCCAGCGAATCATCCACTCCCAATCCAGTGAAGTGATACTCCACTCCATCCGCACCTTTCACAACCAGTGGAGCCTCCGCGCTCACACCCTCCGACAACGCCGGCGGAGCTGCCGCACTCGCCTCCGTCTTCAACTTCTCAAGATGCGTGCTTTGAACGAAGCCCACCGGAACCAGCAGACTCTGCGCCTGCTGGTAATACAGCCACGCATTCCAGCGTTCCTTCTGCGCCGTCATCGTGCGCGCCTGCGTCCAGTACCAGAGTCCGTTGTGCCCGGCAGCCGACAGCGGCTTCGGATAAAAACCCGCCATCCCCCACTTGCCCTGGTCCTGCCGCAACAAAAACGAGAGCCGCCACGGAGAACTCGTATCCGCAACATCCACAATCGCGAATCCATACATCCCCGGAGCCAGTCCCGGGATCACAAAATCCGCCTCCGCCACAGACTTGTTCAGCGAACAGAAAAACTGTGACTCCGGCAGCGAGCCATCCGCGCCGCGCTTCAACTCGCTTGCATCCAGCAGATACACCTGCTCAACAACTGGAGTACCACCCTTCACCTTCGCCGACGTAGTTCCCACCACCGTGCCGATACCGGTAAAGTCCTTCGCATATTCGGCAGCCGTAGCCGCCTGCAGCCCGCTCACATCGTTAGCCTGAACCTTGGCAGCCAGCCCACGCGCAGCCGACACAAGCGAATCCCTGTCCGTCGCCGTCATCTGCGACTGTGTCGTGCACACCTCTGCCGAGGCGACAGCCGCCACCAACAATCCCGTTGCCAGCAAACCAATCCCGACTCTCTTCATCGCGCCCGCCATCAGTCCGTTTGACACTCACGAACCACAGCCAGTCTAGTACAAACACCACCGTCAGTGCTGTCGCCACCCTTTGAAGGTCCAGCCTCTTTCTTTTACTTTTGTCATCCTCTCGCGGAATGGGAGGACCTGCTTCTGCCTAGTCGTACTGGCTCAGGACAGTAACTCGACGTGATCAATTACAGGAACGTCCAGCATAGCCTTTATGGAGCGACACGTTAGGTTCGTCGTGGAATCGCCCATCCATCTCTTCAAGCTCCATCTCTATCTCGGCGCCTCAGGAAGCTGGAAATCGACGCCTGCATCGCGATTCACCCTCAGTGTTGCAGCGATATCAAGTTGGTCAATCGGTATATCGCTGCGATATTGGTCCCGAACATAGAGTGTGGTGCGCGTCAAAATGTAGTTATGGATCTGCTCAGGAGGGCGTCCGTCTTTGAAGACAAGCGTGATCGCTTCCTCACTCTCGGGGACTGAGGGCGGATACAGTACCTGATAGGCGGGTGCGGGCGGACCCTCGTCGTACTGCGGCGACTCGTACGGCGACTCGTAGCTGGCCGCCGGCGCTGAGTTATCATAGCCACCGGAGTCAGAGTACCCGAAACCAGGGTATCCCCACCCGATCCAGGAGGGAACAGCGTAACGAATTCTCGTGTTGTAAAACGATGGGTAGGACCCTCGATAGGCGTAGTAGGGCGGCCGGGCATTGTAGTAGCGTGGTCCGCTTCCCCGAAAACCAGGGGCAATGACAGGCCTGCTACTGGCGTAGCGAGGAGCGCCTGTGAACCCATGCGGAACGGAGGCAGTTGACCCCATGTGAAACGCCTGTGCAGAGTGACCCGAAAAGCCTCCTCGAGATCCACCGCGTTGAGCGTAGATGTGGAGAGTGAGGCCAACGATAAGTAGCGCAGATGCGGGTAGGCGCTTCATAGAAATATCTTACGCCTGCAGCAAAAAACTTGGCATCCTGCGAATAAGCAAAATCATAAGCTTATCCCCAGGGCAGTGAGCCAACGTTGAGAATCCGGGCTCATCACCCATTGAAAATTCCTCCATAACCTTCGGTTCGCGATAAACTTGCCCCAGAGCAACGCGGCGCGCAACGGGTTACCTCCGCTTGCGCAGCGCGTCCTACAAGCTACATGAACCACTTTGCGCCAATCCGGTTCGCCGCTGCTGCTGGGATAGCCCTTGCCGCATCCCTGCCCGCGCAATCACCGCAAAGCCAGCGGAACCCCCCCCCCGTCGCGTCCCAGGCTCCATCCACCCTCCCGGCGACGCCGCCTACTACAGCGCCGGTTCAGCCTGAGGTTCCTCTCACTCCGCAGCAGCGTCCCCCACAGCGCGCCCAGGTCACTTATACTGACGGCGCACTTTCCGTCTCTGCGGACAATTCCAGCCTCAACCAGATTCTTCGCGAGATCGCCAACAATACCGGCATGAAAATCACCGGAGGCGTCTCCGATGAGCGTGTCTTTGGGAAATATGGCCCCGCAGATCCAGCGCAGATTCTGGCCGCACTCCTCGATGGCACCGGAAGCAACATGATCCTTGTGCATCGCGAGGGCGAAGCCCACGCCGAACTCATCCTCACCCCACGCCAGGGCGGACCAACTCCACCCAATCCCAACGCGCACACCGTCGATGACAAACCCGATCCTCGCGACTCCCCACCCACCCAGGCCGCACAACCCGACCCTGCGCCCGCCCCGGTCACCCCGCCTGAAACCACGCCGGTAACCCCGGCCACGCCAGCGGCAGCGGCAGGGACCAACCCGGCCAACCCTGCCCAGCCCGATTCTCCCAACGGAGTCAAGACCCCGCAGCAGATCTACGAACAGTTGCAACTCATGCGCCAGCAACAACAGCAGACGCCCCAGCAACAGCAGACCACCCAGCCTCAATAGCGTTATTCGCGCAGAAAAAACGGGGCGGCCGCAGGCACACCCCTTATAAACATCCAAAAACCTAAAAAAATCTAGCTCTTAGCCGCTTGCGCCGAGACCACCGTCTGCGTCCGTCGCTCTGCCGCCACCTGCCGCACATGCATCTGGAAGATCCGGAACATCGATAAACAAACCCCGTAAGCCACCAGCACACCCACCGCCAAAGAAGCCAACACCGCACACACCAACACGATCGAAGTCACAACCGCTCCTGAATTCAACATTTGGCCACCGGCCCATTCCACCGGCAGCAATCTTTACCAAGCAATGCCATTGTTGCAAATTCTTCAGCGATTACAATGACCCGAACGTGTACCTCTATTGCTCCTTCGGATACATAGTTTGGGTCATTAGGTTGCCCCTCCCAAATCCCTCCTGTCGACCACCCATATCTCTCTTACCCACAGATGCCGTATTCTAGAGACTTGGCCGAACATCGTCAATCAACTCGCATGGGCATCACACACATCACGGTCCGCGGCGCTCGTCAGCACAACCTGCGCAACGTCGACGTCAGCATTCCACGCAACACCCTCACCGTGGTCACCGGACTCTCCGGCTCCGGCAAGTCCTCCCTCGCCTTCGACACCATCTACGCCGAGGGCCAGCGCCGCTACGTCGAAACCCTCTCCGCCTACGCACGCCAGTTCCTCGACCAAATGGAACGTCCCGACGTCGATGCCATCGACGGCCTCTCCCCCGCCATCTCCATCGAGCAAAAAACCACTAGCCGTAGCCCGCGCAGCACAGTCGGCACCATCACTGAGATCTACGACTACCTCCGCCTCCTCTACGCCAGCGTCGGCCAACCCCACTGCCCCAACTGCCATCGCCCCATCACCCGCCAGTCCGCCGAACAGATCGTAGAGCGCATCGCCAGCCTCTCCCCCGGCGAACGCATCACCGTCTACGCTCCCATCGTCCGCGGCCGCAAAGGCGAGTTCCGCGAAGAGCTCGAAGCCCTCGACCAGCAAGGCTTCCGCGCCCGCATCGACGGCGAGATGGTCGAACTCACCGAGGGCATGCGCCTCGAAAAGCGCAAAAACCACACCATCGAAGCCGTAGTCGACCGCATCATCCTCAAGCCCATTCCCACAGCAAGCAACTCTCAGCTCACAACAAGCGACTCCCAGCTCCCAGCTCAAAGCTCAAAGCTCAATTACGACACCCGCCGCCTCGAAACCTCCGTCCTCAAAGCCCTGCAGATGGCCAACGGCCTGGTCCTCATCGGCCTGCAAAACCCCGACACCCGCAAGCAGGAGGAAACCCTCTACTCAAGCTCCATGGCCTGCCCCGACTGCGGCATCAACGTCCCCCGCCTCGAGCCTCGCAGCTTCTCCTTCAACTCCAACTACGGAGCCTGCCCCAACTGCCACGGCCTCGGCAGCATCTACGACTTCGACCCCGCCAAGACCATCACCGACTGGTCGAAACCCCTCCTCGACGGAGCCATGGGCCCCGGCAGCGGCTCCGCCTACCTCCTTCGCCTCATCAAGCTCTTCGCAGAAAAGTACAAGATCAACATCAATCGCCCGTTCGAAGACCTCACCACCGAGCAGCAGAACCTCTTCCTCTACGGCCCCCCGCGCAACGAAGCAGGCCGCACCGGCTTCCACGGCATCTTCAACTATCTCCGCGCCAATCTCGAAGACACAAAATCCGAGGGCTACCGCGAGTACATGATGCAGTACATGTCCGCGACCCTCTGCGCCGTCTGCAAAGGCCGCCGCCTCCGCCCCGAATCCCTCGCCGTCACCATCCCCATCCCCACCGCAAACGCCAACGATCGGGTCGCCACAAAAATGGGTGCCCCAGGCATCGATTCTGATGCCTGGGTTTCCGGACAACAACCGGCTTCAAACACAACCCACGGCCTATCCATCGCCGACTTCACCGCCCTCCCCCTCGAACGCGCCCTCACCTCCGCGCAGCAGATGAACTTCACCGGCCGCGACCGCCTCATCGCCGACCGCCTCCAGCGCGAGATCATCGAGCGCCTCGAATTCCTCAACGCCGTCGGCCTCGGCTACCTCGCCCTCGACCGCAGTGCCGCAACCCTCTCCGGCGGCGAAGGCCAGCGCATCCGCCTCGCCACGCAAATCGGCTCCAAACTCCGCGGCGTCCTCTACGTCCTCGATGAGCCCTCCATCGGCCTCCACCAGCGCGACAACCAGCGCCTCATCAACGCCCTCGAAAACCTCCGCGACCTCGGCAACACCGTCCTCGTCGTCGAGCACGACGAAGACACCATCCGCAAAGCCGACTACGTCCTCGACCTCGGCCCCGGCGCTGGAAAAAACGGTGGCCATCTCATCGCCGACGGCACGCCGCAGCAAGTCATGGACAATCCGGCCTCCCTCACCGGCCAATACCTGGCCGGCAAAATCGAAATCCTTGCCCGCACCACCCCACGCGAACTCACCAACAACTGGATCACCGTCGAAGACGCCCACTCCCACAACCTCAAAAACCTCACCGTCCACTTCCCTCTTGGCGTCATGACGGTCATCACCGGAGTCAGTGGCAGCGGAAAATCCACCCTGGTCAACGACATCCTCTATAGGGCATTGGCAAAAGAACTCTACGGCTCACGCGAAGAGCCCGGCCAGCACGGCGCAATCATCGGCATCGATCAGCTCGACAAAGTCATCCAGATCGATCAGTCTCCCATCGGCCGCACCCCACGCAGCAACCCTGCAACCTATACCGGAGTCTTCACCGCCATCCGCGATCTCTTCGCCATGCTCCCCGAGTCGCGCGAACGCGGCTACAAACCCGGCCGTTTCTCCTTCAACGTGCAAGGCGGACGCTGCGAAGCCTGTCAGGGCGAAGGCCAGCGACGCATCGAGATGAACTTCCTCCCCGACGTCTACGTCCTCTGCGAAGTATGTAACGGCCGCCGTTACAATCAGGAGACGCTCTCCGTCAAGTTCAACGGCCACTCCATCGCCGATATCCTCGACCTCCCCATCGCCGACGCCGTCCCCATCCTCAAAGACATCCCCGCCGTCAACGTCAAACTCCAGACCTTGGTCGACGTAGGCCTCGGCTACATCCACCTCGGCCAATCCGCCACCACGCTCTCCGGCGGCGAAGCCCAGCGCATGAAGCTGGCCCGCGAGCTCTCCAAACGCCAAACCGGCCGCACCCTCTACCTCCTCGACGAGCCCACCACCGGCCTCCACTTCGACGACGTCCGCAAGCTCCTCGAAGTCCTCCACCGCCTCACCGACCTCGGCAACACCGTCATCATCATCGAGCACAACCTCGACATCATCCGCAACGCCGACTACGTCCTCGATATGGGCCCCGAAGGCGGCGAAGGCGGAGGCCGCATCGTAGCCCACGGCACACCGGAACAGATCGCCACCGTCCGCGAGTCCCACACTGGCGCCTTCCTCGCCCGCTACTACTCCATGCACCCGGAAGCCTTCGCCAGCCGCAACGGAGCAAGCAACGCCGGCCCGCAACCCGCCACCATCGCCGCCGCGCCCGATGCCGCCAAAAAACCGAAGGCCAAATTCATCGCCCCGGAAAAGAAAACCGGCGTCGCCAAAGCCAACAGCCAAAAGCCCGCAGAAAGAACTGAGCCAAAAGCAAAAAAGAAGTCCACAATAAGCAAGACAAAGAAACAAAACCACCTGACATAGTGTTTCCACAGTCGTAACTCATTTCACACGAACGAAGCATGAACGACCTGACTCCCAACTCGTCCCCTGTGGTACGTCCCTTCTCAGAAGAACCCGCCGTCACCGTGCCGGTCTTCCGCCCCCCCGTCAGCCCCGAAGACCAGACCATGTTCTTCCCCAACGCGGAAGGCACCCCGCCCCCCGATCCTCCCGCCCGCATTCCCCACCTCGGCCACGCCGCTCTCTTCCTTGCCATCGCCGGCGTCCTCCTGCTGCTCACCCAGCTTATCTTTCTCGCCCTCGGCCACCCCGCCTCTACGGCGAAAGCGCTCTCCCCAAAGATCCTCGTCGGCTCCGAAGCCCTCGCCTACATCGCCACCCTCGCCATCTCCTGGTTCACCTTTCCCTTCCTCTGGAAGCGCTCCTTCGCCGATGGCATTCAGGCCAACCCCGACGCCGCCCGGCGCAACGCGCTCCGCCTCATCCCCATGGGCCTCATTCTGTCGTTTGCCGTCCAGGCCATCTCCTCTCTGGCCACCATGCCCAAAGACATCCCCATGGACGACTTCTTCCGCACCGCATCCGATGTCTGGCTCGTCACCGCCTTCGGCACCCTGCTCGCGCCGCTCTTCGAGGAGATTCTCTTCCGCGGCTTCCTGCTGCCGGCCTTCGCCATCGCCTACGACTGGCTCTCACTACCCCGCACCCCCGCCGCGCTCGAAGCCTGGCACTCGAACAACAAACTAACCCGCCCCGCGCTTATCTTCTCCGCCGTTCTCACCAGCATCCTCTTCGCCGCCCTCCACGGACAGCAAACGGCCTTCGCATGGCCGGTCCTCATCCTGCTCTTCTGTGTCTCCCTCGTTCTCAGCTACGTCCGTCTCCGCCTGCGTTCCGTGATGGCCTCGACCCTCATCCACGTCAGCTACAACGCCACCATCTTCCTCTTCGCCTTCGCCGCCACCGGGGGCTACCGCCACCTCGACAAGATTGCCCACTAACTAACCTACTGCCGTTGCTCCTGCAGTTGTCGTCGCCTGTTCTCCACTCACCCCTGAAAGCGTCATTTGGTCCGAAGCTGCTCACGCTTGTGTGAGCAGTGCAGTGGAGAAACCCCCGCATTTGTCTTTGCCGTTGTCTGTTCTTGCTTGTCATTCTGCCCCTGAGCGAAAAAAAGAGTCGAAGGGGAAGACCCCGCACTTTGCTCTTGTTGCCCCTACAGCTTCCGCACCAACACAAGCAGCAGATCCAGCAGCGGCTCCTGGCTTTTCAAAATCCGTCGCCTCGCCTCATCCAACGTGAACCATCCACCCCGATCCACCTCTGGAAAGCTCTGCACCCGTCCCGACCGTGGTGGCCACTCCATCTCAAAGACATTGCTTCGCAAAAGCGCTGGATCGCAATCCCCTTCCACCGCCCACGCGGTAACCACCTTCCCCGCAGTCTGCTTAACAGTGCCAACCTCCACCAAATCTCCACTCACCTCAAAGCCGGTCTCCTCAAAAAACTCCCGCCGCGCCACATCAATCGACTCTTCACCGGCCTGATACTCCCCTTTAGGAATCGACCAAGCCCCTTCATCCTTCTTCGACCAAAACGGCCCGCCGGGATGAACAAGAAACACCTCCACTCCATCCCGTCGACGATACAAAATAACCCCAGCACTTCGCTTCGCCATAGAAATCACTAAACCAGAGAACCCTCACACAAAGCAAAAACACTAGTTGTGTTGTCGTTGCCGTTGCTTTGCCGCTCCGTTCGTCACTCTGACGCTGAGCCTGTCAAAGGGTCAGAAATCTCAGATTTCCCTTTTCCCTAGGCCACATAAAATCAATGATTTACCAAGGATTCCCCTAAAAAACACTAGCAAAATCGCTTGTCAACCCCCAAATCCATCTAACCAACACAAAGTAAAAGAGATCCAAGTGGCGTATTCTCCCTGTCCCGCCTGCTATACTTAAAACAGTAAAAGAAAAGACCCTGGACAAATCCAGGGTCTTCCCATTTAACACCGCTTCCAAGGAGACCCAAATGATAACCCGGGTGAAAACAGGACCTTGCAGCCCACCCACCTGAAGAATCAAGCCTTTCCACGCGAAGTCCAAACCTAACCCCAATGTTTGGAATACTTTGCGCAAAAGCCACCCGGGTAGGGGTACCCGATTACAATCAAGATCGAGCCAACCATGTCCCAGTCTAAACACGACCACCGCACCACTCTCCTTAACCTCATCGCCACACACTCCTTCAAGCTCGGCAACTTCACCCTGGCCAGCGGCAAAAAATCGGACTACTACATCGACTGCCGCATCACCACCCTCCACGCCGAAGGTGGCCGTCTCTCCGGCTTAGTCCTCTACGACCTCATCCGCGAGCACGCCCCCCATGCCGAAGCCGTAGGCGGACTAACCATGGGAGCCGACCCCCTCGTCTCCAACACCGCCTCAGCCAGCGCATGGGCCCTCGCCGACCACCACGAGATCCTCGAGCTCTCAGACGAACTCCACCTCGACGCCAAAGCCACTCACGACGAGCCCGAACCCACCCTCATCCACGGCTTCCTCGTCCGCAAAGCCGAAAAGACCCATGGCACCGGGCGCAAAATCGAAGGCTTCCTGAAGCCTGGTGCGCACGTCGTCATCGTCGACGACGTCTGCACCACCGGCGGCTCCACCATCACCGCAATCGAAGCCACACGCGAAGCCGGCATGAACGTAGCCTGCGTCCTCTGCCTCGTCGACCGCGAGCAGGGCGGCCGCGCCAACATTGAAGCGACCATCCCCGGCGTCCCCTTCCTCTCCGTCTACACCGCCACCGAGATCCGCGCCGCTCACATCGCCCAACAAAACAAAAAACGATGAGCGGTGATCACTCTGGCAGCGAGACGCGGTTATTCATCGACGTAATCTCCGGAACGTCTCCGCTCGACTCCACCGTCACGCTCCCGCCTTTCCACTCCGCACCCTTCGACAGCACAAGCTCAACCGCAGCGGTCTTCGGAAACAGATCAAGCGGGGCCTTGATAGCAGGAACCGTAGCTGTCGCCAATACCTTCCCGGCCTTATCGCGAAGCACAACCTTCGAAGCCGGTGCGTCGACGGAACCAAGGCTGTGCACAGTAACCTTCACGCGGCCACCATCCACCTTCACATCATCCTCACCGATACCAAGATCGGGCCGCGACCAGTACGGCACCCCTTTCTCCACCAGCTTCAACTCCAAAACAGTAGTGGCATGCGGCGGAAACGTAACGTCAACATCGCGGCTGCGCTCAAACTCTACCGTCCGGGTAGTGACATCGCGCAAAGGAGCATCCGCCGACGAACCCTGCACACCCTGCACAACCTCCCACTTACCCGGATCAATCTCCCACCCCGTCATGTTGGCCTTCACCGCAACGGGATCGAGGTTGTAAGCGACGACTTTGAAATGAGCGGGAGTAGATTCAGGGATAAGAATTGCAACACTCTGATCGTTCCCCGGCGATTGGAACCTCCAACTGACAACGTTGCCCGGATAATCATAGTTCCGCATCAGAGCCACGCCACCCAGCCGCGCCCTCTGCAACTCACCATTGTTGAAATAAATTCGATCGATCCACAAACTGCCTTCCGTATTGAGAAACTGCCGATCGACAGCCGTCTCGATCTGCAAGGCATAGGCCTTCTCCAGATACGTCGTATCGCCGCTCACCTGCCACGCAAGATGCAACGGCGTCTCCGTCGTCGAAGGCTTCGTCGCCGCAGCAACAACCTGCTTCCCCCACTCCTTGCGCAACCCAAGCATATCCATCGCATCGGAGTTGATCGACTGCAGTGCGATCGGGCCTTCGTCCATAAACGGTTGAATGTATTTCTTATCGCCGGTCCATCGATAGGCCGCCCACAGAATGAACCACGGACGTTCTATGCCGGTGGGAAGGTCTTCGTCAGTCTTGAAGTTGATGGTGGTATGGACGGAGTATTTGCCATCCTTATCCAGCTTGCGGTGAGCCAGCAGTCCGTCGGCGAGTTCCAGCACCATCTTGCGAGTCTCCGGAGCACCGTTGAAGAGCACCAGTTGCAGCGCCGGATGAAACACCATATACGAGCTGTCCTTCGACCATCCCCACACACCCTCCTCCGACATCTTCGCCCCATTGAAGTACGCGGACCGGATGTGCCGGTGGCCTGCGGCATTAATGCCCGTCAGCCACTCCAGGCGGCGGGCGGTCTCCATCGCTCGCTCGATCTGCTTCGGACTGCCGAAGTCGATCTGCATCGACTGGCCAAGCACGTTGAGCCCGTCTTCATAGCTGTGTAGCTCATCGGCTTGAATCGTGGCCAACCCGTTGGTGAACATGTGCTGGTCGTACATGGCGTCCATGGTCTTCAGCAACGAGGTCTTGATCTTGTCCGGTGTTGCGCCCATGAAGGCTGTACCCGGCCACCAGTTCAGGAAGTCGCTGTCGTCGGAGAGTCCGCCTCCGAACTCGCCGTTCTCGATCTGGCGGTTGTCGATATACCAGTTCACCAGGCGTTTGAGGTAGCCGAGGTCTTCTACTTGCAGGAAGGCCCATGTCGGCACTCCCTGCGGCGTGGTTGGAAGGATGAATGGAGGTTTGTCCTGCTCACGGTTCATCTCGTGCCAGTAGATGCGGCCTTGCACGTGGTCCGGGTTCACTCGCAGCAGGTCGGTAATGTCGGCGTCGAAGCGGTTGAAGAGGTTCAGGCGTCGCGAGCCTACGGACTCTTCGACCATGTTGGCATAGTTGTCGCGGACCTGCGTGAAGCGGTCGATCTCGTGCTCTTTGGCTGCTTCCTTCCATGGCTTGAAGATCAGGCGTACTTCGGCGCCTTCAATGGTTGACGGCCCGAACTCGGCGCTTGCTGAGGCAATGGTGAGGTAGAGGCTCTTGCCGTTGGGCAGGATGCGATCGCGAGTGTCGAGCCAGAGTGTGTGAGGTTCGCCTGGTTTCACGGAGAAGCTGAAGTCGAGCATGTTCCGCATCGGCCAGAGAGGATCTTTAATTTGAATGTTGAGCGGGATGTAGTCGCCATGAGTTGGCTTGAGGTTGAGGGACGGGAGGTCGATGGCGATTCCGTCCAGGCCGCCACCCATGTTCTCCCAGCCGTAGGGGTAATAACATACTTGACACAGGCGATGAATGAGCGTACATTTACCTCATGGACGCGCCTAAGACACTTCAGCAAGCCATTGTTTACTTCTCCGATAAAGATCGGGCTTTTCAGTTCGCGCTCAACTATCGCTGGCCGAACGGTCTTGTCTCTTGTCCTCGCTGCGGCTCTGAGAAACATGCGTTTATCAAGACCCGCCGCATCTGGGAGTGCTATGGCTGCAAGAAGCAATTCAGCCTCAAGGTGGGGACGATCTTTGAGGATTCCGCCATCGCTCTCGACAAGTGGATGATGGTCGTGTGGATGCTTACCAACTGCAAAAATGGCGTCTCCAGTTACGAGATTGCGCGGAGCATAGGCGTCACTCAGAAGACCGCTTGGTTCATGCTGCACCGGGTACGCAAGGCGATGGAAACCAATGCTTATGATGGCCCTCTTGGAGGCCCGAACGCCCCGGTTGAAGTAGACGAGTCCTTTGTTGGTGGCGATCCGAAGAACTGGCATAAGAGCAAGCGTGAGGCGCATCGCAAATCGGTTCGCCCTGAGCGCGTGCGCACCTATCAGAATCGCTTCACTCACAAGACCTCTGTCATCGGAATGCTTGACCGGGAGAGCCGCCAGATTCGCGCCAAGGTCGTGCCGAACGTCAAGCGCGACACGTTGCAAAAGGAAATCCTGAGTACCATCACTCCCGGTTCGCGCGTTCACACAGACCAAGCGGTTGCCTATACGAGCTTGCAAAAGACGTACATCCACGAGACGGTCAATCATGCGATGGAATATGTTCGCGGCGAAGTCCATACCAACTCGCTCGAAAACTTCTGGTCGCTGTTGAAGCGCAATCTGGCCGGAACCTATGTAGCCGTTGAACCGTTCCATCTCGACCGTTACCTCTCTGAGCAAGTCTTTCGCTTCAACCACCGTAAGGGCTGGGACGATGCGGGACGCTTCCACCTTGCCATGAGTGGTATTGCTGGCAAGCGGTTGACCTATGCGGAACTCACCGGAGCGAACGGGTCCCACTAACAAGCGGCAAGGGCGCGGCAAACGTAATCACTAACCCTTGCTGGCTTTCTTTGCTTTACGAACTGGCTTCTTCGATTCCTTCGCAACTGTCGTCTTCGGGACGCGAAAGAGTGCCGTCATCGTCTTTCCGAATCGCTCTAGTGCTTCGGGGCCTTCGTGGTATTCAGGCTTCAAGATTCATACTCTCTTTCTGCGGCATTTCAGCGGCGGTATAGTTCTTTGTGGATTTGCTGCGCTGATTTGATACTCCTTCCCCAAAGAATCTTTCAGCACGAAATTGAAAGTTCCATTTCCATCAAGCTTGAGCGGGTCTTTTGCTTTCAGTTCGAATCGAACCCATCCCTCAATCGCCGCCCTCGGTTCGAGCGATGTTGGAAGGGCAGGGAAAAGCGGCCTGAGTGTTTCAGATTGCGCGTCCGTTATTATGAGCCGCTGCTCGACTGTGGTATCGAAACAATATTCAAATATGCCATCTCCTACATCAAAGGCGTTGAAATCCTTTTCTCTCACCAATGGCACTTTGACGCCGTCGATCTCGACACTCCCACAAACATCGCGAACATACTGCGTCTCCGAAGAGGTATTCACCACATACAATCTCGACGAGAATATCGGTGTCCGTCTCGAATGGCTTGCCAGGCTTTACACTCTCCCAGAATTGGCGAGTTATTTCCATATTTGCGTCTTTTTGCCCCCTGACAATCCTGTAAATTTCACCATCCAGCTTTGGCTTCGAAGAACGAATGCCAGCCTTCCAACTACGATAAAAAGAATAGCCACTCGAAGCGAGACCAACCGCAAAAAGGAAAAGCCCAGTTACCAGCCATCCATAGCTATGAACTGTGGGTGCGGAAATAGCGGACGGGGTCATAGCCGGAGCCCCCGGCGAGTGGATTGACCACGGCGGTTTGATATCAGCCCATGTAAATATGCAGGCCAGAGCAGCCAACAGCAGGATGCTCTCGGCCATCCACTTGCCCACTTTTCGCAGCTTCCAAGAGATTCTAGACATAAGTCGTTGTGCGCCTGTCCGCCGGATGGGTAAACACTTGACGCTAAAGGTAGTCTCATATGGATACCTGCGTCAAGTATGTTATTACCCTTCCCGGTGCAGGCCGTGGCTTAAAGCGAAAAGGTCCGGCTATCGCCGGACCTTTCTCTTTGCTACTGATTTAAGAATAGCAGATTCGGGCTAACTAATACGCCAAGTGGAAGTCGTTGAACAGTAATGGGTTACATGGTCTTGGGACTTGACATGCGATTTTGCTGATGTTTTTGAGGGTCGGCGCATTCACATTTCTAAAATATACGAATCCCCGACCAACCTCTCTAAATTGCCGAAAACCCGACTTTGCAGGGAACTAGCGCGAACGGCGTAAATGAAGCTCTCAAGCCAAGCCAACGAATACGGACTAGTTACTGAACTCTGTGGACGCCTGGTAAACGGTAAGAACCGTCGAGAACTGAGGTCTCTGGGCCGTACAGACGCATCGTCAAATTGAAATCTCCCACAGGTGCGGGTAACCAGTTTGATGTGTCTGTTGGCTTGTCTTTCTGGATCAAGATCGTCAACGAGCCGTCGGCTGCCTTCTTCATTCCGTCTGTCGTGTTTCCGAAGCTGTAGCGGCCGAAATCATTTTCGACAAAGAGCATGTCCGAGGCATACATCGCCATATTCCAGAAGACGATGACGGGCGGGAATTTGTCGGCGTCGAAGTGAAGCACGTATTTGTTCGCGCCTGTAAGTGGCTCTCCCTTGTCATCAACGCTGGTATTCGGATAGATGACCTGATCAGAGATCTGGGCAGCGGATTCGTACTTGGCGAGAGCTGCACGAAGCCCCGGATCGAAGCCTGCACGGCCACCTGCAAAAGTGTACTTCCATCCGTTCGTTGTTTCTCCTGCTGCTTTCCATTTGCTGTCGACGATCTGCTCGCCGGTCTTGATGGCCCGAGCAAGGCCGCGCTTTGTGGCCTCATCGAGGGTCTGCCACTCGAAACCTCTGCTTACGCTGAGGCCAATCTGACTGAAGGATGCGACCTCCGTGTCGTCGGAGTCTGACGCTACAGAGAGCTGGCGGTGCATCCAGTACCCGAGTTCGTCAAAGTAGCGAATCTCCTTCGGTGCGGAGCTTTGATAGGCGGGGATGGTGGGGCGTTCGACTGGACGTTTGTAGCCTAGGCCGTAACGTAGATAAGCCGACAGGGGCATGGCGAAGAAGCCGTTCTGGGCCTCGCGAGCTTTAGGCAGGTCGGGTGTGCCGTTGACGAAGACGCGCACGCCAAGGGCTCCCACTCGTGTGCGGCTTTTGACCTGTATCATCTCGCCGGGAATGCTACCGACGAAGTCAGGACCGGTGATGAGATAGACACCCGGCTGCTCGCCCTTGATACCACCGACGTTGTGGATGACTTCATCGAACGAGTCGCCGATCTGGGCGATATACCAACGCGGCGCGGAGAGCTTGGGTACGAAGAGGACGAGCGGCTCGTCGGTCACGTCGAAGTTGCAGTAGCTATCGATTGTGACATTGTTTGGAGTGACGATGAAGCGGTCCTTGGCAGTCTTGAGGTCAGTGAACTTGTGGAAGTCGTTTAGGTAGGTTCCGCCAGCCTTGAGTGAGCCGGGTATGAGATTGCCGTAAAACTGAAGAGGATACCCCCAGAGGTAGGCTTGCACGCCCAGGGTGTAGGCGTTCTCTTCGCGGGCTTGTTCGGCTGACATTTTCGGTGCAGCGGTTGTGGCGTCCTGTGCACGCACGGACACGATATACACATTGAACGTCAGGAAGAATGAAGCGAGAAGAACAAAATTAGGTGTACGCTTCCAGCTTCGCATAAACTGCTCTCCTCCTGATTGCGGTTCCCTTTAGGGCCAACCCTCACTGGCGCAATCTTACAGGCCCTTTTCAGCTAAAGGGTGTACCTCCCTGGAAACGGGGTTTCGGCAACTACGCTTCGGCAGCCGAGCTCTAAGGGGCCCAAGAGAGGGATATGGGCGCCCACCACTCCGCTGACAGCGAAACACATGAACCTTTTGAGACTCCCTTCACTCGCTGGCATGGTTGAACACACCAAAGGGCTTTGGAGTCTTTAGGGCGGGGATGAATGCTTCGATGGTGGAGACGCCGCCGCTTCAGTCAGGGACATGAAGCTACAAATTGATCGATTTTGGGTCGAACGAGCCAGCAGGGGTATGGAGTCTTGGTTACCTGCAAGGTGAGAACCTGGGTTGATTCGTTGAAGTTCCAGGTGACTGTGTTGGCGCCGGCAGAATCGGTTGCCGATCCTGAGTCGCCGGTGAGGTCTAGTCCAACCTGCTGATTGGCGGATTGCTGGAGACAGCTAAACCGCGCCCTGGTGATGTTTGGATATTGAACGGAATCGCACATGTCTCCATGTTAACTCTCTGCTCGTTTCGATGGTGTGCTCAGGGCCAGAGGTTACGGAGGTAGAGCCAGCCGAAGGTGCAATAGGCGCGGAGCCTGGGCCAAAAAGGAAGCGCGTTGGTGACGTGACAGGTTCGAACGGTTTCAAAGAGGCCGCCTCCACTGTGTCTGAGGACTCCCGCGCCAAGGGTTTCGCCGGTTCCTGCGTTGATTTTTTCGATGCGGAAGGGCATCTGGGAGAAGGTGACGGGAATGGCTCCCACGCGGGCAGCACGACGGATGTTGCCAAGCAGGCGGTACTGGGAGCCGTTGTAGTGGAAGCGGCATTCCAAGTTGAAGCCTTCGGGGCCGGCGTCTTTGTCTTTGGGTTGAACGATTGCCTGGATGAGCGGTGTGAAACCGCCGAGGGTTGGGTGCGTGAGGTCGCCGTTGATCTCCGCTACGGTGGTGTCGCCGGCGAGAAAGGCATCGAGGTTGAGGATACGAAAGGTGAGGCTGAGGGTGAGGGGTATGGCTGAGTTGATTTCGCGTGTGCGCCCTTCGCCGATTGGGGCTTCGAGGGCGAACGCGCCCTTCATCGTTCTGCTGAAGGTGATCCCTACGCCGGGGACCTTCATCTGTGTGGCGTTCCAGGTTAATGGGACGCCTTCGGGTTTCATCTCGGTCTCAATGTAGCGGTAGGCGTCGGAGTAGCCCATGTCGATGAGGGTTGCAGCGGTGATTTTGCCGAGGAAGAAGTCGGGGTCGAGAGGGACGGGGTAGCGGGGCTTGATGACATGGACCTTGACCGGTTCCGTCAGGGAGGATGGGCGCTTCGATGCTGCGATTCTCTGGTTCAGTTCTTCGATTTGTTTGAACTCTTCGAAGACGCGACCGTTGCCGGACATCTCGATCATGTGGACATACTGGTTGAAGGCACCAGGGAGGTACTCGTGTGTGTTGCCGATGCACCAGACCAGCCAGAGCTCTTCGGAGCCCATGTTGACTGCGCCCATGAGATTGGCGTCCTTGATCCAGACGGCGTCGGTGTACCAGTCGCCGTTGACGAGGACCGCGGGCATGAGGATCGGGAGGGAGATGCCTGCGACGAGAAGGTCGAGGGTGAGTTGGGATTTGGAGATGACCTCGGCGGTCTTGTGGCTGAAGTTGCAGACGTTGAAGGTTCCGGACATGCCGGAGGAGCGGTTGATGGCTGTGACGTCGATGCCGAGGTGAGGAAAGACGTCTTTGCGGATGCCACTGTTGCTGGTCATTCCGGTCATGTCCCAGGCGTGGAGATATTGCTCGATGGGCATGGGAGCGCCGAAGTGCAGGACGTTGAGGGTACGCCAGCGATCGCACATCTCGTTGGGGGAGAGGCCGGAGAGGAGCATGGCGAGGTTCATGGTGCCGCCGGAGGTGCCGTCTCCGTGGGCGAATTTGATGCCGAGTTCGGCGAGGGCGCGGATGACTCCTGCCTGATAGGCGACACGCATTCCACCGCCGGCGAGGATCAGAGAGCGGCGGGGGCCGGTGTATCCGGGGATGGTTGCGTCGAGTGATGGGTCAGCCATTTTGTTTGTTGGTCTTGAGCAGGAGCATGAGGACTCCGGTGATTGCTTCGAGGATGAGGAAGATCAGGAAGAGAGTGTGGGGCCTTTGTTCGGTAAAGAGTGAGACGAGGCGGCCGAAGACTCCGGACCAGACGATGATGAGGAAACTGTTGCGGAACGGCTGTGAGGTGAAGATCTGCTGGCGCCAGCGCCAGGAGAAGCATCCGCAACCTAGTTCCAGGCCTTTTAAGAATCTGTACTGGCTTGAGAGGGTGGCGGCGTCGATGGCCGACATGGAGTTGAGGTCGACGTGGAAGACCAGGCGCAGCTCCCATGGGGCGACGAAAAGTCCGCAGAAGCCGACGACGATGAGGGTGACGATGTAGAGGTAGAAGAAGAATTTTGTGATGAGTTCCATGTTCACCGCCTGACCTGAAACCAGTACCAGAGAATGAGGCAGCCGCTGAGTGCGTCAAACGTTGCAATCGCGAGGGCGACGACGGAGAAGACCTGACGCTCGACACCGAGGATGACGGCGGAGGAGGCTCCGAACTTTTGCAGGGCGGACCAGAAGATGGCCACGGACTGATTGGATGGGCTTCGCATGGCCTGCAGGAGCATTCCGCCGAAGATCGCCATGAACATACCGATGGTCGAGAAGAGCTGCTCGGAGATGGGGTTGCGATCGGCGCCGACGAGGGCGAGGACGAACTGCGGAGCGAGGAGCTGGACCAGGCCGCTGATGATGGTCGCAGCGGAGATGAGGAGGATGAGCCAGTAGACTAATTTTTTTGGCTGGGAGTTCGGAGGCTGGGAGCTCGGTACTGGGGACACCATGCCACGACGAAGTAGACCATCATCGCGAACCACTGAATCGTCCAAAGGGCTACCCTCCATTTGTTCAACATGATCCACCGGCTCAGGATGTCCTGAAGCTGGGTCTGGTCGGTAATGCCCTGCGCCATGATCGCGTTTAAGGGCAGGATGAGTTTTATGGTCAGCACGGTCGCCGCGATGACAGCCAGCAGGACGACGATGGGAACCCAACGGAGCTTCGTACGCCACTCCGCGACCAGCATGACCAGGTTTGCAGCAATCATCGCTGCTGTCATTTTGGTGAAGAATGCGGTGGCGGCGGTGACTTGCGGTACGAATTGCAGATAGTACGTGGAGACGGTGAGTTTTGGGGCTATCGGGAAAGAAAACAGCAGGAGGGACCATCCTGTGCCGAGGTACATGGAGATGCACAGGAAGAGAAAGGCGTCGACAGCGAGAAGAATATAGTTTTTCAAATGCAGTCTCCTGGCGCAGGTTTGGCTGTTGGCGGGGGGAGCCATTCCTGGCTTTGGCCTAGATTGACTATGGATTCGAGGCCCTGCGGGGCGGTGGTGGGTGGGTGGGTGAAGCTGAGGAACCAGCTCTCGAAGTGGTCGTCGAGGATACCTTCGGCTTCGGGGATGAAGGCTGTGAATATGGGATCTTTGCCGATCTCGAGTTGCTTGAGTGGCCGGAGGCGATCGATGGCGCCGATGCAGAGTCGGGCCGAACCTTTTTTGAAGAGGGAGAAGCCAGTCTTGCCGTGAAAGTAAACGGAGGACTTCATAAGGAGGCCGCGGAAGTTGCAGAAGTTGGCGGCTCCGGTGGAGAAAGAGAGCCAGGGATTGGGCTTGTCGATTTCGACGAGCATGCCGAACTGGCCGTCGAGGTCATATTGGGCGCTGACTTTGGTGTCGGTGATCTGGAAGTCGAGGTTGGCTTGATGTTTGGGCATGCCCCAGATGCCTTTGCCGCCTTTGACGGAGACTTCGGTGGAGACGGGGAGGTCGAAGACGTATTGGCCGACGTCGTAGTGTTTGGAGAAGAGCAGTCCCAGGAGACGGGGGGCGGGCTTGAGGCCGTGGGTGCAGGCGATGGCGATGCTGTACTCGATGTATTTGCCGATGTTGGTGATTTGGTAGTTGACGACTGTGATGACGAGGAGGCCTTTGTTCCAGAGACGGAGGGCGTGGAGTTCGTTTCCGGGCATGAGGGCTTCGGCTTTATCGGCGTTGATGGGGAAGACGGCCATGAGGACTGGGGTTTTGTGGCACGCTACGGGCATCTGGAAGGGGATGCCATCGACGAGGGAGTATCGGCCGGATTGCTGTAGCACGCGCTTCGGTATGGACATGCGATGCTCCTATGTTTTTTCGAGTTCCTGATAGATGAGCGGGAAGGTGTCGCGGCTGGCGTCTTTGCCCATGAAGACGTCGAGATGACCGTAGTTCGGCAACATGTGCAGGGTGTGGCGATTGGTTGTGTGGTCATTGAACCATTCGAATGTTCGCTCCTGGCTTTGAGGCAGGAAACAGCGATTGTTGACTCCGGCGAAGAAGGCGAAGCGTGCGTCGGTTTGAGGTGGAGCGTGGAGGAGATCGAAGGGTAACTCTTTGAGGTTGTCCACGGGGACGAGATGTCCACGATTGACGCACTGGATCATCTGGGAGAAGAAGGTGAGCGGGACTTTCGCGAATTCCTGACGAAGCCAGGTGTGGGTTTCGGGGTTTAGATTGGCGTGGGACCAGAGGGCTGGGAATCCTGCTCCGTAGGTGAAGCTGACCATCTTGCAGACGAGGTTGTTGCACTCGTGATGAGTGAGGCGGACGGTTTCGGCGATTGATTTTGCGAGAAAGGTCGGCGCGACGATTCCCCATTGCGGATCGAGATAGGGAGTCATCCTACGAAGAAACGGAACCGACAGGCTCATCTTGAACGACGCCCAGGGAGGGATGATCGTGTGGAGCGAGACGGCGTTGCTGACGATCACATTGACTTTGGGGACGAGGCCTGAGATTGCAGAAATCATGAAACTGGTTGAGCCCTGACAGTGGATGACGGCTTTGACGGTGGGGGCGCCGGTGCGACTGACGATGGTGTCGATCGCTACGGGGTGGTCGTAGGCCGCGGCCTTGTCGAGCGTCCAGCGGTTGAAGGGGAGATCGATGCTGGCGCGCCAGTTTTCGAGCCAGACATCGTAGCCGCGTTCGATGAGATAGTCGACGATTGTGGTTTCAACGGGTGCGCGAAAGAGGTTCGCTCGAACTCCGGCACCGTGCACGAGAACGACAGGTCCCTTGGTGGGAAGAGTTGGCCCTTGAACGTGAATCAGGTTGCAGGCAAAACCGTCTTTCGCAATGAAGGGAACGATCTCTTCACGCCAAGGTTCACGCGCCGGAAGCTGTTGCGGGGAGGTGGCCATGTTCGTCTCCAGGTGATACGTGGCCCACGACCGGAGGACTATCAGGCTACAGCTGAACTTCAGAAAGAAGGATAGCAAAATTTGCTTCCCGCCAAGGATACTCTTCCCTACCCTTTGCTTCCCTAGAAATTGTCAACTTTCACGGGGTTATCTTCGTCATTGTCGAGGTAGTAGCTGATCGTCGCATTTGCTCCGTTGAGTTTCATGATGGCGTAGCCATGAGTCAGGAAGGGGCCGTTTGGGACTGGCCTAATGGTGTCGTCGGCCAGGATCTCGGGATGCTGGACCGTTGGCGGTTGCGTTGAGATTACCGGTACCGCGCCATTTCCGACACAGCGCATGAGGATGCCTAGCCGCTTCTCGTAGATGACCAGATCGTGTTCGTGTCCGCAGAGCCAAACTGCGAAGTTCGGGAGGATGTCACCGAGTTGGACCTGCAGTTTCGGATTGACGGCGAGCGCGGGTTGTCCTGCAGGCGGTGGAGAGACGATGTTGGAGTAACGCGTGAAGAGCTGATGGTGAGAGAGAAGAACGGATTTGCGAGTTCCTGCTGTGGCGATTCGCTGCTTGACCCACGCAACTTCGGTGTCCTGAAGCGAGGTCGGGTCGGCGCCATTCGGCGTGCGATCGTTGAGACCGGTATCGATCATGACAAATTGCCAGTTCGCATTTCTCAGGCAGCAGTAGCTTGCGGGTTGATTCAGTTGTTTGAGCAGCGAATAGTATGACGCGCCACCGCTGTACATATCGTGATTGCCGGACAGAGTGAAGCTTGGGATTTTGTTTGGATCGAAGTACTGGTTCCAGATTTGGAGAAAGTAGTTCTGGACTTCGAAGTCGGTGCAGGAGTAGTAGATGTCGCCGAGATGTATGACCACATCAGGTTGCTTGCGGGCAATCTGAACCATCACTTGCTTTGCTTCGTCCGTTCCTGTGCCCCAG
Organism: Edaphobacter sp.; assembly: GCA_050012935.1. Classification (GTDB taxonomy): domain Bacteria; phylum Acidobacteriota; class Terriglobia; order Terriglobales; family Acidobacteriaceae; genus Edaphobacter. The sequence goes on along the minus strand of JBEKGF010000014.1, from coordinate 47,441 downwards.
TCTCCAACGATGGCTACGGTGGCGTTGTCGGGGAGTTTGCCGTCGATGACAAAGTCGTCGATGGAGTTGTAGACGATGTAAGGCACCTTTGCATTGGCAAGCTTGATAGCAGCCTGAAACTCCGCATATTTTTCTTCTACTTCAACCCAGCGGGCGTCGCATTGCTGGTACTTTGCAAATTGCAGCGACAGAGCCGCGGCCTGAGCTGCATTGCCATTGAGCTTCGCCATCGCGATCTGACGCGCTATGTTCGAACAATATTGGATGAGAGAACCGACGTCCTCTGCGGCTGCGGGGCCAGTGGCGCTGGGAGGTGACAACGGCGTGCCTGCGGCTTCTGCTTCGGCATCGATTGTCGCGGCCTGAACCATCTGATTGCTCGTGTCCGGCCGCTGAACAACTTTGGTTTCGCCGATCGACTGAGCCTGAGATGATGAGGCGCTCTTTGCGACGACTTCGTCGACGGCGGATTGCCAAAGCGAGAGATCGGGGTCGCGAATTGGTTTGATGGCTGACACAGGAGGCTCCTTCGTTGTTTTGTTCCTGCATTCCCTCTAGACGGACATGATGGCGCGCATGAGATCGACCATGCCGCATCCCTGGAAATCAATTGTTCGGCCAAGGTCGATCGCATTTTTGAGAAAGATATCCTTCACCGAAGCGGGGTCCCCGCGGTACTCGGGATGAACGGAGAGGAATGCAGCGATAGCACCTGAGACATGCGGAGCAGCCATGCTTGTTCCACTTCGCTCTTCATATTCGTAGCCTTGATCGCTGTGGATGGAACAGGAGATGACCTTCTCTCCGGGTGCGACGATGTCGGGTTTATGACGTCCGTCGCCGGTGGGGCCTTTTGAGGAGAAGTAGGAGACTCCATAGGTGTGGGGTTGCGACTTGTGGACCGAGCCGACAGCGATGGCGTCCTTCGCATTGGCAGGATCGGTGATGGAGTTGGAGAGCCAGGTGGGAACCTGCTCACCGGTATCTAACGTGGCGGTGCCGTAGCCGGAGTTTCCGCATGAGATGACGACGATGATGCCGGAGTCGACGGCTCGCTGAACCTCATCACACAGCGGGCTGTGGCCGCAGCCATACCACTTCGGATCGAAGGGATAGCCGAGGCTCATGTTGACGCCGTCGACGACGATCTTGCGGCTGTTCGCGTTGAGCTTGCGAACGTATTCGAGTCCGAGGATCGCGTTCGATGCTGAACCGGTGCCGTCGTCTTCGAGGACTTTGACGTTGATCAATGTTGTTAGCGGCGCTACGCCGGAGGGGCAGCCGTCGAGGGTGACGATATTTGCGTCGTCCTGTTCTTCCAGGTAGGTCGCGGCTTTGTAGGGAGTGCTGTCGGCCTTCGGTTGGGAAGCGCCTGCGATGATGCCGGCGACGTGGGAGCCGTGGCCGTTGCGGTCGTCGAGCGTCAAGGAGTTGGAGAGGTTTTTGTCGAGATCGGGTTTGAGGATGTTTTTGAAGTGAGGATGATCGGAGCGGATTCCGGTGTCGAGGACTGCCCAGCAGATTCCCTTTCCGCGAGCGTCGAAGGAACGCCAGCCTGCGGCGGCTTTGATGGTTGTAGTTGAGTCGAGCAAGTGAGTGTAAGTGATCTCGTCTTTCCAGATGCGGTGCACCAGTGTTCGTTGGGTGGCGAGATCGCGAATGTCCGCTGGCCGCAGACTTGCGAAGAGGTAGTAGTCGCTCTCTCTTACCTTGTAGCCTTTGCTCTCGAGGAAGGCTTTCACTTGCGATTTTGCCTGGGCTACGCCCTGATCGATGCCGTCTTTGGCCTCTACAAGCGTGATGATGACGGGAATAGGTTGAGGAGCGTAGGCTGACTGCGCTGCGATCGCCGAACGCACCGGAGGAGAGATAAGGAAATTTTTGAAGTCGGGTTGCTGCGGAGTGGTCATCTGGCCTCGTCCCGGATGATCTTAGCAATTCTCTCGGCTAAAGCTCCGATGGTGCGCGATGGATTGACTCCGAGTGCTTCGGGAATGATGGCTGCGTCGGCTACGTAGAGGTTTTTGTAACCGAAGACTTCGCCGGCGTGGTTGACGACGCCGTTGGCTGCCGATGTGCCCATGCAGCATCCGCCGAGTGGATGTGGCGTGACCAGATAGTTGAGCAGCGACCATGTTGGTGGAACGATCGGATCGCCGCCGGTGGCCTGGGATAGCTGCTTGTGCATTGCGATGATGGTTTCGACCAGCGGCTTCGACTTCTCGATCTCCCAATCGAGGCTGAGCGAAGTGTTGCCCGTAATGGGATTGCGATCGAGTTTGAGAACGCCGTTGGCGGCGTCGACACCTTGCGCGAACCACGGCATCACGTTGCGGAAGGCCTGGGAATCATCGTCGCGTAGCAGGTGGCCGAAGGCTTCGATGATCATGCGTGCCCACAGGCCTCCGCTGTTTGCGCCGGACTTTATGGCGTTGAGGTAGTCGCGGAGCAGGTTGGGAAAGCCACCGTCTTCGATCCAGAAGGATTGACCGGCCTGGCTGCGGTCGAGGAAATCGATGGCGCAGGTGATGGTGGGGCCGGTGCTGGGGAGGACGTCGCGGTCATGGTAGAAGGCGGGTGTGAGGAAGTCGCCGTTGCTGCTCCAGTCGCGGCCGAGGAAGGCGCTGATGTTGGGTAGCGTGCGGTTGAGATCGCGGCAGCGTAGGAGGAGTTCGGTCGACCCGAGGGAGCTTGCGGCGACGATGACGATGCGGGCGGATTCGGCGCCAGGGATTCTCTGCCCGGTGGCTAACTGATCAAAGTGGACGCGATAGCCAGAGTCGACTGGCTCGATGTTCGTGACCAGATGGAGTTCGCGGACTTCGGCACCGTGCTTTTCGGCCCAGGGAATGTAGTTGCGATCGAGTGTGTTGCGGGCATCGACTTCGCATCCGATGTCGCAGTTGCCAAGATGTACGCAGGTTCCTTGCGCGACTCCCTGAGCATTGGTGAATTGTTTGCTTTTATTGGTGTTGTGGCAGTCTGGAAGGTTGTAGTTCCATTGCTGATCGAAGGAGACGGCTAGTTCCAGCTTTTTAAATCGATTCCCGGCCCCGATTGCGTTCGCGCCTTGCTGCATCAGGCGCATGCGTTGCGTCCACTGATTGTCGGGGACTTCCTGGACGTTCATGAACTTGGCGACCTGGTTGTAGTAGGGCTGGAGTTCGGCGTACGTGATTTCAGCGGGCCAGCCTTGCGCGAATGCGGATGGAGGAGCTTCGCAGGAGATGTTGGCGTAGATGAGCGAACCGCCTCCTACTGCTGCACCTTGCGCGACGGCCATGTGGCGAAAAGTGTGAATCTCCATCCAGCCGTTTTCTTTTTCGGGATGGTCTCCGTTCCATATCCACTTGTCTTCGGGGCGGCGCGGGTAGTTGGTTTTGTCCCAGCGGCGTCCTCGTTCGAGGATAAGGACTTTGTAACCAGCTTCCGCGAGGCGGCAGCCGGTGATGGAACCGCCGAAGCCGCTTCCGATTACGATGACGTCATAGGGCATGTCAGGCTCCCACCCTTTCGATGTAGGTTTCCCAGAGCTGGCCCATGAAGAATTTGCCGAACTTCGCGATGGCGGCAACGCCTGCTTCGATTGATGGCGCATTGAGTGGCTTGAAGTTTTTGCCCATCTTGAGGAGTTCTTCGAAGCTCAAGGAGATGATGCCTGCGCCGACGATTGGGGTGGTCTTGTCTTTGCCCTGATGAAGCTGGGTGTGAAGTGTTGTGGTGTCGTTCCAGATTTCGAGGACGGGGTGCACCTGAACATTCTTTTGGCCAGCGAAGTAGTAGTCCTTGCCTTCGTGTTGCAGTCCCCACTCGTAGACCATGAGTTTTAGCGCGGGGTCGCCCGATGGGGAAAAGAGGTTGAAAATGCCGCGGGGTGCGAATAGTCCGCGGCCGAAGGGTGGCCAGTCCATAACGACGTCGAGTCTTCCCAGGTGGTTAGGGTCGGCGATGAATTTGTCGATGTCGTCGATGGTTACAGTGCCGTGCATCACGAGAATGTTATTCGTGCCTTTTGCGGCGCCGGTTGCCGTGTCGGTTTCGCCGAGAGAAAAGCCGCCGGACATAAGTTCCGTAAATGTAATACCTATGGGGTTGGAGTTCATTTTGCTCCTTATTTAACGGCCACCACGGGCGTTGTCAGCCGTGGGCCGACTTGATTGCCAAACCCTTGGAATCCTCTCCACAACGTTCGGTGCGATGTTCGATTATGGGGGAGGGGCCGATCGACACTTGCCTGGCCGAGTCAACACAAGACTAGCGGATACGGCGTAAAAGTACAGCTAAGTACTACTCGCGTCAACACAAAATTGTGGATATTGCCGAAATCAGGCTTCGGGCCGAGGCCAAAGTTGGATGGAGTTGATGCTGTTGAAGTAAGACTCGAGAGACGACAACTGCTTCGCGCGGCTATTTTTCCATCAGACGGCAGAGGCTCTCCAGGGAGAGTTGCCACACTTTGGAGTACAAGGCGCTTTCAGAGGTGTCTCGAAAGCCACGGTGTTTCAAGGCGAGAGTGCATCCGCCGGAGATAGACAGAAGCTTCATGTCTACCACGGTGTTGGTGATGGCAATGGCAGATCTTGTCTTCCAGGTATATCGAATTTGGCTGGCATTCATCGTGTCGCAATGGCCATAAATGCTTCCGAGTGGCGCCTCCGGGCGATAGAGTTGGATTCGGAATTCTTGCTGCGCCTCTGAGTTGAACACGAATCGCAGTCCATCTTCAGCCGGAAACCGAAGCCATGCTTCTATGTATTCAGGGATACTGATCGCATAGAGCGCTCGGCTGCGATCGGCGCGGATCCGGAATGAAAGAGTAACGTCCTTATCCTTGCCGTCCGCCAGCAACGCCATGATGCGAGGACTGTCGAGAATATTCGGTCGCGCGCTGTTCACCGTGTTCACCTCCTTGTGACCAGGAGAAGCATTCGAACTTCCGAAATGAGCTACCCGATAGGGCAATGTGACTAAAAGACATTGCAGGGGACGGGCTGATCCAAGGAAGGGATCACTTGATGGGGGCAAGCCGCTCGTTCCGGATGCACTTTGCCTTTTTTTGATTCGCATCTATGAGTTTGTAAAGTTGCTCGACGATAGCGTTCAGATTTTGAAATTGTGTGGCGAAGACTCAGCAGAGGGGACGAATGGCATGAAGCGAGAGGCGTCTTGGGTATTCGCACCTGCGCAGTCTTCGGAGTGCCGGTTTGTGATGGGGAAATCTGTATGTTTGATTAGCTGTGCGTGAGCCATCCATGGATACGGGAACGATAGCCTCGACTCATGGTCAGCTTTTCACCATTCACCAAGACAACGGCATAGTCGCCGTCTGCTTCGGTGCGGACTTCTTTGACATGTTGCAGATTGACGATGGAAGAACGGTGCACACGCAAGAACATCTCCGGGTCGAGCTTCTCTTCCAGACGTGCCATGGTTTCGCGCAGCAGATGTGTCTCGTTCTGGGTGCTTATTCGGACGTAGTTTTCCTCTGCACTAATACAGCGGATGTCCGACACGGGAAGGAAGACAATTCTTCCCCGCGATTTGAAGACGATACGTTTCGTGTAATGGTGACCGTTTGGACCGACGGAGGTGTTCGATGGTTGACCAGCAAGCATAATCTCTTTGCGTGCGCGCTCTACTGCGGACGAAAGCCTCTCTTGAGTGAACGGCTTCAGGAGATAGTCCACGGCGTGAATTTCAAAGGCGCGGAGGGCGTACTGATCATGCGCTGTCGTGAAGATGATATGCGGCGCCGGCGGGCTCTTGCTGGAACAAAGTTCTGTTGCGATATCGAAGCCGTCCATGCCGGGCATCTGGATATCGAGAAAGAGCAACTGCGGTTTAGTGGCACGCACGAGATCGATCGTTTCGGAGGCCGTCATTCCTTCCCCTACCACGTCGATTTCCGGTTCTTCCCGCAGGAGCTGGCGGAGCTTTTGTCGAGCGAGCACCTCATCATCTGCCAAAACAGTCTGAATCATCACACACCATATCCTGTGAGTTTTGCGGTTGGAAGTTCCGAGAACTGCAGGGGAAGCGCTAAGGTAACGCGGACTCTACCGTGTGGGAGTTCCTCCATGGTGAAGGCCTGGTTGCTTCCGTAATGCAAACGCATGCGGTCCTTTACATTGGCGAGGCCAACTCCCTTGCGACTGGCGCCATTGCTCGATTTCGGGTTCAGGCCCTGACCACTGTTGGTTACGCTGATCATCAGTGAAGCGTTCCGGCGGCGGACGTCCACTGCGATGACGCCTTCCTTGTCGAGTTTCGAGAGGCCGTGAGTGTATGCGTTTTCAATAACGGGCTGTAGAAGCATCGCGGGAATAAGGGCGTCGTGGAGATCGGATTCGACATAGACTTCCTGGCGAATCCTGCCGATGAATCTGCGGTCCTGCATTGCCAGGTACATTTCGATAAATTCCATCTCGTCGCTGAGTGGGATCAACTGCACTTCGCCGCGCTCCAGCGTGATACGCAAGAGACTGCTGAGTTGTTCCAACATTTTGTCAGCGGCGGCGATGTCGGTCTGCATCAAGCTGGAGATGCTGTTCATGGTATTGAAAAGAAAGTGAGGATTCAGCTGCATACGCAATGCGCGCAGCTGAGCATTGGCAATCTGGGTCTCCAACTGAGCGGCGGCGTACTCGGTTTCGCGGTAGAGCTGGTAGTAGCTGACACCGCGAAGGAGAAAGAAGACTGCCCAGAAGAAGACGAGGCTGTCCACCAGTTCGGCATCCAGCTCGAAAGCAACGCGATGCCAAAAGGTTGCGTGCATCCCAATGGGCAATTGAGGGAAGACCGCTACCCAAAGCATCTCTTCGAGCACGCTTACTGCAAGACTTAGCGGCAAGACGCAGGTGACCATTGTGAGGAGACCTGCATTGAGGACATATCGTCCGAGAAACCGCCAAAGCAGCCAGCAGATGGTTCCCAAGAGAAAATATTGGACGCACCAAGCCGCCGTCAGAAGACCGAACGAGATAGAAACGTGGTTATTCCACGAGTGCAGATGCACCCAGTCCTGTAGCCCGAAGAGCATCCCCAAGCATGTAACTGCTCCCACGAAGACTACGGGATGCAGAAAGGCGGGGACCTTACGATTTTTCATCGCGGGGAAAAGATTCAGTGTTCGTCCTCCGTTTTTCATTTCGATGCTAAATTGTTTGGAAACTTGCCAGAGGGACGAGTTGACCTGCAAAGGATCCCTCGGGGGCAACCGCTATCGCAGCCATAGGAAAGGCTGTTTTTGTGCCTTCCTTATAGACGAAAGCAAGAGCGAGAGGGTTGTGCTCAAACCATGACTTCGCGGCCGAGTCAGCCGTTCGACGCTCCTCGGCCTCCAACTTAGCCGCGAGGGCGTCTATATCCTTCTTCAGGAGCTGGTTCGCTTGTGCGCCTCCCTGGAGGATGGCGACACGGAAATGAAAGTATGCGGTTTTGAGGTCGACCGGCACGCCGTGCCCATCGCGCGCGAGAATTGCGAGGACAGCGGACGATCTCCAGCTTCCGGCATTGGCAGCAGTCTCGAGGAGAGTGAAAGATTGCTGGGGGTTTTGCGGCAGTTCGGGGTGGTTTACCAGCAAGAGTCCAAGCGAATGCATCGCCGGCACATAGCCGGCATCGGCTGACTGACGCAGCAGCTCGGCTGCCTTAGGCATATCGTGTGGATGGTCCGCCTCGACGGAATAAAGGGACCCAAGGTCATAGGCGGCCATAGGATCATGGAGCTTCACCGCCGTTTCAAACCACCTTTCGGCAACAACCTTGTCCTCTTTCACGCCCGAGCCGAAGAAGTAGAGAATTCCCAGATAAGTGGCGGCTGTCGAGTTGCCGGCCTGAAATCCCTGGTTGAGCAACTGTACGGCAAGATCCTCATCCTTCTTAACTCCGAGGCCATGAAGATAGATGACCGCCAGATTGACCTTAGCCTTGGCAAATCCGGAAGACGCGGAAAGTTGATACCAGTGGAGCGCGCGGCCTTGATCGGGAGAGACGCCAATTCCAGCCTGATAGAAGTAGCCGATCTGGTTCTGGGCTTCTGGGCTTCCATGGCTTGCTGCTTTCTCATACCAGAATGCCGCCATCTTTGAGTCCTGCGGGACGCCGTTGCCGATAAAGTAGTCTCCGGCGAGCACGATCTCATCGCGAACCGATCCTTGCTCGGCGAGTTTGCGAACCTGCTTCAGATCCTTCCCATCTGCTGAATCGGCGGACACTGACATGGGAGTCAGGAGCGTCGATGCGAGAAGGAGAATGAAGACTCCAAGGCGGCAGATCACATTCCACGCGGTGCGTATCATGGTTTCCTCCCTGATCTCGGTACGGGGCCCTATTTGTGACTTGTTGGCGACACCGGAATCGATCCGTGTCATCACCTAGACGTGAGTTGTTACGCAAGGGTGATCGAGGTAGTTCTTTGATTTGGAAGGCTCTATCCCCGAAAATTGACCCTTAGCCCTCGCGGCCTCGCGGCTGGGCCTGCGATTCCGTCGTTCGTCACAAATTCGTCAGAAGAATGTGAGGGGCGGAAGCGGATGCTCGGACCTTAACGGAAAAGCATGGCGACGGAATATTGTGCCGCGTAAAGGCACTCAATAGAAGTCTGCCGCAGCATTGTGGAATGGAACCCGCCTGGTGTCGATGCGTAACTAAAGCAGACGTAATGACGATGGCCCCAGACCGGCGCCCCAATTCCGGCCGAGGCCGTTGCCGGAGAGATTGGCCGAATACGACGCAGGCGCCGCCGTGAACGTTACTTTTATTTATGCTCCGTTGCGAATGCGTCGGCTTCCCCATTCATCTCATTGGCCGTTGTAGCGTGAGAAAACAGGATTATGCGATAGCGGAACGTTGCTTCCTGATCCTTCTGGATGGTGAAGTTGAAGGCTGGCTGTTTGGGGTCGAAGATGCTGCGCCCTAACGGATTTGCGGCGAATAAGCCGTATCCGCGGGCGTGCCAGTAGGTGGGGAAGCCTGGGTTCTTAGGGTTGTCGAGGATGCCGATGGTGGCGACGTGGTTTTGTGGATCGTTGCCGGTGAGGATGCACCAACGGCCACGTGTTGACCAGACTGCGCCGCCTTTGATGCCCTCGCTGGTGAGATAGACTCCGGTTGAATCTTTGGTGTCTGCGCTGTCGACCTTGGTGGGCTTTCCGCTTGCGTCCATGAAGATGCCGCCTTTTTCGTCGGCAGATTCAAGCCAGTGAGCAACGCGGATGCCGAGCAAGCCTTCCTTGTCGTCGTTGAAGACGGCGTTGTCGAGGGCCTTCAGCGTGGTGATCTGATCGATGACGCGAGCGTCTTTGCGTTTGATGAAGATGTAGCGCGTCGTGTCTTTCAGAATCTCTTTGCCTTCGCCTGCGACCCAGAGCGATTCGACGACAAGTTCACCGCGGTCCACTCCGCTTTTCAGCGAGACGATCTTTTTTTGGGTGATCGTGCCCATTTTTGGACGGTTCTTCGGTTCGATCGCGTCGGAGTTGTTCCAGAAATCGTAGCCGTTGACGTTGCCGTAGTTGAACCACATTCCGGCATGGTGAGGATGGTCGACTCGCTCTCCGGGCCGCGGTTCGAGTGGGTAGCCGCGGGTTACGGTGATGCCTTCGTCGTCGATCAGGGGATAGAGGACGGGCTTTTTGAGAGACGTCGGCCATATATAAGAGGTGAATGGCTTGCCATCGATGGTGATGTCGACGCGTTGATGCGGCTCATCGGCGATGACCAGAACATTTTTGTCGGTCGCCGCGTTTGCAAATTCAGTGTTGGTTTGAGCCATGCCTGCAGCCAGAAGGCCCAGCATCAGCAATCTACGCATAGGCCTTTCCTCCTACCATTACCTGCTGCGTTTTGTCGTCGAAGGTGACCTTCTGGCCGGTCTGGATTGCGGCGACGTTCATGCACAGGGCGATGGAGTGGCTGTAGCCTGCCTCGATGCTGGCGTTCGGAGTTTGGCGCGAGCGGACGCACTCCATCCAGTTGCGCATGTTGGCTGAAGTTTGCGGATCTCCCTTGCCAGTGTTGGCGTCGGTCGAGACGGCGTCTGCGTGTTCGATGAGGGAGAAGCTGGGCAAGAGGTTGGGCTGCATCTTCATTTCGGCGGCGCTCTTTGCCGATAGACCGCCTGTGGGCGTGACGGTCTGCTTGTCCATGTCGATCATTCCGGCGTTGGAGTAGTAGAGTTCCTTCACTCCACCAGCGGAGTTTGTGAAGCGTGAGGAGTATTGGACCTGGAAGCCTTTGGTAAGGTCGTCGAGCGGGCCGTAGTCGAAGACCGCGGTCATGGTGTCCCAGTTTTTGCGGCCGTCCTTCCACAGATAGATGCCGCCGTTGGCGACGACGCTGCGCGGATGCGGGAGTCCGGTGAACCAGTGAACAGTGTCGATCTGATGCACGAGCCATTGGTCGGGGATTCCTGAGGAGTAGGGCCAGAAGAGGCGGAACTCGAGGTATTTGCGAGCATCAAATGGCTCGTAGGGTTGATTCATGAGATAGCGCTTCCAGTCCGTGTCCTCTTCTTTGAGGAGCGGCACGACATCGGGGCGGCGCCAACGTCCGGGCTGGTTGACGTTCCATGTCATCTCGACCATAACGATGTCGCCGAACTTGCCTGACTTGATATATTCAGCGGCCTTTTGATAGCTGGGAGTGCTGCGGCGCTGGGTGCCGACCTGTACGATCTTGCCGGACTTTTTGACCGCGGCACGGAACAGGCGGGCGTCTTCCATGGTGTGCGCGGTTGGCTTTTCGACGTAGGCGTCGCGTCCTGCGTTGACTGCTTCGGCTCCGTGGCGCGCATGCTGAAAGTCCGCAGTCGCGATTAACACGGCATCCACGTCCTTTCGGGCGTAGAGTTCATCGTTGTTCCGCACAGGCGTGACTTTGTCTCCGCTTACCTTCTCGATGTAGGCAGCACCTTCTTCGCGACGGCGGTTCCAGATGTCGGAGACGGCCACGAACTCGAAGTTCATATCGGTTTTGTTCTGAGTGAATGCGGGTATCAAGGCTTGTTTCATGCGGTCGCCGCAACCGATAACGCCGACCTTGACGCGGTCATTCGCGCCGGGGATGCTGGCGTAGCTTTTGGCACTCCAGGACAGCGCTGTCGCCGCAAATGCGGCTCCACCTAACTTGAGAAACTCTCTGCGATCATTGCCCTGCACTCCCATTGACATCCCCTTTATCCAATGACGTTAGTCCGAGCTGCGAACAAAGAAGGCGACGGGGGTGTCCAGACGGTGTTTCGTAAGGCCCAACCCTTTCCCGTCGCCTAGTCCGCCCATGTTACATGGTGGTCAGTCCAAAACGCCAGCTTCAAAACAATTGATGGCACCACTTAGGATCGGGCAGAAAAGCCGAAGCCTAGAACACATAACCGAAGCCTGTGGAGAAGATGGGGAAGAAGGAGGCGTAGCTAAGGTTGTGGTTGTTACGCGCGATGAATGCGGCGAGGCTTTGCTGGAAGGACGAATCCTGAGTGACGGATTGGCAGCCGATAGAAGGCGGTTGCGTAGGATCGCATGCGCTGCCGCTGAAGCCGACGTTCAATCCAGGTTGGCCCGCATAGTAGAAGCCGGCCTCCACGGGAAAGCTGAAGTGGGAGCGAGTGCGCGGAATTAAATTGCCGAACCCAAGGGTGAGGCCGGGCGAGACATGGTGAAACGTAACCATGCCGCTGCCGTGCAGCGGATCAGCAATGCTGCTGATGTAGTTTTGGCCGTTCAGAGCGATGGCGCTTCCTAACGGGATCAATGCGGTTGCCTGCACCCGGTTGTTGTTTGCGAATACAAGCCGCGGGCTCAATCGGAACCGTCCGCCAAACGGGAACCAGTCGAGGGACGCGTGGGCGGACTGCATGTGGAGATTGATCGCGACGTTCGCTCCCTGCTCCTGGAAGGTAGTGGAGTAGCCGAAGAAATCGGAGCCGGAACGAAGATTGAATTTTCTCGCGAGGGGAGTTGCTATGTCGAACCCGACTCCTCCAAGTCCGGCGTGAGCGGCGATTCCGATTCTCGAAAACGTGTGGAATGGATCGTTCGCGGTTGCGCGCGTGGGGACTGCTCTCACAAAGGCTTCCGGGGAAGACTCGTTGTCTGTGGCATGGAAGTTAGCGAGGCTTGAGGAGAGCAGTGACTCGATGGAGAGGTGCGGGATTGATGGGGTCTTCGTTGCTTCATTGTCGTTCGGGCTTTGCGAAAGCACGCAGCTGCTTGAGATAGCTGCGGCCAGGATTGCGGCGCCTAAGGTGAATATTCTTGATGTCATTCGGAGGTTCCGTCCTTTGAGCTTGAGTGGCTGGGAGTTTTCCGTCATCAACGATTCGGAACCTCCACTTCGACTCCATCGGCACGGATCGGGAACGTCGAGTCAATTTTTGTGGTTTGAACGCACTAAAGTGCGCGCTTCTTTAGGCCGGCTAGCTCTTACTGGTGGGAGTATCTGGGGTGGTTCGCAGCTTGAATGAATAGCGTTGCACGGTTTGATCCTTCGCTTAGGCTTAGGGACAGGAGGCCTCTCCCCATGAGCCACCTGGACGAGATGAATACATTCACTGACGAGTTGACGAACGCTGTTCAGACAGTCGTGGAAACTTTTCAACCGTATCGAGCGGATCATCGGCCTGAATGCTCTGAGCTGGAGCGCTGGCTGATCTGGAATGACAAGACCTTCGAGCGGCTAGGAATCATCGCTTTGGTTGGTCCGGAGCACGCCCTGTCTCTGCGGGAAAAGAAGGAATTGCTGCGATCACGGGCAATGGATCTTTTGCGGAATGCCACTTAGATTCCGGCTAGATTTGATGAATCGATTTAGTTGATTTTCTCCTATCGCTTGGTCCCGATCACTTCGATCAGGTTTTGCTCTGAAACTGCATGCAGCGATGCGCCGGAGCGTGTCAGTTTTCCGATGGCTTCGGACCAGTGTAGGTGAGACAACTCTGACTGACCGTTTTCGTAGTTGTAGGTGGTGCCGTCGTCGTTATAGAGGTCGAAGTCGGCATCTCCTCCGGGATAGACACGTAAAGTTGCGATCTTCTGAGCCTCATTGGTGCTCTCGACCGGTTCTCCGAGCGGAAGGATGGAGCCCGCACGGACGAACAAGGGAATGATGTCGATTGGCGCGTCGACTGTAATTGTTTGGCCGCCGTGGACTCGTTCGTTCGTCCAGAAGTTGTACCAGTCGGCGCCTGCGGGAAGATAGACGTCGCGGGATGTATGGCCTTGGTCCGTTACAGGGGCGACTAACAGAGACGGGCCAAACATGTATTCGTCGCCTATGTTTGCGACTTTTGGATCGTTGCCGAAGTCCATGAAGAGGCCACGCATGAAGGGCGCCCCGGTTTCGTGCGTCGTATGCGCCAAAGAATATAGATATGGCATGAGCTGGTAGCGCAGGCGGAGGTATTTTGCGAGAATCGGCTCCGCCTGTTTGCCGTAGGACCATACTTCGTTTTGCGGGCGACTGCCGTGGCTGCGGAAGGTTGGCTGGAATGCTCCGTATTCGAACCAGCGGACGTAAAGCTCAGGGTAGTCGTCGTAGTGGCCTATGTTTTCGCGGGCATCGGAGGGGTCGAGGAGAGGTGGGCGTTCTGGCTTGTGGAACGCGGGTAGATACTGCCAGCCGCCGATGTCGGTGCTCCAGTAAGGCATGCCTGAGGCGACGAAGTTGATGCCTGTGGGGATCTGGCGCTTGAGTGTGTCCCAGTTTCCGCTGATGTCGGAGGACCAGAAGATGGCTCCATTGTGCTGGGCGCCGAGGTATGAGTCGCGGGCGAGGATGAGGGCGCGTGTTTGCAGATCGCGACGAAAGCCGTTGTAGAAGGCTGCGGTGTGGAAGAGCGGATAGACGTTGAAGAATTGAGTGCCGGGGCCGATGTGGAAGTAGCTTCCGTTGGGGGGCAGATCGGGTTCAGTCTCGTCGGCCCAGAAGGCGTCGAAGCCTTTGGTGACGTAGTTTTCGTTGATGATGCTCCAGTACCACTTTGCTGCGTCGGGGTTTGTGGTGTCGATGTCGGACCCGGCGCGGTCGTAGGGTAGGCCGTTGGTTGGAGTGCCGTCAGCAAGTTTTTCGAACCAGTCGTTTTTCAATACCGTTGCGTAGTAGCGGTCTTCGGGGATGTAGCGCGGCCACACGCTGATCATAGTGTGGAAGTTCATCGCGTGAAGTTGCTTGTTCATCGCCGTGGGATCAGGCCACTTTGCCGGGTCCATGTCCATCTGGCCCATCTTGGTGTAGTGGAACCAATCGATGACAAGGTCGTCGATTGGGTAGTGGCGGTCGCGGTAGCCCTTGGCGACAGCCATTAGTTCATCCTGGCTGGTGTATCGCTGTTTGCATTGGATGTAGCCGTATGCGGACTTCGGCAGCATCGGCGTGTCGCCTGTGAGAAGGCGATAGCCGGAGTAGATCTCGTCGTAGGTCTTGCCTGCGATGACGAAGAAGGAGACGCGTTGGCCAACGTCCGAGGTCCATCGGGTGGAGTCGTTGAAGCCGAAGGCTACGGTGGTGGCAGAGGGATTGTCCCATACGATGCCGTAGCCTTTGTTGGTGACGACGAAGGGGATGCAGACGCTTTGGCCGGAGGGGGCGTTGTAGTCATGAGCGCAACGGACGACGTGACCGCGGCGATCGAGATAACCTTCCTGATTTTGTCCGAGGCCGTAGTAGTGTTCGTCCGGCGGTGAGGCGAAGGTTGCTCCTACCTGGAAGAATGGCGGGTCGGTGGGACGGCGGTCGTAGAGGATGTCGGCGTTGCCGTCTTTGTGATTGGGAACAGACATCTGCCAGCCGTGCATCTGGAGTAGCAAGGCACCCTCTGGGGTTTTGATTGAGAGACCGACGCCGGGTGTGGAACCGTTGAAGAACTTCGCGATATCCGCTTGCGTTCCCGTCGGCACCCACTTTCCGCCTTGTGGAGAGACCGTCACGACCATGCGGGACGAACGCAGTCCATCGCCGGACTTATCGTTCTCGACGGTCCATCCGGCGGACTGCGGTTTGGCTGAGATGCCGTAGCCAGGTGCCGCTAATGCATCGTCTCTGCGCAGGCTTAAGCTGACGCGTACGACGTTGGGTGCGTAGGGTTCGACAAGCACTGTCGCCTCATCCCGGGTGAGATTTAGCTGCTGCGCGTTTGCAATGCTGCTCCCGAAGATTAGTACGCCTGATCCTATCGTAAGGGCGGTGTAGCTCAATGCGATCAGCTTGGCAGATACGATGCTCGATGCTTGCATGCGGGCCTTTTCTTCCCCAGATCAGCAGAAACAGTTAGCGCGAGACATTGACCGTGCCGCGAAGCTTGATGTTATCGGAGCTGCTGCCAATGCGTACTTCCAGAGTTCCGGGCTCGACTACGAAGCCGCTCGCTTCGTCCTTCCAGTACGCGATGGATTTTGCAGTTAACCGAAAAGAGACGGTTTTGTTCTCGCCGGCGTGCAGTGAGATTCGCTCAAAGCCTTTGAGTTCTTGGAGAGGACGCTCGACCGAAGAGCCTGAATAGGCAACGTACATCTGGACTACTTCGTCGCCGTCACGGTTGCCGATGTTCTTCACGTCGACGCTTGCTGTTACTTCGCCGTTGGCGTCCATTCTGGCCGAGCTGAGGCGGAGATTGCTGTACGCAAATGTTGTGTAATTCAAGCCGAAGCCAAAGGCATAGAGCGGCTTCTGATGCAGGTAGAGATAGGTGCGGCCGTGGCGAATGTCGTAGTCCATCATTGGCGGCAACTGATCCATGGATGCCACCCATGTCTGAGTGAGACGGCCTGCGGGGTTGTAGTCGCCGAACAACACGTCCGCGAGCCCGTTGCCCTGCTCCTCGCTGTTATGGGCCATCAGCAGAATCGCCGGGATGTTCTCTTCGGTCCAATTGGTTGTGAAAGGAAAGCTGGCTTGAAGAACAACTACGGTTTTGGGATTTGCTGCGAAGACTGCTTTGGCGAGACTTTCCTGCTCAAGCGTGAGGCTCTTGCGATCGATCGCTTCCTTACCGTCGCTTGGGAGCGGGCACTTCGCCCAGCCCGCGTCACAGGTGGGATGGTTTCCAATGATGACCACGGCGATGTCTGCCTTTGCGGCTAACGCAGCTGCTTCGGCTAGATCGGTTCCGTTTGACGATGTAATTTTTGTTGCTGTGGCTGCGCGAGCGCGGATGCCCGCGAGCGGCGTCACTATATAAGGTGGCGTTCCGCTGTACCAATCAAGGGCAACACGATCGGCTAACGGCCCGATAACTGCGATCGACTTGACCCTGGCTGAATCGATTGGCAGCAGGTTTCCTGAGTTCTTCAATAGAACGATGGACTCATCGGTAACGCGACGCGCCAGAGTTTTGTTTGCCTCCCAATTCCAGGGATCGCCCTTTGCCAGGTTGCTGAAGCCAATTGAGGCGTATGGGACCTCTTCGTTGGCCTCAAACATGCCCAGGCGAATCATCACCCGGTAGACGCCGCGCAGGTTGCGGTCGATTTCTTCGGGCGTAATCAGCTTTTGCGCCAGTGCGTCGCGCACCGGTTGTTTGTAGTCGTCGAGAAACTGATTGATTCCTGCATGGATTGCTGCGGCTGCGGCTTCGGGCATGGTCTGGAAAAGATGGTGTGCCTTGACCATGTTCGTCAATGCTCCGGCGTCGGTGCAGATGATGCCGTCGAAGCCCCAATCCTTCATCACTACGTTGCGCAGAACAGGATTCTCCGTCATCGGCACCTTGTTCCAGGCGTTGTACGAGGTCATGAAAGCGTTTGCGTGACCATCCTCGATCGCCATACGGAAAGGGACGGAGTAGTACTCGTGAAACAGGCGTGCGTCGAAGTCGGAGGAGGAGCCATCGCGGCCATCTTCGTTGCTGTTTGCCAGAAAATGCTTGAGCAACGAGGCTGTGAGCCAGTAATTCTGGTCTTTCCCTTGCAGTCCACGGGTGAACGCGGTTGCCATGGTTCCGACGAGGAAGGGATCTTCTCCGTAGGACTCTTCGCTGCGCCCCCAGCGCGGATCGCGGCTTAGATCGGCGTTGGGCGCGCGAACTACCAGGCCGCCGCGATGATATTTGCCGTAGGCGTAGCGGGATTCGTAGCCCTCGATTGCGGCGGCCTGCTCGATCAGTGCCGGGTCCCAGGTCTGGCCGAGGCCACGCGCCTGCGGGAACTGGGTCGTCGGGATGACGGGAAGATTTCTTCCCTCCCAGCCGCCGGGGCCACCCAGAGCGAGGCCGTGCAACCCCTCGACATGCCCTGTTCCAACGACACCAAGTCGCGGGACGCTGGGATTCGTGCTGAGGGCACCGATCTTTTCCTCGATCGTCATGTGAGCAAGCAGATCGGTAATGCGCTCTTCGGTCGGAACGTGTGGATCTTGAAATCGGTAGGGCTGAAGAGCGCGATCCGGCTGCTGGCCGGAGAGTGCAAGGGCTGCGGAGCAAAGAAAAAGACAGAGGGCGGATTTTCTCATAGGAAAGCTGTCCGGTGTACTTTAACTCGTACGATATGGGCCTGTATAGTCAAAAATTCCCTTTAGTATATCGATTTAGTTATTTTATCTTGCCGCGAACTTAATTGGCTCTTCTTACGTACATTGGACAGCCCAGAGTTGTTCGCGTTGGCATGCCTTCTGCAACTGCCACCTTCAAGACGGCGCAACAGCGCGATTGGAAGTTCCGTAGAGTAGCCCCCACAGAAAGTCGAGATAGTCAGTCGCGGTGCAGAATGATAGAACTAATCGAACCTATGAAACCGAAGGACCAGCAAAACGAAGAGCGGCCGATCAGTCTGAAGAGATTGGCAGAGCATCTCAGCCTTTCTCCAGCGACGGTTTCTATCGTCGTCAACAACGCTCCCGGAGCGAAGAGCATTCCGCTCAAGACGAGGGAGCGTGTGCTCGAAGGCGCCAAGAAGTATAACTTCAAGCCTAACTACCTAGCCCGCTCGCTGCGGACGCGCCAGAGCTTTACGATCGGCGTCGTCGTGCCGGAGTTCAGCGAAGGCTATTTCACGATGGTTATGAATGGGCTGGAAGAACACTTGCTCCAGGCTGGATACCTGCACTTTGTGGTGAGCCATCAAGGAAAGACGGATCTGATCGACGGCTACCCGCGGCTGCTGACAGAACGCGCGGTCGACGGATTCATTCTCGTCAATACGCAACTGAATGAGATAGTGGATGTTCCGGTGGTCTCTATCTCCGGCCATAAGAAGATGCGTGGTGTCACCAATGTGATGCTGGACCATGACCGTTCGGCGATGCTTGCGCTGCAGCATCTCTATGACCTGGGGCACAGGGACATCGCGTTCATGAAGGGACAGCCGCATGCGCTCGATTCGGAGTCCCGGTGGGTGAGTATTAAGCAGCTTGCCGAACAGATCGGCATCCGCATGCGTCCGGAGCTCTGCGTGCACATTCGCACCAACTCGTGGTCTCCAGAGCTTGGCTATCCGGTTGTTCGCGATCTGCTGGCGTCGCACCGCGATTTCACTGCCCTTTTCTGCTTTAACGACATTGCTGCGATCGGCGCTATTCGCGCGATTGTGGATGCCGGACTAGGTTGTCCTCAGGATATTTCGGTGGTCGGCTTCGATGACATCACCAGCGCGGCATACCATACACCAAGCCTGACTACGATTCGGCAGCCTCTAAAACGCATGGGAGAGATGGCAGCGCAACTGCTGCTGAAGCGCATTCAGAATCCGAAAGAAGCCTATCCAGATACGGTGATGTTTGAACCTGAACTGATGGTTCGGGAGTCCACGGCGCATGTTGGGCGGAGATCCCCATCCAAACGATCGAAGCGCTGAAACCCAGTCCGCAGGTATTGCCGAAGGGATGAAGCTGCAGTTTGCAATCAAAGCAACGCGGAGCAGAACGTCTCTGGGAGGCGTTCCACTCCGCGCTTTGGAGGGTTAGAAGTTATATTTCAAAGCCATCTCCAAGATACGGGCAGCATGACCACCTGCCTTGGTGTCGAGGAAGCCCAGAGTTGGCGAGTTTGCACTCGTGTTGGGAGTGAGGTCGTTGTTGTAGTGGAGCTGCAGCTGGTTGCCGCCGCTGAACTGAGGAAGTGGATGGTTGACCCAGTTGAATGCCGACAGGCGGAACTGAACGATTTGACGTTCCGTGACATGGAACGACTTGTAGGCCGCCAGATCGGTGTCGAAGAAGTCGGCATTCCTGTAGTAAGCGTAGTTTGCGGGTCCATTGGTACCGACGGCTGGTGCCGCAAAGCAGGACTCGTTGACTCTTTGGTTATGTGCAAGGTTGGCGCCTGCATTGCAGGTGAGAATAGGCTGGATCAACTTCGGCGCTGAGGTGCCGAAGTAGGTGTTCTGGCTTAGTCCCGTGATGCCGAGCCCGAAGTTGGGAGAGTTGGTTGCCTGGAGGTTGCCACCCGACTGCCAGGTGGTAATGCCGGTGAGAGTCCAACCGTTCGATACGCCGTTCATCAGATGCGAATCGCCGTGGTAGACCCTGCCGAAGTTGTAAGCATAGGACGTGTTGAGCACGTAAGGACGGTCATAGGAGGTGATGCCATAATTGTTCCTGAGAACGAATGGATCTTCCTGCAGCGCCGTACCGAGCGTCTTGGACCAGGTGAAGTTGAAGTTGAAGGTAAGGTGCTCAGAGCGTTTGACCCAGCTTGTCTGGAGGCCGTTGTAGTTGGCGTAACCGACGTGCTCGTTTACGTCGATTCCGTTGGTGCCATAGGCGGCTCCAAACGGACGATAGTCAGCCTCTTTGTTGTTCGGAGCGCCTTGTGAGAGATTCTCCGGATTGGGGGAGATGACTCCGGTGACAGGGTCCGGCTTGTAGAAGGCACCGAGCGGTACCTTGTTCTGATCGATGTATTCGGTGAAGCCGCTGCCAGAGATGCTCTCGCCGCCCATCAGCAGTTGCTCGCTTCTGCTGCCGACGTAAGCGACTTCTACCAGCGAGTTCCAGGGAACCTGCTGAGAGACGGTGAAGTTGTAGGTATATGTAACAGGAATACCGTAGTCATTTGCACCTACAGTACTGACGCCGCCGTTGATGCCACCCGGTTTAGGAGCAGCGATGGACCCGATCTGAGAGAGCAGAACGTTGGTTTGGCCGGGTAATCCATAGCCCTGGATACTTTGCGCCGTTGTGAGAGCGCCGGTGTAGTCGTTGTATTGATCGGCGAAGCGATAGGCACCCCAACCGCCGCGGAGAATCGTCTTGCCGGTGCCGTTGAGATCGTACGAGACTCCAAAGCGCGGAGAGACGAAGAGGAACCGATCGGGTGAGCCTGCCTTCGTGATTCCTGGGCTGATCCCTCGCCAGTAGACGCCAGGATCGAGCTTGCCGGAAGCCTGATCGCTGGCCACGAGGTCAGGAAGGAAGACAGCGAGGCCCGTGCCTTGGCGATCGTACCAGTGGCCGATGTGTTCGAAGCGGAATCCGAGTTGAATATTCAAGCGCTTGCTGGCCTTGTAGGAGTCGTCGACGTAGAAGGAGAGCGTCTGGTAGGCCATGTCGCTGATCGGCGAAGAATTGTTCTCCGCGTAACTGGTGACATTGCCCAAAACGAAGTTGGCGGTTGGATTATTGGCAGAGCCGGCCGGGTTTCCAGTCATAAGGTTATTCTGGTTCGTTCCGCCAGCGCTGAAACTATTCAAAGCACCATTCGGGGACTCCGAAGCGCCTTGAATATTGCCGACGTTCTCCGCATAGACGCCGACTTTGAGGGTATGGGTACCGAGGACCTTGGTGACTCCGTCGGAGAAGGCGGGCATCTCCTTGCGAACGAGATAGTGTCCGCTGGTTTCGAAGATATCCTGCTGCGAGAAGTCAGGAAACGTCAGTGTGCCAGCGCTGCTGTAGGAGGGTACAAGCAGAGATCCTGTCTTGAACACGGTGCCGTAGGAAGCCGGGTAGCCCAAGGTTGTCCTGTAAGCTCCCGAGGCGTTGGGTGGACCAACGGGGAAGTTACCGTAGCCCCAACTGGCGATGAATTCGTTGGTAAAGGTGGGGCTGAAGACATGGGTAAAGTGGCCGGCGATCGCCTTCGAGTAGGAGCTGCTGATGAGGCCGCCGCCGGGATACGGAATGGCGTTGCCCGGGGTCCAGTAGATGTGAGCGCCGTTGCCCTGTGAGGGAGCAGCGTCGGCACCTTGCTGATAGGAGATGAAGAAGGTGTCTCTGTCACTTAGGTTATAGTCCACGCGTGCGCGAACCAGCCATCCGTTGTGGGTTCCGGGGATGACCGCATCATAATTCGCGCCGCCGATCGCTGCGCGCTGAGTCGGATCGGTGACATTTGCCGCGGGCCAGAAGCTGGCGAGCGCCTTTGCACCGGGATCCAGGAACTGGGTTGGGATCATCCCGGCTGGTCTGGATCCGTAGCCGACGATCGTGCCATCAGGAAGCACCGTTCCGGTCTGCTGAATGTGCGTTTGAGTATCGGTCTTTGTTGGGGCAAGATTATCGCAGCCATTTCCAGCACCTGAAGTGAGGTTTCCGCTGCAGAAGGCGATATTAGCCGCCGTGTTGGTAAAGTTTCCAGCCATCATGTCGGCCGTGGGAATAAAGGATGTCAGGCGGTTGGCATTGCCGGTGTTTTGAAGGATTTTCTCGAAGCCGCCCCAGAAGAGCACTTTTTTGTGAGTGTATGGAACCGGGCCGCCGATATTACCGCCAGGATAGTAGTAGTAAGCGCTGCCTTTCGGTGTACCCGCATGATCGCTCTGCCAGTCGTTGGCATTGAAGATGTCGTTTCTTATGTAAAAGTAGCCTTCGCCGTGATACGACGCGCCACCCGACTTGCTGATCGAGTTAATGACGATGGGGCCGCGAGGAGCTTCTGCGCCGAAATTGGAGGTCTGCACGCTGACCTCTTGCACCATGTCCGGGTTGAGGATCGCGATTGAGTTACAGTTGCACCCCGGGTCGTCGATGTCGACGCCGTCAGAGAGTTGACTGGTGCCGCCGCGGTTCGGAGCGCCGTTTGCATTCAGCCCGTTGCCGACTGCACTGGAAGCTACGCTAACGACAGTCGGATCGAACATCGCGCCGTTGCTGAGACCATTCTGAACGCTGGTGACACCGGGAAGGACCTTGAGGAGTTCGGAGAGGTTACGACCCTGGATGGCCAGTTGCTGAATATCCTTTGAATCCAATATTGCGGCGCGCTGGCCGTTTTCGACGGGGATAATCTGGGCGCTTGTCTCGACTGTAACAGTCTCACCCTGCTGACCGACGGCAAGGACTAGGCCGGCAAGCTTACGCAGGTCGCCAGCACTCAAGCTGATGCCATCCTGCTGGTAGCTCTTGAAGCCTTTGGCCTCGATCTTGAGGGAGTAGTTTCCAGTGAGCAGGGCGGGAAATGCAAAATAGCCATCGTTATTCGTCACGCTGACGCGTACTTCCCTGGTTGCTTCTTGGGTGAGGGTCACGGTTGCGCCAGGAATGACTGCACCCGAAGCGTCGTAAACCGTACCATTTACTGTAGCGGAGACCTGCGCGTGCGCCGCAGAGGTCACAACGAGAAACGACGCTAGCAGCAACGCGAGGCTTGACATAAACCACCGCGCGGTCAAAATCCTTTTAGTCGTCATACTGCCTCCATAAATTCAACTTCGAGTCGAAACATTCCCGCCAAACCAGAAAGCCGACCTATAGAGCACTAGCTTTGATATCTGCGTGCCTGGATCGGATAGCGTCTTGCTTCTGAGCGAATCGGAAGACAACAGGAGAAACAGGTAAGTTTCTTGGTCGAACAACAAAATCGATTAAGTAAGGTCGCTGAATCGTTTACATGACGGGAACTACGGCTGTCAAGATTTTTTCGATACTCGGATGTAAATAGTTCTCATCCCAATGGCGGATGGCCGGCGAGGCATACGGTAAAGCTAACGTCTTGCTGGACTTCGCAGACTCCTTGCGGATACATCTTGCTTTTCCGAGGCCAAAAACAAACCACCGGCAAACCACGATGCAGTTCCAAATCCACGATGCAGTTTCCACATCATTGACAGAGAATCCCGGAATTTGCAGAGAAAATAATGGAGTAAACGATTTCTTAGCCAATGAGGTATCGTGAGGAGTGGAAGAGAGTCGATCGTGGCGATCGTTGCAGGAGTTGACTTTGGAACACTGAGCGTCCGCGTCACGCTGCTTGAGAGCGAGCGGGGCCGCCTGGGCACCTCGGCGGCTGAATATCCCCTGAAGCGTAAGCGAGATGACCCAGACTACGCCACTCAATCCCACATCGACCACATGCGAGCCCTGGTTCAGGCCATGCGTCAGGTCCTGACAGACAGCCGGATTAACGGTCAAGATATAGCTGCTATCGCACTCGATACCACGGGTTCGAGCGTGATTCCAGTTGACGGTGCGATGCAGCCTCTTGACGATTACTATCTGTGGTGCGATCACCGCGCTCACGAAGAGGCCAGTCAGATCACAGAGATTGCTCTGGCCGAAGATGTCGAGGCTATTCATTGGTGCGGGAACGTTTACTCGCACGAGTGGGGATTCGCCAAGCTGCTGCATTGGTTGCGGCACAATCCGGAGAAACGGGAGCGGTTCGCAACAGCGCTTGAGCATTGCGACATGGTTGCCGCAACGCTGACCGGGGTTACCGATCCGGCGAAGGTGAAGCGCAGCATCTGCGCAATGGGCCACAAGTGGATGTGGAATCCCAAATGGGGCGGTCTTCCTGCTCAGTCATTTTTGTCCACCGTCGATCCACTTTTTGACGGCATACGCGAGAAGATCGGCGGGGAATATCTGGCTTCGGACAAGATCGCCGGAACTTTGTCCGGGAGATGGGCCGCGGAGCTTGGCTTGAGGCCTGGCATCCCAATTCCTGTTGGAGCTTTTGATGCTCACTGGGACGCCATCGGGGCCGGTTGCCGCGAAGGAGATGTAGTTAATGTCGTCGGAACCTCAACCTGCATCATTGCGATGGCAAAGAAGACGGAGCTCGTGCCTGGCGTGTGCGGTGTGGTTCCCGGCAGTGTCCATCCAGAGTACACGGGTATTGAGGCAGGCCTGTCCGCTACCGGCGACATCTTCGAAGCGATTGCGCGACGGGCTGGCACGACGGTGGGCGAGCTCGCAAAAGGCCTGGAAGACTACCGCGCCGGACAGACGGGGCTGCTTCGTCTCAGTTGGGACAATGGCGATCGCACGGTGCTTGTGAATCCAGAGCTTGGCGGCGTGACATTTGGTTGGAACCTTCTTCACACAGCACAGGACGAACTGTACGCAGCTATTGAAGGCACTGCCTTGCACACGCGCATTATTCTGGAACGCATGGGGAAACATGGTGTTCCTGTCGAACGTGTTATCAATGCCGGTGGCATCCCACAAAATAACCCGGTTCTCAATCAGATCTATGCGGATGTTCTTGGGAAGCCAGTGCTGGTTCCCGACGGA
This sequence comes from Edaphobacter sp., assembly GCA_050012935.1. Lineage (GTDB taxonomy): Bacteria > Acidobacteriota > Terriglobia > Terriglobales > Acidobacteriaceae > Edaphobacter. The sequence goes on along the minus strand of JBEKGF010000014.1, from coordinate 23,063 downwards.
ACGCCTACCAGCCTGGGCTCCGGAATATTTGCTCTTCTTGCGGCCGGGGCGTTCAAGACAATTGAAGAGGCACAAAAGGCTGTTTGCCTTCGCTATCGGACAAGCATGCCACAGCCGGGCGCAGTCGCCGTTTACGACAGGCTTTACGAGTTGTACCGCACAGCCTATTTCGCATTGGGTCAACCAGGCGCAGAGGCAGCCTCGTTAGGCAGGCTGCTACCTGAGTTGCGGCGCATTGCAATAGGCGCACGGGCTTGAACATGTCTCATCCTTATGGTTGACTGTCACTTCTTTGTTTGTGTGGTTAAATCTCTTGATGGCCGCACCAGGCCCGTGAAGCCGCAGCAGATTTCCAGGCTCTGCGCCACGCAAGAGAATAGAGAAGGGTAGCAAAAGGTCAATCCATGCCTGTCCGTCACTGCACGATGTCCGGTTCTTCCTTACGCTCTCTGCTTCCATCTGGCTTTGTTTGCTGCGTACTCTTCTTGTGCTCTGGCCGGTTGATGGCGCAGGGCGCGCCGCCAAATCCTGCTGCCCCTACTCAAACGAAGAAGCCAGAACCGGAGAGCTCGCAGCCGCAGACGAGCGGTGGCGGCGTCAACACGGGTCAGCCCCACGCGCCGGTTTTGGATAAAGAACACCGGCCGATCACGGCTGGAGGTTTCGTCAAGACCGGGCCCATCATCTTTCAGGACATCACCGCAAAGGCAGGCCTGACTACCTGGAAGCATACGATGGGCACGCCTGAGAAGCACTACATCATTGAGACAAATGGCTCCGGCGTCGGCCTGATCGACTATGACAACGACGGCTGGCTCGATATCTATTTAGTGAATGGTTCAACCCCCGATGCATTCAGTGGGAAGACATCTGCACCGAAAGCCGCGCTCTTTCACAACAACCATGACGGTACGTTCACCAACGTTGCTGAAAAGGCCGGCGTCACCAATGAACGATGGGGTGTCGGCGTTGCCATAGCGGATTATGACAACGATGGCTGGCCCGATATCTACGTCAGCAACTTCGGCAAGAACCGGCTCTACCATAACAACCATGACGGCACGTTTACCGATGTTGCTGAAAAGGCTGGAGTGACTTTGGGTAACTGGTCGACAGGGGCGACGTGGGGAGACTACGACGGGGATGGGCGACTTGATCTCTTCGTCCCCGGTTACGTTCACTACGACATGGCGAACCAGCCTGCGTCGAGCAGCCAAGGATCAACGCTTTGCCAGTTTCGCGGCGAGGAGGTTATGTGCGGTCCGCGGGGGCTGAAGGGCGAACCTGACCACTTGTTTCATAACAACGGCGATGGGACCTTTACCGACGTAAGTGAAAAATCTGGCGTTAGCGACAAGAACGCTTACTACGGCCTGTCATCGCTGTTTATCGATGTCAATGACGATGGTAAACCGGACCTGATAGTCGCCGACGATTCGACGCCGAACTATCTTTATCTCAACAATGGCGACGGCACCTTCGAGGATGTCAGCTATGCGTCCGGTTATGCGCTCAATGAGAATGGCCGCGAGACCGCCTCCATGGGCATTGCTTTTGGCGACTATCAGAACAACGGCCTCGTAGATTTTATGAACACGACCTTCTCCGACGACTACAATCCGCTTTACCGCAATGATGGCAACGCGAACTTCACCGATGTCAGTTATCTGACGGGAATCGCTGAACCGACCATCCCATTTCTAGGTTGGGGCGATGCTTTCCTTGACTTCGACAACGATGGGTGGAAGGACATCGTTATTGCAAACGGACATGTTTACCCCGGCGTGGATCACACAAGTTGGGGAACGACCTGGGCACAACGTCCTCTACTCTTTCGAAATATCGAGGGCAAGAAATTCGACCTCATGCCAGCGGTTGAAGGTACCGCGCTGGCCAATGTCTACGTTGGGAGAGGGATGGCGGTTGGGGATTTGTTCAACGATGGCAAAGTTGACGTTGTCATCAACGTACTCGACGGTCACCCTGCCCTGCTGCGCAACGTCTCTCCCGACACTCACCATTGGATTGAACTCAAGCTTGTAGGTGGCGCGAAGAGCCCGCGGGATGCAGTCGGAGCGAAAGTCTTTCTCACTGCGGGCGGACTGCGGCAACGCGGCGACGTCGTCTCGGGAGGAAGCTACGCATCTACGCATGACCCTCGCGTGCACTTTGGGCTTGGCGACGCGACCACTATAGAAAGGGTTGAGGTCCACTGGCCCAGCGGCGCGAAAGAAAAATTTACGATCAATAAAACGGACCAGATCGTCACGCTGGTCGAGGGCACGGGTACCGCGTTGTAGCTTCTTCCGGCCTCTGAATGACTGACTCCGGCTCGATTTGCCGCACTTCAATCGTAGAAAGCCTTTTCGAATCCTGCTATATTTCGCTAGTCCTTAAACAGACAGCCACTCGAATGCGATTTTTTGCCTGAAGATGCGTTTCTTCTTGGGCGAGTAAGCGTTTTCACGCCGTATCAACAAGAAAAGGCGATAGAAAGTTGATCATGAAGATAGATTCAATCTCCGCGCGATATGAGACGCCAAAAGTGATCACAAAACTCACTCTGCTGACGGCAACTATCTCCTTATTCGCAGGTATTTGCGCGGCACAATCTACGGTGGTCAAACTCGACATCCAGTTGGATAAACCGGTGCATGCGGTAAGCCCAACACTTTATGGATTGATGACTGAAGAGATCAACTATTCCTACGATGGCGGCCTCTATGCCGAGATGGTGCGTAATCGGACGTTTCAAGATCATGGCTTTGGCGGAGTCGCCCACTGGAATATAGAGCATCTTGGGAATTCCATGGCCACGATGACTGTCGATCCGACGGAGGGTCCGAGCGCTGCACTGGAACATAGCCTTCTACTCAACGTGACGAGGGCTGACTCGGCAAACCGTGCCGGAGTCAGGAACGAAGGCTACTGGGGAATGGCCTTGCGAGCCGACACAACCTACAAGGGATCGCTCTATGCCAAGGCAGATTCCTCCGACGTAGGACCATTGATTGCCGATTTGATCAATGACAACACCGGTAAATCAGTGGCTACGGCAAACATTCCAGCGCTTTCCAAGGATTGGAAGCGGTATGAGTTTACTTTGACCACGGGAAAGATTGAGACTTCAGCGGAAAACCACCTCCTCCTGACGGTTGGGCATACCGGCAAAGTCTGGATCGATCTGGTGTCTCTGTTCCCTCCAACTTATAAGAATCGCGAGAATGGGAACCGTCCCGATCTTATGGGTATGATGGCGGCGATGCATCCTAAGTTTTTGCGCCTTCCGGGCGGCAACTACCTTGAGGGCGATCAGATCGATGAGAGGTTCGACTGGAAAAATACGCTCGGGCCGCTTGTCGATCGCCCCACGCACCGCAGCCCCTGGAACTATCAGTCATCGGATGGAATGGGCTTGTTAGAGTTTCTGGAGTGGACCGAAGACCTGAAGATCAACACGGTGCTTGCAGTCTACGCGGGATACTCCCTTAAGGGTGATCACATTCGCCCTGGACCGGAACTTGCCCCTTTCGTGCAGGATGCGCTGGACGAAATTGAATTTGCGACAGGCGAGATATCGACAAAGTGGGGAGCCGTGCGGGCTAAGCTAGGCCATCCCACTCCGTTCCCTGTGAAGTACGTTGAGATTGGCAATGAAGACTCGTTCGATCACTCAGGAAGTTACGAAGGCCGCTATGCGCAGTTCTACAAAGCGATCAAGGCGAGATATCCGCAACTCCAACTCATTGCGACTACACCGCTGAAAAGAATGAAGCCGGATGTTCTCGACGATCACTATTACAAGCGTGCCGATGAGTTCTTTGCCGACGTAAAACACTATGACAATGCCGATCGGAACGGTCCGAAGATTTTTGTTGGAGAATGGGCGACTCGCGAAGGCTCTCCCACTACGAATATGGGCGCTGCGCTTGGCGACGCAGCGTGGATGACTGGGATGGAACGAAACAGCGATCTTATCGTTATGGCATCGTACGCGCCGCTCTTCGTCAACGTAAACACGGGCGGAATGCAATGGGAGTCGGACCTGATCGGGTACGACGCTCTTACCAGTTATGGATCGCCCGGTTACTATGCACAGACGATGTTTGCGAAATACCTCGGAACAGAAGTGCCCACATCGTCGATCAATGGCGAAACAGAGCGCTTCTTTTATTCGGTGACGCGAGATCCAGCAAAGGGCGACACGTATCTCAAATTCGTCAATGCATCTTCTGTCCCTCAACCGGTCGAAGTTGAATTGACAGGGGTAGGAAGCGTTGCGAATACGGCTACTCTGGTCACGTTGACAGGAGCCAGCCTGGCGGAGACCAACACCATCGCGGCTCCAACCCGTATCGTGCCGGTTGAAACACCCTTGAAGATCGCAGGGCTAAAATTCGACCATACTATACCTCCCTATTCGATCCAGATAATCGAATTGCATGCGAAGTAAGCGTTCGTGTCCGATTTTGGAGATCGGCCGACTAACAAAATCGAGTCCGGCGCCAGAGGCTCAAGCCGCCCGCGATCAAACTTAGCACCAGCATCGCGCCGAGAACAGCGGCCCAGATCGCTGTCAACAGAGACTCGAAACTCCCGACATCGTAATAACAATTACGACAGCTTGTTCCTCACCAATCGCCGTCAGAATCAGTACGTGGGCAGCTGCGAAGTGTCCCAACCTCCGCCGACCGCCTTGACGAGCAGGACACTGGCATCCATTCGACGCCGCTGAATGTCGATATCGTTGCGTTCGTTAGTCAAGGCGGTGGTTTGAGCAGTGATCACCTGAAGGTAGTTATCGACTCCACCCTCATATCGATTTGTGAAAAGTTGAAGTGATTCCTGCGCCGACGCTGTAGCATCGTGCTGCTGCTGTGCTTCCTTTTCAAGGATGCGCAACGCTGCAAGATTGTCTTCGACTTCCTGGAAGGCGGTGAGGGTTGTCTGACGATAAGTGGCTACTGTGCCGTCATAGTTTGCATTTGCTACCTCGGAGGTTGCGCGACGGCGGCCAGCGTCAAAGAGAGTTTGGGACAGCTGCGGACCGACCCCCCAAAAGCGGCTTGGCCAGGTGAACCAGTTTATCGCTGAGGTTCCTTCGAACCCGCCTGTCGCGCTGATGGTTAACGTGGGAAAAAAGGCAGCGCGGGCGATGCCGATCTGGTCGTTGGCTTCGGCGACGCGGCGTTCGCCTGCGGCGATGTCGGGGCGGCGTTCGAGCAGACCGGAGGGTACGCCGACGGGAATGACAGGAATCTGGAGCTTTGCGTGAGGCAATGGCGCAATGCTGAACTGCGCGGGGGGAACGCCGATCAATGTGGCGATGGCGTGCTCAAACTGTGCGCGGGTGATGGTGATGTCGGTGTCCTGCACCTGGGCTGCGTCGAGCTGCGTCTTTGCCTGGGCAACGTCGGACTTGGGAGAGGCTCCGCCCTCGAAGCGGTTCTGCGTGAGATTGAGCGCGTCGGTGTAGGCGTTGACGGTGTCGTCGAGGAGCTGCTTTTGGTTGTCGGCGCTGCGGAGTTCGAAGTAATCCATGGCGAGCTCGGCGTGCAGACTCAGGCTGGCAGTTTGCAGGTCGGCCGCCGTCGCTTGCGCTTCCTCACGCGACGCGCTGATCGTGCGGCGCACGCGTCCCCACAGATCGACCTCATAGGAGAGATCGAAGGGTAACGTGAAGTTGCCGGTACTGTTGGCCGCAACTGTGGGAGGAAAGTATGGCTGGTTGGCAGAGTCGCGCACGCTGGCGATGCTTGGCGCAGTGGAGATTGTTGGTGCGAGGGAGGCTCGATTGAAACGAATCTGGGCGCGTGCCTGACGGAGGCGATCTTCAGCCACCTTGAGATTCTGGTTGGAGGCCGTGAGTTGGTCTTCAAGCGCGTTAAGCTGCGCGTCGCCAAAGAGCTCCCACCACTTTCCACGTATGGTCTGATCGCTGGGTTGGGCCGACTTCCAGCTGTCGCTCTCTTTGAACGAGTCAGGCGGGGATTCTTTGAACTCGGGAGCCGTGGGCGCTGTTGGCTTCACATACTTGGGCCCGACCATGCATCCGGCGAAGAGCAGGCTTGCGAGGCCCAATGGGATTGCGATGGCATGGGTCTTGGGTGGTTTGCGGGTGTTCATTTCGCGCCCTCCGTCTGCGGTGCGTTCACTCGTACGGGGGTGCCGGCGGCGAGGGAGTCGGATGGATTGACGATGATTTGATCGGTTGGTTTGAGGCCGGCGATGACTTCGACGGTAGCGCCGTAGTCGCGGCCTATAGTGATGGGAATCAATTCGGCATGGCCATCGCGAACTACGCCCACTCGCAGTCCCTCTGAGCGAAAGAGCAAGGTGTTGGCCGGAACGACGAGGGACTGCGACGTGCCCTTCGCGTCGTCGGGAACCTTGATATGAACGAAGGCGTAGGCTCCGGTTTTGAGGCGGCCTTTGGAGTTGTCTACGTCGACTTCGACGTTCAAGGTTCGCGAGGCGAGATCAATCGAATCGGAGTCGCGCACGATCGTACCTTGAAATGTTTCGCCGGGGAACTCGTCGAGTGTCAGCTTCGCCTTGGCTCCGGTTTGCGCGGCGCTCGAATCGACTTCAGGCACGGCGACGTAGACGCGCAGTCTGTTTACTGCCGCCATATGGAATAGCTCTTGCGGCACACCACCGGCGCCTGCGTTGATCAGAGCGCCGATGTCTGTGTTTCGTGCTGTGATGACGCCTGAGAAGGGAGCGTAGACCTTTTCGAAGGATTGCAGTTGCTCGAGGCGATGAACGTTCGCGACCATGGAGTCGACGGTGGCCCGCCTGGCGCTCTGATCGCTGACGGCCTGATCGGTCTCCTGCTTGGAGACGGAGTTTGTTTTAAGGAGGTTTTGCCAGCGAGCGGCGGTGATGGAGGCTAGCTGCTCGTTTGCCTGAGCGGTCTTCAGATCGGCGCGGGCCTGCTCCAACTGCTGATCGACTTCCGGGGTCTCGATTTCAGCGAGCAGCTGACCTTGTTGCACGTGGGCACCAATGTCGAAGTACCAGTGCTTAAGATAGCCGTTGGTCCGGGCGTATATGGGAGTGTCGCTGAAGGCCTGCGTGTTGCCAGGCAGGATGATCTCTTGTGCAAAGGCGTTTGATTTCGGCTGAATGACACTGACAACCGGAACCGCGGCGCGCTCGGTTGCGAGGCCGAGATTGTTTTCAGCCTCGGCGCGTTCGTGAATACCTGCGTAGATGACGACGGCGAGCAGCACAGCGGCTATCCCCAGTCCAATGAACAGCCATCGAGATAGCGGTTCGTGTGTTGGCGGAGCACCCTGTGTCCCGCTTTGAGGAGCTTTATCCGGATTCGTCTCGGTGGTGTTCATTGCTGTCTCCATTCGTTCTGTCCGCGACTAGACGTGAATCGGTTGCTTGCTGGGCTCCCATTCAGGGTGTGGGTCCGCCGTTGCGGACCGCCCGTGCAGGAGAGCAAACACTGAAGGCACAAAGATGAGCGTGGCTACTGTGGCGCAGAGCAGACCGCCAATTACGGCGCGGCCTAAAGGTGCGTTCTGCTCGCCTCCATCTCCCACGCCAAGCGCCATTGGGATCATGCCAATGATCATAGCGAGGGCGGTCATGATGACGGGACGGAAGCGCGTCGTTCCGGCTTCGATGGCCGCCGTTATTGGATCTCCGTGATTCACCAGGCGCTCCTTGGCGAAGGAGACGACGAGAATACTGTTAGCGGTGGCGACGCCCATGCACATGATTGCGCCCATTAGCGCGGGGACGCTCAACGTGGTGTGTGTTATGAACAGGAAGAGGACGATTCCGGCCAGCGCGGCAGGCAGAGCGGTGATGATGATAAATGGATCAAGCCAGGACTGGAAGTTCACAACAATCAGGAGATAAACCAGGACGATCGCAAAGCCCAGCCCGCCGATGAGGCCTGTATAGGAGCTGCGCATGGTCCCGTACTGGCCGCGCAGCGTAACGAAGCTGCCGCGAGGAAGCAGTTTGCGGTTGGCGTCGACGATACGGTTCACTTCGCGGCCTACTGCACCCAGGTCACGATCCTGCACGGCGGCATAGATATCGACGACCCGGCGGATATTGTAGTGATTGATGGAGGCGAGTTCGCTGGTTCTCTGAATGGAAGCGACGTTTGCGAGGATTCCGGGCTTCGGCGGCGCACTACTCGATGGAGTCGCACTGCTCAACGGAATATTCGCGAGATCCTGACCGGATTGCATGTCGTACTGCGGGGTCTGGGTCACGAGGTTGTAGTTGACGCCGTTTTTCGGGTTGAGATAGAACTGCGGCGTGACCTGAAAGCTGCCACTGAGCGAGATCAGCGTGCTGTTGGCGACGTCTCGCTCAGTAAATCCTGCCTGCAGCGCCTTGGTTCGATCGACCGCAATGTGGAACTTGGGATAGTCGGATTGCTGCTGGATACGAAGATCGGCGATGCCACGGACATGGCTGATCTCGTTCATCATCTTGTCCGCGATGCGTTGGTTGCCTGCAATGTCAGCACCGTCGATCTGGACGTCGATCGGCGCGGGGAGGCCGAAGTTGAGCGTCTGGGTGACGATGTCGGCCGGCAGAAAATAGAAGGTGACGCCGGTAAATTCGCTGGGAAGCTTATCGCGGAGGGTGCGTATATAGTCTGCCGTTGGGTGGTGTTTCTCCTTGAGAGAGACGAGGATGTCGGCATCGGCTGCGCCGGTGAGCCCCGAGCGATTGTAGATGTAGTTGATATTGCTGTAGGGCAGGCCAATGGTATCGAGAATATTGTCCATCTCGGCGGCTGGAATCGTCCTATGGATGCTGGCTTCGACCTGATCGGCAAGGCGCGCGGTGTCTTCGATGCGCGTGCCGGTCTTTGCTCGCATGTGGAGGATGAACTGGCCGCTGTCGGTTTCGGGAAAGAAGTCCTGTCCGAGGAACGGAATCAGCGTGAAGGCCAGAAGGCAGGTCACAAGGAAGGCCGGAACAAAGAAAACTCGAACGGTGACAAGCCGAGCAAGCAATGACGAATAGGATGAACGGACTGCCTCGAAGAGGCGCTCGAAAGCTTTATGAAAACGAGCGAATGGGCCACGCGCCTCCGCATCGCCCTGCTTGTGGGCCTTCAAAAGATACATTGCCAGCGTTGGCACGAGCGTACGCGACAGGATGTAGGAGGCGATCATGGCGAAGATGACCGCCTCGGCGAGAGGAACAAACAGATAGCGCGCTACGCCGCTGAGGAAGAACATCGGGAGAAAGACGATGCAGATACATAACGTAGAAACCAGGGCAGGTACAGCAATCTGGGCAGCGCCATCGAGGATGCCATCGTGCAGCACGGCCCCGCCCTCGAGGTGACGTTCGATGTTTTCGATGGTGACGGTTGCGTCGTCAACGAGAATGCCGACGGCCAGTGCGAGGCCACCGAGCGTCATGATGTTGATGGTTTCATGCAGAAAGCTCAAAACCATGACGGACGTCAGAATCGACAGTGGAATGGAGATCGCAATGATCACCGTGCTGCGCCAGCTTCCGAGAAAGATGAGGATCATCAGTCCGGTGAGCGCAGCCGCGATGATTGCTTCACGAATGACGCCGTTGATGGCTCCACGCACGAAGATCGATTGATCTGCGAGAGGCTGGATCTTCAACTCGGGCGGAAGCGTCTGCGCCACGCGTGGAAGAATCTGCCGAACACCCTTGACGACATCGATGGTTGAAGCATCTCCGGCTTTGAGCACGGTTACCAGCGCGCCGCGATTTCCATCCTGGCGGACGATATTCGTCTGGGGCGCGAAGCCGTCGCTCACTGTCGCCACGTCGCGAAGGTAGATAGTAGAGTCTCCGACGTTCTTGATTGGCAGATCGTTGAACTCGGGAACAGTCTTGAGATCGGCGTTCAGGTCGACGTCGTACTCGAAGTCTCCCATCTTGGCGGTTCCGCCGGGCAGGATGAGGTTCTGGTTGCCGAGAGAGTTGAGCACATCGTTCGGCGAAAGTCCCTTGGCTTGCATGCGGCCCTGGTTGAGGTAGACCATGACTTGTCGCGTCTTGCCGCCAAACGGAAACGGCACCGAGGCACCAGGAACGGTGACAAGCTGGGTGCGTAGAAAATTCAGCGCGATGTCATTTAGTTGCGGCTCGGTCAGGTTCTTTCCTGAAAGAGCAAGCTGCAGAATCGGAACAGTGGACGCGTTGTAATTGACGATGAGAGGAGGCAGAGAGCCGGGAGGCAATTGGCGAAGGATCGTCTGTGAAACAGCCGTAATCTGCGCATTGGCCCGATCGATACTGGCGCTCGGCTGTAGATAAACTTTAACAATCGCAGTTCCGTTTACCGTAGTGGACTCGATGTGCTCAATATTGTCGACCACCGTCGTAAGAACGCGTTCATAGACTGTGGTGATGCGCCCCTCTGTCTCCTCCGGACTTAGCCCCGTGTAAGTCCAGGCCACAGCGACAACTGGAATATTGATACTCGGAAAGATGTCTGTGGGAGTCCCAAGAATAACCACCGGACTCAGAATAAGAATAAGGATGGCCAGAACGATAAACGTGTAAGGCCTGTTCAACGCAATTCTGACGATCCACATTTTGTATCCTCTCGAAGGTTAGCCGCGGACTATGCTGGGTTCTTCATGTGGAAAACTAGACGTATAGTATAGTAAATGGCGCACACAGGGTTGGATATCTGCGGCGGCATTTACGATTCATAAATTGCTCACCGAATTTAAGTAACCTGCGATTCGTGAAAAGCTCGACTTTTGCCCAATGCGATACATAGTCTCAAGTCTCGAAAGGATTTCCACTCATGAGCTTGCCCCGGAGCAGCAGCAGATATTTTTTTGCAATGCATCGGTTGGCAACTGCGACACGGCCGACGCGATGAATCTGCCAAAAGGCGGCCAGATGTCGAAGGTGGAGTCAAAGAATCGCGGCCGTCAGCGTAGTGAGGAATCAGAAGAGGCAATCTTGACGGCGACCCTTCATCTGCTAAAGGAAAAGCCGCTCCGCGACATCGCGATCGAAGAGATTGCCCGAAAGGCGGGCGTTGGCAAGGCCACAATCTATAAGTGGTGGCCGAGTAAAGCCTACGTTGCGCTAGACGCTTTTCTAAGAACGATGAACCGAATGGTGCCGACTCCGGATACCGGAACCGGGGAGGAGGACTTTAAAGTGCAGCTTCACTCCCTGATTACCTTCTATAACAGCCCGACTGGGCGCATCTTCAGTCAGTTCCTGGCAGAAGGACAAATTGATAGGGAGTTTGCGTCTTTGTTTCGAGAGCGTTTCCTGAAGCCAAGACGTGAAGCGGTCGGGGTCATTTTCGATCGCGCTGTGAAACGTGGGGAGATCGACCCCAGCGTGGATCGAGAGCTCGGCCTGGACCTGATCTACGGCCCTGCGATTTTTCGCCTGATGGCTGGACACTCTCCTCTTGATCCGGAAGCGGCGGAAGCCATGATCTCAACGTTATTCCGAGGTATGGGAAATAAATCCTTCAAAAACAGATCAGTCCCCAGGAAATATGACTTGGGAACGAGGCGAACGGCACGCACCATTTAGAATATGTAAGTTACAGATTCTATTCGCGAGAAGCGAGACCGATCCCGTCTGGTTCACGATATTTCAATTGCTTCCGGGCCCTCGAGAGTCAAAATTACACTCCGAAAACCTTCTTCCCTGCCTGAACCCAAGGTGTTCTCTTTGATTCAGGAGGTTATGGCATCATATTCCACTACCGTAGGATGAAGCAGAACATTGCCAAGGAGGGCGGTCACAAAGGCGAGGAATATCGCTAAAACCGGAGGTGACATAGAAATGGGAACCAGATATTTACTATATGATTTCGTCACAGCGCAGCCGGGAACCTCTTTTGGAATCAACTATTTTTAGGAGCAGCCTATGTACCAGTTTGACCCAGCCTTCCGCGCTGGCTTTCATATTGGCTTAGGCGATTGCGTCTAAGGGCGAGAATCTTTGCGGAAAACATCCTACTCAAACGCAACTGTTTTGCTGAGGAGAAGTGTATTGAAAATGCCGAGGATCACTTGGAGCTTTGCTCCCTCGTTTGTAGCTGGGGTCGTAATTGCTTGCGGTACGCTATTTGCTCCCCGAGTGGCGTTAGCGCACGCCGTGTTGGTGGACTCACAGCCAGGAGTGAATAGCACTGTCTCAGGTCCGGAGGCCGCCGTACTCCTCAAATACAGTTCAAGGATTGATCTCACGCACTCAACCCTGACGTTAGTCGACCCTGACGGCAAAGTCGAGAAAGTAACGATCGAGAGCGAACCCACGCCCGGGGTACTGACAGCCAAGTTGACCGGTCTCGTCAAGGGAGCGTACGTGCTTCACTGGCAGGTGCTCGCCACGGATGGACACGTAACTCGTGGCAAGGTCCCCTTTCAAGTAAAGTAACGCCGGAGAACAATCTTGTTCTGGCTCTTACGCGATATCGATCTTCTGACCGTTCTCCTGCGCGGTACAACGCTTGCTTTAGAGGCGTTGCTGCTGGGAGGCGTCGCCTATCTTCTGGCTGTGGTGCGGCCAGCGAGGGCGAGCGCGGCCGTCGAAGACTTTTGCCGCCGCGGTATCCGGACGTTCGCGGTTGGATTGGTAGCCAGCGAGGTTGCTATCGTTTTGGCATCTGGCGCACTCGTAATGAGCGGCTCGGATTTGACGCTCAAGGATGTGACCACCACAAGCTTCTTCCGCGCCGACTCTCTCGCAATCCTGTTCACGATTGCAGTCTGGACCTGCACACGTCTTAAAAGCGGCACAGCAACCTGGGCGATGCTCCCGTTAAGCCTAATGCTGCTTGCGGCTACGGTGTCCACAAGCCATGCGGCGGCGCGCATCGATGACCGATTTCTTCTGGCGATTCTCACGGCCGCACATCATCTTGGTACAGCCGCCTGGCTTGGCGCGATGCCCTACCTGTGGATATCCCTGGGCCGCGTCGACGACGTGGATGAGGCGCGGCTTTTGACCGAGCGTTACTCGCGAATGGCGTTGCTGGGCGCAGCGACGCTGGTGTCGTCGGGAGTAGGAATGGCATGGTTCTATGTGGGCGCGTGGAGCGGACTGTACACCACTGCGTATGGCATCATGCTGGTTGCCAAGATCTTCCTTTTATTGGCAATGGTTGGACTTGGCGCCGGAAACTGGCTCATGGTGCGGCGTCTGGCCAGCGATCCTCAACCTTTGCTGGCGAAGCTGCGCCGCGTAGTTGAAGCAGAGATTTGTTTTGGGTTCCTCGCGGTATTGACAGCGGCTTCGCTGACAGCCCAGGCTCCAGCGGTCGATGTCACGGCCCAGGAGAGACTAACAGCTCATGAGATTTACGTGCGACTGCATCCGGAACCGCCGCGCATGAGCAGTCCGCCCTTGGCTGCGTTGGCTGCCCCAAGCTCGCTCGAAGTGGCTCTCAAAGATAGTCTGTTCGTTGCCAGTACCGGGAGCGATGATACCGACAGAGCATGGTCCGAGTACAACCATCACTGGGCAGGACTGATTGTGCTGATTGCAGGACTGCTGGCGCTGCTGAGCCGGCATCGAACTATGCGCTGGGCCCGGTTTTGGCCGCTGAGCTTTGCTGCGTTGGCGGTCTTCATCCTGCTGCGCGCCGACCCGGAAAACTGGCCTCTTGGGCCACGTCCGTTTTGGCAGAGCTTTGCTTCACCCGACGTACTGCAACATCGTTTCGGGGCGCTTTTGATCGTGGTTTTCGCAACTTTCGAATGTGCGGTGCAGGCGGGCAAGTTGAAGGCGCGGTGGGCTACTTACGTTTTTCCTGCGATGTGCGCAGCCGGCGCTGCGATGTTGCTGACCCATGAGCATTCCGCGAGAGATGTGAAAGAAGCACTGCTTGCGGAGATGAGCCACACTCCCATTGCGCTGCTTGGTATTATGGCAGCTTGCAGCCGGTGGCTGGAGTTGCGCTTAGTCAAGAGCCGCATGGCCACAATCGCTGGCTATCTCTGGCCGGTGTGCCTGGCCATGGTCGGCCTGATCCTGCTGAACTACCGCGAATTGGCTTAGTCATGCCATGGATGGCATCCTGACTTCCTCGGGTAGCCTATGGAACGTTCAAGGAACTTGTTGAACTTCTGCTGAGAGGCTTGTCTTTCATGCGCGCAGGCAAGCCGTAGGTATCGCAGCTTTTTCGTACGGGAGTATGGGTATCAAGCGTGAAGCCCTTTACTCTGAGAATCGAAAGAGCCGTTGCACGATGGCCGTTCCCTCGGGATATACGAGCCTAACTATCTGGCTATTTGATCTTTCACTCAGCCGTTTGGATCCTGTTTTTATCTTCAGTTCTTTCCAAAAAATACAAGCGCTACGCCGATGGCGACCAGCAATACCCCCATCCAGCGCTGGAAGCTGACTCGTTCATGGAGAAAGACAACTCCTCCAAGAGCCCCGGCAACATAGCTCAATGCCGTTACCGGAACGACAAAGCTAACGTTATATAACGATAGCGCTCCCAATAGAGCAAAGAAGGCAAGAGCCATCATGGAGATGCCGGCCCACATCCATGGTTGGCGAAAAGCCTTCAGAACGACCCTGACGATCTCTGCAGGGCGGAAGCTGGTTGCCTCACCAACACTTTTCATTGCGCGCGAGACACAGAGTTCGCCGCCAGTGCCTGCCATGACAATCACCGTAAATAGGGGGAGATCCCGCAATCTAAATTTGCCTCGCAATTTCGTGAGAGGTCGTCCGCGGAGCGGTATGGCTTATGACAAACACACCCAGACAGATGATTGCGATTCCCGTCCACCGAAGAGGCGAAACGGTCTCACCCAGAACCAAATAACTAAGCAGCGCGACAACACCATAAGCCAGCGATGAGGCAGGCTGCACGAAACTATAATCCGCCCAGGAAAGCACCAACATGTAGGAGACGAAAAACAGGACGAGGGAGGAGATTCCCATCCAGATAGATGGCGACGCGAAGATCTTAAGGCCGGTGTGCAGCAACTGCGACGGCGGCCAGATTAGTACCGCGCCTACGTGCTTCATCCCCTTACCGAGAAGGACATTGCCCAAGGGGCCCGTCACTACCATCACCAGAATCATCAGGAAGGTCTTCAGATGAAGAGGCTTGTGTGCTGTCTTCGATTCAGGTTCTTCACTGATAGCGTCTGCGAACACAACTCTATTGTATAGGCACATGCCGCACTGGTGCCGATTCGACTCGAAGCTCCGGTTGCGGAGAGATTGCTGAGATGGCTGCTCAACGCGAGTCTAAGGGGCAGGCTACCCCTGGGTGTAGAGCGTCCACGCACACATTGACGAGATTGTTATGCTAGCTTCATTGAAGCCTAAGTCTTTTTTCCTGAAAGTTCGTCTACTCACATAGAGGCTAATGCAACTTGTGCGGCATAGTAGGATTCACAGCGAAGTCGTGGTGTCCCAGCCCGGAGCGAATCAAGCAAGCGGCTGGAACTTTGGTTCATCGCGGACCGGATCAACAGGGTGTTTACCGATCGGCGAGCTGCTACCTCGGCGCAACTCGGCTCAAGATTGTTGACCTATCCGGGGGCGATCAGCCGATCTATTCTGAGGACCGCGACAGTGCGATTGTTTTCAACGGAGAGATCTATAACCATCTCGAAGTTCGCAAGACACTCGAGTCGCTCGGTCACCGCTTTCAAACGCGTTGTGACACCGAAACGGTGCTGCATGCGTTTCTTGAATGGGACACAGGCTGCTTTGAACGGCTCAGAGGCATGTTCGCTGTTGCCATCTGGTGTGATTCCAGGCAACGCCTTGTTCTTGCCCGGGATCGTGTTGGGATCAAGCCGCTTTATCTTGCTGAGCAAGGCGAGGACCTCTTCTTCGCGTCCGAACTAAAAGGGATTCTGATTCACCCGGAGATTGAGCGGCGACTTAGCCTCGACGGTCTGGACTGCTATCTGTCCATGAACTATGTTCCGTCTCCATGGACTTTGATCGATGGCATCCAGAAGCTGCCTCCAGGCAGCTGGCTTGAATGGCAGAACGGCCGAATCAACAAACAGGTCTACTGGCAGATACCGGACATGGCTCCATCGCCGATGTCGCTCGATGACGCGAAGTCGGAACTTGACCGACTTCTGGAACAATCGGTTCGGGAGCACCTGATGTCGGACGTACCGCTCGGCGTTTGGCTTAGCGGTGGCGTCGATTCGACCACGATCCTGCACTACGCTGCGGAGGCCTCTCACACAAGGCTGCGAACGTTTTCAATTTCATTCAACGGATATAGCTTCGATGAGTCCTCGCACATTGGCGAAGCTGTCAAGCAGTACGACACGGAGCACGAACAATTGGACTTGAATCCTGGGCACGACCTCGAAGGCGCCATTCGAGAGCTCTCGTACTATTCCGACGAGCCGAGCGCAGATTCCGGAGCGTTGCCGGTGTGGTTCCTCTCCAGGCTTTGCAAGACGGGTTGTACAGTCGCATTCAGTGGTGAGGGAGCGGATGAGATCTTTGGCGGCTATCTCACGTACAGGGCAAATCGCATTGCCAGGCAACTGCAGCAAGTTCCAACTGGGGCGATTCGGTTAGCATTGCGAGGACTGAACAGGTTGCCGGTTTCGAACGAGAAGATCAGCCTGGAATATAAACTGAAGCGCTTGCTGCAGGGCAGTCTTCTGCCGGCGGAGCAAGCCCATGTCTATTGGAATGGGACTTTCTCGGAATCTGAGAAGGCAGCACTTATGAAGGCTCCCTTACCCGGCGCGCTGCTCGACATTCTTTTGCAGTTGCAAGCCAGAGTTCCTGGGGACGGGATCGCACCTTTCCTGGAGTTTGATCAGAGATACTATCTTCCTGACGATATTCTCGTGAAGTCGGACCGCATCAGCATGGCTCATTCCGTGGAGGTGCGGCCACCATTTCTCGATCACCGTATTATCGAGTTTGCCGCGAGCCTACCCACGAAGTTGAAGATTCATGGCGATAATCAGAAGTATGTCCTGAAGGAGTTAATGAAGCCGAAGCTGAGGTCTCCGATTGCACAGCGCAAGAAGGTCGGCTTTGACATCCCGGCGCACGAGTGGTTTCGCGGGCCGCTTCGCGGCATGCTGATGGAGACGCTGGAAATTGCGCGAACGGACCATGCAGACTTGTTCAACTTCGACGCGATCGACAGACTTATAGAATTACACATGAGCCGAAAGATCAATGTTGGTTATCATCTCTGGGGTCTCATGACTTTATTTCTCTGGATGAAGCAATGGAATGTGCAGTCAGCGCCAGTTCGTCAGTCGAACAGGCAGGCGATCATGATCGGATGATGAGCCGCCGGAAGATCTTCCTCATCGTTATTTTTTTTGCCGCGGTTGTGTATCTCGGCTGCATTATCTCCCCCCCGTCACTGATGGATGACGTGGACGCGGTTCAGGCTCAGATCGCGCGAAACATGCTCAAGTCCGGGGACTGGGTGACGGCGCACCTCGATGGAGTGCCTTACCTTGAGAAGCCTCCTCTGTTCTACTGGATGATTGCGGTTTCGTATAAAATTTTCGGCGTACACGACTGGTCAGCGCGAATCCCCGTCGCGTTATCTGCTATTGCTCTTTGCTGGACCACTGCGGCATTCGGTCTGTGGGCATTCGGCAAGCGCGCGGGATTTTATGCCGGTGTTTGCATGTCGACCTGCATAGGACTTTTCCTCTTCACTCGTATCCTGCTCCCGGATGCTTTGCTGACCTTCAACATAGCCCTGGCTCTATGGGCATTGCTGCGAGCCTTGGATGAAGAGGAGCCGCATCCGAGGGCCTGGGCGGCAGTCATGGCAGCCAATCTCGCTATTGGCCTGTTATTGAAGAGCCTGATTGGCGTCGTGTTCCCGATTGGGGCAGCGGTTCTCTATCTGCTGATCACGCGGCAGCTCTTCGCCGCACGCACCTGGAAGCGGCTTCGGCCATTCAGTGGCCTCCTGATCATACTGGCGATCGCCGCGCCCTGGCACATCCTCGCAACCATCAGGAACCCTCCCTATTTCAGCTTCACGATGAAGAGTAACCCAGGTGAATACCATGGCTTCTGGTGGTTCTTTTTCTTCAACGAGCAACTGCTTCGTTTTTTGAATCTCCGCTATCCGCGCGATTACGATACCGTGCCGCGCACGTACTTCTGGCTTTTCAACCTGATCTGGCTGTTTCCCTGGAGCGTCTATCTGCCGGCAGCTTTCAAGCTGTCTTATCGGCCCGTGGACCGCGCTGGAAGAACCAGGCTCATGGCCTTGTGCTGGATCGGGTTTGTGATGGTCTTCTTCACCTTTTCGACCACACAGGAATACTACTCCATGCCCATCTATCCGGCGATGGCACTTCTTATTGGTTCGGCTATAGCGCTCGAAGACAGAACCGTTCGTATTGGAACCCGCACCGTGACTGTGTTCTGCGCTATCGCGGCAATTGCTGCCATCTCCATCCTCCTGGCAGTGCGTCACGTCCCGACTCCCGGAGACATCTCACAGGAGTTGAGCTCCAACCCAGCCGCCTACAAGCTCTCCCTAGGGCATATGGAGGACCTGACGCTCAACTCGTTTGCCTATCTTCGTCTTCCGCTTGCGGTGGCTGCTGCAGCATTTGTTATCGGTGGCATCAGCACACTGAGGGCTGCCCGAAGGAGTGCCTACCTCGGAATTGCGGTTATGATGGTCGTCTTCTTCCATGCAGCTAGGCTTGCGATGGTCACCTTTGATCCTTATCTCTCGTCGCGACCTTTGATTAAGGTCCTTGAACAGTCGCCCCCGGGTGAGCTAATCATTGATCACCATTACTACTGGTTCTCGTCAGTTTTCTTCTACACCGACAGGTCTGCGCTGTTGCTCAACGGCAGGTTCAATAACCTGGTGTACGGCTCCTATGCGCCGACCTCCGCCAACCCCTTTATCGACGGCAATCAGTTCAAAGATCTTTGGCAAAAACCGAATAGATACTACATCTTCGCCAAAACCACACAGATCGACGAGTTGGAATTCCTGGTCGGAAAAGATCTGTTGATCACCGTGGGTGCGAGCGGAGGAAAAGTCCTGCTCACGAACCATCCGCTATCACCCAATGGGCACTCCTGAAAATATTTTGGTCAAATATAGAATCTTTTTCCCTTGCCTGGGGTCTGAAGGCTATTTGGACAGCATCGAAAATAGAGTGAGTCCAAATGTGACAGAAACACGTCGATATACAAGTTTGACGAGTCTGGAGACAATATGAGAATTGCAGTTCTTGGCGGAGATGGTTATTGTGGATGGGCCACTGCTCTTTATCTTTCGAGCAAAGGGCATACGGTTGCGATTATCGACAACTTTTCGCGCCGGCAATGGGACTTCGAACTGGGAGTTCAGACACTTACTCCCATTAGGCCGCTCGCCGAGCGATTGAATGTCTGGCAGCAGCTTACCGGTCGAAAGATCGATCTCTTTGTTGGCGATGCGACAGACTACGACTTTATCGCGTCCATGATTACCGCATTTCAGCCGGAAGCGGTTGTTCACTTCGCTGAGCAGCGTTCGGCTCCCTACTCGATGATCGATCGAAAACACGCTGTGTTTACCCAGGTCAACAACGTAGTCGGCAATCTGAATCTGCTCTTTGCAATTCGAGAACTCGCGCCTGACTGTCACCTCATCAAGCTAGGAACGATGGGGGAATACGGCACTCCGAATATTGATATCGAAGAAGGTTTTATCACGATCGAACATAACGGCCGCAAGGATACGCTTCCCTTTCCGAAGCAGCCTGGCTCCTTTTATCACCTGTCCAAGGTCCATGACAGCCACAACATCATGTTCACTTGCAAGATTTGGGGCCTTCGTGCGACGGATTTGAATCAAGGCGTGGTCTACGGCACCATCACGGACGAAGTCGAGATGGACGAAGCATTGATCAACCGTTTCGACTACGATGAGGTCTTCGGCACCGTTTTGAATCGTTTCTGCGCCCAGGCGGCTATCGGCATGCCCCTGACCGTTTACGGCAAAGGCGGGCAGACAAGAGGGTTTCTCGATATTCGCGATACCGTCCGTTGCATCGAACTCGTCTGTCTGAATCCAGCGAATCGCGGCGAGTTCCGTGTCTTCAACCAATTTACAGAGCAGTTTTCTGTATTGGAGTTGGCACAGATGATCCAGACGGTCGCCGGGAAGATGGGCCTTCCCGTTGAGATCGAGCATCTGCCCGATCCGCGCGTGGAAGCCGAATCGCATTATTACAATGCGAAGCACTCCAAGTTAACCGATCTGGGACTTGAGCCGCACCTGCTTTCCGGCTCACTGGTGGACTCGCTCATCGGCATCGCGCTTCGGTACCGCGACCGCATTGAGCCTTCGATGTTCGCGCCGCAGATCAACTGGCGCGCAACGCGAAACGAGCGGCGTACCGTGAACACCATGAGCCCCGAGTCCTTCTACTCGCAAGAGAATTTGGTGCCTAAAGGTCGTTAGACACGCGGAATTTGGCATTGGCATTTTACCGGTCAAGCCGAGTGTGGATAGCGTGAGTCTATTCCGACGGCGTGACCGGTACCAAATCGCCATCCACGAGGAAGTAATCGTGCCCGCGCCAGCGGATCGATCTACGCATGAAGCTTGCCAGCCAGATGCAGGTAGCCATCGCATCCCATACCGGAATCAGCACCAGCTTTGCCCACACGCCTGGTTGCTTGAGACCGGTTGAGCCGACCAATAACGTCAAAACGGATCGCATAAGAAAATATCCGCCAAGGTAACCAACAGCCACCAGGGCTGTGGGTGCGATTGCGACGGCCAACAAAGACCAAGGCAAACCCAGAGTGAAGATCAGGCCCACATGTCCCCACGGCCGCATATGGCGCATTACAGTAATCCAACGTAGGCGCTTGAAGAACAGCTCCCGCAAAGATTGGTAATCCGGAACCGTCACAATAGCATAGGGCAGCAAGACAACTTCACGGCCGTGCTCGGCTATCAGGCGTCCGATGAGCAAATCATCCGCAGGCTTGTTCTCGATAGAGGCATAGCCGCCAAATTCTCGCAGGTACGACCGGGTTGTAGAGATCGTAGGACCAAGCGCAAACTTCACACCATCAAGCTGCTTCGCGACGAGGATGCCAGGATAAAAATCAGAGAGCATTCCTATGTCCTGCAGGCGCTGCACCCACGTTTTTTCTTCGGCGGGCACATAAAAACAAGTGACCGCGCCTGTTCTTGCATCCGCCAAAGGTCCGACGAGCCGGCGCAGGTATGTCGGCTCAACACGCACATCGCTGTCGCTGATCACCAGGTGCTCATGAGCAGCCTCGTCGACCAGCCGCGCCAGTTTGGCAACTTTATCGTTGGTTGCTTCGCGACCCGATCCGATGACTATGCGAATTTGGGTCTCTGGAAAGTCGTCGATTAGCCTTTGCAACACCGGCAGCGCAGGATCGCTGGTGTCACCTACGCAGAAGAGGATCTCGTAATTCGGATAATCCTGCCGGCAAAAGCTTGCAAAGTTTTCATAGGCATCTGGATCAAGCCCGCGCACCGGCTTTAGGTTGCTAACCGGCGGCAAAAACTCGTTCGAGGTATCAAATTTTGATTTGGTCGCTAAGAAAAATCGTAGGCAGCTAAATACTGCGATGGTGTAGTAGATGAACGGGATTGCGGCTACTCCGAGCACTGCCGTTCGCGTTGGTGAGATGACAAGTAGTGCAACAAACACATTTAGCTCTTTCCAAAAAAGCGACTTGGTCAGTGTATCGTAATGGCCAGGTTCCCTAAACTGGGCAAGTGTGCCGTTCCGTAACCTGTTCAAACATTGTTCAATTTATGAGACTTATACATATTCTTTGACATGCAATAAAAAGGAGCCGGTTGACCCGGCCCCTTTTAAAAACTAATGCAAGTTGGGTTAGAAAGTAATGGTGCCCTTCAATTGAATGAGACGAGGTGAGGCATTGCCACCCAGGAACGAACCGAGGATCGAGGTTGGCGTGCTGAGGTCGGCGTTGATCGAACCCAGGGTCGACGGATTGTTGATGTCGTTGCCCGGGGGAGCAAAGTTCGGGTGATTGAAGAGGTTGAAGAACTGAGCTCCAACTTGAAGACGACCGGTATCAGAGTGTGGGATGGGAACCTTGAAACCCTTAATGATGCTGAAGTCGGTATTGGTGTAGGAAGGCGCAACCACCTGGTTACGTCGCTGCTGCCCGAACGCCGTAGGATCGACATAGTTGGGGGTGCCCGCTGTACCAATTCCCGCGGCGATTGCACATGGATTCGCCGTTGCGCCGGTCGCGTTGTTGAAGACCGCACTTCCGCCGCAGCTCTTGACGCCGTTGACCTGGGCCGCCCAGAAACCACCTTGTGAGTAGTTGGTCGCCGATAAAGCGCTGTCGACGATCGTGAAGGGGAAGCCTGTATGGTGGAAGACCGTGCCACTCACCTGCCAACCATCCGTCAGCAGCTTCGGGCCACCGTAGTAGGGCAGCGCGTAGACATAGGAGGCAGTGATGTTCTGCCGCACATCGTAGTCTGCATTGCCATAGTTCTGCTTGAGGTCGTTCGGGTTTTCAGGGAACTGAAAATTACCGGCTGCGGCAAAGGGCAGAATGCCGCCGTTCGAGATCTCGTCCAGAGCATGACTCCAGGAGTAGTTGAAGTTGAGCGTCAGCGACTTCGTATGACGGGAGACACCGACGATGAGACCGTTGTAGTTCGAGATCGCTCCGTTGCCAACTTCAGTGGCCCCGCTGAAGGAGCCGTTCGGAACGGCGGATGGAAGACCGGTAAAGTTGATCGGTGTTGACGCTCCGTTGAAGGGGGTAAAGCCAGCGCTGCCGTTATTGACGCCGAAGGCGTTCGCGACAGTGTTTTCAACCGGTTCATGATACCCGTGGTTGCCGACGTAGGCGAGAGAGAGGACTGTCTCCCTCTTGCTGTCGAGGGCCTGCTCGACCTGGAAGCTATACTCCTCGTAGGTCGGGTAGTGTAGCTTGCCGACCGCGCCAATGATGGACGGCGCGCCAAACCCCGGAACACTGGCCGAGAGCGTGTTGAAGCTTGCGCCGTTCTTGTACCCGGCCTGGAAGGCCGTGTTTGAAGCGGCCGACACCTGTTGACCGCT
>JBEKGF010000013.1:0-113076 GCA_050012935.1 Edaphobacter sp. | reverse complement strand
ATTGTTGCCGGACCGCTGACCACCGAGTACGTCACCGCTCCAGTGGAAGCTGAAGTAGCACTTACTGCGAAGGGAACAGCACCGAATGTTTGCGATCCGACCGGCGCGAAACTCAGTGTCGGCACCTCTGTCGCTACCGTGAAACTGGTTGTCGCAGTAGCCGCGGCAAAATTCCCATTCGCTGCCTGGCTGGCATTCAGTACGACTGTGCCTATGCCCGTCAGGGTCACCATGTTGCCCACGATTGTTGCCGGACCGCTGACTACCGAGTACGTCACCGCTCCGCTGGAAGCTGAAGTCGCGCTTACTGCGAAGGGAGCCGCACCGAACGTTTGCGATCCGACCGGCGCGAAACTCAGTGTCGGCACCTCTGTCGCTACCGTGAAACTGGTTGTCGCAGTAGCCGCGGCAAAATTCCCACTAGCTGCCTGGCTGGCATTCAGTACGACTGTGCCTATGCCCGTCAGGGTCAC
This sequence comes from Edaphobacter sp., assembly GCA_050012935.1. GTDB lineage: Bacteria > Acidobacteriota > Terriglobia > Terriglobales > Acidobacteriaceae > Edaphobacter. The sequence continues at coordinate 112,603 of JBEKGF010000013.1, read as the reverse complement.
CATGTTGCCCACAATTGTTGCTGGGCCGCTGACGACCGAGTACGTCACCGCTCCAGTGGAAGCTGAAGTAGCGCTTACTGCGAAGGGAACAGCACCGAACGTCTGCGATCCAACCGCGAAACTAAGCGTCGGCACTTCTGCCCCTACCGTGAAACTGGCGGAGGCGGTGGCAGCGACAAAGTTCCCACTAGCTACCTGGCTGGCATTCAGTACGACTGTGCCTATGCCCGTCAGGGTCACCATATTGCCCACAATCGTCGCCGGACCGCTTACTACTGAGTACGTCACCGCTCCACTGGAAGCTGAAGTAGCGCTTACAGCGAAGGGAGCATTGCCGAACGTCTGCGATACGATCGGCGCGAAGTTCAATGGTGATGTCCCCGCACTAACTGTGAAACTGGCGGTCGCAGTAGCAGCGGCAAAATTTCCACTAGCTGCCTGGCTGGCATTCAACACGACTGTTCCTGTACCCGTCAGGGTCACCATGTTGCCCGCGATTGTTGCCGGACCGCTGACCACCGAGTACGTCACCGCTCCATTGGAAGCCGAAGTAGCGCTCACTGCAAAGGGAGCAGTACCGAACGTCTGCGATACGACCGGCATGAAGCTCAGCGTCGGCGCCTCTGTCCCTACCGTGAAACTGGTGGTCGCCGTAGCAGCGGCAAAATTCCCATTTGCTGCCTGACTGGCGCTCAATACGACTGTTCCTGTACCCGTCAGCGTCACCATGTTGCCCACGATTGTTGCCGGGCCGCTGATGACCGAGTACGTTACCGCTCCATTGGAAGCCGAGGTCGCGCTCACTGCGAAGGGAGCAGTACCGAACGTCTGCGATCCAACCGCGAAACTAAGCGTCGGCACTTCTGCCCCAACCGTGAAACTGGTGGTCGCCGTAGCAGCGGCAAAATTCCCACTAGCTGCCTGGCTGGCGCTCAACACGACTGTGCCTGCGCCCGTCAGGGTCACCATGTTGCCCACAATCGTTGCCGGACCGCTGATGACCGAGTACGTCACCGCTCCACTGGAAGCGGAGGTCGCGCTCACTGCAAAGGAAGCATTACCGAACGTCTGCGATACGATCGGCATGAAACTCAGCGTCGGAACCTCCGTTCCTACTGTGAAACTGGTGGTCGCCGTAGCAGCGGCAAAATTCCCACTAGCTGCCTGGCTGGCGCTTAACACGACTGTGCCTGCGCCCGTCAGGGTCACCATGTTGCCCACAATCGTTGACGGACCGCTAATTACCGAATAAGTCACTGCTCCACTGGAAGCGGAGGTCGCGCTCACTGCGAAGGGGGCCGCACCGAACGTTTGCGATGCGATCGGCATGAAACTCAGCGTCGGAACCTCTGTCCCTACCGTGAAACTGGTGGTCGCGGTCGCAGCGGCAAAGTTCCCACTAGCTGCCTGGCTGGCGCTTAACACGACTGTTCCTGCGCCCGTCAGCGTCACCATGTTGCCCACGATTGTTGCCGGACCGCTGACTACTGAGTACGTCACCGCTCCGCTGGAAGCCGAAGTAGCGCTCACTGCAAAGGAAGCACCACCAAACGACTGCGCTCCGATCGGCATGAAACTCAGCGACGGCACTTCTGTCGCTACCGTGAAGTTAGTGCTCGCGGTGGCAGCGGTATAGTTTCCACTGGCTGCCTGGCTAGCACTCAAGACGACTGTTCCTATGCCCGTCAGCGTCACCATGTTGCCCGAGATTGTTGCCGGACCGCTGACTACCGAATAAGTCACTGCTCCACTGGAAACTGAGGTCGCGCTCACTGCGAAGGGAGCAGTACCGAACGTCTGAGACGCGATCGGAGTAAAGGCCAGGGTTGGAACCACATTGACTGTCAAAGTGGCTGCAGAGCTAGTCGCCATGCCACCTGCATTGGTCACAATCACCGTATAAAGAGAACCATTGTCGGTGCTCACTGTTGGCGGGGTAGTGTAGGAGCTCGAGGTAGCTCCACTGATGGCAACTCCGTTTTTGTTCCACTGATAAGTGAGCGGCGCCGAACCCGTCGCAACCACGTTGAAGGTTGCAGTCCCTCCTGCCGTTACCGTTTGGTTCGCCGGTTGCGTAGTGATTACTGGCGCTTGGGGATTTACTGTCGCTCCACTAGCAGCTACTGACAGAGTCGCGAATGTACTGGTGACTGTGCCTGCCGCATTGGTTACCGTTACGGTATAGACCGAACCATTGTCGGTGCTCACGGTCGGCGGGGTGGTATAGGCGCTCGAGGTAGCTCCCCCGATGGGAACTCCACCTTCATACCACTGGTACGTGAAAGGGCCGGTACCAGTTGCAGTCACGGTGAAGGTCGCAGTTTGTCCTACCGCTACCCCTTGACTCAGCGGCTGACCGGTGAGCAGCGGCTTTTGAACGATGCCTTCCCACCCTCCAGAGCATGCGGTCATAATTAGCAAACCGAGCGATGCACTCAAAAGACGCAACGCTCCAGGAATGCTCCAGTTGGTTTTAATGGAACCGTTTGTACGCGCGTCGTTACGGAAAATCCCGGTCGCGTGGGATGATGCTGAACGTAGCGGAGGATGAAATGCTGTTGACAGCGGCGCGAGTTTATCGCTCGATGCGGCCTCGCCGCCAATTTTTTTCCCTAGTGGACGGAATACAGAGAGAGATAGAACGGAAAGAAAACGCAGGAACGCAGCTACCTTCATCATTAGAGACCCCAAGACAGAAAAAAATTATGTCAGATGAGTTCCCTATGCCCTCTCTCACTTCAATAAAACGTCGGAAAGATGAAGCCAGCGGTTCCCAGATCCAACAGCAAAACTTGTTGCTCGCGGTACAGTTCTAAAAGATATTCAGAAAGATCTGATTTATCACTCCCTCTTTGGTGCTACGCCGCATTTCAATTCCGCTGTCGCAACTCGAATAAGCGACAACAACTTCTGTGGCTAGCCGCTCACTCCGTGATCCATGCGAGATGGCACAGCGACGTCCGAGGTCGATGGCTGGCACGGATGCCTCCTGCACTGCTCAATCTTCAGCGCTGAGCTTGCCGGGCTCGTCGACTATATTGTTCGAAAGCGACCGCTATCGCATCACCGAGGTTCAGGACTATCTGGATACCTTCACTGGGACCGATCGATCCCGATCAGGTCCACCAATCAACCCTACAAAACCAAACGTATGCCGAAGCTGAGCACTCCCTCCTCTCAGCGACTTGGTGTCATTTGGTGTCACGCGCATAGAAGGCTTGCGCCGACTTTATACCGGCAGCACTGATCCGAGCCTACTTTTGCGGCTTACTCCGGTTCTGCTGATCCGACTTTCGCAGTTCCAAATTGATGGAACTGATCGTCGATTGAACGCTTGCCGGAAATCTCCTGCATAGACATCGGTAGTGGTGGCGTGCATGAGTGATCGAACAGAGCAATCAGTTCGTTTCACTTCAAGGATGTCCGGAGTGAGCATGGCATCTTTTCGACCATTGCTTCTCGAAGAATCTGTGTCGGCCGGCACTAATGGCATTTGAGCGAACGGCAGCGTGGCATCTGCCTGGCGCAAGGCATCCATCGTCCGGAAGGATTGGTGTGCGATCTTTTGTGGGAGTGCGAAGCCAGGTGGGAGCAAATCTCTGGTATTTAGCCGCGCAGAATAAGCTCCGCAAAATTAGATCCTGCGCGGGTTGGGTCAAGAGACATCCCAGTAACCAAGTATCCGTTCTCTCTTTGATTGAAGCCACTCTTTCTTCGAAAGAATTGGAAGGCGATCGCCATTTGCTCCCCTTGAAGGGTTTATGTCATTGAAAACAAGTCATGAAATTGCAGGAGGTGTTAGACTTTAGTTTCGTATTGGCTACAAGGCCGATCCAATGTATGTGACGTATACGCAACATCTGCGAGCTAACAATCAAAAGGCGTAGTTGAGAAAGATTTTCGGAGCCCTTTATGGAAAGAATTGGGACACGACTTCGGGCTATTCGCCGACAATGGGGACTCTCGTTACGCGAGGTTGAAGAACGCAGCATCAGTCTTGGACAGAAGTGGGGCGACGAATCGTATCAGATCTCTGCCAGTTTTCTCGCCCGCGTCGAACGAGGAAAACACGAACTCACGATTCCCAAGCTCATCTCACTGGCGACAATCTACAATCAGCCTCCCCAGGACTTGTTGCGCCAATGCCGTCCAGAAGAAGTTGGGCCTCCGCAGAATCATGAGCTTCCAGGCCCCAATACAACCCTTCTTTTAGCCAAGGGCCCGTTAGATGAACAGGCACGATATCTCTTGCCGGACACCTTCACCACGGATCTACCGCCCGAAGTTACCACGCTACTACCCGCTGAAGATGGCGCAACGTCGAGTCAGTACCGGCGCGCGGTGATAGGACGACGTGACCGAACCCTCGATCCCATGATTCGGGCCGGCTCTATTCTGAAGATCGATACTCAAAAGAGATCCATCGCATCTCGTAAGGAATGGACAAACGAATTCGACCGTCCGATCTACTTCCTGCTTACCCATTCGGGCTACGTTTGCGGTTGGTGCGAGTTGGACAAGGACTCGATTTGGCTGACCTTAGTGACTCACCCGCTCTCCCATGCTCACAGCGAGCGCTGGCGGTATCGAAAGGAAGTAGAAGTTATTGGCCGCGTAGTCGCGGGCGCCATGCGGTTTACTGCCTAGCCTGACGAAACCATTTCAATTAGATCGCTCTCTGCAAATCTATCAGCATGGGAAGGTTTCCTCGTTCGTAGAGGGCGAGGACGCGCTGAGTCATCAGGTAATACTTTGCGATGGCCGGCTGCGCGTAACTTGCGAAAGAAGGCTCAAGGTTGCCTGTCTTCGCCGCTCCCCTCAGTCTCTCTACATGCCATTCAATCTCTCTTGCGCTGAGCCGCAGCTCTTCCGCAAGAACCAGGGCCTCCGGGTACCATTGTTGAACAAAAAAGGCCATATCAATCAGCACGGCGCAATTTTTCTCGAGTGCTTCGAGTCCGGCAAGCCCCCCGATAAGCCCGAAAATCTGTGAAGACTCCAGTTCCGTGCTTAGGCTCTCTGTCTTGCGTCGCCCCGATTCATCCGCGTAATCCAAGGCAATTTTAGCCACACCGTCGCGATCCAAAACAGTGAGACGCTCCAGGAGTTGCTCCCAACTTCCGGCGGAGGCGTGGCGGGCACGAAGATAGTAGCGCAGCGCGACGACAACTAAGATGCCCAAGAAGATGAAAATCGCCGTCAGAAACAGAATTGTCCGCGCGTTCATTGCCCCCTCCGCGAACGAAGATGTGCAAGGCGGTATTCCACCTTGTCCTGCAAGGACAACAAGTCGCTGTGCATTTGGTCTGAGAGACTGCGAGGCGGGGGCGCCTGCCGCCAAAGCATGATGATCCAATAGACCATGCAGGCAAGGTATACCGCGATCCGAGCATGCGACAGGTCATTGTAAATTCGGTCTCCGCGATTCAGTCCGAAGTACACGTGTGCGGCTTCTACCAGCACGTCGATGATCGAATAGACGCCCAATCCTTGAGCAATTCTTGTGATATGAGCCTTCCACGGCAGGCCCACTGTCACCGATAGGGCAATCATGCCCACAAAGAGTTCACTCATCAAGGCCGCCGAAAACAGATTGCCCTTGATCATGATTGTCTGCATCCACATCCGTGTTGGCGGGCTTGCAAGCCACGCTAAAGCCCCGGCCACTGCGACACTTACGCTGACCAAGAACGCGAAGCTACGACGTACATCCTGCGCCCACACTCCCATGGGACGAAATATGCCCGCAGCGAGTTCATAAACCACGCCAAGTTGAAGCACGACGTCGAGTATGGCGAGATACCAGTAGGTGTAGAAGTAAGCCGCGCTATTGCTGAAAGTTGCGACGAGATATAGGGCAATCGTTCGCAGAATGTTGGCGCAGATGAATGCGGTGAAAAACGGGAACGTCCGAACGCGACGCCGCACCAATAGGACCGCCAGCAACGAAACGTGCCCAAGAAAACTAGCCGCCCAAAACAAGAGATCGAGACCAGTCAAGTGCATCCATCTTCTCCCATTTGGGCGGCGCTCGAAACAACGACAAAACCTATTTTATGCCAAAGAGAGGATCAGGAGAATTGTTTGAATCACGTTGGACGTCGGTGGGTTAGGCGATGTCGGCTCAGGATCCCCACCTGTAACGGCGGAAGTGGTTGCTTGGGCATGGATAGCAGGAGCAACGAATGCAGTGAGGGCGAGGATAAGAGCGAGATTGCGGGCGATCTGCTTGAACATGTTACGTCTCCTTTTAGTAGCGCAAAAATATGCGCTGCGCGGAGAGTAGGGAAATGGAGCGGGAATTTCGATTTATTCGATCGCCCTGTGTCATAAGCGAAATATTCGTATCAAATTGATTGCCTAACTGCTCTCTGAAGAACTTCAGCAAATATTTGCAGTTTTGGCGAGAATCTTTCCTCAAACGTTTCGGATACACCACATTATTGTGAAAAATATTGCACTTTAGTTTAACTTAAGAGTTCTGCCACAATTAAGCGGTTCGCAGCAGGTTGCGGCTTGGCGAGATTGGGGGATATTCCCGTCGGCTCCGCGACTTATTCCTGGCAACGGCGCCAAACTGCTAGGGAGTCTCGATGGCGTTCACAGTTCGATCTCGGCCGAGAAGAAAGTGCGTCGCAAAGGCATTCGAGTCAATTTACAGAAAATTCTTTAGGAGAGAAGTCATTGATCTGGAGTGATCAACTGGCGACGCGAGCAAGAAAGCTCGAACCACGCCCCAAAGAGGAATTGGTCGGCGATTGCTTGTTGCGGGTGATTGAGGGCTACTCCATCTAAGCCCAGCGCGGCTCGATACCCACCTCTTAGTTTTCCCAATTGCTAGAGCCCATGCCTTCGATACAAGGGACGAGCATCGCTGCCCATTACCCGGCACTCCGGTGGGTCCGGGATCGGAGTCAGATAGAACCGTACGGTGTTCAACAAAAGATGTACCGGTTCTCCTTTGTCGTGGCAGCATGAGAACACGATGCGCATGTCGTTCGGTAAGTCCCGACTCATACCGCTGAGCAGCACGATTGGGAAAGATGCGCATGCAGCGCGTAGACGCAGCAAGAGCTGGAATCCGTTAAGAACAGGCATGGCAAAATCCAGTATCGCCAAGTGGAACGTCGACACGTCATACTCCAGGGCCATCAGCGGGCAGCTAACAGCGGTCACAGAGTATCCCTCTTCTTCGAGCAGAGCGGCTCGTAGTTCAAGACCGATGAGATCGTCGTCGACGCAAAGAATACAGTACTTCCGGGGCGACTGAGGCGACTGATTGGATGTCATATGTGTCTCGTTCTTTTGCATGTCCGCTTTCCCGGTGGGTTTACTCTGCCTCATCAACGAGCTCTATAAAGCCTTACATTCTGGTGACTAGCAACCAGTCAGCGTCGAGTCAATTCCACAACGCAGGCGCCTTTTTTGTCCAGATACCTGCGAACCTGCGATCTGGCCCTCAAGAGACGCGATTTAACAGCCGATTCGGAGATGCCCAACATCGTCGCGATCTGCGTTACTGAGGCGTCTTCTCGGTACCGAATCTGCATTACAACCTGAAGATTAGGGGACAAGTATCGAATTGCCTGGTCGAGTTCATTTTCCAATGCATCATGGATGCAGGATTCTTCCGGATTGCGGGAGGTCTCCATAGGTTCAGGCAACTTGAAATCGTCCGTATCACCGCTTTCAAAGCTGTACACAGGTTGAGATCGCTTCTTTCGCGATAACATCAACGCGGAATTGATTGCAATTCGAGTTAGCCACGAGGAGAAGGCGCTCCTTCCTTCAAATCCTCCGATGTGAATGTATGCCTTCAACAACGCTTCCTGTAACGCGTCTTCAGCATCTGCAATGTTGCGCGTAATCCGTAGAACCGTTCGAAGAATTTGTTGTGAATGTCGGCGACACAGCTCCGCATATGCCTGATGATCTCCGTCTTTGGCAGCAGCAACCAAATAGATATCGCAGGTATCAGACGTGATTACGACAGGTGACTCTTTTGCAGCGTAAGTCAGCATGTGCATAGTTTTTGGCCCTAGTGTACTTATGTCTAAACCGACAAAGTTGATCGATCCATCGAAGGCGCTCTATAGTTGATTGAATTCGAAGATCAGGTTTTTTGTTCTACGTTTTCGGGTGACTTGGGTCTCTCTATCCCTATAAGATCCGTCTGCCTATGACTCCTCACGGCCAGACAGTTGCTGCAGCAATTCATGCCACTACACCTTGCTGATCCATTCGCGAATGAACTCTGGACAATTCCTGAAGCCGATGCCCCTCACATTGCAGGCTGCGAGGAACCTGACCGTCTCGCGGTCTACGAGTGTTACTTCTGCCAAATCAAGAATCACAGGATCTGTTTCCTGCGCAAGGAGCTCTTCGATCGTGCTCACGTGTGGTTCCTGAAGATGTCCGCTTATGTGAAGCAGAACTAAATGGTCGCGTTCTACAAGCCGTACTACTCTGCATGTCATCGTCCCTCGCCTTTCCGGCAAGCCTCGCGCGAATGCTTGCACACTCTTAAGGAATGCACGCGGAAAGCCATCTTGAAGTGGTTGAAAATGAAGGGGGAGGAAGGTGAGCGGTATAACGTGGATTTCGTGAAACTGAGGGAAATCGGGAATATCGGGAATTCTCTTGACGTCAGCCAAGCTTGAATCGGTTCTTGCGGATCTTCAGTTTCTTGATGCGAGAATCCAATGTTGAAGGCGGCAATCCAAGCCTGGCAGCCGCCCCTGTTGGCCCGGATATGCGCCCACGGCTCTGAGCCAGAGCAAACTCGATCATGTCCCGTTCGTGCTGTGAATCGTCACCACTGCCGTCTTCGTGTGTCTGTCTCTTGCGCTGTGAGCACGGAATCGATGGCAGCCATGAGTTATCAACACAAAATACATTATCCGGGCACAATATCACCGATCTCTCGACGACGTTTTGCAGTTCGCGAATATTGCCGGGCCAATCGTAATCTCGAAAGAGGTCCAACGTATGTTTGTCAATGGATCTGAAGACCTTGCCTGCTTGATTTGCATACCGATGGAGGAAATATTCAAGCAGCATTGCAATGTCCTCCCGCCGTTCTCGAAGCGAGGGGACCTGGATCGGAAACACGTGTAATCGATAAAAGAGATCGGAGCGAAATGTTCCATCTGCCTGTGCCGCGTTTAGATCACGATTCGTTGCGGCGATGATGCGAACATCTACTTTTATCCGTTCCTTGCCCCCCACCCGTTCGAAATCCCTCTCCTGCAGGACTCTCAGTAGCGCGATTTGCGTATCCAATGGCAACTCGCCCACTTCATCCAGAAAGAGCGTGCCACCGTTCGCCAACTCGAAGCGGCCCACGCGGCGTGCGGTTGCGCCCGTGAACGCCCCCTTTTCATGGCCGAACAGTTCGGATGAAATCAGCGAAGGGGCGAGCGCCGCACAATTTACGCTGACGAAAGCACGCTGAGCACGACGGGATCGCTTGTGGATAGCTCGGGCGATTAGTTCCTTTCCTGTGCCTGTTTCACCAGTGATGAGAACCGTAGAATCCGTCGGCGCGACTTTTGCGACTCGGGCAAGGACCACGCTCAAAGCAGTTGACGCTCCCACAATTTCCTCAAACATGGAAACGCGATCCACTTCCTCACGTAGTGCAACGTTCTCATTGTGGAGACGTTGCTCAGCCACCTTGCGACCCTCAATGTCGGTTGCGGTCGCGTACCAGCGGATAATCCTGCCTTGCTTGTCTTTCAACGGATTGTACCGACTGAGAAACCAACGATACTTGCCGTCTTTTCCGAGAACCCGCTGTTCGGTCTCAAACGGAACACCCTTTGGCAGCCCGTTTTGCCGAACTTCTCGAAACCTCTCCACGTCCTCGGGATGAATAACGCGATCGCGGAAACTTTCCGCCTGCACCTCCTCAAGCGACAAATCCATGTACTCGAGCGTTCCTCGATTCGCATAGACTGGTCGGCCATCGGGACTGTAGACGAGGATCAGTTGCGGTATGGCATCGGTAATGCGGCGAAGTTCGTGTTCATCTTGCCGGCTCTTCTCCTCTGCCTGTTTTGCTGGGGTGATGTCCGCCGCGGCACCTATAAATTCAAGGTTCCCCGAAGAGGTTGTCAACGCGCGACCGGAAACATGGAGGTGCTTGACTGAACCGTTCGGCATCAGCCAACGGTATTCAAGATCAAAGTCGGCTCTTTCCTCAGATGCTCGGTCGAGAGTCTGCTGCACGAAATCCCTGTCGTCGGGATGAATTCGTAGCAGTATCGTCCCCAAAGTAAGCTTTGTCACTCGATCGTGTTCAAAGATATTGTAGGTTTCTTCCGACCAGTAGACTTCTCCGCTGGCAACACTCCAGCCAAAGCAGCCAGTGTGGCTTAGTCTCTGCGCTGCAGCCAGGAGAGCTTCGTTGCGTTTCAGATCGGAATAGAGGCTGGCACTCTCTAGCGATATCGCGGCTTGCGATGCCAGCAACTCCAGCACTGCGACCCAAGACATTATTATTCCCTCCAATCGTAGCAAGGTTCCGAATCTGCGCCGAACCAGCCTTAAGAACTGATTTGAGATAGGACGGGATAACTCAAGAGTTGTCGTCGGGATAGACCAGCGCCCATACGATCTGTATCCATACGTTGTCTCCTCAGACTTCGTATCTTGAAATTGCGACATAGTCCCATGACATCTGGAACAGATGCGTCAATACTGCGGCGTTTGTTTTGTGCTGCAGGAAGAATCAGCTACTCCGTCGTCTTCCGCATATCAAACGTACTGGAGGAGGTAGGAAGTCGTTTTGCACAAAAACGATATTTTGGCAGAATATTGCTAATTTGGGACAGAATAGGCCTGCGGGATGTAGTGCACCACTACAAGTAGTCTCATCCATATTGTGATGGATTAGGGCCTTCGCCTGAACGCGCTGGGAGTAACGCCGAACTGCTCACGGAATACTCGTGTCATGTGAGACTGGCTAGAGAATCCGCAACGAGCCGCTATATCAATCAGGGATATTTCTTCTTCCTGGAGTATCCTCTTCGCTCGCTCTATCCGGCGTTCCGTAAGATATTGATGAGGGGTTTTGCCGGTTGCTGCACGGAACATTCTGAGGAAGTGCCCACGACTATAGTGCGTCTTACGTGCTAGTTCATCCAGGGACAGGTTGTTCTGTAAATGCTCCTCCATGTGTTCCTTGACGCGCCGTAAAATCGCCTGCGGTAAAGGAGAGATTTGCTTGGCTCTGGCCTGGTCACGATTTTCATTCAGCAAGAGGTGCAAGCTCCCTTGCTGTCTCGAAGCCCAGTCCTCGATTTCCTCCGCTGATGCAACCTTCTTCTCCATACCAAACGTAATGGAAGAGGCAGGAAGTCGTTTTGCATAAAAAGGACGTTTTGGCAGAATAGTGCGATGAAATGTGGTGCAAGACTAGAGCACAAGGTAAGTTCGAGGCTTTCTCATACATAGCCTTGAGTTAGGGCATTCGCTTGAACGCACTCGGAGTAACACCTATCTGCTCGCGAAATACTCGTGTCATGTGAGACTGGCTAGAGAATCCGCAACGAGCCGCTATATTAATCAAAGAGGTCTCTTCTGCGTCCTGGAGCATGCTCTTTGCTCGCTCTATCCGACGTTCCGTAAGATATTGATGAGGGGTCTTGCCGGCTGCTGCCCGGAACATTCTCAGGAAGTACCCGCGGCTATAGTTTGTCTCACGTGCAAGTTCATCGAGGGACAGGTTGTTTTGTAAGTGCTCCTCCATGTATTCCTTGACCCGCCGTAAAATCGCCTGCGGTAAAGGAGAGATTTGCCTGGCTATGGCTTGGTCACTATTTTCATTCAGCGAGAGATAACGCACGGTAAGTGCCTGCGCAAGCGACTCAGCATAGAGAATCCCCGTCTCGCCTCCAGTTAGCATCTCCGTTTCTAATAGCTTTAGCAGGCGGGAAATAACATTGTCGTGCATTGTTTGTGAATGGGGCATGGTTGATGGGGACCGATCCATCTCGTTGGCGATACGTTGCACAAAAGCGTCGTCCAAACCACAGTGAATGTGTTGAGCTGCAGTCCGGATACGTACAGGCAAAACGGGGCCCGCAGGTAGAACTGTGATGGCCCCCGCTTTCTTTGAGAACGGAGCGAACATTCCTTGCAGCGTCAGATGTTCCCCGATCGACTGTTTAGAACACAGGAGTGTTATTACATGCCTGTCTGTGTGACTCAGCTGACGTTCACCGGGATGCGTAAGGTGACGCTCCAATAGGAAGCCGCTCCATGGCAACGAAGCACTACTGTGTAGAACCTCAGGTGGGCCTGATGCAATTGACGTGAGACCTGTTAGTTCCTGCATAATTCCTCCTCGTCGTTCTTTCCTGAGGGGACTTTAACTTCCCGCCGGGCCGGAGAGCGCTTTGAATGAATCTGTTATCTCCGTTCAGCTACGACCTGTAAATCTGACGCGTCCAGCAAGGACGAAGCGTCAGAACTTTACACATTTTGCTCATGACTAATCATCATGAATCGATCACACTTGATGTGTCGCGCAGGGTTGGACGATAAAGAACCAGCCGGTTCAAAATATACAAGTGTGAACGCTATAGTTTGAGGGCACAGAGCAGCGTTTGGCACGGACACAGAGTATGTCTGGTTTTTGGGTGATTCAGGAGTTGCAGCGAACGAAGGAACTACCGTGGTTCAGTAGGCTTCCGTAGTTTAGGGGACTCGCTTAGATTCAGTGGGCAGCACGGAGAAAATTCATGAAGCTGGTGATCTTTCGTGAGATGGCGGCCTGATTCGAGGCTACATTCTGCTCAATACAGAGACCAGAAAAGAAGGTGAGAACAAGGTCGGCGAGCAGTGGCGCGTTCGTGGCGCCGGGCAGCTCGGCCTTGATGTTGCTAATCAAAAGTCTTTTCAGGGTAGCGGTGTTCTTGTCGATGATCTGCTGTGCGTCGGGTGGGAGAAGCGCGATGTCGCGCAGCGAGTTGACGGAGAAGCAGCCGCGGCGGCCACCGCCGACGTAGCAAGTTTGAGCGACGGCGAGGAAGCGTTCGACGTTGTGCCAGCCCTTTGGCTCGGTGGCGAGGATGCCGTCTCCGCCGCGCGTTTCAAGATAGTAACGCAGGCTTTCAAGGAATATATCTTTCTTATCTTTGAATTCGACGTAGAGGCCGGATTTGTTGACCCCGGTTGTGCGCTCGAGGTCCTGCACGGAGGTATCGGCGAAGCCTTTCTCCCAGAAGACGCTGATGGCCTTCGCGAGTACTTCTTCGCGCGAGAAGAGTTTGCGTCGCCCCATGATTATGTGATGTTAGCGTGTGGGTTCGCGACTCGGAATGACGTAGCGAAACCCGTGTGTCCAGAAGACGGGCATCGCCGTCTCCAGCACTCGATTAACGCTCCTCGGCCGCCCAATGCACATATTATCCGATAAAGAACTAAATAGTTCAATATCTTTGCAACCTCGCTGCACCTTCATCATCTTATACAACAAACGGTTCGGAACCCCGGCGAGGGTTGTAGTCCAGTTGAACCAGTGAATTGTTGCGAAAACAAAGGAGACCCATGTCTAAGTTAGCGAAGAAAGTGGCACTCGTAACCGGCGGTTCCCGTGGTATTGGCGCAGCGATTGCAAAGCGACTGGCCGCCGATGGAGCCAGCATAGCCATCACGTACGCGAAGGACGCCAGCGCGGCCTCGGCCGTAGTCAAAGCGATTGAACTCGGCGGCGGAAAGGCCATCGCTATCCAGGCGGACGCAGCCAACGTCGAAGCAGTTAAATCCGCGGTCGAAAAGGCCGTTTCGACCTTCGGCAGACTCGATGTACTTGTGAACAATGCCGGCACGGCAATTCCGAAGAAGTTTGAGGAGACCACGCTTGAAGAGATTGATCGCGTGATCGACATCAATCTTCGCGGCGTATTCGTCACGACGCAAGTGGCGCTAAAGCACATGAGCGACGGCGGCCGCATCATCATGATCGGCTCGTGCGTTGGCGAGCGCATGATGACACCGGGGCTGGTTCCCTACTCAGCCACGAAGGGCGCCGTGAAGATGTTTACCCAGGGCCTGTCGCGCGAGGTCGGGGGCCGGGGCATCACGGTGAATAACGTCCAGCCGGGGCCGATCGACACGGATCTGAATCCTGCCGCAGGCGAATGGGCAACACCTCAGAAGGCTGCTACAGCGCTCAACCGCTACGGGACTGTCGACGAGGTCGCCGCATTGGTGTCGTTTGTGGCCAGTCCGGAGGCGTCGTACATTACCGGGGCCAATCTGACGGTTGATGGCGGGACGAACGCCTGATCGACGTGCACTCAATCTACGTGCCTGGAAAGGGAGAGGTGCATTGGTACGCTTCTTTGAAGCGAGTTCGCACACGCTCTGGCGTTGCATTCCTGCGGAGGAAATGCGAAACCTCACCTGTTTTAGTCAGTGCGGAAAACCCTGCAACTGAATGTCTATGAGATGTTAGCTCGACAAGAAAGTTTTCTGGATATTTCCACATCTGCCGAAATGGGACCTTATAGAAAAGTGTTGAGGCTCGATTCTGGGGTGACGAACAACTGGGCATTAGTCATGCCAGTGGCGTGGAGGCCGCTCGTATTGCGCGAAGAGGACACAAAGCCCATTCGCGGGAAGGTCTTTCTCTATCACCGGATCGCAACTATGCGAAATCTTCAGTGTTTATTGGCTCGAGATCCCCGGACTCGAGGCGCAACTACAAGTTCGCGATGGAGCAATTCGTAGAACGGGGTTCCTTGTATATAGTGATACTCAAGAATCCCGGCGGAAGCATCTTCCCTTGAATCCGCCGCCTTATGGCATTTTCTTTGTTCCGGAGGCGGGAGCAGCCCGTAATCCACAATGCCACTCTCCAAGGACAGCACGATCGGAATGCAGACGGAAGACGCTCTCCTCGATAGTGAGGAGCGATTCCGCCTGATACTCGATTCCGCCACCGAAGCGATCTTTGGCTGCGATCCAAATGGCACTTGTCTTTTCTCGAATCCCTCGGCGGCGCACATGCTCAGGTACGCCGATCCGGCGGAATTATTAGGAAAAAACATGCATGCGCTGGAGCACCATACCAGAAAAGATGGCACCCCTTATCCGATTGAAGAATGTCCTATATACATAGGATTTCAAAAAGGCGAGAGTGTCCACAGAGACGATGAGATTTATTGGAGAAAGGACGGCACAAGCTTCCCGGTAGAGTATTGGTCTCATCCAATCGTTCGGGAAGGTAAAACCCTGGGCGCGGTGATCACTTTCATTGACATCACGGAGCGGAAACAGGCGGAAGAGATGCTCCGCAAAAGCGAGGAACAGAACCGTAGCCTGCTCTTGATCAACAATGCCATCATAACGAACCTGGATCGAGAGGCCCTCCTGCACTCTATATCCGAGGCCTTGAATCGTGTCACCTCTTTCGACCGGTGCGCCATTACCCTCTACCAGCCGGAGAGAGATACGTTCCGCTTCCTTTCTGTGGAGGGAGAACTGTTTTCAGACTACTTCCGACCGGGAGTTGAGATTTGCCGCAACGAGACTTGCCTCAGCTGGGTATTCGACCACCAGCAGCCTCTCCTTCGCCGCGATCTTCAAATAGAGCGGCAGTATGCCAATGAATACCGCCTCGCTGAAGAAGGTATTAGGTCCTTCTGCGCCTTTCCCCTGGCTTTCCGGGGAAAGTGTATCGGCACACTCAGCCTGGTAAGCCGTGAAAAGGGCCGGTATTCGGAAGAGGCCGCTGTGTTCTTGCAGGACGTCGCGAACCAGATCACATTGGCGATTCTAAATATGGAGTCCTATCAGGAAATTACAAGCCTGAAGGCACGGCTGGAGAGGGAGAACCTTCACCTCCGGGAGGAACTATTCACGGAACACAACTTCGAGGAGATCGTTGGCAATAGTCCAGCACTTCTCAGGGTGCTCCACGCTGTCGGGCAGGTCGCTCCCACAGATGCAACCGTGCTCATTTGCGGGGAAACGGGGACAGGTAAGGAGCTTGTGGCGCGCGCGATTCACAGCCGCAGCGCCCGCAACGGCAGCGCTCTGGTCAATGTGAATTGCAGCGCCATCTCAGCTGGCCTGGTGGAGAGCGAACTGTTTGGCCATGTGAAAGGGGCCTTCACTGGGGCGATCGAGCGACGCATCGGACGCTTCGAGCTTGCCCACGGCGGCACCCTCTTCATGGATGAAATCGGGGAACTGCCCCTGGAGACTCAAGCGAAGCTGCTTCGCGTTCTGCAGGAACAAGAGTTTGAGCCCGTAGGCAGCAGCCGCTCTTTGCGCGTGGACGTGCGCGTCATTGCTGCCACGAACCGCAACCTCCGTGAAGCAGTCGAAGCGGGCCGCTTCCGCTCAGATCTCTTCTATCGGCTCAACGTCTTTCCAGTCGAGATCCCCCCGCTGCGAGAACGCCGCTCCGACATTCCTCATCTGGTAGCTTTCTACGTCTCCCGATTTTCCAAGCGGTTCGGTAAGAAGGTCGACGCTGTATCACGGGAATCTATGGAGCACTTGGTCAACTATTCATGGCCCGGAAATATCCGTGAACTGCAGAATATAATTGAGCGCGCGGTTATCTTATCTGCGGACCCGATCCTCCGACTAGACCGCGACCTTATGCCGGCTACCCAATCCCCGAAAGACATCGAAACCCCTGGGGCGGATGCTACAGACCAACCGCATGCGACCGCCAAGGGCCCGAAAGCACTCCTAACGCTCGACGAGGTGGAACGAAACCATATTCTCGCGACCCTGCAACATTCTTCCGGCGTGGTTGATGGTCCCAATGGTGCGGCTAGGATTCTGAACCTTCATCCAAACACACTTCGCCACCGGATGGATAAGCTCGGAATCAAGAGATCTCGCCACCGCCCATCGTAGTTCCCCTAAACCAATTCCACGCAATCACCAATTATGGTGACTCCCCCGATCCTGTCCAGTACACGCTCGGAAACCAGCCGTCTGACATCCGAAAGAACCAGAGGGTGTCCGGATGGAGGAAAATCTCCGCAACCCATTGATTCCAAATAAATATTGGTTAGGGCAGCGGCGGTGTCCTGCCATTCGGCCCCCTCCCACCTGGATGATTTTCTAAAGGGCACGCTGATTGCTATTTCATATATCAAGTATCAAGGCCAGAGGAGTCAGGTGAACCCGCGATGCTTAGAATCACAGTTGTTGAATCGTCTCAGAGCGCCGCTACTCTTCGGGTAGAAGGCCGGATAACGGGTTCGTGGGTAGAAGAGCTCCGTAGAGCCTGTGATGCCCGTAACTTTTCCGATCAGGTGCACTTGTCTCTCGAATTAACGGAGGTTTCATACACCGATGCCGCGGGGATTGAACTCCTAAAGGAACTGCGGAGTCGCGGTGTGAGCCTTGAGCGCACCAACCCATTCATGGCACACCAGCTCAAAGATGGTGCATCATCTGACTGACCTGATCTAAGGGGTCGCAAGGAAAGTGCATGCCGAAAGCCGAAAGCGAACCTGTTCTACTCAAATGCCGCAGCCTCATGCCTAAGAGGAATTCCATGCTGAGCCAATCTGTGTCTCAGACGCAGCTATTGCAAGCTGGACCTTTGCAAAGCGCGCAAAGTGATCGTCCAATTCTGGAGCCGCTGTACGAGGTTAGCAGGATTGTGGCCCTTTTCTCCCATGATCTTCGCCAACCTTTGACAGCCATCCTGGCAAATGCGGAATTTCTCACCAGGTCAACTATTAGCGATGATCAACGAAACGATTTTTACCAGGAGATCCGTTGCGGGATCGACCGTATGAACGAGTTGGTTACTTCATTGCTGGAGTTTTCCAAGGGGCGAAATACTCTTCATCGCTCCACCCAAAACATTGTTGACACAGTTGGGCGCGCGATCCGGATGATAAGTGTGAGACAGGAGTTCCGGCGTATCAGCATCAAGCATAATCATGAGGGGCTGGCTTGGGGCTGGTTCGACTCCAGCCATCTCGAACGTGTGGTCGCCAACCTCGTCCTAAATGCTTGCGAGGCGGTTTCGCCGGAGTCGGGGCAAATTGTCATAACCACAACTGGCGATCGCGCCTGCTTGCATATTGATGTCTGGGATAATGGACCCGGCATCCCGCCGACGATTCGGGACTCCATCTTTCAACCGTTTGTGAGCTACGGAAAGGCCGAAGGCAGCGGACTGGGCCTTGCCATAGCGAAGAAGATCGTCGATGACCATGGTGGGAATATCTATCTTGACGGGAGAATTGAGAGCGGCACGCTTTTTAGGCTCACGATTCCCTTTGTCGTTGCTCAAGAAAGAAACTCTACCACTCCGATAACGATCTAAAGAGGTTTTCGCGATGTTCCATTTGGATTATCTTTCTTGTTTCTTCACCGTCCTAGCGACAATACTGCTCGCACGAAAATCTTGGATCGGACTCCTTGTCGCAATCGTCAACAGCTTGATCGTCTGTGTAATCGGTTTGCGAACGTCACAGCTTGGCTTTATTCCAGCGAACCTGTTTTGCATCTGCGTATACGGGTTCAGTATGCGGCCGTGGCTCAAGGAACAAAAACACACACATCGAGATCAAGCGCAGCGACAGGAACCGCTGGTCATACCTATACATATTTGTACCCCTCAAGAAAGGGCTGCTGTCCTCACCAGCGCAGTCGAGCATCAGTCCTGAAGTTAACATCTGTAACACGATCGGACTTCCGGAAGAGCACTATGCGTGCTGACTTAACATTGATGGCTCTCGCCCATGAATCGAATCGCTATTTACTCACCCGGCTGATAGCGAAGACAACCCGCAAACTGCACCGCCCCAAAAAAACGGTTGCAGAATACGATGAACGACGCGTTCGAGTGGTTCGGCTACTCAAAACCAAGAGCAGCTCGCCGCACTGCGGAAGCGGCCAGCAGTTCGGAAGGCGTGCTGCATGACACCCCCGCAGTCGATTAGATTTCGGTCCTCTCCATTACAAAGCTAGGAGTAACAACCATGGCAGCTTCATTCGCATCTGTGTCACTTATCTCCTCACCGAGAAGCGCATCGTGGTGCTTCCTGCTGCTCGAGCACCTGGATGAATTCGCGAGGCTGGCATGGTATCTCGTAGCAGATGGCAAGCTCGTCGAAGATACATTCGCGCGCACGCTGGCGAAGCTCGATACGACTGCATTTGAATCTTCCATTCCAGCACTCGCTTACAGTCAGGCTCGAGACGTTCTCATCACCCAGGCGATTGCTGCACTGTCCGACGCGCGCAGAGAGGAAGATGAGAACCAGTTTTTTCAGTCGAATTCTATTGGCAACTTACCCGATCACCCCCGCCTGGCGTTCATGCTGAGACTGATAATCCGTTCGTCCGAAGCAGAGGTTGCGAAGTTTCTCGGCGTATCACCATCTGAGGTGCAAGGGCTTGTCAGGCATGCGATCGATCGTTTTAGCGTAGTTCCGCCCATCTCGGCATCGACAGATTGTTATGACGCATAGGTATCCTTAGTTTTCAAGACTCACCAGGAATAGAGCACAAAGACCTGTGCATTTCATGACGGCCGAGCCCCGGTAAAACTGCATAAGCTTGTACTTTGTAGCCGATCTGCCTGTTGAACTGGCCGCCTTTTAGGCACGATCGCAGGTATTCAACACAGTTAACAATTCAAATCAGTAATCACAACGCTGCGCGAGGAGCAACCCGAGTCGGATGGGATTAGCGACAAAACATGGACGCTGGTCAGGCTGAAGCAGTGGCGCTGGTGTACCGCGCGGAAATTGCGACGACGAAGACTCAGGCGGCCTCAATGGGATTCCAATTCTTCGATTTTTTCGCTGACCAGGTGGACGCCCATCTCGCTTAGCACCTGACGGATCGCCTTAAGCAATGTCTCGACGTCTTTAGGCGTAATCCTCCCAATCGTTCCGATCCGGAAGCACGATTCATGGGACAACTTGCCTGGGTAAATTGCAAAGCCAATCGCCCACAGCCTCGCGTAGAAATCAGCAAATTGGAAAGCCGGGTTGGGAGGGTATCGGAATGACGTGATGATGAAACTTTGGTCTTCCTCCGCGAGGTACATCTCAAAGCCAATCGCTTTCATACCCTGGCACAGCGCAATGTGGTTTTTTCTATAGCGTTCACCACGGGCGCGAACTCCGCCTTCTTCATCGAGTTCATTCAGTGCTTGCTCAAAGGCCAGCATAGTGTGAATCGGAGGCGTAAATCGGAAGTGGCCGTGAGCTTCCATACTTGCCCATTGATCATAGAGGTCGAGACTCAGCGTCCGGGCATGTCCCTTCGCGGACTCCAGAGCGTGCCGGTTGGCGAGAACGAAGCCAAACCCAGGAACACCCTCGATGCATTTGTTCGCGGAAGAGATCAGAAAGTCGATATGCGAACCTCCCATGTCTATCGGAACCGCGCCGCAGCTGCTCATCGCATCCACGATGTACACAGCTCCAGCATTATGCACCACATAACCTATCTCTTCCACTTGATTCAATATGCCACTGGTGGTTTCACAGTGAACTACTGCGACGTGAGTGATCCCGGAGGTCGACGCCAAATGTTTCGCGACGATCTCAGGTGTAAATTTTCTGTTCTCAGCGACCTCAAGAACATCTAGTGCAATGCCGTGAATGCGTGCTGTCTGTGCAATGCGCCGCCCGTATGCTCCATTGACCAGCACCAACAGCTTGCCGTCACGTGGAATTACAGATGAGATGACTGATTCGACCACGAATGTGCCGCTGCCCTGCATGAGGACGCATTCATAATCTTCGACGGGATATGGGCCCAGTTCGAGCAGGCGCATTCGGATACCACGAACAGTTGCCAGAAAATCGCTATCCAGTGATCCCAAGTCCCGGAGCATGGCCTGTTTGACTGTGGCGCTCGTTGTCAGGGGGCCGGGAGTAAAGAGAAGCTTACTCGGACTAATTGGGTACAATTTCATTCTCCTCTTCATCACCATCACCATAATTCCCATCGCCGTAGTTGATCGGAGGTTGAGGAATCATTGCAACTGCTTTAGCCGGCGCAGTGTAGACTTTTTGTCCGCCGAGGTACGTTGCCTCGAGGACAATATCTTTGATTGTATTCGGCGGAACGAGGCGGGGATCTTTTTGGAGGACGACGAAGTCCGCGAGTTTACCAGGAGTGATCGAACCTTTGATGGACTCTTCGAAGGTGGCGTAGGCTCCATCCAATGTCCAGACCTTGATAGCTTCATCGACGCCGACTCTCTGATTCGGTCCGTTGACAATACCCTGAGAACTTGTGCGAGTAACCATATCTTGAATTCTAAGCAAGGGCTCGGCTGCGGAGATTGGAGAATCGGAATGACCCGCAACAGGAATGCCCATGTCGATCGCCGTACGATACGCGTGCATCATCGAGAGACGCTTTGGCCCATAGGAGACGAGAATGTCTCCGTACTCCCACATATAGGAATGAAACACGAGAATCACGCCGTCCTTCTTCGCGCGATCCAGCAGGGCCTGATTCATGACGCTCGCATGCTCAATTCGCCAGCGGGCATTTGGACGAGGATTCTTTGCCTGCGCATGTTCGATCGAGGTGAGGACCATGTCAATCTCGCGGTCTCCATTGGAATGAGTTGCAACCTGCCATCCCGCATCCCACCACTTCTGATAGTCCTCATCCAGCTTCTCCTGAGTGCGAGCTGGTGGGATGCCGAAGTAGTCGGGGCGGTCGGAGTAGGCTTCGCTGAGCCACGCGGTTCGGCCACTCAGGGAGTTTCCCTGATAGTTCTTGAGGGCCGTGATGCGCAAGCGATCGTCGCCGAAGCCTTGTTGGATTCCGGCCGCTTGAAGTTCGTCGAACGATCCGGCGCTGAACATGAATCCAACACGGACTGGATTCCCAAGATCGCGCAATTGCTGCATCGTGCGGAATGAAGCCGGACTTCCTCCAGCGATGCCAACGCTGGTAATCCCCATCGCAGAATACTGCCGGAAACAGGTCATATATCCGTTCAGTTCCTCCTCGTGGCTAGGTGCGTTCGCGTTACCACGGCCCGCACCGCGCGAAAGTACACCGCGAGCGCTTTCACGGATCACGCCGTTGGGAGTTCCGTCCGGATCGCGGTCGAGAGCGCCGCCCTTAGGATCCGGCGTGTCTTTTGTGACGCCTGAAGCATTCAACACAAAGCTGTTCACGACGGTGATATGCCCGGAGCCATGAGTGATTTCGATGGGCTGCGTTGTGGATACTTTATCCAGATCGTGCCGGTTGGGATGACGGCCCAACAACTCATCGTTATATCCGTATCCACTGATCCTGGCGCCAGCCGGAGTCACAGCGGCCTGACGCTTGAGGGCGGCGACAAGTTCGTCAATCGTCTTAACCCTGTCGCCGCCCAGCCACACCCTGTAATGCGGCGTGCCCTCCTGAAAGATCGCCTGCGGGTGCAGATGTGCATCATTGAACCCAGGGGTCACCGTCTCACCCTTGAGGTCAATCACCTTTGTCGAAGCCGTCTTTAGCTTGAGGATCTCAGCATTCGTCCCTACCGCTGTGAACCGTCCGTTATCGATCGCAAAGGCCTGAGCGGAAGGGTGATCTTTGTCTACCGTAATGACTTTCGCATTGATCACGATGGTGTCGGCGGCAAACGCGGCGTTCGCTGTAAGTACGAGGAAGAAGCACAGTCTTTTAATCATGCCTAACTCTCATTTCTGTGGTAGCTGCCCGGACGGCGGAGGATCGACTTTGGCTCAGAACGAAAACCGCAGACTGAGTTGAACGTTGCGTGGTGTGTTGCTCTGGCTGAGGGTAGCCTCCTCTCCGAAGGTCGACGATGTGAAACTCGTCGTAGGGCCGGAGAAGGTCACATTATTGAGTGCGTTGAACATTTCAGCTCGAAAGGCAAGCGTATAGCGTTCGGATAGCCTGGTGTTCTTTTCAAGCATTGTGTCCAAGTCCCAGGCCGTGGGAGCATTTACATTCGGCAGGTACCGGGGCGCAGTACCGAAGGAAAAGGTGGGAGCTGCTGCAAAAGCGGCTTTATTGAAGTAGATACCCGTGCCATTGAGGTTTATGTGTGGACCGCCTGCTACCTTGGCGGAGATGCCAGACACTGAATTGGGGCGAGACAGAGTGCTGGAGCTATCCAGATCGGAGACATCGGTATAACTAACCTCAAGAGGACGGCCGGTATCGACCTGATAGATCGCGCTCAACGCCCAGCCGCCAACGATATGCTTGACAAAGCCCTGGTTCAGCCAAGCCCTTCCGTTGCCGAAAGGCAGTTCATAACGGGTACTCCAGCGAAGTACGTGAGTCTCGTTCTGATCGGAAAGAGATCTGTCGCATCGTGGGCAATAGGTATCGGTAAGAGCACCCATGGTGCCGGCTACGCTGGTCATCTCTCCCACGTTGTCGATGGCCTTGCTGTAGGTATAAGCAAAGACAACTGCAAGGCCATGTTTAAGGCGGTGTTCCACCGTCAACTGTGCGGCATGGTAGGTGGAGTGCCCTGCGCCGACGCCGGTTGCTTCAAAGTTCTGGTACTGCGGATGCGGCCGAAGTAATTGGGAATATTGAACTGTCGAGGTGTACAGGTTGGAAGTTGGATCGGTGATAACGCCGAAGAATGGATTAGAGACGGTGCTCAGCAACTTCGAACCAAGTGCAAGGTCCGCGTCGGGAAGCTGATTCAACTGCTCGTTCACCAGCAGATGCACACCTTCGTTCCCGACGTATGCGGCAGTGACGACGAAATCAGCCGGCAGCGTGCGCTGAACGTCCAACGACCAGTTGATTTGATAAGGAATATTCTGGCGCCGGAGAGGACCCTCGACGGAATCCCCGACGTCGATAGCTAAGCCAGCAGCGTTGCCTGCGGGAGCAGGAAGACCGGAAGGAAACGGATTGCTAAGTTGAAAACCGGGGAGTGGCGTCTCTTTATCGGGCTCTGTGTCTACTGACGAGGATGTGCGTATCCCGCCATCTGCGTTCGGGAATTGCTGCCATGCGGCAGCTGGATGACGGAAGATCCCGAATCCTCCGTGAATTATTGTCTTTTCATTGAGCATGTAAGAAACGCCAACGCGCGGATCGAAGTTCTGTTTGTTCGGGATCTGTAGCTGTCTACTTGTGCCGTATAGTCCCGGAATACCAATACCACCCGTAAGGGTCAGCGATGGGACTTGCGATTGGAGTGGTGAGACTGCCGTCGTGTCGAGGTAGTTAAGGAGATTGTTTGTTTCTACATCGCCAGTTTCGTAGCCATATCTAAGGCCATAGGTGACCGTCAGACGTGGCATTATCTTGTATGCGTCCTGGATAAACACCGCACGGTAATCATGGACAGATGTGGTCTTCGGCTCATAACCCGAGCTTACCGATCCAAGACCAAGGAGTAGTTCCGCGACACCGTTGCCTGAGTCGGGGATCGCCGTGGTGGTACCTTTGGTGAACCCGTCCGTGAAGCCTGCGCCGCCACTAACTGACATCTGCTCAGGGTCCCAAAGCTGCGTTGGATAGCGCCTCCAGTCGAGGCCGTATTTGACAGTATGCTTCCCCTTAACCCATGTCATAGCGGCCGCGTATTGATATACGGACGAGTAATTTGTCTCGAACGGAAAGTCGTTCCCTAGCGAGCTATAACCACCTACAGCGGAAGGACCACTGATACCGATACTCGGAGTCAGACTGGCAGTGATTCCGGGCGCGACATTGCTGGCGTTGAATCCAAGAGCTGCTGGGCTCTTCAAGACTGTTTCAGCCCTATTCGACTCGCTGTGCGCCCACGAGAAGTGGTGCTCGAAGATCATGTTCTGCCTGATGATCCAGGTATGATCCACAATGATATTTTTTCCCGGAATACGGTCGTTCGCATCCTCGGGCGAAAGACCATTGCCGAAGTAGTCGTTGTAGTTAATGTGGTTTGTAAAATCCGTAATGTGTCCAAAGATGCTTTGATGGGCACTGAACTGATGATCAATCCTGATATCGAAGCTGTTATTGTCATCGGTTCCGGGAGCGTTGGAGAAGAAGTTATCTAAATCGCTCCCACCCGTCCCAGTCCGATTAGGAAGCGGGTAGAGGTTGACGATCGAGACTCCAATGGGGTTTAGAGGTGCTGTAATCTTGTTTGCGTTGGCAGTGCCCGCATTTAACTGCGTCCGGGAATACCCGGGACCTGTAGTGTTTGTGGTGGCCGGGTCGTAGATGACGATTAGATTTCCCTTTGCGTCCTTGGTCTGCGTGAAGTCGCCAGTCCTTTCCAGGGCTGTAGGCACGGTGCCCAAGAAAGAACCGGCGCTGGTATCTCGTAGTCCTTCGTACGAGACAAAGAAGAACGTCTTCCCTCGACCGTCGTACAGCTTGGGGAGCACGACAGGGCCGCCAAGTGTCGCGCCATATTGATTTCTATCGAAGTGGCCCCTCGGCGTAATAGGTGTTGTGTGGTTGGCGTTGAAACCATTGGCATCGAGATCTTCGTTGCGGTAGAACTCGAATACGGAACCATGCAGCCGATCGGTACCCGTATGCAGCGCGTAGCTTACTAGGCCACCGCTAGTACGACCGAACTCAGGAGAGTACGCATCTGTATAAACGCGGAATTCCTGCACCGACTCAACTCCGGGAATACCTGCATCCTGGTTATAGTAGGCGGTCGTATTGGCTGCGCCATCGATCAGGACGTCCGTGGTCGAGGCCTTGGCGCCGTTGATGCGAAACGTGTTGGTGCGACTTTCGCTCGTGGAGTCCTGACCGGACAACCCATCGTCTCCCTTCGTCACCCCGGCAGAGAAGTCGATTAGCTGCAGAGGATTACGGATATTGAGGGGAATGCTTTCGACGAAGGTAGGCTCGATAATAAGACCGCGATCGGCGCTGTCCGTGTTGACCTCCGGGGGGGTAGCGGTAACGTCCACTGTTTGCTGAACGGAGCCCGGCTTCAATATGACAGCGAAGACCTTCGATTCACCTATTTCAAGCGTGATGTTGGTAAGGAGCGACGGCGCAAAGCCTGGAGCGACAGCCTTGACCTCATAATGTCCTGGAGCGACAGGCGGCAAGATGAAGTCACCTCTTCCGTCTGTGACACTCTCGACCTTAACCTGGGTGTCTGTGTTGATAAGAGTGACGATGGACTTTGAAACACTCGCATTCTGAGGATCGGCCACCCTGCCGCTGACACTGGCATTTTGAGCAAAGAGCGGGGATGCAAGGCAGATGACTGCGAGAAGGCAACCGGCTAAACCTGAATATCGCATTAGTAACTCCAGTTAGATCCTGATGATGAGTTGAGGTGGCGCTGATAGTTTTGACAGTAGCGCCCGCCAAGGATTGATTCGGTAAAAGCCTAATGAATACAGGGTTTTTAACGGTTATGAACTGGGTTGAACAAACATCACGAAGGCTCCGAATAGGCAGTGATCAGACCGTGACATATGTTGCTAGGTGGTCTCTTGCATGATTGGTTCACTGAAATGATTGATTGCCTCACCAGAGGCTTTCAGGTTCCAGAGAGGCAGTAGTATGAGACCCGCAAGGAATGCCGTAGCGGCGAAGACGAGGAAGAGCCTGTCCCACCCATAGCGTTCGCTTATCGAGATCACAACATATGGAGAAAACAGAGCGCCAAGATGCCCAATACCATCAATCAGTCCCGATGCTGTAGCTGCAGCACGCGTCTCTCCGATATCCTGCGCGGTTGCACCGGAGAGTAGAGTATCTGGGCCATAAGAGAGAAGCCCTGCGAGCGAGATGACGAGCCCTATACCCACGAGTCCCGAGCGGGCAAGAATCGGTTGAAGGAGCATGACAAGACCCAACCCGCACAACATCACGGCGGAGACCGGGGCTCGCCGCGACTGATTGAAGCGGTCTGAGATATACCCGGCGAGAAGTGCTCCGACAATTCCAACGAGTTCATACAACGAGGAGAGGTAACCTGCGGTCGCCACACCATACTGAAGTTGCCGCACCATATAGTAGGGCAGCCAAAACATCAGAGCGTATCGGCAAAGTTCCAGAAAGAAGTAGGAGATACTGATCGTCCACAAGGAAGGTTTGCAGAGGAGCATTCTTAGGTCGGCCGAACTCGTGTGTTCGGGCACGGCAGCAGCTGAGCGTTCGGGCTGACCAGCGCCGGGGCCCATTTGGGGAGGCGTGTCCTTTACATACACGAAGAACAACAGTGTGATGACAGAGAGCAGCAGCGCGGGAAAGAGGAAACCGCGTGCCCATCCGAGCTGAGGCAGCAAGGAATGCTCGGCGACAGCCCAGGTTGCGAAGGCCGTTGCGAGGAATCCTCCAAGGACGTAGTTGGTACCCCACCACGCCATTATAATTCCGCGATTTTCGTAGCTGAACCAGTTGGCCATGGTCTTGACCAATCCAGACCATCCCGTTGCCTGACCGATCCCGTTGAAGCACGCGAATAGAAGAAGCCACATTACAGAAGCGTGAAGGCCCATCATGAGATTGCTGCCGATAATCAGCAGCAAGCCCGCGCCGACAACACGCTTCGGACCGATCCTGTCAGATAAGAAGCCGAAGCCGAATTGGCCGACGGCGTAGAGAAGGCTGTATCCAAAGACGATGTTGGCCAGTTGGATGCTGTGGAATCCCGCTACGCCTGCGAGCAGCGGAAGGACGATACTGAGATTTTTGCGGCATAGATAAAAACCTGCGTACGTGATCCAGGTGACAGTAAAGGTCTTACGTTGACCGACAGTCAGGTTCATCAGATTTCAAACTCTTTTCAGTCTTTCTCTGTTTCGGTGAACAGGCTCTCATGCATTCACTGCGTTTGAAACGTTCGACACGTTCAGCGGTCCTAACCTTACCGTTAGGCAAACAATCTCCTGAGAGTAAGGGCAAAAAACATCACGGAAATCAAGCTGTCACAGTGCTGTAACGCATTCTGGATAGAGTGTTCCTAGTCATTGACCACACCTCAATATGCAGGGCTACACGGAGATTTCAGTCTCAGAGCTTTCGCGATACGCGCCTGACTTCCAGGAGGCGCTTGAAGCAGTGTGCAAGAGCCCGGCCTTCAGAACGAGTCCCAAGAGTTGTGAATTTTTGCGGCACATCGTCCATCGCGCTCTGAATGGCAACACAGATGAATTGAAAGAACGTCTTATCGGGATGAGCTTGTTGGGCCGTGAAGCGACCTACGATACAGGCTCGGATGCGGGGGTCCGCGTACGCGCAAATGATGTCCGGAAGCGACTTACCGCTTATAACGCGAAGGAAATACGAGTTGGCCGATTTGCCTTTGACTTACCCTCCGGCTCGTATGTTCCCCTGTTCTTCAGGCAAGCCACTTTGTCTCTCGAGGCAGAAGCTTGCGATCAAAATACCTCCGATCAGGCTGTACGGTACGAAACAGAAGTGCCGCTGACTCTTCAGCGATTGGCTGCTCCGACCGTCATTGCACTCTTTCTATGTGTCATCTGCCTCAGGTGGCAAATAGCTCAAGAACATCCTTTTACGACATTCTGGCAACACGTCTTTCAGGGGCACAACGTCAGACTCTATCTGCCGCCTGCAGAGAACACCGGCGGCCTTCAACTGGTCGCGATGCAAGAGATCCAGGCCACAGCTCCTTTGCTTAACCTTGCCGGGCAATTCCACAGCCAACTCAACCTTACTGGGGATACTACGGCCAGGGAAGGCGAGATCCTGATCTCGATTGGCGCGCCATCTGAGAGCAAGTCTTCGCGGGCCATGACGGATGATCTATCGCCGCCTGATGCGAGCCGCCTGACGGTCATTGAGACAGCCGATGGCCGGAAGATCTTCGATCGAACCGCGTCGAAGATCTATCCTGAGCATGGGGGTCAGGCGGCATTGCTGACGATTTCGAATGGCCCAATCCGATCAATACATATTGATGGTACGGATGACGCTTCGATCAAGTCGCTCGTCCGATTGCTGTGCGAACGGGACACCTTCCCCGAAGGTCTGGCTGATGGCCTGGCAGATGGCACGACAAGCCAGGTGGTCTTCCCGATGTCCCAGGGTTCTCAACCGATGATCTTTCGGGATTCGCCCTTGGCGGCACAGACGAATGCAGGTCAGACGCAATGAGCACGGAGAACCCTTCGATAGCGCAATCAAGAGGTCGCGTCTTCTTCGCGGCCTGGACTCTGTACGCGGGGTATTACATCTGTCGCAAGGACATGGGCATAGCCAAGGGAGGTGCGATCTCTTCCCTTGCCGTGAGTCTCGCATGCTTTGGCGTAATGTATGCCGTAGGTCAGTTGGTGGGAGGCACATTAGCGGACCGTATCGGCGCGCGGCGAACGGCCTTGGCGGGTGCTGGAATTTCCATATTTTGCACTGTGTCGTTGGCCTGGTGCAATCAGCCGGTCCTGGCGCTTTTGCTCCAACTGGGCAATGGATTCGGCCAGGGATTCGGATGGCCTGCGCTACTCAAACTGCTCGGAGGTTGGTTTAGGGCTGGCGAGCGAGATCGCGTATTGGGTTGGTGGAGCACCAGCTATATCCTCGGTGGATTGCTAGCGAGTTCTCTTACCGCATGGCTCATTCTCAATACAAATATGGCTAGTCGGGTGGCTTTTCACCCGGCCTACCTTGTCTCTTCCGCCATTCTGGTATGCTCAGCGTTTTTCTTTTTCAAAGAGACCCATCGGTTGCCTGCCGCGCCTCCCGCTATCCGCGCTCCATCGCAATCCCCTGGCCCATACGCAGAGGACCGCCCGTGGCACCAATTACTCTCGAATCGAAGAATTCAGGTCATCTCCAGTATGTATTTCTTTTTGAAGATGACGCGCTATACGCTTCTGTTCTGGCTGCCAAATTACCTGATCTCGGATCTCGGCTATCGAGTTGTTTCTGCCGAACATATGGCCTCCTATTTCGAGCTTTTCGGTTTCCTCGGACCGCTAGCCGCAGCATATGCCATTCAGCGTTACTTTGCGCAGCGGCGGATGGCGCTTGGTGCTTGCATGCTCTTCGCACTCGCATTTATCTGCCTCATTCACCCTATGCTCACAGGGAGCGGAGCCGCCGGTTTGGTCCTTTCCATCGCTCTGATGGGCATCCTTATTCATGGAGCTGACATCCTTATGTCCGGAATGGCCGTCCTCGATGCAGTGCCCAATGAACTGCATGGGCGTGCCTCCGGGTTTGTCAATGCAATCGGGTCGATCGGACAGGCGTTATCTCCCCTGCTCGTAACCGTCTACGTCTCTCATCTGGGCTGGACGAAACTGTTCGATCTATTTGTCTTCTTCGCCCTTGTGGCAGGCTCGATTTGTGCGTTTGGGGCACACAATGAGGCGCAATTTACGTCGCGACCTAACCGTTCAGCACTTGAGACTGCGGGTTCGCCGTTGTAATCTCCGCAAATGGAAACACGAAATGCGGACATCATCATCGTCGGTGCGGGCATCATCGGACTTGCCCATGCTCACATGGCTGGAAAGTCAGGAAAAAAAGTTGTTGTATTTGAACGGAACCCTGCAGCCGTCGGTGCTTCAATAGCCAACTTCGGCATGCTCTCGGTTGCCGAGCGCTGGTATGGTGTCTACGCGAAACATCATGACAAGCCCTATATACGTTTTCGGCCCGACGATAGCGTGGAAGTTGTGACGGGCCTCGGCGGCGCAGGCATGACCCTGAGCTTCGGCGTAGCAGCGGAGACCTTTAGCCTTCTCTCCATGCGAGGTGCGGCATGAACCAAGCTCCTCGCATTCGCGCAGTCATGCTCGACTGGGCTGGCACAACGGTAGACCACGGTTCGGTCGCGCCCGTCCTGGCACTCAAGACTCTCTTTGCAAAGCATGGAATCGCTCTTTCGATGGAAGACGCACGGCGAGATATGGGGTTGCTTAAACGTGACCACATCCAGGCAATTCTCGCGTTGACGAATGTCAGCTCTGAGTGGCATGCGCTTTTCGGCAAAAAGCCTGGGATAGAAGAGGTCTCGCAACTCTTTGACGAGTTTGGTCCGTTGCAAATGGACATTATCACGCAACATTCACAGCTCATCGAGGGCGTGGCCGAGACCGTAACAACCTGGCAGAATCGTGGTCTTTTGATCGGGAGTACGACGGGTTACACCCGTGAGATGCTAAGCCCGGTCCTCGCCCAGGCGGCTGCCAGCGGCTATCGGCCGAATGCTTCAGTGTGTCCGGATGAGGTCGGAGCCGGCCGGCCGGCACCATGGATGTTGGCGCGAAACGCGCAGATGCTCAACGTTTATCCGCCATCCTCATGCATCAAAATCGGTGACACCATCAGCGATATCGAAGAAGGGCGAAACGCTGGTATGTGGACCATCGGGTTGACTCGAACGGGAAACATGATCGGACTCGACGCTCCGACGTTCAACCAACTTCCAACTACGCAAAAGGAGATTCTCCTCAAACACGCTGCGCACAAGCTCCTCGAGGCCGGGGCCCACTTTGTTGCGGAGGATCTTTCTGCGTGCGACCAAATTTTGGCGCAAATCGAAAGCAAGTTGGAAGATGGAGTATTCCCTGCCAGGGTCGCTGTTTAGCACAAGGTATAGTTTTCGAGGATTCGAAAACCGTGCAGGTCGAGTTTCTACAGGACTCTCGTGATTGATTGTTAGCAAAAACCACGGGCTGCCAAAGATCGGCAGCCCGTGGTTTTTTTTCGCTTGCGTTGAAAGTGTTAGAAGAGAATTTTGGCGCCGAATGTCATGTTTCTGACACCGGTGCCGACGCCAACAAGGCCACCGGCTTGAGCAGGGGTACCACTGAAATTATTGAACGTGCCAAACGGATAGTGGCCCAGGTTACCGTCCGGCAGACCATAGTAGGAACGGTTGAGGACGTTATACGCGTCCGCCTCGATACGAAGCGTAACGTGTTCAGTGAGCATCGTATTCTTATAGACATTGAGATCCACATTGTTGAAGGTGTCGCCGCGAAGCAAATTGCGGCCGGATCCTGGGTAGGGCGTGCCTGCAAACTGTGCAGCGTATTGATTGTTCGCGATCCAATGGACCGCGTTGGGTGTAACTGGTGCGCCTGTGCTGTAGTCAACCAGCATCGGCGCCGAGTTTGTGGTTCCATTGCCGGTTGGGACGGTCGTATAAATACCGACTGTGCCTATAGGGGCCTTGGGGTTCGATACGATGGGACGTTCGGTGTCAAAACCAACTTCGTTGGTAGCGAAGTTGGCGTCACTATAGGAGGAGGAAGTTTTTGGATCGCCAACCGTGCCGCTCGGGAAGGCTGTGCTTGTGTTCGGCTGTATTGGAAGATTCACCTGAGGAGAGGAGTTTGAAACAGTGTCGTAGTCGGTAAAGGGCTGGCCACTGTTATAGATCCAGATCGAGTTCATCTGCCACCCATTAGCCAGCCTGCCGACCAGGCCTCGGTCGGAGGAGCCGATCTTTGGAAGGGCGTAGGTAAAGCTGATGCTGGCTGCGTTGGGGAAGGAGATATCGCTTACGCCCCGCTCGCCAAAGTTGGTATCCAGAGGATTTTGAGCATAGGCAGATTCGTTACCCGCTCCGGAGTTATTACCGAAGATCTCACTGACGTTATCGATCGTGCGGCTGTAGGTATAGCCGAACGTTGCCGAGATGCCGTGGTAATTTCTGACGGTCAAGCTGGTCTGCAGAGCGTTATAGATGGAGAAGGCCGTATTGCTGACGGTGTTCACAATGGTGGAACCACAGTTAAGATGTCCAATGTCGGCGCCACCGGGCAGTGTGCTGTCGGCTGCGGTGCACAGGCTGCTCGGTGCAACTACATTCGGAAAGTCCGTCGCTACAGGAAGCAGGTAGGGATTGCTATTCGCCGTTTGAAAGTTATCCATGGTGTGATTACCGGTGTATCGGACCTCCGCCACGGCGTTATGTGTCACCTGGTACTGAATACCCAGGGTGTAGGTTTCAGCTAACGGCTGGCGGAAGTTGGAACCGACGAAGTCCTGATTGGCCAGCCCCGGATTACCGCCGGTTGGAACGAATTGACTGAGGCTAGCTGCGACCGTGGTGAAATTGGCGCCTCCGGTAGGCAAGCAACTGGCTGGAGTAGTGGGAGTAGCAGTGCCATTGCAGGTAAAGTTACCGGTGTTGACAACTGGAGCTGAGCTTGCCGCGTTCAGATTGATGTTATAGAAGCCGGGATCGACGTTGATGGCGAAGCCGCCGCGGACGACCAGATTCCTTGCGAAGTTGGGATTGTAGGCGAAGCCAATACGAGGCTCGACATTACGATAGCTCTGAGGAATCCGAGGAAAGGTGGTCTGTGAGAGGGGTAGAGCAGTGTCCCAGATAGGGGTCGAACCAGTTTGTTGAGCTACAGACTCCGTGTTCAGCAGGTTGAGCGCCTGCTGGAAGAACTCCCACCGAATACCTAGGTTCGCAGTGAACTCCGGTGAAATCTTCCAGTCATCCTGGAAGTACAAGGCAACGTCCTTCTCTTTGAAGGGAATGAGAGGATTTCCCTGCGCGAGAATTACTGTGCCGGCACCCTGAAGGAAGCTGTTGAAACTGGTCGCGCCACCAGCGGCAAAGTTCAAGATACCGTCCGATGCGGGCAGAAAAGTATTGGGGGAGTTCTGATAGTCGAACTCTCCGCCAAATGTTATGGTATGGCGACCGAAGTTCCAGGTCGCATTGTCCTGAACCTGACCGGTCTTGACGATACGTCCCTGTGGAAGGTTGCTAGCGAGGCCGTAGCCTGCAAAATTGCCGCCCAGGGAGATCTGCGAGGGGCAGGTTGCAAAATTGGTGATCGTGCAGTTCGGGAAGTCTCCGCCGTCAAAAGCAAGGGTACTCTGCTGGAAGCTATAGCGGATCTGATCAACCCAGTGCGGAGAGAAAGTGTGAACCAGGTCAGCTCCTATAGCGTGAGTGATGTCGGTGACATTGACCGTTCCACCCGTTGCTGTGGGGTTATCGGGAATATCCGGGGCATTCTGGTAGATATAACGGCCACTTAGATGATCTTTGCTAGTGAGCTGGAAGTCGAGCCGGCCAAGATATTCGCGATCCAGGGCTGAACTCGGAAAGTTACGTGCAATCTGCGTGAAAGGAATGGAAGCGGGTGTAGTTCCATCAGACACGTTTTCCAAAACTGGGCTACCGATAGCGTGAGGGTTGCCCTGGAGTAGAAACGGGTTGAGCTGGTTCAGGATGGCAACTGCCTTGTTGTTGGGATAAATAGTGTTCAACATCTGGAGACCGGCCTGGGTCGGAACCATATTCGGAGTTGAAACAGTTGCACCACCGTTTTCAAACTCACGTGTGCCATAGATGCCGACCGAAGCGAAGATCTTGTCCTTCCAGATCGGCGCGGTAAAGTTTCCGCCATAGACGTTGTAGACATAACGCGGGACGACGGGCTCATTGCAACCACTGCTGGGACTCTCGCCCGGGGCGCAGAAACCGAAGGCCGCGCCTTTCGAGACACCAGTTTCGAGAGAGCTGGTGAAGTTGCCGCCGTACCGGTAAAACGCCGAGCCGTGGTAGTTGTTGGAGCCCGATTTGGTAATGTAGTTCACCACCGAACCCATGTTGCGGCCATACGCTGCGCTGAAGTTATTGGTGATGATCTGAACTTGATCGATTGCTTCTTCGTTGCCAAAGAAAAACTGCGGTCCGGTAACGGAGTTGTCGTTGTTCGCCTGGCCATCGATCTCGAAGTTATTGGCACGGCCACGCTGGCCATTGGAGGAGATGCCGGTGCCGTTGGTGTTGGCGTAGTTGGCGCTATGCGTAGCGACGACGCCCGGAATCAGGACAGCCAATTCGTCAAAACCGCCGCCGACGGGAAGTTCGGAAACCTGCTGCGTCGTGAATGTTGTCGATATCTGAGCCTCCGTCGTCTCCAATTGGACCTGAGATGCATTGACCTCGACCGTTGAGGTCAATGTGCCCGTTGAGAGCTTTTGAGTTCCCAGCGATTGCGTGCGGTTCGCGTCCACATGAAGATCTTTCACCTCGAGTGAAGAAAAACCCTGGGATTCAATTTTGACGGAGTAGCTGCCCACTGGAAGGTCGCTGAGAGTGAAAGCGCCCTGGGCATTGGTCGTTGCGGTGAATACGGTATTAGTGTCCGCCTTCGTCACCGTGATCCTTGCACCAGAAATCACGGCACCTGTTGCATCCTCCACTGATCCAACAAGAGTTCCCGTAACGATTCCCTGTCCGCGGGCGACACTTCCACCCATAAGGAAGCTAGCGCAGACAATTGCTATAGCTAAACCTGTCTTTAGCCGATTCACGTTATTTTCTATTCGATGGAATGAACGGGTAATCAGCGAAACCACTAAACTCTTCATCTTCATTTTCATACAGCTCCCGAGGGTATTTTGATCAAACTACTGGCCTACCGCACTCATCTCGGGAATTGTGAAAATGGGGACAATACATCGAGTCGTATCGCCCTTAACTGCTCACCCTCGAAATATTACCCTAAATAAATTTTAGGGTTTGGGAATAAATCGAAGCGTTATCTATTTCGATTGCAAGGAACTGACTCTCAAATCTATTTTTATGCATCGATAAATCTATTTTTTTGTTTTTATTATCGACACACCTTATTTTTATCATTGATAAATCTTATTTTTATTCATCGATGAATCCTTTTTTCGACAACGATGAATCCTATTTTTGTGCAACGATGAATCCTATTTCTCCGTAACGATGAATATGTCATCGAAAGGTGTTAGGTTTGCAAATAGTTTGTCAGAAGTGCTGTTTTTAATCCGATATTCGCCCAGCCAACCCACTCCGGGGGAGTTTCTCCCGATGCCATATGACGAATCAGAGTGTGACGGTTCCTGATCGTCTATTCTTAGCGCAGATCTTCATCACAGATTTGAAGCATTCATTCGGCTCAACGCGTATTATGGCTGAGGTACATTTCATCCAGTGCCGAAGGTTATGCTTCAGGATCCTTCCAAGGCAACAGAAGACGTAGAGTCAGGATAGCAAGCTCATAACTCGGCGCAGATGGTAAATATGTCGCGCGATCCGCAGGTGGTCAAGGCTGCGCTCTTAGATGCACCCGCCAACCGACGGCTCGCCGGCGCTGCAATCGGCGAGTACAAAATCGAACTCTGCCGAAAATCACCCTTATCCCCCATATCGTTCGCTTTTCAGAAGTTTGAAAGCGCCTGCACAAGGTGACGCCTAAATGTCACGAAAGCGATAGCCAACATGGCTTTCTGTGAGGATATAAGTAGGGCGGGCAGGATCGTCTTCTATCTTTTTCCGGAGCTGGTTGATCAGAACGCGGAGGTATTCGCGCTCGTTCCCGTACTCCGGTCCCCATATTGAGGTGAGGAGACGACTGTGAGGTACAGGCCGGCCGGCACGCTCCATCAGATAGCGCAGCATTTCGAACTCCTTCGGAGTGAGGTGAATCTCCTGTCCGGACTTTTCGATACGATAACGGCCCGGATTCAGCACGAGGTCACCGATGGCGATGAGAGAGTCCAATGGAGCGGCGGTTGTTTTGGAGCCGCGGATGGCCGCGCGTAGCCTTGCAGTTAATTCCCGGACCTGAAATGGCTTCGTCACATAGTCGTGTGCGCCTGCATCGAGCGCTTCCACTTTGTCCTCCTCGTCATCGCGCACCGTGAGCATGATGATTGGAAGACGGGGGTAAGTATTGAAGATTCTGCGGCAAGTTTCCATGCCGCCCATTCCCGGCATATTGATGTCGAGCAGTACGGCGTCGTAGGTGACCATCCGCAGGCGCAAGAGTGCCTCTTCTCCATTGCCGGCTTCACCGATCATGAATCCGAGCGCGCTCAAAGTCTCGAAGAGGCTCTGACGAATTCCTGCATCGTCCTCGACGATAAGAACCTTGTTTCCCTGTTCCACGTCACTTCTCCTTTGCCATGCGGGGCAGAGTAAGAAAGAAGGTTGTCCCGGCATGTTGATTGCTATCGACCCAGGTGCGTCCCCGGTGCGCTTCTGTGATCCGCTTAACCACTGCGAGCCCTATTCCTGTTCCTGACGCTCTACGGTCCGAACCCGGACAGCGGTAGAAGCGTTGAAATATCTTGTCACTCTCTTCTGGGGGAATGAAGGAGCCCTCGTTGCGAACACTGATCAGTATCTCTGCATCTTCCTCCTGGACATCCACTGCAATGGGGGAGCCAGGGGTACCGTATTTTGCCGCGTTATCGAGGAGCTGAAAGATCGCCATTTTCAGGAGATGGGGGTCTGCCCATACCAAGCTGCGTTGCATTGTGGGCTGAATGTGGACGGAGTGTTGACTGAGTTCCTGCGAGGATGCTTCGATGCTGCTTTGGATGAGTTGTATGAGATCAATTTGCTCCCTCTTGAGCTTGAGATCGGCATTGTCGAGCCTGGCCGTGCGGAGCAGATGTGTGGTGAGATCCTTGAGATGGCCGGCTTGCCGGTCGATGAGAGTGACGAGTTTCTTTTCAGTTCCTGATAACGTGTTCATCTCCAATAGCCCGGAGCTTGAGCTCATGATTGTGGTCAGAGGGGTCTTGAAGGCGTGTGCGAGACCGTCCAGCACAGCAGAACGCAGTTGCTCACTCTGACGGGCGGCTTCTGCGCTGCTCTCTGCAGAGAAGGAGCGCGCTCTTTCGATAGCGACAGCGACCAGCGATGCGGCTGCGTTGATTGATGCAGCATCGAGCGAATGGCCGTAGACGACCAGTGAGCCGATGGGTCGCGTGCTCAGGCGCAGAACACGCCACGAGGTGGCAGTTGCGAGGTCGTCCTTATTGGTTTCCATGAAGTATATGGAACGCACCTCACTCTCTGTGACATCGCAGTCGCCGCTCTTGCATAGGTGGAGGTCGTAAGCGTTCCAAAGTGCGACACCCTTTACCTTGAGGGTGGATTGAACCAAGCTTGCGAGTTGCTCGTCGACCGGTCTTTGCCGGTCGAGAAGAAGAACGTGCTGGCTCAGTTCGTAAAGTTTCTGCAGATGCGAACGGTGCGTCTCGGCTTCGCGCACATGACGGCTAACCTGATTGGAAAGGCGGCTCACCAGCAGAGCTACGCTTTCGAAGGTGATCAAGGCCACCCAATCATGCGAGTCGGACATGTAGAACGCGAATAACGGCTGAGTAAAGAAATAATCGAGGCAAGCGACGGACAAGAGAGACACGATGCTCGCTTCAAGAAATCCCCAACGCAGAGCAATTGCGGTTACAAGAAGGAGATGAACTGAGGTTGCGGAAGAGAGATTGAAATGAAATCGATAAGCAATCCAGGTGATAAACAGCGCTGCCGCGATTCCAGCGGCGATCCTTGCGATAGTATCGCGGACTGCTTTTGTGGGCATCTTCGGAACCGATTAGAGTTTGATTCTAGTGACGAAGGCATAAAAAAACCGTAAGGATCGCGCTTATGCGTACTTAATGGATTTCACGATTCACTGAGAGTCGCCGGTCAAAATCGGCTTCACGAGGTGATCCAAATGAAAGACATGAGAGGCCTTTATCAATTTGAGTCGACGGCTGTTGCTAAGTCGTGGACGTCTGTTGTTGGAGATAAAAAAGAAAATCCGGACTTTACAAAGACTAAGCCACGCAACAACGCGACAGCAGGGAAAGTACGGAAACGGGCGAACATCCTGGTTTGGATGCTTCCAGCGCTTGTTATTGGAGCGCTTCTGAATGCGGTGACTGCTGGCGCACAATCCACGTTCGGAAGCGTGAGAGGCATCGTGCAGGACAACACCAGCGCGGTCATCTCCGACACCCAGGTCGTGCTGCACTCTCTCGACGAGAATACGGAGCGCACCGTGAATGCCGACGCATCGGGCAGCTTTATCTTCGAGAATGTGAAGGCAGGCATATACAGCTTGCATGCGCACCATGATGGATTTGCAGATACGCAGATGTCGGGTATCTCCGTCGAAGCGCGCCAGGACGTGCGGCTGACGGTTTCGCTTTCAGTCGCATCGCAGACGACAACGGTTGAAGTGACCTCGGGCGGCGAACAGATCAACACGGAGAACGCGACGCTCGGCGATTCAAAAGACAACCTGCAGATGACGCGGCTTCCTCTGAACAATCGCGCGACGACGACGAGTCCACTCGGAGCGCTCGGCCTCTCTCCCAATGTGCAGACGGACAGCTCGGGGAATATTGCGCTGGGCGGGGCTAGTTCTTCCATGGTGAACTTTTCCGTCGATGGAATCTCAACTGCGAACGTCCGCCAGAACGGCGCGTTGCAGGACGCTTACCCATCGCAAGAAGGGATCGCCGCAGTCAAGGTGACAGCGTTCAATAACAGCGCAGAGTTCTCACAGGTTGGCGACGTTACCTTTACGACGAAGAACGGAACGAACAACTATCACGGCAGCGTGTTTGAGTACCTGCAGAATCAGGCATTGGATGCTATTCCGTATGGCTTCAGCAGCAAATCCCCGAAGAAGTTCAACACCTTCGGATTTTCGTTGGGTGGGCCTGTCACGATCCCGCGGTTGTATAACGGGCAAAACCGAACCTTTTTCTTTGCGGATTACGAAGGCAATCGCCGTTCAACCGCGGTAGCGCAGCAGTTTGAGGTGCCGACACAGAACGAAAGGAATGGTGACTTGAGCGGATTCAATGTCCCCGGACAGGCACCGCTGGCCCCTGTTACCAGCATCAGTCCAACAGCAAAAGCATTACTAACCTACATTCCGCTTCCTAATGTGGACGGGCAGCCTGGCTTCAACTATGAGAACTTCCAGGCCACGCCAGCGCAGACCGACGGGGCCGATGGTCGCATCGATCAAACGATCAGTTCGAAACAGTCCGCCTACGCACGCTTCAGTCGGAAGAACATCACGTCGGACTTCGCAAATCCCTTTCTACCAAACGATGTTGATTCGATCCACAACCGTAGCCTTCTGGTCTCCCATACCTACACGATCACTCCGAAGTTGCTGAACGAGTTTCGCTTTGGTTTTACCAATGTCACTACGAGCGTCAACTTTCCAATTCAGGGATCGGATGCGCTGAGTCAGCTCGACCTGACCGGCGTGAATATAAGTCAGCACCCGACGACGCACGCCTTTCCTACCTTCAACTTCAGCGCCGGTACGGGCCTGACCCCGATCGGCAGAGACAAGGCAGGTATCACCCAATCGAAGACAACCCAGTTCAGCGATAACGTGACCTATACCTTTGGGAAACATACGTTGAAGGGCGGAATCGATATTCGGAGAGTGCGGTACTTCGATCTGGAGAGTTTTGCCCCAACGTTTGCTTCGGATGATTTCGGTAGTTTCGTCTTTCAGCCAACCTTCACCGGAAATGCCTTTGGTGATTTTCTGGAAGGCGCACCGACGACGTTGAACTTTGCGGTTTCCAGCCCTGATGTGGGCGGAACAGCGACACAGTACAGCTTTTTCGGTCAGGATGAGTTTCAACTAAACAGCAGATTGACAGTGAGCTACGGTCTGCGCTGGCAGATCCTGCCGGGCTTCCAGGAGGATGGCGGCAATCTGGCAAACTTCGATCAGCGGAATAATTCGATTGTTGTTCCGGATGCTTTGGCTGGATATCTCACGAGTCAGAACATCACGCCGTCGAATGTTGCATTCCAACAATCGTTCAATGCCTGCAACCTAAATATCACCACGCTTCCGTGTACGAAGTATGTGACGGCGAGCCAGGATGGATTGCCGCAGAGCCTGCGCAATACCTATAAGGGGAACCTGCAACCACGCGTATCGGTGGCATATCGGCCCTTCAACGATACGAAGACGGTTGTGCGTGCTGGTTTCGGCATCTATACGATGACGAATCTGGGGCCATTGTCCTTCAACAACAGCGGCAACCCGACCTCAAGTCTGCATACTTATTCCAACTTCAGCACAGGAGGAGAAGGCACGAATACTCCGCAGATTCAGTTTCCCAATACGGCGCCTCCTTCGGTGGGGGCACAGATTGGAGGCGGCAGTCTCGATCAAGGTGTCGATCCTAACTATCGCGACCCGCAGTCGAATCAGTGGAATGTGACGGTTGAGCGGGAGCTTTCGAGCAGTATGTCGGTTCGTGCGAGCTATGTGGGCATGCACACTTACAGGCTGAGCATAACGGAGGATCTGAATCAGATTCCTGCAAGTACGACGCCTTTCACGCCAACGGCTGCAATTCCGTGGGCCGATCCACGCTCTCCTTACACTAACTGGGCGCAGCTTTTCAGTACGTTCAATGCGGGAGAGGCGAACTATCGCGCTGTCGAATTGCAAGCGACGCACCGGATGCAGCGAGGGCTTTATTTCGATGCAAACTATACCTTCGCCAATAATCAGGCAGACAACCAGGGCGATGCGCCAAGTGCGTTTGCAGGCGAGGTCAACTACGGCAGCCCGATCGCTGACCGCTTCAACATCAAACAGGACATGGGAAATGTTGAAGGGACACGCCACCATCGCATGCTTTTGACTGGGATCTATCAGCTTCCATTCGGCAAGAGCCGTGCATTAATGAATAGTGGAGGCGTGAAAGATGCGTTACTGGGAGGCTGGGATCTGACCACGGTGACGCTGCTTGAGACAGGGCCGTGGCTGACGCCAAGCATCAGCAGTTCGGCAGACCAGTCGAATACTAACGTCGTAAACCGTGGTGCGGTGTTGCGTCCGGATGTGGTCTCGAACAACTTCTACGCCGGACAATCCAGAGCACAGTACTTCAATCTGGCAGCCTTCGCGCCCACGCCAACCGGCGCTGGCCGCTTCGGAAATGCCGGAGTCGGTATTTTGCAAGGGCCTGGAACTGCCGCAGTGAGCCTTGGCGCGGCGAAGCAATTCCACATTACGGAAAAGGTTCACGCTCGCTTCGAGACGACCTTTACCAATGTGCTGAACCATACGAACTTCGCACCACCGGTGACGGCAATCGACAGCTCGACATTCGGCGCATTGACTGGGCCGCAGACGGCGGAGAACGCTGGCAATCGCACAGGACAGGCAGCGCTCAGGGTGGACTTTTAGGAAGACGCCATCTTATTCCAAAGGCGAGAACCATAGTGTTCTCGCCTTTTGTTTTTCGCCAACATTAGCAATTTCGTTGTCGACCGGAACGCCTTTTACGCGATGCTCGGGACAGGCGCGAGGGTCTTGGTGAACGTCATGCGGATTCCGTGTTTCGGCCGCAGGATGACCATCGGGCGAGCTTCGATCGTTTGGCCGGGAACCAACTGAAAATCGTATTTTCTGAGTAGATCGCTCACAATCATGAGGATCTGCATCATCGCATAATGATTGCCGATACAGCCTCGCGGTCCGCCTCCGAAGGGAAGGTAGGTGAAGGGCGTGCGCTGCTTCTCGGTTCCCTTGATGAAACGAGCTGGGTCGAACGTCTCCGGATCAGGCCAGTAGCGCGGAGCATGGTGCGCGCCATACACATACGCAATGACCATCGAGCCGCGGGGGATGGCGATGTCGCCGACGCGATCGTCAGCAACGGCCATGCGGTCGACCATCCAAAACGGCGGGTAAAGACGGAGCCCCTCCTGGATGACCTGGGTTGTAAATTCGAGCCTGGGGACATGGCTGTAATGCAACGGCGCATCGCCGAGCACGGAATAGATCTCCTGCCGGACCCGTTCGAGGCAATCGGGACGCGAGCTTAATAGGTAGAGCAGCCACGATAAGCCATTGGACGACGTCTCATGCCCGGCGACCAGAAGCTG
Source organism: Edaphobacter sp. (assembly GCA_050012935.1). Lineage (GTDB taxonomy): Bacteria > Acidobacteriota > Terriglobia > Terriglobales > Acidobacteriaceae > Edaphobacter. The sequence goes on along the minus strand of JBEKGF010000013.1, from coordinate 70,014 downwards.
CATACTCTCGCTCAGGACGAGCTCATCGCTCATACCCTCGCCATCGCTGTAACGCGCATCCATCAAGGTCTGCAGCAGATCGTGACCTGGCGCTTCGTTGCGACGCCTCTGAATGTACTCCATCAGAACGGCGTCGGCTCGAGTTCGCATCTCTTCGTGTTTGCGCAGTTCGCCCGAGGCGGCGAACCAGGGATTCAGATAGGGCTGAAGCGTTTGCCGAACGATGAACTCCTGGACCGTGCAGATGGTGTGGCTGACCAGATCGATGTCTTCGTCCTTCAACCGCGCGCCAAACAGCGACCGGGCGACCATCGAGAAGGTGATCTTCATCAGGTGGGGGTAGATATCGACGGGCCCGTTCTGGATTTTGGTTTCGAAGTCTCGCAGTGAGTCAGCTACAGAGTCCTGCATGATGGCCGACAATGCATCGAGCTGCTTTGGGCCGAAACCCTTCTGGATGAGACGCCGCTGGTTACGCCAGGCTTCGCCCTCGGTGGTGAGCAGCCCCTTCCCCAGAAAGTGGCCCATGCGCTTCACCTGGATTTCGGATTTATGGTAGTTGTCCGCATTAGTCTTCAGAACATGCTGAATGACAGCAGGATCAATGGTGATGATCGCTTCTTTGAGACCCCCAAGATAAATCCGGAAGGTGTCGCCGTAGATTTGGGTATACCGGGACAGAACCTGCGCGGGATTGCGGGCCATTGCGGCAGAATCCGCAAAGCTGCGAAATCGCGAGACAGCGGGGATAGTAGATGAGGTCATATCCGCCCGTCCGGATATTTGCCCCGAGCCGCTGGAGACTTCATGTCACTTGCAATAGGTGGTAGTAGGCCCATAGATAAAAGATAAACCCACAGAATCAGTTTTCGTTCCCCAGTTGCTTCAAAAGTATCAAATGATGCCGGATTGCCCGGGTCATCGTGGGGTGCTGCCGATAGGGAACCCCAAACTCTTCGGCGGTCTCTTTCACAATCCTGGTGAGAGGAGCGTAGTGGGTATGGCAGACGAAGGGGCACAGATGGTGGACGATGTGATGGTTGAGGCCGCCCGCGAGCCAGCCGACAACCGGGTTTTCTGTCGCATAATCGGCCGTTGTGGCGAAGATGTGATACACGCCGTTCTCAAACTCACCACGATCCGCAGGGAAATAAGTAGTGTCGATGGTGTGCGTCGTCTGAAATACGAGGGTTACGGACAGACCGACAATCAGATGGACCAGAAGGAACGCTCCGGCGACCAGCCAAGGCGATTTTCCCAGCACAATCACAGGCAAGACGAGCATGTACGTGAGGTAGAAACCCTTGCCGGCAAAGAGGATGGCGTACTCGCGCAGAGGGTGTTTGGCGCGTTTGAGGTATTCGTGCTTCGGGGAGAAAAAGCACTCGAAATCCCTGACAAACACATATTCGAGCGAGAACAGCGCATAAAAGAACAGCGCATAGATGTGCTGGAAACGGTGCCATGGCGTCCGGGCTTCGTAGGGCGTAAAGCGAAAGATGCCGCGCCCCGAGATCGCATCATCTTCCTCGTGGACATTGACGCAGGAGTGGTGGCCCCGATGATGAAGGAAACGCCACATGTACGAGCTGATTCCGCATAGATCGAAGACGTAGTTCAGTGTCTTGTTGACAAGGGGACGAGACGAGATGGCGTTGTGATTGCTGTCATGGGCGATGTTCAGCAAAAGAAAGGTCTGTGCGAGGCCGCCTAAAAGATAGAGGGCGATGAACTTCCACGAATCGGCCCTGAGCGCATACAGGGCAATCCAGGCGCCCGCCAGGACTGCCAGCCCCACAGCGATCTTGGCCCACATCATGGGGTCCGCTTTGGGAGAGATGTTCCGGTCGGCAAAAAAACTATCCAGGCGCCGACGTAAGACTTTGGGGAAGGAAGACGGACCTGTCGGGTCGATAATCGGGGACGCTGAGGATTCCGCTGGCACAAGATCAGCCGTCTCAGGCTCTTGAGCCATCACCTCTTCGGATTCAAACGTCACCGGCCCCTCCGCGATCAAGGCAATTGAGCCCGACGCGTTCCATAGGTCGCATCCGTGGCCCTGACCCGCAGCGAAAATTATTGCCGCCGCCGACACCCTCGCTGCGTTATTCTAGTGCGAGCCATCAAGGACAATCAAGAAAATTCGAGACGGACAAAGCCCGGGTGCGCCACCTGATCCCTGGAAAGCGATAACTCATGGCATTCTCCAAATGCTTTGCTAACATAGAAACACCAATGAACCGTAAACGAACGGGGCCTCCTGCATGGACAATAGAAGCTCGGCGGAGCTCCGAAGTTCCCCTTCGCGTCCTGTGCGGCAAAAAAAGGAGAACCTCTGTTCCCCGGCGAGTCGAGCGACGCTTATGCTGAGAAAACATTGCGCGTATATTCTCACAGTCGGCCCATATTTCGCGTCTGCACTTCGAGACTCAATCGCTTCACCTCGCTCGCTGCAGAGGGATGTTTCGTTTACCGACTTGCGTTCTATTCAACCTCGGAGGATCACTGATTGATGGCTTCAATTTTAGGCCACCTGGATAAGCTGGCACATGAGCACCCGGATAAACTCCTTTATTCGTACCTTGACGTAAACGGCGATCCGATCGAAAGCTACTCCTACGCGTCATTTCTCCACCGAACGCAGGCGATCGCAGGACATTTGCGGAAAGAGGACCGCTTCGCGGCGGGGGACCGGCTTCTGCTTGCCTACCCGCCGGGACTCGAGATGATCTGCGCATTTTTTGGTTGCGTGCGCGCTGGATTGATTCCTGTGCCGGTCTATCCCCCGAGTTCGCGTGGCTTCCAGAGCGCCCTGTACAAGATGGTTCACATCGCAAAGGATTGTCAGGCGGCTGGCATCTTAACGAGCAGAGAGTACCACGCATCCCTGAAAACGAATCTCGCAAGAAGTGGAGTCTCGGCGTCTGGCGTTGACGTAGATTACATCTCCGGTCTTCCGTGGATCCCAACGGAAGATTTCGTGGACACGATTTCGTATCGGCCGGCTGTCGATCCTTCGAATATCTTGTTTCTCCAGTACACGTCGGGTTCGACGATGGAGCCCAAGGGCGTCATTGTGACGCACGAAAACATCCTGAATACTTATTCACTCGTAATCGACCATCCTTCGCCGATCGTTGTCTCCTGGCTCCCGCAGTATCACGATATGGGATTGATCGGGTGCTACCTGTATCCAGCAATGAGAGGTGGCACGACGTACGGGTTCGCACCCATGGACTTCATTCAGAGGCCGATCCTGTGGTTCGATGCGATGACGACCTACCGCGCCACTGCGACGGCTGCCCCCAACTTCGCCTACGACTATTGCCTGCGCGCCGGGAGGCTTTCCAAGCAGAGCCTGGAGGCTTGTGATCTCAGCTCGCTGCGCGTGTTGATGTGCGCCGCGGAACCCGTAAAGGCGGATACCTACACCCGGTTTCTAGAGGCGTTCGAGTCATACGGACTCAAGTGTGAAAGTTTCTATGTCGCTTACGGACTGGCCGAGAATACTCTGGCGGTCACGCTCGGCGGCCGCAATATCGTCTCCGTGAACAAGCGTGCCCTCGCACTGGGGAAGGCGCGCATGATTACCGAGGTCTCGGAGATCGACAGCTCCACGCAGATTGTCAGTTGTGGAACTCCTCTGAAGGGTATCGACGTTAAGATTGTGGATCCGGAAGGGCATTTCGCTCTTCAGCCGGGGCGCATCGGCGAGATCTGGGTCGCCGGAAGCGGTAAGTGCCTGGGTTACTGGAATAATCCGGAACTGACTCTGAAGCAGTTTCGCGCGCGACTGGTGGACGATACTCCCTATGACGACGGCTACCTCCGCACGGGAGACATAGGATTCTTCCACAACGGCGAACTCTACGTCTGCAGCCGTATCAAGGACATGATTATTCTCCGCGGGCAAAACTATTACCCGCATGACGTCGAGAACGTTGTGGAGAAATCATCGAGTCTGATCCGGCACAATTGCGTTGCCGCATTCCAGATTCAGGAAGACAGCGAACCTGCGCTGGCAATCGTTGCTGAAGTCAAAAATCCCAAGGCGATTCCCGAAGCACGAAAGATTGCCGCTGCGGTGCGGAATTATCTCAACGTTGAAGTGGGGATGATTGCCCTCATCGCGCCTCGTGCGATCCCGAGAACGAGTTCGGGAAAGATTATGCGCCACAAGACCAAGCAGATGTGGCTGCAAGGTGAGTTCACCGTGCTCTCGGACTTCTCGCGGGAGAAGGACGCCGGGCATTCGCCGTCCAATTCCGAGCAGAATTCCTCTTTCGCCGAATTGAAGGCCAGATACAACCTGACAGGTCAGGAATCGTACAACCTCGTCGAAGCCGGCCTGGATTCCCTGGATCTTGTCGTGTTCATGCATGAGCTCAAGGAGCTGCTGAAAGATAAAGGCGCCGAGATGCTGGCCAGGCAGGTCGATATTGGCGTCGTTCAGCGTGTCAGCGTAGCCGAGCTATTTGGGCTGGCCGAGATGCTGGAGAGCGCTCCCGAAGAGGCGCTCGTTCATCTGCGCCATTCCCTTGCGACCTTCCGCGAAGAGCAGAGCGCCGCCGAGAAGCAGATGATGACCAACGACCGTAAGCTCGTCTTCGAGCCTATGGCGCCTCTGCCCGTACCGGACATACCAAAGCCAAAGCAGGTGTTGCTCACGGGCGGGACCGGTTTTATTGGGCCATTCCTCATTAAGAGCCTGCTGGAGCAGACACGGGCGAAGATCCATGTTCTCGTCCGGTCTTCCGATGAAAAGCGGGGCAAGCAAAGGCTGAGAGCTGCGATGGAGTCCATGGGCCCCTGCGAAGCAGAGCTGATGGAGATGTTCGAGGCCCGCGTGATCCCCGTCTGCGGCGATCTGGGGCAGCCACAGCTTGGCCTGACGCAGGACGTGTGGGATTTCCTCGCGAGTGAGATCGACACCGTGTTCCACAACGGTGCAACCGTAAACTACCTGTTCAACTACGACCTGATGCGTGACGCGAACGTGCTGGGAACCAATGAGGTCGTAAGATTGGCGTTCGAGGGAAGGCCCAAAGAGTTCAATTATGTCTCAACTACCTTCGTGTTCGGCTGGGCGGTCAAATCGGTCCTGTATGAAACCGACCATAACGAGGATATGGAGCTTCTCGATTTCGGCTACAGCCAATCGAAATGGGTAGCCGAACAGGTGGTCTTCGACGCACGCGCCCGGGGACTCTCCGCGCGGGTTTTCCGGCCGGCTCTCGTGAGTCCCTCCGTCACGGGCGGAGGCAACAACTTCGACATCGCCGTTCGCCTGGTCGCCTTCATGGTCAATCACGGGATCGGCGTCGATACGCTCAACCAGGTCAGCTTTGTTCCGGCGGATATCGTGGCGAACAACATCGTTGCCATCTCCACCACGCCTGGCACAGCGAACAAGACCTACCACATCGTGCGGGACGATTATTCCAACATGATGGATATCACCAGGCTGATTACCCAGTCGACTGGCCGGCAATTCGAAGCATTCAGCCTTCCCGATTTCGTTCCCGAGTTGATCCGGAGATGCCGGAAGGAAGACCTTCTCTTCCCGCTGCTCGATTTTCTGGTGGGATCAGTCGACAACATCTCCGCCATGGAGTTCAAACGCTATGACAACTCTTCCTATCAAATGGCTCGCGATGCCTCCGTGTGGGGCAAACCGGACCCGTCTCTTGAAGACACAGTCAACGGCATTCTGAAGTTCATGCATCGCAAAGGGATCATCTCGGTCGCTCCTCGCGAGGCCGAGGAGGTACAACTCGGCAATCCGATTCTGGAATACCCCGAAGCGTTACCGGACGCTCTGTCCGTTACTGCTTCTTGAACACGAGCTTCTCCGTTACCCGCTGGCCCGTTTCCAACGTGCCAGCGGTGGAGAGCGTCATCTGCTGCCCATCCCCGGAGACCAGCCACCGATCCTTTTGAGCGACTTGATCGCCCCGCCGGTAAATCGCATCCACCGTGTGAGAATCGACAAGTTCAAGTGTCACGGTATCGTTGCGCGAGTTCTTTAGATCGTATTGCTTTCCGTCAAAACGGGCGGTGTAGCTGAAGTCACCCAGAAAACGGATCCCACCCCTTCCATCCGGCTCGATTTTGAGCACCAAACCTTGCCGCAAACGGGTCTTACTGAGATCCTGCGTCCACTCGCCCGCGAACAGGTCCTTGGCGACCTTCGCACCCCCGCTTCGCGTCCAGAAGGTAATCTGATCGTCTTTGCCCCTGATTACAGTAGTGATTGTTAGCTCGTTTCCATCATTCGAAAGCTTTTCACGAACCGTCGCCACAACAGCTCCATCCTTTTCCTCCTTGACCTCCGCTTGCCTTTTATCGATCCTGCGCAGCTCAATTTGATTGAACGCGAGATTTCCTGGTGCGGACGATTTGTGTCCGTTCCCATTCGCAGTGAAATCGAGATGGGTTTCACCTGACATGACGACATGCGTCCCGTCATGCAGCGGTGTAATGGAGAGCCGATTCGGAGGATCCAACGTGGACTGCGCAGAGGTGAGCGTCCAGGAGCCCACGCGTGGGTCTGACACTCCAGGTTGGAACGCGGCAAGCAGCCCGAGCAACAGTAAGCTACGAATTGATCCCTCCTAAAGCTGACGGGAAAGAGTTTAACAGATTAAGAGGGCTGGACGGACGCGACACGTTGCGGAAGGGTATGCAACCGGTTCCCGGACAGGTCACCTCTTTGGTGCCCCCGAAGAGCTACAGTAACGAGCTTGTATGACATGATGAGTGCTATGCATGTGCGCAGTCTTTGGGTGTCAGGGATCGTCCTCGCAACAGCCCTTGCACTTCTTCCATTCTCTTTTCACGCGGAGCGCCACCTGGAGACCGCAACCCGTGTCGAAGGGAGCCAGGCTGAAACTGTGCGGGAGGAGTTGGCCGATCGTTTTCGGTCGCCGTTTGTGGACCGCGTGGTCCTGGTGGCCCAGGGACTCCCACCTGCGAATTCACAAGAAGGTGGGCAAGCATTAGAGACCATTGTGGCGGGGCTTAAAGACCAACCCGGCATTTCGGGAGTCGTGTCCTATCTCGAGTTGCGCGATCCGATTTTTCTGGGACGGGGAGGAGGAACGTTTGTTCTCGTGGGACTCTCGTCAGCCGACGGTCCCGTGGAGTCGCTTGTTCCGGAGCTTCACCAACTGGCAAGCTCGCTTCAAGATCAACTGCGGGGCCGTTACCCGGCAGTTAAGCTCGAACTCACAGGCGAGATTCCACTGAATTTCGATATTCGGAAGGCGAGCGCCGACGACGTTCGGCACGGTGAAAGCCTGGTGATCCCCGCGACCCTGGCACTCCTGCTGGTGGCTTTCGGAAGCCTGATCGCCGCCCTGATTCCATTGGCGGTTGGCCAGCTTGCCATCGCGACCACTCTGGCGATTACGGGATTCCTGGCCCAACGCTGGCACTTGTCCATTCTGGTGCAAAATCTGGCGACCATGCTTGGCCTGGGCCTGGGAATCGACTACGCGCTCCTCATGGTCAGTCGCTTCCGGGAAGCGATCTCCGCCGGCCACTGCGGCCCCGCAGCCTCGGCCATCGCGGCACGTCAGGCAGGTCGCACGCTGTTGATTTCAGCCTCAACCGTCGCCATTGGATTTCTAGCGCTCTTGACCGTTCCGATCAGCGAGATCCGTTCCATCGGTATCGCGGGGATCCTGGTGGCGGGAATGAGTGTGTTGCTTACCAATACCCTTGTTCCGGCGGCGCTGGCGCTGCTGGGGCCGCAGATTGATGTTGGGCGATTGCCCTTTACTCCCAAGTTGGATGCGCATCGAGCCGCGCGCACAGGAAAGCGCTGGAGGCGATGGGGAAAGGTGATTGTTGCGCATCCCTGGCTTGCCCTCGTTTTAGCAGGCGCTCCTTTGCTTCTGCTGGCCTCGCAGGTCAGGGGATTGGATACGAGTCTCCCCCGAGGCGATTGGCTGCCGCAGACAGCAGAATCGGTCCATGCGCTCCACACCCTGGAACAGATGGATCGGGGCGGCGCTGTTGAATCGCTGCGCGTCCTTGTCGAGCTTCCCAACGATTCCATCGCGCAAACCGACGCCGGTTGGGATGCGCTGGATCGTCTCTCCAAGCGCCTCGCGAGCGACCCTCGCTCTGAACGCGTGATTTCTATCACGACGATTGCGGAGGGCAACCGGTCCTCCCTCCTTGACCTCTCGCGGGAGACGCGTCGAACGTTTCTTAGTAGTGACGGACGAGAGGCGCTGATTGAGGTGTTACCCGCAGGTTCAGTCTCCCTGCGCGAACAGGTCGACTGGGTGCGGGAGCTCCGGAAGACCGGCGCCCCAGCTCTCACCGGGGTGCCTGGTGCAACACTTCTCGTTGGAGGCATCCCGGCGCTCAACGCCGATTATGAAACGATCATCCGAGACCGCTTTCCATCGGTAACGGCCCTGGTAGTGGGGGGAACGCTCCTGGCGCTACTCTGCGGGTTCCGATCGATCTTCGCCGCCCTGAAGGCCATCGCACTCAACCTGCTCTCGGTCGCGGCGTCCTTCGGAGCATTGGTTTTCGTCTTCCAAAATGGACACGGAAGCAGCTTGCTGGGAGTTCCTGGGGGAACCGGTAGCGTGTTTCCCCTTGTTCCAATCGTCACCTTTGCCATCGTCTTCGGACTAAGCATGGATTACGAGGTATTTCTGGTCGCGCGTGTTCTCGAAGCCAGAAGGAGCGGGCTCAGCGAAATGGATGCGATCCCGGAGGGTATGGCTAGAACCGCAGGCCTGATTACGAGCGCCGCCGCGATCATGATCGTGGTCTTTGCGGCATTCACCTTCGGAGATTTCCTGGTGGTCAAGATGATTGGATTTACCTTGGTGGTCGCTGTGTTGATTGACGCGACGCTCGTTCGCATTGTGATCGGTCCCGCGCTTCTTCGTATTGCAGGCGATTGGAACTGGTGGCCCGGCGGGCTCGCCACAACTCGCAGTGCGGCCATAGGGGAGAGTCGCGAGTAATATCTCTATTTATTCGAGGGCGCTGAAACTCATTTATGGGTGCAAAAAGAGTGTTGAGTGCTTATAGTGCGCTACTGGCTGCGCGCTGCCTCTTTTTTCGTGGTGAAAATGCCGTTCTAAAGCTTTCTTGTGAAACGACATAATGCAATAATGCGGGGATGAGCGAACGGGTTTCTTCTGGGTTGGACCGGCGGGGTTTTCTTGGTGTGTGCTCCATGGTGGGGCTGGGACAGACGTTGCTGCCGGGTGCTCTTTTCACGCTGGCAACTCAGGCTAAGGCGCAGAGCTCGCCGATTGTGGGCGGCGGCGAGGTGAAGGCCAGCACGGACGCGCTGGCGAAGATTACTCCGGAGATGATCGACGGGGCCGCGGCGATTGCCGGGATCAGCGTGACGGATGAGCAGAAGAAGATGATGCTCGAAGGACTGGAGCAGTTGCGGAAGTCATATACGGCGATTCGGGATTTGAAGATGCCGAATAGTGTTGCTCCCGCGTTTGTGTTCGATCCGGTGCCGGGCGATATGGTGCTGGATACGGTAAAGAAGCCGCTGAAGATGAGTGCGGCTCCGGATGTGAAAATGCTGGCCGGGCAGGTTTCGGCTGGGGTGGCGGGGACTTCGGATGCGCTGGCGTTCGCTTCGGTGCGGGAGCTGGCGGAGTTGGTGAAGACGCGGAAGGTAACTTCTGTCGAGTTGACGAAGATGTATCTGGCGCGGCTGAAGGAGTATGATCCGCAACTGCATTTTGTGATTACGCTGACCGAAGAGCGGGCGATGGATCACGCTGCTGCTGCGGATAAAGAGATTGGAGCGGGTAAGTATCGCGGGCCGCTGCATGGGATTCCGTGGGGTGGGAAGGATTTGCTGGCGGTGAAGGGCTATCGGACTACTTGGGGTGCGGGTGGGTTTGAGGATCAGAAGTTTGATTATGACGCTACGGTGGTGACTCGGCTGGATGAGGCGGGGGCGATTCTGGTTGCGAAGCTTTCGATGGGTGCGCTGGCGCAGGGGGATCTGTGGTTTGGTGCGCGGACGCGGAATCCGTGGAATAAGAAGCAGGGGTCGAGTGGGTCGTCAGCGGGAAGTTCGAGTGCGGTGGCTGCGGGGTGTGTGGGGTTTGCGTTGGGGACGGAGACGCTGGGGTCGATCTCGTCGCCTTCGACTCGGTGCGGGTGTACGGGGTTGCGGCCTACGTTTGGGTTTGTGCCGAAGACAGGTGCGATGGCGCTGAGCTGGACGATGGATAAGATTGGGCCGATCTGCCGGGCGGTGGAGGATTGCGCGCTGGTGCTTTCGGCTATCTATGGGCAGGATGGGCACGATCTTTCGGTGCAGCCTGCGGCGTTCAACTGGGATGCGAACTTTAATTGGAAGACATTGCGGGTGGGTTATATCAAGAGTGCGTTCGATGTACCGGCGGGCCCGGACGCGGATGCTTCGGAGGGGCAGAAGAGAGGCTTTGCGCGCAGAGTTTATGACGCGAAGTATGCTTCGACAGCGCTCGACAAGTTGCGGAACATGGGCGTGAAGCTGATTCCGGTTGAGGTTCCGGATTTTCCGTTTGGTGCAATTGTGCCGGTGCTTGAGGCGGAGGGTGCGGCGGCGTTCGACGATCTGACGAGGAGTGGGCGGGATAAATTGCTGACGGGGCAGTTGCCGTTTGATTGGCCGAATCAGTTTCGCATTGCGCGGTTTTATTCCGCGGTGGATTACATCCAGGCGATGCGGGCTCGGACGCTGGCGATTGCCGCGATGGAGAAGCTGTTTGCAGATGTCGATGTGATTGTGACGCCTTCGCAGGGCAATCAATTGCAGGCTACGAATCTGACAGGCCATCCGGCGGTGATTGTGCCGAATGGGGTTCGCGGAGATGGTGCGCCGAAGAGCGAGAACGAGGAGGATGGTGCGCTTGCAAATGCAGGTGGGCCGGGGACTCCATTGAGCCTGACGTTTTTAGGGGCTTTGTACTCGGATGCGCGGCTGGCGGCGTTTGCCAAAGCTTATCAGGATGCTACGAGTTTTCAACTGCAGCATCCCAAGCTGGATTGAGCTATGTCGACCGATGTATTGGTTGATGCGCGTGGGTTGGTGAAAGAGTATGGCGCGGGGCGGCGCGTCGTGGATGATGTTTCGTTTGCGATTCTGCGGGGCGAGACGCTTGGGTTGGTGGGAGAGTCGGGTTCGGGAAAGAGCACTGTTGCGCGGGTGCTGCTGAGGCTGGTTGAGCCTTCGGCAGGTGAGGTGCGGTATGCGGGGCTCAATCTGCTGGCGGCTGGTTCGTCAGAGATGCGCGAGATGCGGCGGCGGATACAGATTGTCTTTCAGAATCCTTATGCTGCGTTGAACCCGCGGATGAGGGTGCGGGAGATTCTGGCAGAGCCGTTTGCTATCCACGGTGAGAGGCCGGCGGGGGGATTGGCCGTGAGGCTCGCGGAGATGCTGCGGACGGTGGGGATGGATGGCTCTGCTCTGGAGCGGTTTCCGCATGAGTTCAGCGGAGGGCAGAGGCAGAGGATCAATATTGCGCGGGCGTTGGCGCTGCGGCCGGAGTTTTTAGTACTGGATGAGCCGGTGAGCGCGCTGGATGTGAGCGTGGGGGCGCAGGTGGTGAACCTGCTGCGGGATCTACAGCGGGAGTATGGGTTGACGTATCTGTTTATCTCGCATTCGATGCCGCTGGTGCGGTATCTGTGCAACAGGGTGGCGGTGATGCAGCAAGGCAAACTGGTGGAACTGGGGGAGTGTGAGCAGGTCTGCGCCGCGCCGCGGGAGGAGTACACGCGGAGGCTGATTGCGGCGACTCCGGAGATGCCTGCTCAGGCATAGGTGCGCTGCGTGAGATGATTACCGCACGATGAATTGTTGTCTCGCGGCAGTCGTTACAATAGAGGATGGATGCTTTCGAGCTTTAGCACGCATTGGCACTATATCTGGCTGGTCATCGCCTCGTTCATTGCGGGGGTGATCAATGCAATGGCGGGTGGCGGATCGTTTATCTCGTTTCCCGCGATGTTGTCGATAGGAGTTGCGCCTATCCAGGCCAATGCAACGAATACGGTCGCGCTCTGGCCGGGACAGTTGACCTCGGTGGCTGCGTTGCGAGGAGATTTGCGGCGGAATCTGCTGCCGGTGGTCTGTGCCGCCTCGGTGATTGGCGGAGTGAGCGGCGCGGTTGTGCTGCTGCATACTGGGCAGATCACGTTTCTGCACATCGTGCCATGGCTGCTGCTGGTTGCTTCGCTTCTGTTCTGGATCAGCGGGCCGGTTTCGCGATGGCTGCGAAAGCGCTCGGCTGAACCGCATGTAAAGAGGGCTCCCGCGATTGTGCCATTGTTCTTTGTCCTGCTGCCGGTGTGTTTTTATATCGGCTACTTTGGCGCGGGTGCGGGGTTTTTGATTATGAGCGCTCTGGCGCTGTTCGGCGTGGAGGAGATGAATGCGCTGAACTCGCTGAAGGTGATGGCGGCGTGTCTGTCGAACTTCTGTGCAGTGGTAACGTTTGTGATGAGTGGAGCGGTGATCTGGCACTACTGCTTGATCTCCATGGTATTTGCCGGAGTAGGCGGATATGTGGGAGCACAGTATGCACGGCGCATGAATGCCGAGGCGCTGCGAACGATTGTCGTAATTACCGGGCTTGGAATGGCTGGTTATTTCTTCTGGAAGCTGCCGTGATCGCGGTGTTTGATCCTTGCTAGATTCATCTGTTTTTTCGGGGACATTGTGATGGCGTTGAGTGTGCAGATGGTGGACTATATCGGGTTTACGGCGGCATTCTGTACGACAGTGGCGTTTGTTCCGCAGTTGGTGCGTGTGCTGAAACTGCGATCGGCGCGGGATATTTCGCTGGGGACGTTTCTGCTGTTCTCTGCTGGCGTATTTCTCTGGCTGGTTTACGGAATTTACAGCGGGTCGAAGCCGGTGATTGCGTCGAATGCGGCGACGCTGGGTTTGTCGCTGAGCATCTTATATCTGAAGATGCGATACGGGCGGGAGTCCGCGAAAGAGGAGTTATGAGTCACGAGGGGATTCGCATTGTCAACGCAGAACAGGCGCGACGCGAGGATATGGACCACCAGCAGTTGCCGGCGGATGCGACGACTCCGCAGAAGGTGCGGGTGAAGAAGACGGAGGGGACCGGCGTTGAGATCGACTGGAAAGATGGACACCAGAGCGCGTGGACCTTTGCGTGGCTACGAAATGCTTGTCCGTGCGCGACGTGCCATGAAGAGCGTGAGCAGACGGGACGGGCGATGGGTGTGGCTAAGCCGAAGCAGCAGACGCTGCTGGTGATGTATGAGGCTCCGGTGAAGCCGCTGGAGGTGACGCCTGTGGGCAAGTATGCGATTAAGTTCAAATGGAGCGACGGGCACGAGAGCGGGATCTACTCGTGGGAGTACCTCCGGCGAGTTTGCCAGTGCGAGTTGTGCCGTAGCTAAGGCGCGATTGGCGCGGGGATTTGCAGAAGGTTCAGAGCTTCTTCAACGGAATTCGCTACGAGCAGGAGTTCGCGGTTCTTCGGTTTGAGCATGCCTTCGGCGACGCAGTGATCGAGGAAGTCGAGGAGCTTCGTGTAGAAGCCGTTGATGTTGAGCAGAAGGATAGGCTTGGCGTGAAGTTTGAGGGTGTGCCAGGCGAGAACTTCGAATAGCTCTTCGAAGGTGCCGAAGCCGCCGGGGAGTGCGATGAAGGCGTCCGACTTTTCTCCGATGAGCGCCTTGCGCGTGTGCATGGTGCTGGTGATGTGAAGCTCGGTAATGCCGTGGTGGGCGACCTCGAGATCGACGAGAACCTCTGGAATGACGCCGATAACTTTGCCGTTTGCGGCGAGGCTTGCTTCTGCGACGGCTTTCATTAGACCGACGTTGGATCCGCCGTAGATGAGACCAATGTTGCGGATGGCAAGGGCGCGGCCTAGTTGCTCGGCGGCAGCCTGGTAAACGGGATGCGCACCGTTGGCGGAGGCGCAGAAGACGGCGATGTTGCGAATCATGATGACGAGGATATCAAGGAGAGCAGCGTGGATAACAAGTGCCGCAATGGTGTGGGTGAATTCGAAGGCAGGTTAGGCCGACCGTGGCTTTTTTTGCAGAACGATCGGCCTGACGTTAAGGGAGGGCTGAGTTCAACAACTGGTTGAGATGAGGAGTTAGCGAATGACGATCGTTGCGCCATTGTGATCGCTGATGACCTCTTCGATGAGAGAACCTGCTGCGTGATTTGGGGTTGCGGTGTTGGCAACAATACGTGTGCCAACTTCCAGACTGAGACTGACTGGCTTGCCTGGGTCGAGCGTCATTACTTTATCGCCGACTTTGATCTCCATAGCTGAGCCGGAGTCGTTGCGGAGATTCAGTTTGACTGTGGACGTCTTTGTTTTTCCGAACATCGCGTGAACAGGAACCGAGACGTCCGTGGTTGCGGCATACAACGCCGGAGCTGCAAGAAGAGAGGACGCGATAACTGCGACGGTGAGACGATTGAGGCCTTTCATTTGTTAGCTCCCGATGGATCTAAATTTCGACGGGAGTTTTCTGCCATGGTTCAGAAAGCTCGTCGTGCGAAGAGGTACGCATGATTAATACGGATAGTTCCGAAATATTCGTGGATCAACGCAAAAAAAAGGAATTTAAAATGTTGAGTTGTTGCGTGAACGTTAATCGATTCGATGCGTGTCCATGCGCGGACACGCTGTTCACAAATGGACGACAAATACGGGCATCTTCGATGATTTTTTGTAGATGTGCATGCACAGGTGAACAAAGCTTAAGATAGATACGGAGCGTGCTTGAGTTGAGTCGACTTTTAGAGAACATGAATCCGCAGCAGCAGGACGGAATCCAATCGGTGGACGGACCGGTCCTTTTGCTGGCGGGTGCCGGATCAGGCAAGACGCGTGTGATTACGCATCGCATTGCTTATCTGATTCAGGAGCGAGGCGTGCCTGCGGACTCCATCCTCGCGGTGACGTTTACGAATAAAGCCGCGAAGGAGATGGCCGAGCGCGTCGATAAGATTTTGGGGCATAACTCTCTCGCCAAGCCTACGCTGGCTACGTTTCATAGTTTTTGTGTGCGTGTGTTGCGGCGCGATATCGAGGCTCTGCGCGTGAGCGGGGTTGGTTTGACGCGGACGTTCGCTATATATGATGAGACCGATCAGCAGGCGGTGGTGAAACAGGCCTTGAAGCGGCTGGCAATCGACGACAAGTCGCTGAAGCCGAGGGTGGCGCTGGGAAGGATCTCATGGGCGAAGAACCACATGATCGATCCGCAGGAATATTTTCTGGCGAGCACGAATCCGATGGAGGAGAAGATTGCGCACATCTTCGAGATATATAAGAAGGAGTTGTTCAAGGCGAATGCTCTGGACTTCGACGATCTTCTGCTGGAGACGGTGCGGCTGCTGAAGTCGTCTGCGGAGACTCGAGAAAGGTACAACCGGCGTTACAAATATATTTTGATTGACGAGTATCAGGATACGAATCGGCCGCAGTACGAGTTGATGAAGTTGCTGGCGGGACCGAATCGGAATGTATGCGTTGTGGGCGATGAGGACCAGTCGATCTATAGCTGGCGAGGCGCGGATATTAAAAACATTCTGGAGTTTGAAAAGGACTTTCCTGGTGCGAGGACGATTCGGCTGGAGCAGAACTATCGCTCAACGCAGATGATTCTGGAGGGCGCGAGCGCGGTGGTGGCGCAAAACACGCAGCGCAAGGGTAAAAATCTGTGGACGGCGCGTGAGGGCGGCTCGCTGATTGGGTACTACGAGGCGCCGGATGGAGAGAATGAGGCGCTGTTTGTTGCGGATCGCGTGCAGAGGTATCTGCGAGAGGCGGGTGGGCAGGAGGATCTGCCGCGATGTGCGGTGTTGTATCGGACGAACTCGCAGTCGCGGCTGGTGGAAGAGGCTCTGCGGCGGTATGGGATTCAGTACCACATGGTCGGCGGCTTTTCGTTTTATGACCGCGCCGAGGTGAAGGATATTCTGAGCTATCTGAAGCTCGTGCAGAATGTCCATGATTCGATTGCGCTGCAGAGGGTGGTGAACTCGCCGCCCCGCGGAATCGGCAAAACGACGATGGAGACGCTGGAGAGGATGGCTCTCGCAAGTGGGATGAGCACATGGGACGCGATTGGGCGGGCGATTCAGGATAAGCTCTTGCCGCAGCGGGCGCTGATGGCTCTTAGCTCGTTTCGACGACTGATTGAAGACGCCAGGGCGATGTTGGGGCCGGGGTTTGCGGAGAAGCTGGCTGGGGATCTTGCGGAGGATGGAAGCGCTTCCCTTCTCGTGGATGCGGACGAGGATGTTTCGTTCGGGTTCGGCGAGGAAGAAGAGGAAGTTCCGGTTGTCGCAGCGGTTGAAGATACGGGTGCAGATACTTCGTTCGATACGAGCTTCAACTTTGGATTTGATTTTGGACCGAGCGAAGAGTTCTCTACCATCGCACCGGAGAATGCCGCGGACTCTGATGAAGCGCATGGGATCGACGCGGCGAATTTCAATCCGTTTGCTCCTGTGGTGTTGAAGAAGTCTGCGGGAGCGACCGTGGAACGTGCTGCGGAGATCAGGATGGAGGACGAGAAGCCTGCGTTTCGTAAACCGGGAGATCCCGCTACTTTGCCGGAGTTGATCAAGTTTCTGAATGACCGGAGCGGGTATATTCGGGCGTTGGAGGAAGAGGCAACGCCTGAGTCGTTCTCGCGGATCGAGAATTTGAAGGAACTGGCGAATGCGGCGCAGGATGCGCAGGAGCGCGGGGAGACGCTGCATGAGTTTCTGGACCATGCTGCTCTTGTGAGCGACGCCGATGGCTATAGCGAAGAGGCCAAAGTGACGCTGATGACGCTGCACGCGGCGAAGGGACTGGAGTTCCCGCTGGTGTTTCTTACGGGGATGGAGGAGGGGCTGTTTCCTCACTCGCGGACGCTGACCGATCCTGTGGGGTTGGAGGAGGAACGGCGGCTTTGCTACGTCGGCATGACGCGGGCGATGGATACGCTGGTGATGACGCGGGCGCGATATCGCAGGCGGTATGGCAGCGATATGCCGGAGCCGAGCCTTGCTTCGCGATTTCTGGAGGAGGTGCCTGCGCGGCTGGTGGAGGATTTGGGTAGTCCGCCGGCACGGCCTCAGTTTTCGGGTTATGGCACGGGCTATGGGGGGGCTTATGCGACGCCGTATCCGAAGGCGAGCCGGTATGGCCGCTCGAACACCGAGGAGGGGGAGCGACACTATAGCTATGAGGATGAGGATCAGACGGCCCAGACGGCCCAGAGCGGGGGTCGGGCCTCGGCTCGTCCTGGGCTGAATAACCGGGCAGGAAATGCAGGTAAACCAGCCGCGCAGGGACAATCAATCGACAATATCGCCAGTTTTTTTGCGGCGCGCGGGCAGAAGATTACGCGGCCAAAGCTGGAGGTGGAGACTCCTACGGGAAAGACGGGGCTGAGGCAGGGATCGCGCGTGCGGCATCCGAAGTATGGCGAAGGAACGGTGTTTCGTCGCGAAGGCGATGGGGATGATGCGAAGATTACAGTACAATTTCAACAGCACGGCGTGAAAAAGCTGGTGGAGAAGTTTGCCCAGCTGGAGCGCCTCTAAGTTTTAGAAAATTGCATTTAGAGAGAGATTGGCAATAACCATGGCAAATACCAAGAGCATCACCGATAAAGAAGAGCGCAAGAAGGTTAAGCGCGCAGCACGAAAGAAGGCAGCCCCGAAGGGCCCACGCACAGGCGCTCGCGGCGAGAACAAGGCCAAGGTTAAAAAGGCCTCGCGTGGCCAGAGCAAGCGGTAGTTATTTGCTGAGCCAGGAGCGCTGTGGAGTACAGCGCTCCTGGCTCGCAAGTGAGTGTGGTCTGCATATCATTCTGAAGTCACATCTGCAGTTGAAACGCCCCGCACCAATTCTTCAGTAAGCAGGAGCGAGCGCGCTGGCCCGGCAAATCTTTCGCACCAAATCGATCGACAAACTGATCTCTGAATCGGAGAGACCGGAACATGCGTTGAAGAAGACGCTTGGGCCGGTTTCGTTGACAGCGCTGGGAATTGGCGCGGTGATCGGTTCCGGCATCTTTACGGTGATCGGCACGGCGATTGGCGGCAACCCAGCGAAGATTGCTGACTGGAAGGGTTCGCCGATCCTCGACCTGATCGTTGGATGGCTTCATCACACGAGCGGTGCGGTGGCGGGACGTCCGGGTGCTGGGCCGGCACTGGCTTTGTCCCTGGTGCTGGTGGCGATCGTTTGCGCGCTGACGGGACTCTGTTATGCAGAGCTGTCGTCGATGATTCCGATTGCGGGATCGGCGTACACGTACACTTATGCGACGCTGGGAGAACTGATTGCCTGGGTCATAGGGTGGGACCTGATCCTGGAGTACGCGTTCAGCAATATGAGCGTAAGCGTAGGCTTCGCGGCCCACGTAGTGGCGCTGCTGGATTGGATAGGGATTCCCTTATCGCCGAAGTGGTTGTCGCCCGCCTATCTGCCGCAGGGACTGCAGGACCTGCAGGGCAAGGACATCTATCCGATCGGTTGGCATGCGGGTTTCAACATTCCTGCGTTTCTGATTGTGTTGCTGCTGACGGTGGTGCTTGTACGCGGAATTCGGGAGTCGGCGCGTACCAACAACATCATGGTGCTGGTGAAGATTGCGGCGATTCTTCTGTTTATCTTCTTTGGGCTCAGCTTTATTCATCCGGCGAACTACACGCCGTTCTCGCCGAACGGATGGTCGGGCGTGCTGGCGGGGGGATCGATCATATTCTTCACTTATATTGGTTTCGATTCGGTCTCGACGGCGAGCGAGGAGTGCAGGCAGCCCAGGCGTGATGTACCGATTGGGATTATGGCAACGCTGTTGGTCTGCACGATTCTGTACATCGGCGTCGCGGCAGTGCTGACGGGGATGGTGCCCTGGCTGTCGGTGGCGGGCGATGCGGCGCCGGTGGTCAATGCGTTGAAGCGAGTGGCTCTGACGCCCGATGGGCATCGACTGCATTGGGTGCAGTTGGCGGTGCTGATAGGCGCGCTGGTCGGAATGATCTCGTCGATCCTGGTGTTTCAGCTCGGGCAGGCTCGGGTCTGGTTCGCGATGTCGCGGGACCGGTTGCTGCCGGATGTCTTCAGCAAGGTGCATCCGCGATTTCGAACGCCGGCGTTCGCGACCTGGGTCGCTGGAATACTTGTAGCTATTCCCGCAGGATTGTTTGATGTTGGAACGTTCGCGGAGATGTCGAACATCGGCACGTTATTTGCGTTTGTGCTGGTTTCGATTGGAGTGATCGTACTGCGGTATAGGGAGCCTGAGCGGCATCGTGGGTTTCGAGTCCCGTTTGGGCCAGTGATTCCGATTCTGTCGGTACTCTTCTGCGTGCTGCTGATGGCTGGCTTGCCGGCGATCACGTGGGTGCGGTTCTTTGTGTGGCTGATCGTCGGGCTGGTAGTCTACTTCTTCTATAGCCGCAAGCGGAGTGAGTTTTACTCCGAATAAGGATCGATCCTTATGGCGAGCACCTTTCTCACGGCCGAATGGCGCAAGCTGATCATGGCGAACTACATCGTTGCAGAGGATGTGTTGCGACCATATCTTCCGGTCGGTACCAAGCTGGACCGGTATAACGGACACTGCTATGTCAGTCTGGTGGGATTTCTGTTCCAGGACACGCGGCTCAAATCAATTTCTATACCGTTCCACCGTACGTTCGAGGAAGTCAATCTGCGATTTTATGTCCAACAAACTCAATCGACCGGGGAACGACGGCGCGGAGTGGTGTTTATCAGTGAACTGGTTCCTCGATTCGCGTTGAGTCTAGTTGCCAACGCGATCTATGGGGAGAACTATGTCACCGTGGCGCTGCGTCACCGTTGGGAGCAGGATGAGGAACAACGTTCCGTCAGCTATCAGTGGAGACATAAAAACCGATGGAATGAGCTGAGCGTGAGAGCCGCTCTGCACCCGCAGCCGATCGAGGCTGATAGCGCTGAGGAGTTCTTCACGGAACATTATTGGGGATACACCAAGCGCGGCGTCCGAACCTCGCAATATGAGGTTCTGCATCCACGTTGGATGATGTACCCAATCGTGCAGCACTCGATCGACGTCGATTTTGGTGCGCTGTACGGAAGCGGATTTTCTGCTCTCACCGAGAGCAGGCCTGAAAGTGTTCTGCTTGCGGAAGGCTCGAAGATCGAGGTACGTGCAGGAGAACCACTTGCTGCGGCCTCCTAATTGCAGAGTTGCGACTACACTAACAAGATGGCTCGGAAACGAGGGGAACAAGACGGTGAGATCGACGTCGTCGATTGGCTGCGCAAGCTGCCGAAGTGCGAACTCCACCTTCATCTTGAGGGAACGATTCAACCGGCAACACTGCTTGAGTTGAGCCGACGGCATGATGCGGAGCCGTTGACTCCTGAAGCCGCGAAGAGGCTTTATATTTACGAGAACTTTTCGGGATTCATGGACTCGTTCAAGGCGGTTTCGGCTCGCCTGAAAGGACCAGCCGATTATGAGTTGATCACGTACGACATGATTCGTGAGCTCGCAGCGCAGGGTGTGGTGCATGCCGAGGTTTATATCTCGTTCGGGATTATCTATTACTGGAAGAACGCTGAGGTCGAGCCGTATGTCGAGGCGATCGAGCGCGGACGGGTGCGTGGTGAGAAGGACTTTGGAACGACGATCTACTGGCTGATTGATGCGGTGCGACACTTTGGCGCAGATGAGGCTACGAAGGTGTTTCGCAAAGCCGCCGAGTTGAGGAAGCTGTATCCGAGCATTGTGGGAATTGGGATCGGGGGCGATGAGGCGCGAGGTGGCGCGGAACTGTTTCGCGAATCGTATGCAGAGGCCAAGTCCGCCGGGCTAAGGCTGACCGCGCATGCAGGGGAGACGATCGGGCCGGAGAGCATCTGGGCGGCGATCAACATTGGGGCAGAACGAGTGGGGCATGCTCTTTCTGCGCAAGACGATGCCGAGTTGCTGGATGTTCTCGCGGAAAAACAGATCCCGCTGGAACTGAATGTGACGAGCAATATCCGCACAGGCTGCTGCAAAAATCTCGATAGGCATCCGGTGAAAAAATATTTCGAGTCGGGGTTGATGGTGACGATCAACTCGGACGACCCGCCGATGTTTGGCAGCAACCTGCTGGAGGAGTATGTTCTGGTGCAGGAGCGGTTCGAGTTTTCCCTGGAGCAGATGCGAGAGTTAGCGGCAAACTCCGTTGAAGCGAGTTTTCTGCCGCCCGAGAGAAAGCTGGATTTGCTGCAACGCGTGGAACGGTATGGCTGGTGACTGGTGAGCTTAATCGACGGACGCGCGTTAGTTTGAACCGGCGGCCTTGTCGAGATCAAGATTCAGCAAAAGCACATTCACCCTCGACTCACCGAGGAATCCAAGCTGGCGTCCTTGCGTATGTTCTGAGACGAGCTTGCGGACCGCGTCCTCCGACAGTTGTCTCTCGTGGGCGACACGGGCTACTTGGAACTCTGCTGCAGCGGGCGTAATGTCGGGATCGAGTCCTGATCCTGAAGCGGTCACCAGGTCGATGGGAACATCGGAACCGGGATGTTCGGGCTGCAACAGGGCAACGTCTCCGGCAACGCGATCGATGAGCTTTTTGTTCGTCGGAGAGTAGTTCGATCCGCCGGAGTTTGTCGCATCGTAACCATTCCCGGCGGCCGACGGGCGTGAGTGAAAGTACCGTGGTGCAGAAAACGGCTGCCCGATAATCTGCGAACCGACCAGTTCACCGTTCTTATAGAGAAGCTGTCCGTTCGCCTTGTCGTGAAAGAGCACCTGAGCCACGCCGGTGACGACGAAAGGATAGATGAGACCAAATATGACCGTGGTCACGACGGTGTAAAGCACGGCGGTGATGAGATGGCGACGCATAGTATTCCTCAAGCCAAATGAATGGCAGTGATGATGATGTCGATAAGCTTGATGCCAAGAAACGGGGCGATGATGCCGCCGACGCCGTACAGAATGAGGTTGCGACGGAGCAGTGACTCGGCGGACATAGCTTTGTAGCCGACGCCGCGCAACGCCAGCGGAATCAATCCGACGATGATGAGTGCGTTGAAGATGACTGCAGAAAGAATGGCAGACTGCGGCGTCCGCAGATGCATGATGTTGAGCGCATTGAGTACGGGGAAAGTTGCTGCGAACATCGCCGGGATAATCGCGAAGTACTTGGCAACGTCGTTCGCGATCGAGAATGTCGTCAAGGCGCCGCGCGTCATCAGCAACTGCTTGCCGATCTCAACGATCTCGATGAGCTTGGTCGGATTCGAGTCAAGGTCGACCATGTTACCTGCTTCCTTCGCAGCCTGCGTGCCCGTGTTCATTGCGACACCTACGTCGGCCTGCGCCAAAGCGGGAGCATCATTCGTTCCATCACCGGTCATTGCGACGAGTTTTCCCTCGCCCTGTTCGCGGCGGATCAAGTCCATCTTGTCCTTCGGCTTAGCCTCGGCGAGGAAGTCGTCGACGCCTGCCTCGCGAGCGATCGCTGCCGCGGTAAGTGGATTGTCACCTGTGATCATAATCGTGCGAATGCCCATCGATCTGAGTTGAGCAAATCGCTCCTTCATACCGCCTTTCACGATGTCCTTGAGGTGAATCACGCCCAGCGCCTGCCGGTTCTCAGCCACGACAAGGGGCGTACCTCCACTGCGCGCCACCGTCTCGACTGCCGCTCGTACCTCCTCAGGCAATGCGCCGCCATTGCTCTTCAGGAAAGCTGCGATAGCATCGGTCGAACCCTTCCGAATTACGCGACCATCGAGGTTCACGCCCGACATTCGCGTCACTGCACTGAAGGGAACGAACTCCGCCTGCAACTCACTCAGCTCGCGGCCACGAAGACCGTACATCTCCTTGGCCAAAACAACGATGCTGCGTCCTTCGGGAGTTTCATCGGGAAGCGAGGAAAGCTGCGCGGCATCCGCGAGCTGATCCTTGCTGACTCCAGGTGCAGGAATAAACTCAGCAGCTTGACGATTCCCCAGGGTAATAGTCCCCGTCTTGTCGAGCAGCAGGGTGTTTACATCTCCTGCCGCTTCCACGGCACGCCCTGACATCGCCAGCACATTGTGTTGCACCAGCCGATCCATTCCCGCAATGCCGATCGCCGACAGCAGGCCGCCGATCGTCGTTGGAATCAGGCACACCAGCAGCGAGATCAGCACGAACACTGATTGCGGCGCGGTTGAATAGATGGCGATCGGTTGTAACGTAACAACCGCCAGCAAGAAGATAATGGTCAGTCCGGCCAGCAGAATATTCAACGCGATCTCGTTCGGAGTCTTCTGCCGCTGCGCACCTTCTACCAGGGCGATCATCCTGTCGAGAAAGGTCTCGCCCGGATTCGACGTGATGCGAACCTTGATCTGATCGGACAACACTCGGGTTCCGCCCGTCACCGCTGACCGGTCGCCGCCGGCCTCGCGAATCACCGGGGCAGATTCGCCGGTAATCGCCGACTCGTCTACCGAAGCGACGCCCTCGATCACCTCGCCGTCGCCAGGAATCATGCTCCCGGCGATGACCATGACGGTGTCACCAGCGCGCAGGTCTGAACTGGCTACCTCTTCGGTTCCTCCGTCGATACGGAGGCGCAGGGCGATGGTCTCGGACTTCGCGCGACGCAGAGCATCGGCCTGGGCCTTGCCACGGCCCTCCGCCATCGCTTCGGCAAAGTTCGCGAACAGCACCGTGAACCAGAGCCACAAGGTAATCTGCAGGTCGAAGCGAAGAGCACCATGATGCTCCAGAACATCGCGAAGAAGGTAGATGCTCGTAATGACGCTGCCGATCTCGACGACGAACATGACCGGATTCTTCATCATCGTTCGAGGATTGAGCTTCGTTACCGCATCAACCAGCGCGCGTCGTACGATTTTTGTATCCCAAAGAGAGCGTTTGCGTGTGTTTGCCATTTGATTCTCTGTTTCCTTGTTCCCGGTCAGAAGCTCTTGCCGGCGTGCATGAGTAGGTGCTCGAGAATCGGGCCGAGCGAAAGCGCAGGGAAGAACGTAAGTGCGCCGACGATGAGAATGACGCCCGCAAGCAGCACCGTAAATAAAGGAGTTTGCACGGGGAAGGTGCCCGGTGATGGTGGCACCAGTTTCTTGCCGGCCAAATTACCTGCCAGAGCCAGCATCGGTACGATCATCAGGAAGCGGCCAATTAACATGGCTGCGGTCAGCGACAAGTTATACCAGTGCGTATTCGCGCTCAATCCTGCAAAGGCCGACCCATTGTTTCCAGTCGCCGAAGTGTAGGCATACAGAATCTCCGAGAGTCCGTGCGGCCCGGTGTTTGCGAGCGCCGAGAGACCAAGATTTGGCATCATCAGCGCTACCGCGGAAAAGCCAAGAATGGAGAGCGGAAATATGAGGACATAGAGCATCGCCATCTTGACATCGTAGGATTCGATCTTCTTGCCAAGATACTCCGGCGTGCGCCCGACCATTAGTCCGGCGATAAAGACCGCCAGCACGACAAAGATCAACATGCCGTAAAGACCCGCGCCGACGCCGCCGAAGATGACCTCGCCGAGCATGATGTTGACCAGCGGCACGAGGCCTCCTAGCGGCATGAACGAGTCGTGCGCCGAGTTGACCGCACCGCAACTGGCGTCTGTGGTCACCGTGGCGAAGAGCGCCGAGTTGGCGATGCCGAAGCGTACCTCTTTGCCCTCCATATTGCCGCCGACCTGGGACGCAGTAACATGCTGATTGACCGAGTGAAGAAGCGGGTTTGGCTGCGCCTCCGCGTAGTAGGCGACGAAGACACCTACGAAGAAAAGAGCCGCCATCGCGGCGAAGACGGCCCATCCGTGTCCCGGAGATCGCGTCATCCGCCCCAGCGTGACGGTCAATGCAGCCGGAATAAGAAAGATGGAAAACATCTGCATCAGGTTAGAGAGGGGCGTAGGATTCTCGAACGGATGTGCGCTGTTCGCCTGGAAGAAGCCGCCTCCGTTGGTGCCAAGCATCTTGATGGCTTCCTGCGAGGCTGTCGGACCCTGAGCAATACTTTGCGTCGTGATGGTTTGGGTAGTTGTCTTTCCATCTGCGCCTGTTGTCGTTACAGTTTGCGACTGCACCAGCTTGGCCTGGTCGTAGGGACGGAAATTTTGTACCACTCCCTGCGAAACCAGCAGTAGCGCATAGATGAAACAGGCAGGCAGCAACACCCACAAGGAGGCGCGCGTCATATCGACCCAGAAGTTACCCAGCGTCTTCGACTCACGGCGGGAGATACCCCGAATGAGCGCCACTGCCAGAGCGATTCCAATCGCGGCTGAAAAGAAGTTGTGATAGGCGAGGGTGAGCATCTGCGTCAGATAGCTCATCGTCGTCTCAGGCACATAGGACTGCCAGTTCGTATTTGTCGTGAACGAGGCCGCTGTGTTCAAGGCGAGATCCGGCGCTACAGCCGCCAGATGCTGCGGATTGAGAGGGAGCAATTGCTGCAATCTCTCTATCCCGTACGTTACGAGCATAGTGACGAGACTGAAGAGCAGCATCACGACTGCATATTCGGTCCATGCCATCTCATGGGTCTCATCGATTCCCGAAAGTCGATAGATGAGCTTCTCGATCGGGCGAAATATCGAATCAGTCCAGGCGCGTTGCCGCTCAAACACGTGGGCCATATACACGCCCAGAGGCTTCGCGCAGAGAAGGATCAGGGCAAAAAAGAAGGAGATCTGAAACCAGCCGTTCGCCGTCATAATGACTACTTTCTTAGAACCTTTCGGGGCGCAGCAGCGCGTACACCAAATACGCCAGCAAGAACACAGTTACCAAACCAAGCAATAACGTCTCGATCATGCTTGTCTCTCCTTCGTCCCCAGGCGTTCACAGCCCTTCGTGTACCCAATCGCCACCACAAAGAAGAGTACGCTTGCCGCAATGCATCCCAAGTCCCACATGGTCATTCCTCCTGGTGCGATCTCTTACTATTCAAACAGTCGAACCGTAAAGAAAGCGTAGAGAGCGCATAAAGAAGTTATAAATGAGCCAGGATCAGACGGTTGGATGCCGCAATTAGCCCCACGATGCAAGGTCGCTGCCGCGATGCACGGCGGGAGGCTTGCTTCGACCACCGGCTATTTCGATTCAGTCAGGATTGGCGAGGACGGCATCCTGAGGCTCCGCATGCAAACGTGTTCACACGGGTAACGTTTGTCGATGGATATGGACCTGATCCAAAGGCATCTCAACACTCAAAAAAAGCGCTGACCCATGACAGATCAGCGCGGAGGCAGTGCTTACTACCTCGGATGAGACGCTTTGCATCCGAGACCTTGAGGCTCCCCGCTCCGAAGAACAGCATCAGGGAGTGACGGAGAAGGTAATGTGCTCTGCGGCAGTCGAATCCTCCCCCATCCATAGATCGAACTGCCCCGGCTCCACGGCCCATTGATGTGTCTGCGGGCTCCAGAAACCGAGATCACTGGCGTGCAACGTCAGACTCACCATGCGTTTTTCTCCGGGAGCGATGCGGATCCGCGTAAATCCCTTCAGCTCTCGCCTCGGCCGTGACGCGCTTGCGGCGCGCTGGTGCGTGTAGAGCTCTACTACCTCGTCCCCGGCCACAGCGCCTGTGTTTTCAACGTCGATAGCAGCGGTCAACGAACCGTCGGGATGCATGGAAGAGGCGTCGATTTTGAGGTTGGAGAGGCGAAAGCTGGTATAGCTGAGTCCGTAGCCAAAGGGGTAGAGAGGCGCGCTCGACGCATCCCAGTAACGAGTATCCGTCTCATCGGGAATCTGGGTCAGATTCTGCGAGTAGTAAATGGGAACCTGTCCGACGCTGCGGGGCCAGGTGATCGGCAGCTTGCCTCCTGGATTGGCATCGCCCATCAGCAGGTTCGCGATCGCATTGCCTCCCTCGGTGCCGGGATACCAGGCTTCGAGGATGGCAGGAACATGTTGCGAGGCCCAGGTAATATCGAGCGGGCGACCGTTGAGCAGAACCAGCACAACAGGCTTGCCGGTAGCGACGGCGGCTTCGAGCAGCTCCTGCTGTTTCCCGGGGAGATTCAAAGTCGAGCGCGAAGCTCTCTCGCCACTCATACTCTGAGCCTCGCCCAGAACGAGGATCGCTACATCCGATCTCTTCACCTGGTCAATGGCATGCTGAAACTCGGCATCGCGTTCCTCTTGCGTTAGCAGGACAGGTTTCGGGCTCGTGAACTGATCGTCGAAGATAGAAGGCTGGACGCGATCGATCTCGACTCCCTTGGCGTAGTTAATCGTCGTCGCTGAGCCTAATTTCTTCCGCAGGCCCTCAAGCACGGTTATTGCATCGTCGGGATGGCCGGCGAGGCTCCACGAGCCCATGGTGTCGGGTTTGGAGTCTGCGAGCGGACCGACGATAGCAATGGAGCTGAGAGATTTCTTCAGCGGCAGGAGACCATTTTGATTACGCAGAAGCACCGCGCTGCGTTCGGCTGCAACCCGTGCTCCTTCGTGTTGTGCGGGCGAGCCTACCTCTGCGCGAGCGCGGTCAAGCGAGACGTACGGATTGGCGAAGAGTCCGAGACGATATTTCACCATCAGGATCTCGCGGACGGACTCGTCGATGGTGGACTCTTTGACGGTGCCATCTTTTACCGCTGCAGTCAGGTTGTCGCGGAGAACGTGGGTCGTCATCTCCATATTGAGGCCTGCATTCACGGCGCGGACAGCAGCATCCTGGAGGTCGGCAGCGAAGCCATGCGTCTTCAAGGCTGCTACCGTGCCCCAGTCGCTGACGACGAAGCCCTGAAAGTCCCACTTCTTGCGCAAGACATCGTGCAGAAGAAAGCGGTTGCCGGAAGCGGGCACGCCATTCAGATCCATGTACGCGCTCATCAAAGTGCCGACGCCAGCCTCGACAGCCGCGTGGAAGGGAGGGAGATAGACGTTCCACAATTGTTCGTCGGAGATGTTGACTGAGTCGTAGTCGCGCCCACCCTCGGCAGCGCCATAGCCGGCAAAGTGCTTCACGCAGGCGAGGATGTGATCCGGGCTGCCGAGGGTGTCTCCCTGAAATCCGCGGACCTGAGCCTCGGCCATGCGTGAACCAAGGTAGGGATCTTCCCCCGCGCCTTCCATGATGCGGCCCCAGCGCGGATCCCTCGCTATATCCACCATCGGCGCAAAGGTCCACTTGATACCGACGGCGCTCGCCTCTCTGGCTGCCATGCTCTGCGCTTGTTGCGCCACGGCTGGATCCCAGGACGAGGCAAGGGCCAACGGAATTGGATAGATGGTGCGGAAGCCGTGAATGACGTCAAAACCAATGAGAAGGGGAATGTGCAGCCTCGTCTGGTCGACTGCGATGTGCTGGAGACGATTGATCTCGGCGGGGTCGGTGATGAAGAGCAGTGATCCGGTCTGCTCGTTGCGGATCCGCTCTTCATGAGGAACGGAGTCTTTCTCCTTGTAGGCTACCTGCGTCATCTGGCCTAGCTTTTCTTCCAGGGTCATTTTGCTGAGGAGATCGTCGACGAAATGTGAGGCTTGGGAATCATCCCAGACGCCGCCGGACATGTTCGCCTGTCTCTGCGCCAGCGAAGGGGAAGAAGCGGCTAAAATTGTCGTCAACGCAAGGCAAGGCAAGTAAATGCCCCAAAGACTGACGCGAGTGCTCCGCGGAAAAAGCATAGTGCTCCGGGTAACGGTTGGTGCCCCTCACTTAGCAGTGACGAGAAGGCTTCATGTCGGACAAGGTTTGCGTGGATAAACGCAACCGGATTTTTGCATCGTATCGAAGCGAAACTATCCTAGACAAACGCTTGTCTTTATGTCCAGTACTATTTTTACATGTATTTTGTAAACTCAATTGGCGGCAGGCGGGAAGGAGCGAAATCGCATACATATCAAGCGCGTCGCCAGGGGAAACGTCGGCTAGACTGTTTGTTGACTGACACTTATGACAAAAGATAGCTCTTCCGATCCTGCGTCGGCACGTCGCGTCAGCCTGAAGATGCTGGCCGAGTATCTGGACCTGAGTCCGGCGACGGTCTCCTTCGTGCTGAACAATGCGCCGGGCCGTTCCATTCCTCCGGCTACGCGAGAGAGGGTCAAGGCCGCGGCAAAGAAGTTCGGGTATCAACCCAGCCAGATCGCGCGGTCTCTGCAGGGCCTCAAGACGCAGACAATCGGCATCCTGTTGCCGGAACTGGGCGAGGGCTACCACTCGCAAGTGCTCGGCGGGGCTGCCGATGTCCTGATGCAGGAGGGATACTTCTTCTTCACCGCACATCACCGGCACAGAAAAGACCTGGTTACAGAGTATCCGCGCCTCCTCCAGCAACGCGGGGTGGACGGCATCCTGGCGATTGACACCCATCTGGAGGGAATCCTACCGGCGCCTACAGTCTCTGTCGGCGGTCACACCGAGCTGCCTGGCTTGACCAATGTCGTTCTGGATCACCATCGTGCGGCAGAGCTTGCGCTGGGCCACCTGTTCAGACTGGGACATCGCAAGATTGCGTACATGCACGGGCAGCCCTTCAGCTCGGACTCGCAGGGCCGGTGGCAGTCGATTATGCAGGTAGCGAGCGCGCTTTCTCTCGATGTTCCCAACGACCTGATTATCCAGTTGGACAAAGATCTCAACACGCCGGAGCTCGGCTATCCGGGAATTCATCAACTTCTGCTGCGGCGAAGGGATTTTACGGCAGTCCTTTGCTTCAACGATATCTCAGCAATCGGTGCGATACGGGCGCTGCATGATGCTGAATTCAAGGTCCCGGCCGACGTCTCGGTGATGGGATTCGACGACATCCAGGCAGCCTCCTACATAGTTCCGAGCCTAACGACAATCCGGCAACCGCTTAACCAAATGGGCGCTCTCGCGGCCAGTTCCCTGCTGAAGAAGCTGAACCACGAGAAGATCCCTGAAACCATCAAAGTGGACCCCGAACTTGTCGTGCGCGAATCGACAGCGCCGGCACGAACCGGGGCGCGCCGGCCGGCACCCTAGTCGTTATGCCGAAGTCAGAGTAAGGGCCGTGTATGTCAGCTCCCGAAAGTATGCCCACGCCGTTCGCGCCCAACAGCGGCCATAATCGACGCCAGCGCAAAGACACTGATTGCGGTCAGCGCCATCGCCGTGGCATAGCTTGTCTTCTGCGCGTAGACCGCTTCAATGTAGACGACCGAGCTGGCGATGATGCCCGCCGTCTGATAGGCAAATCCTGGAAGCAGGCCGCGTACGGAGTCCGGTGAGAGCTCTGCCAGATGCGCCGGAATAACTCCCCAGGCACCCTGCACCATGAACTGCATCAGGAACGCACCCGCCACGAGCAGCGCCTGATTCGGAGCGTAAGCCCACAACGGAATCACGAGAACCCCCAGGACAAAGGCGATGATAATCGTCTTGCGGCGTCCCCATTGATCGGAGAAGTGGCCGAAGATGATCCCACCCAGAATGGCTCCAACGCCCGCGATAGCGGTCACGACTGCCCGGCGCTGCGGAGTGAAGTGCCACTCCCGCTGCAGAAAGGTCGGGTACATGTCCTGGGTGCCATGCGAGGCAAAGAGCATCATCGTCATGAAGGCGACGAGATAGAGAAAGAGCCGCCAGTGCGATACAACCTCGCGGCCCTGTTCCGCCCAACTGCTGGTCCGGGCCTTCTGCCACACCGTGGACTCCTTGACCCGGAAGCGAATAAACAGGACGAGCAGAACCGCTGGGAGGCTGCCTAGGAAAAACAGTGGACGCCAGCCGACACGTCCGAAGAGAAACAGAAAGCAGAGAGCGGCGAGAACGTTGCCTGCGGCGTACCCCTCCTGCAGCAACCCGGAGAGCATCCCCCGCTTGCCCTTGGGCGCTCCCTCCATAGCGAGCGAAGTGCCAACGCCCCAGTTTCCGCCCATCACGACGCCGAAGAGGCCGCGCACAATCAGCAGAACGGTGTAGTTTGGGGCCAGGCCGGTAAGGATCTCGGCCACGGCAAAAAATCCGATGTTGATCATCAGAGGCAGACGGCGACCATAACGGTCCGCCATTAGCCCGAAGACGAAACCGCCAACGGGCCGAAAGGCGAGTGTCATAGTGATGACCAAAGCGATCTGAGCGTCGGTCTTGTGAAACTCCTTCGCCATCGACGTCAGGCAGAAGGTCACGAGAAAGAAGTCGAAGGCATCCAGGAGCCAGCCCGTGAAACCTGCAGTCACTGCGGCGCGATGATTGCTTACGACTCCCTTCTCGGCAACAGCAGACAGAGTTGTCTCTCCCGCTGCAGACGGCTCATTCACGGACATGGGGCCCTTTCAGAAGCGCAACACCGGACTCACTCAAAGCATATCCAAACGGCGAGCCCCAAATGCGATCATCTCTCCTCCGCCGGCGTAGTTCTTGCCGCTGGTTGTTCCGCAACAGGCTGGCGCAGATGATCGAAGTTGAGGATTGCATTGAAGACGAGGTCGTAACTCCCGATGGTCTCGCCACGGTAGACGGGGTTATTGGCAAACAGAAGCACATTGCCTGATCCAAGATGAGCGTTCACAACGATAGCCCGCTCCGCGATGGAGTTCGGTTTATCCAGAAGCCCGGAGAGCAACAGTGTCTTCTGTTCGCTGAACCGCAGAATAACCTCGGGCCGGTATTGTGTCGGGATAACCTGCGGGTTATTGCGCATCTGATCTTCGTTCAGTGGCCTTGGCTGCCACGGCTGCTGCTTCGGCAGAATCTCCGGCTCAACAGCCTGGCGTCCCTGCGGAACGTCGCTGTCATCTGGACCGCCACGTCCGGTAGGACGGTGTTCGTATGGATCCATCAACATGCGCCCGCCTCCCTGTCTTCCGAGCGTATTGCTGACGTTGAAGACCATGCCATTCGCGCTCATCACAGGGAGCGAGGCTCCGTAGCCATTCGCAATCGGACTCGACGGCGAGACGAAGACGCCGTTAAGAACAGAGCCGACGACACGCGCATCGGTCGTAGCAACGCTGACGCCAGGGGCAAGCCCGGTATCGACAGCGAACTGCGCCGTATCTTCGCACGTAATCAGCAGCCCTCCCTTTTCAACGAACGATTTCAGATTCGCAAGACCGCTGTAGCCAAGGCCGGGGCGCATGTCGGCAGTTGTATCGAGCAGGCCAAGGTTGGGAGTCAGCTCGCTCTTCTGCCACGGAAGCGCGTTGCCCCACATCGGCATGCCGTTGATGATCTCCTGCGAAGAAGAGCGGCCGACAGGAGCAAAGACGATCACGTCATACTTGTCGCGAAGAGCGCCTTCAGCGGCAACCGTCTGCGTACTAACATAAGAGAACGGAATGCCCGCCTTATCGAAGGCCAGCCGCCACCAGCCTTCGGTCTGCGTGCCAAGCCACGTATGCATAAACGCAATGCGCGGAGCGGCCGCCGGATGCGCAGGAACGGACGGAGCTGCCGCAAGACGGACTGCTTCCAGCGAGAGCTTGCCCAGGGCCGCAGTAATGGCCTGCTCATCGGCCTGAGTGATAAGCAGCGAACCCGAGGCAAAGTGCTTTCCATCCGAGTCAAACGGCTTTTCCGTGGTTTCGATATGCGCCTGCTTCAATGCGTAAACAAGCGACAGCAACGAGGTCTGCCCGGTGTTCGCGATCGCGTAGATCGAACCAGAGCCGCTCACCTTGCCGGCGGCTCGGTCGAGATCACCCGCCGTCATCGGAGCTTTCAGGATGGAGGCGTCGGTCACACGAACAGCCTTGACGTTGAAGAGTTGAGTGAACGACCAGCCCGTGTCGTCGTATGGATGCTTCTGCGGGTCGTCCGGAGCCCAATATTGCTTGTCCAGCAGAGCATCGGCCACACGCGAGAACGGTTGATCGAGCCGAACAACGTAACTGCCGGCGGGAAAGGTCTCCGTTGTGGGCTTATCGCCCCGCTTTGCCGCAGGAATGGAGCTGGTGACGGCTCCCGAAAGCTGCTGCACCTCGACGTGCTGCAGCTTGAGCACATGAAGAAGCTGCAACTGACGGTTCAATTCGGCAGAGTCCGCCGGGAGCACGTAGGCAGCGGGTCCGTCGAGCGTGGGCTTCTCCACAGAGCGCTTGCTCTTCATGTAATAGTTCTCAAGAAAGTGGTGCGTGTTGCGCGAGAAGTATGCCAGCGTAGAGAGGAGCGCGCTCTCCTCATAGTTGTTGTTGTCGCGCTGCGACCACACAACCGTCGGCAGCGGAGGGTCCTGACGATACCATGTACGCGAATATTCCTCAGGCTGCAGGATGCGCTTCTCGGTATCCGCGCCGCCGTTTCCGAAGGTCTCGTACAGGCGGCTGATGCCGTTGTGCATGCCGGCGAGGAACATCAGGTAACCGGGACTCCAGGTGTCGAAGTCACCGTGGGTGAAGACCCCAGGCATCCCAAACGATTCCATCTGCGAAACGTTGTTCCACCCAAGCTCTTCCCACTCATCGCCCAGCGTCGGATCGATCCAGGCGTTATACGGCCCGTCGCCAACCGTGTTGTCGTAGAGAAAAGGCACAGACTCGTGAAGATCGTGCAACACCTGCGCGTGCCAGCCGAGATAGGTGTTCAGCACATTGTTGGTCAGATTCAGGGTCATGCCCATCGCGTCGCGATTGTTGTCATGCGCGACGTAGTGTCCCCAGTACGCAAGCCGCGGCCAATCCTCGCCCGGATGCGCCTTATGCCACTTGTAAATATCGACCATGCGGTCCCGTCCATCAACCTCGACCACAGGAGTGATCAGCACGATCATGTGCGAGCGGATGTACTTAATATACGGAGAGTCGTCGACGGCCAGGCGATAGGCAAGCTCCATCAGCGCGGTCGGCGCTCCGGTCTCGCTCGAGTGGATCGTGCCGGTGATGTAGTACACCGGGTAGGACTGATCGATCAAAGGCTGAGCTTTGGCATCGTCGAGCCCGATGGTACGCGGATCGGCCAGCTTCGCGAGACGCTCGCCGTTCTCCTTTGCACCCTGCAGCAGAGCAGGATCGGCGATAGCGGCGGCAATCATCTCGCGGCCCTCCTCCGATTGCCCAATGGAGAAGACCTTCACCCGCGGCGAAGACGACTCAAGCATCCGGAAGTATTTATAGACATCCTCGGCATAGGGCAACATGTCCGGCGCGCCCGCGACATCGCCCAGCACTTTGGCCGGCGTCGGCACCGTCGCCGAAGCAGGCAGGTAGTCGACCAGATGCGAGGAGAACTTCGGATCGGTCGTGTATTTGCGAATGTTATCGGTATAAGACTGATCGATCGGCTGATGGCTGTCTCTGGCAAAAACATCGTTCAAGCTGGGTTGGGCCGAGGCAGAGCAAAGGGCGAATGACAGAATCGTCGCGGAGACAAGGATAGACGGCAAACGGGTCAGTTTCATAGGGTTTGAGCGCTGCAACCATCTTATTGCCAGAGCCGCCGAAAACGCCCGGCCCGCGAGAAAAAATATCCTGCACCAGCCGTCGGCAATTCCTGCGTCGAGGCCGCTATGATGGAGATCGAAGCCGCGGTCCTTGAAGGCCATCATGCACCACACCCTCTATCTCGCCCTCTTCACCGCCGCCCTGCTGGGATTCCGCCACGGCTTCGACTACGACCACATCGCGGCAATCACCGATGTCGTCAGCGTGCAGTCCACAAAACGGACTGCCATGAAGCTGGGGATGACCTATGCCCTGGGGCACGCAGTGATGGTAACTTTGCTTGGCGCCGCCGTCATCGGTTTTGGGATTAACCTTCCCGCCGGTGTCGATCGTTGGGCCGAGCGGTTGGTAGGCCTCACTTTGCTGCTGCTCGGAATCTACGTCCTCGGCACGCTCGTCCTCAAGCCCGGCCACCTGCCAAAGAGCCGGTACATGCTTCTCCGTCATGGTTATGACCGGGTGCTTCTTGCCTTAAGGCGAACTCCCTCTCAGAGACGCTCTGTGCCCGATTCCTTCGACACCCGGTCGGTCTTTGTCATCGGCCTCGTCCATGGCTTGGGAGCTGAGACCCCGAGCCAGCTTCTGATCTTTCTCCTGGCTGCGAACCTTGGCGGCGCGGTGCTCGGAGTGCTTGGGATCGCAATGTTTCTCGCCGGCCTCCTGACCATGAATGCCCTGATGACCGCGTCGGCCGCCGGCCTGTTTGGCGCTTCAAAACACCGTCCGCTGGCGATGAAGCTTGTCTCTGCGTTCACCGCGGCCTACAGCCTTGTCATGGGGATCGTCTTCCTCGCCGGACGGAGCTCCCTGCTGCCTGCGCTCAATTAGTCGAACAGATAGTGTGCCCACTGCACCATGTAATCGCCACACGGCAACTCGCTGGTATTAACCTTACTTTGAATTGCCTATTTGCCGGATCTCAGATGCTGTCGCAGAAGATCGTCGACATCCCCGATCTTTTCGTTGAGCAAATTCAGCTTGTTCGACAACGCCTGTATCTCGGACTCCGCCCGAAGATTGACGTCATAGTCCAGCTCACCGCGCACCCTGTCCTTCGTGTCCTGCCGGTTCTGGCTCATCATGATCACTGGAGCCTGCATCGCCGCCAGCATCGACAAAAACAGGTTCAACAGAATAAAAGGATACGGGTCCCAGGCTCTGCCTTTCAGGGCGATGTTGACCGAAGCATAGACCAACAGCACAAGGCCAACCAGGATGATGAACGTCCACGACCCTCCGAACCGCGCAACCGAATCGGCAACGCGATCTGCGAAGCTCATCTTCTCCTCAATCACATCGTTCGAGTTGCGGCTGGCGCGAAGCCGCACTAACCGCTGCAATGCGTGGAACTGGCGGCTGACAACGGTCAGCATATCCATCCCGGCCATCGGCTTCTGTTGCAGCAAAGCGGCGATATCGTCGCGGCTCACTTCAAGACAGGTCGTCTCTTCCATCGCGAGAGCGGTCGTCTGATGCGGCGTATCGTCAAGCATCGAGGCAAAACCGAAGAATTCGCCGTGGCGTGGCTCATCCACCAATACCTCCTGATGGCTTTCGTCCACCGTCGTCACATGCACCGAACCCGACATCATCACATAGGCATGCTTACCGGGTTCGCCGATCTTGTAGATGCGTTGGCGTGGAGCGAATTTTTTTATCTCCACCTGCGCCGCGAGCACGGCCATCTCATCGCCGTCGAGCAGCGCAAACAGCGGTATCTGCCTCAGGTCTTCCGTCTTGCAAGCCATCATTCACCTCATTGTGTGTCTTGAGCTATTCTGCATGGCGGCTTGCGAATTTGGCACACTTTTGTTTCACGCACAAAAATAGACAATAGCTTAGGAAGACCGATATTAAACTGAAATTTTCCATGCCAGAAAAGTCGCCGAGGGACTATCCCGCTAACGGAAGTCTCAGCTCGGCTCTACATCCAGGATGGTCATCCGTCCGGTTCGCCAATTGCACCGATCCTCGATGCGCCTGCGCGATCTGCTGCGCCAGGACCAGTCCGATCCCAGTACCACCTGGCTTGGTCGTATAAAACGGCACAAACAGGTTGCCGGCATTGGTCAATCCTGGTCCGTTGTCGAGCACAGCGATGACGGCATCCCCGCCAGTAGTTTGCCACGAGATCTCCACCTGTGCGGCGTCGCTGTCGGTAGCGTCCGGACTCAACGCAGCGTCTGCCGCATTGCGCACCAGATTGATCAGCGCCTGTTCAATATGAGCCGCATCGATCTGCAGCTCTACATCCGCTGCCCCTGCCACGGTGACGGAAACACGCCGCTCTAACTGAGCAACCCGATTCACCAGAGCCGACAAAGAGACCGGACTCAACTTCGGTGCAGGCAGCCTCATTAACTGGCGATAAGCCTGCAGGAATCGGTTGAGCGAGTCCGACCTGTTCTCGATCACCTCAAGTCCCCGCTCAAAGTCGGCCTTTTCACCCGACACGTCCTTCAATCCAACGAGCCGCCCGCGCAGGCTGCCCGCAATCGATTTGATGGGGGTCAGCGAGTTGTTGATCTCATGCCCGAGCACGCGAATCAGCCTCTCCCACGCAACTCGTTCTTCCTCGCGCAACGCCGCGCTGACATCGGAGAGCACAAGCAGAGTATGCGGCACGCCACGGAGCCGGAAGCTCGTCCGTTTGATCACCCAACGGGCCGCCTGCTGTCCCCTGCCCAGTGATATGACGCCGTCATCTTCCACATTGAGCAGGTCTTCCAACCCCAACTCCACGGCAGAGTTGCCGATCGCCGTCCCCGCTCGCAATCCGAAGGCCCGCTCCCCGGCCACGTTCAATAACCTCAACCTGCCTTCAAGATCGAACGCCAGCACCGGCGACTGCATCGACCGCATCACGCGCTCGACCAGTTCCATCGCCTCCAACGCCCCTGCGCGCTGACTCTGCAACATGCCCGCAAGCCGGTTGACCTCCAGCGCCAGATCACCCACCGCGTCATTTCTCTGTCCTCCGCGAGCGCGAAACGAGTAGTCATCCTCGCGCAGCGCTGCCACCACGTTCGCCAGCGTCTGCAGAGGGCGAGTGATCTGCTCCATCAGGATTGAGACAGCAAACATCCATCCCAGCGCCAACGCCAGCAGAACAAAACATTGCTCCAGCGGCTCCACTCCATACCGCCACAACAACAACCAGCTCAGTACTTCCATCGGCAGGCCAAGCAGATACATCCACACCCGCAGCCGCCTCTCAAAGCTCAGCCGCCGGCCCGATCTTCCAAGAGGCACACGTTTGCGCCCTTGGCTTCCGGTCGTTATCGAGCCGTTCGGTTCTTCAAAGTCCATATTTTTCGATGCGACGATAGAGTGCTCCGCGACTCAATCCGAGCGCATCCGCAGCATGGCTGACATTGCCGTTCGCACGTGCCAATGCCTTGCGAATCAGAATCGCTTCGACCGCCTCCAGGCTCATCTCGTCCATGCTTTGCGCCGAACCTCGCTGCGCGTTCAATCCGAGATTAGCAGGTTCGATGCGCTCTCCCCGAGCCATCAGGACAGCGCGTTCAATCGTGTGATCCAGCTCGCGCACATTGCCTGGCCAGCCATACTGCAGCATCATCTGAAGAGCGGCAGGCTCCAGCCCTTGAATCGGTCGTCGATACCGGGCCGCATATCGCGCCAGAAAATGCGCCGCGAGCGCAGGTATATCCTCCCGCCGTTCGCGCAGCGGAGGCAGATTAATCTCAACCGTGTTCAGACGGAACAACAGATCTTCGCGAAACCGTCCCGCCGCGCTCTCAGCACGAAGGTCCGCGTTCGTCGCAGAGAGCATTCGCACGTTCACCTTCTGGGTCTTGGAAGAACCTACGCGCTCGAGTTCTCCGCTCTCAAGAACACGCAGCAACTTGGACTGCTGCCGCAGCGGAATGTTCGCAATCTCATCCAGAAACAGCGTGCCACCGCTCGCCAGCTCAAAGCGCCCGATGCGGTCTGCATGCGCGTCCGTGAAAGCCCCTTTGACGTGTCCAAATAATTCGCTCTCAAAGGTTCCCTCCGGGAGCGCGCCTGTATTTACAGCCACAAGCGTTCGTTCTGCACGCGCGGACAACCGATGCAACGTCTGCGCCACCACCTCTTTGCCAGTCCCATGCTCGCCTGTAATCAATACATTCGCGTCCGAGGGACCCACGCGTGCCATCGTCTCGAGAACCGGTCGCATCGAAGGGGCAGAGGCGATGAAGTCCTGCGCCCCTGCAGCGCGCAGAATGCGATTCTCAGCCTCCAGCCACTGCGTTCGCTTCTGGCTGCGATGCAATTCCATCTGGGTTCGCAGAATGCTCAGCAACCGTGCGTTCTCCCACGGCTTCTGGATGAAATCTCCCGCGCCGCGCCGCATAGCCTCCACCGCAAGATCGATATTGCCCCAGGCTGTCATCACAACCACGGGCAACTGAGCGTCGATCTCCTTGATTCGCGAGACGAGGTCCAACCCCTCCTGCCCTGAGGTTGTATCGCGCGTGTAGTTGAGATCGATCAGCACGCCATCGAAGCTCTCATGCGCTAAGGCCTCGAGCACAAGCGCAGGCATTCGTACCATCTCCAGCTGATAACCCTCGGGCTTCAACAGCAGGTGCAGCGCCTCCAGAATATGGGGCTGGTCATCTGCAATCAGAAGCCTGCACGGCGACTCAGTCTCTCCCGTCGTCGACGCTTCCTTCTCTGTCCGTTCCACCAGCATACTGACCTGCTCCCGTGCTACGGCGCATTTTGCGCGATACCCGTCTTCGCTGATTCTATCGAAATGGAGTGCGCGTCAAGGGTCGATCCGACCGAACGATCCAACTCGATCTTAGCCTTCTGGTAAGCCGTCATTGCCGCAACCAATGTAGATTCCGCCGCCGCCAGGTCGCGCTGCGCCGTCAAGGTCTGATAGTTCGACCCCGCGCCAAGCTCCTGCTCCTTGGCTGTAATGTCAAAGGTCTTCTGAGCCAGGTCGCGTCCCTTCCGCGCAGAAACCACCCGTGCTTCACTCTGCTCCAAAGCATATTGCGCATTCCGCACCTCAATGCGAATCTGCTTCTTCAACTGCTGCAACTGGAGCTCCGACTGTCTCGTCTCCAACTCCGCGCGATACTGGTCGGACTTCGCTACCCGATTCCGAATCGGAATGTTGACCGATACCCCCACATAATAATCAGGAGCACTATTGTTGAGTGCACTGCGTACCGCGCCGGCAAAGTTCGGCGGAGAGGTTGACGGAACAGTTGACTCAGGATTTTGCGGCCCAGCCAAACCTGAACCTGCATACCAGCCTGTCAGAGCCAAAGACGGCAACACGGCGTTTCTCGCCGCATCGCGGCTAATGCGACTGTTCTGAAGGTTGATGTCCAATTCACCCAACTCGAGACGGCTTCGCATCGCCTGTGCAATCATGTCTTCCGTGGGACCTTGTGGCGCGCCGTCAACCATCGAACTGTGATCGGTTGGCCGCACCGGCATCGCCTCCAAAATCGGGTCGTCGAGATTTTTTGTCAGCGCATTTTTCATCAGGAGTTCCTGAAACTGCAGCGCGGTCTTAGCGATCGTAAGATCCTGCTCCCGGCTGGCCTCTTCCGCCTCGTCCTTCATCACATCCATCGCCGGAATCGCCTGCAACGCAAGCTGCTTGCGTCCGTTCTCCAAGGTCTGCCGCGCGAATTCGAGCGATCGGCTCTTCACCCCTTCATCTTCATAGGCAGCCACCAGGTCCCAATACATATTGGCAATCTGCGTGATCGTCGTAACCACCTGAAGCTTGAACGCCTCGTCGGAGATCCGTTGGTTGTTCTTCGCAATCCGCAAAAAACGCAGGTTCGGCCCCAGCCCAAAGCCAGCCAGCAGTTGCTGCTGAAACTCAATGCGATAGTAGGTGTTCAACGTCGGATTCAGGAAGCTCTCGGCGCTATTCAACGTCTGGCGATTGTTGTCGAATATCGCCGTCAGGGTTGTTCCCGTTGGAAACGCCTGCGTATAGCCGATATTCCCCGTCGTCGTATTCTGTAGCAGCGTCGGCACGCCATAGACAACCTCATTCGACAACGGCTCCGCGAAGTGCTCGACGTTGAAGGTGCCTGTGATGGCAGGATCGTAGGAAGAAACATTCGTTCCTGTACCCAGCGTCGATGACACCAGCCCGTTCGCTCCTGAGCCCGCGCCGCCAGCACCGCTCGACGTTCCGCCCGCGCCTGCTCCAGCGCCGCCAGCCGCTGCGCCAAAGCCTCCCACGCCGCCGCCCGGCGTATTCTGCACCACCCCTGTATTGACTCCGCGAAACGTTCCGCCTGCCTGCGTGCGCAGAACGTCAGCTGCTGCGATGGGCAGATTGTAGCGAGCGATCGCGATATCCAAATTATTTTCAAGAGCCAGCGAGATTGCATCCTTCAAGCTGAGTTCAAGAACGCCATCCTTCACCAGGGAATCGATTCTCGGGGAGTTCGCCAGATTGGGTTGCGGCACCAGGGTAGGCATGTACGCACGAAACGGATTGTTCGAATGCGGTATATCCAGACGCAATGCGGCCTGAGGCGGCGCCGCAGGCGTTTGAGTCGCCGTTGCCTGCTGCACCTGGGCAAAGGTGGGTATCGCCATCAGCATCACGACAACAATGGAACGAAATAATGAAAAGCTGCTTCTCACGCCTTCACCCCCGCGCCGGCAGACGCTTCACGCTCTGCCGTATCGCGATATTGCCAGCCATCGCGCAGCTCAATCGTTCGCGTGCCATAGGCCGCGTTGACCTCAGAGTGCGTTACCTGGACCACCGTCGTCCCCTGCTCATTCAATCTTCGAAACAATTCCATAATCTCCTTCGCCTGCTCCGAGTGCAGATTTCCTGTCGGCTCATCGGCCAGCAATAAATCCGGCTTGTGAATCACCGCCCGCGCAATTCCCACCAACTGCTGCTGCCCTCCGGAAAGCTGATTAGGAAACAGATCTTTTTTGCCTACAATATTGAACCGGTCGAGCGTATCAGCCACCAGCGCCTGACGCTCCGGCTTCGGAATGTCCTTGTACGACAGCGGCAGGTCGATATTCTCTGCCACGGTCAGATCGTCCAGAAGGTGATAGCTCTGGAAGACCATCCCGACCCGTCGCCGCGCCAGATCAGCCCTCTGTTTGCGATTCATGGCATGCACAGCCTGGTCTGCAAAATAGAACTCGCCCTTCCATTGGTCATCCAGCATCGCGAGCACATTCAGCAACGAGGATTTGCCTGCTCCAGACGGACCCATGACAGTTACAAATTCGCCTTCACGAATCGTGAGATTGATCCGCCGCAAAACCCACGTCTCCGTGTGCCCCGTCTTGTAGCTCCGTTCTAAATTCTTCAGTTCGATCATCGTTCCTACTCCGTTCTTAAAGCTTCCATCGGTTCAATTCGAGATGCTCCGCGTGCCCGCAGGGAGGCAGCAATTGCACCTACGGTGATCAGCAGGGCCGCCCAGACGATTGTCGCAAGGTCCCGCGTCTTGACGCCAAACAGGAAGTGTTTGAGCAGTTGCGCCATCGATAAGCTCATCGCTATTGCAACTGCATGCCGTCTGTCAGCCATGCAGCCTGCCGCATAACAAGATTCCCAATGCCAGAACTGTTACCCACACTCGCCGCAAATCCCGGAGCCCGGAGTAGCTGCCGAAAGACATATCCGTTATTGCGCGTCCTGTCACGGCTACTCTGCACGCAACGCCTGCATGGGTTCGATCGTTGCTGCCTTCCGTGCCGGCGCAATACTCGCCAGCACACCCACCGCGAT
Organism: Edaphobacter sp.; assembly: GCA_050012935.1. GTDB lineage: Bacteria > Acidobacteriota > Terriglobia > Terriglobales > Acidobacteriaceae > Edaphobacter. The sequence goes on along the minus strand of JBEKGF010000013.1, from coordinate 27,861 downwards.
CAACGCCGCAGTCAGCCCGGCCAATAACCTAAGGTCGTGGCCTGCATGCATCACCACCACTGTCACTAACAGCTTCTTCAGAGCCAGCGTCAACAACCATCCAAGACTCACTCCCGTCACCATTAACAACGTCACCCGCCGTAGAACTCCTCTCATAACAAATCCCCGCGTAGAACCCAGTGCCATCCGTATGCCAATCTCCCGCCTCCGCAGCTCCACTTCGTGATTGATCAGCCCATACAATCCAACCACAGCCAGCAACAAAGCAAACGCAGCGAATATACCGAACAGCCAGCCCTGCATCCGTTCAAAGACCAGCGCCTCACTCACGATCTCAGTCATCGTCTCGGGTGTCTTGAACGGAACAGTCGCATCGACCTCATGAAACGCATTGCGCAGCGACGGCGCCAGCGCCTGCAGATCTCCACTCGAACGCACCACCAGCACCATGTTTGCCAGGTTTCCGAGCCGGTCCTTCGGCGTAATCTCATCGATGAGGAAGTCCATCTCTGCCAGCGGAGGTTGATTCAGATCCTGACTCACATCCGTCACCATCCCAACAATTCCCGTCTTCAACTCAGGCTTGGAATTATCATCCAGGTGCGCGCCCACCGGATCGCCGCCGCCGGAGAAAAACTTCCGCCGAAACGCCTCATTCACCACGACAGCTCCCGCAAAACGGTCCGGCGTATCCAGCGCCTGCGACAGCATTCGTCCACGCACCGGCTTGATGCCCATCGCATCGAAGTACCCCGCAGAGACCAGCCTGCTCTCTGCCAGCATCTCTTGATTCGGCGGATACGGCGGTTGACCGGCAATATGGACGTCCGAATTACTGCCCCAAGCCTCTATCGGCAGCATGTTGATCAGACCCGCCCCCTCCACGCCCGGAAGATGCGACACTCGCTCCAGCAATGGCTGATAAAACGTAACCAACGGATCCTTGCCTTCATATCTACCCAGCGAAAGTCCAATCTCAGTCGTCAGGATCGTCTTCGCATCGAAGCCGAGATTTGTCTTAAGTAGTCCCTGCAGATTCCTTAGCAGCAGCCCCGAAACCACCAGCAGCACCAACGACAACGCCACCTGCGTCACCACAAACCCCGACCGCAGCCGATGCTGCCCCAGTCCCGTACCCGCTCCCGCGCCCACTCGCAACGCCCGGTTTGGATCCATCCCGGAGAGCCGCACTGCCGGTGCGAGCGATGCCACCACGCTCGTCCCCGCAGAGAGTAAAAGCGCCACAACCAGCACCGTCCAGTTCATGTGGACGTCCGTCCCTCGCGCAAGCGCATCCACCAGAAACGTCCGCATCGCCGCCAGCAGCAGCCAGCTCACCGCCATCCCGCCGGCCAGCCCAGCTCCCGACAACACCAGGCTCTCCGTCACCATCTGCCGCACCAGCCGCATCCGTCCTGCACCCACCGCCGCCCGCAACGCAATCTCGCGCTCGCGCTTTACCCCTCGCGCCAGTAATAAGCCGGCAACGTTCACGCACGCAATCGCCAGCAAAGCCAGCACCGCCAGTATCAGCGTCTTCAGCGGACCACCCGTCTTGCCGCTCACCCGCACATGCAGCGGAATGATGCTTACCGTCCGTCCCCCATCCGTGGCAGGATTCGCCCGCCCAATATCGGCTAGCACCCGCGCAAAGTCCGCCTGCGCCTGTTCCCGGCTTACGCCTGCCTTCAGCAGACCCACCGTCTGCAGCCAGTGGGTGCCACGGCTTGACTTCCACTGCGGATCGGGATGCAGCGGTGTATAGATTACGTTGCGCATCGACAGCGGAAACCGGAACCCCGCGGGCATTACGCCGATCACCGTATAGGGAACGCCGTCCAGCCGAACCACCTTGCCCACCACATTCGCCTGCCCCCCAAACTGCGTCTGCCACACCTCATAGCTCAGCACGGCGATATCATCGCTGCCAGGCTGGTCCTCGCCCGCCAGATACGTCCTACCCAGAATCGGCTTCACTCCAAACACATTGAAAAAGTTGTCCGTCCCCTTCACCGCGTTCAGAGACACCGGCCCGGATGGGCCCTCAAGATTGATCTTCTTGAAAGAGGAGTATCCCGCCAGAGCATCGAAGGTCTTCAACTGCGCACGTGTATCGAGATAGCTCAGGTACGACGGGGGCTGCGAATATGCCTGAGCTGACGTCGTGTCAGGAGACACCAGCCGCTCCTGGTGTGCGAACGGCAGCGGCCGCAGCAACACCGCATCAATAACGCTGAACACCGCCGCCGCCGCGCCAATGCCCAGCGACAACGTCAGTACGACAATCACCGAGAACCCCGGGGATCGTCTTAACTGTCGCAAAGAAAAACGAACGTCCTGCACGAGTTGATGCATTGAAACTTCTCCCCTTATAGTCGCTGCAGCCACCTGCTATGCGTTCAACACTGCGCAAAGGCTGTCGCCATCTTCCGATGAGAGATACTCACCACCTCGACGTCGCAGCCTTCCTTGATGTTTGGAGCGATACTTGGAGCGGCCCATTCAAGCCTGACCTGCAGCATGTACCCCCGCACCTTATTACGTTGATTCATCATCCACTGGCCCGCCAAACACCATCTCCGGCGGCCATCATCCATCTTCTTCAGCGTCGAAACCAGCACTGTTCGCACAACCTTCAGCTCGGTTCGCGCCGCACTGCGCAACGCCGTATGCCGATCTCCCGGATGTCTCTGGTTCCGTACATGCTCCATCGTGCTTAATGCGACTACGTTCAATGCGACTCCCAGCACAACCAGTGGAACCACCGCCGCCGCAGTGCCCCGCATCCCAAGCGCACGGCAAATCTGCTGCAACGCAACTTTCAAGTCCTCGAACAGCGTCGTCATGCCTCTACCTCCGCAAGCAGCTTGTTGAGTTCTCCCTCCGCCACGACTTTGCCATCGAACAGATGAATCTGCCGCTCCGCATGCGCTGCAAACCGCGGATCGTGCGTCACCATGCAGATCGTCGCGCCTTCCTGATGAAGCTCCTGCAGCAGCTTCATCACCGCTTCGCCATTCTTCGAATCGAGATTTCCGGTCGGCTCATCCGCCAGCAGAATCGACGGCGAACCCGCCAGCGCTCTCGCCACAGCCACCCTCTGCTGCTGACCACCGGAGAGTTGCGCAGGATAGTGGCGCATCCGGTGCGCCATGTTCACTCGCTCCAGCGACTCTTGCACTCTCTTCTTCCGTTCTGTCGATGGCATTCCCGCACGATAGGTCAGAGGCAACTCGACATTTTCGGCAACTGTCAGATCGCCGATCAGGTTGAAGCTCTGGAAGATGAACCCGATCTCCTGATTGCGAATCCGCGAGCGATCCCCGAAGTTCAGGTTTGCCACCTCTTTGCTGTTCAGCGAGTAACGTCCACTCGTAGGAGTGTCGAGCAATCCGATGATCGACAGCAGCGTCGACTTCCCGCATCCCGAAGGCCCCGACATCGCCACATACTCGCCGCGGCTGATACTCAGATGCACCCCTGACAACGCATGCGTCTCAATCTCATCCGTGTAGAAAATCTTCGTCAGATCCTCAATCTGAATAATCGTCTCTGTCGTCATCAATCCTCTCCCTTTCTAATTTGTGCCTAATCCAAACGAATTCTGTCCGTGTTGTCCCATCGGCTCATGTCCGACAGAATGACCGTGTCACCTTCCTGCAGTCCTTCCAGCACCTGAATGCTGTTGACCGACGCGCGTCCTACTTTGACGGGCACACGCACTGCGGTCTTTCCATCAGGTCCCAGCTTGAACAGACTGATCGTGCTGTTTTCATTTCCAAACGCCGGGCGCCCTACAAATAACACGTCCGCCATCCGGTCCAGATCGATCGTTCCATCCACGCTCAGGTCGGGGCGCGCGCCCAACGGCATGGCCCCAGAAAGCTCTACGTCAACCGTCACCGTTCCGTTCACTACCGCGAGATCGATCCGCATCACTTTGCCCTCGATCACGCCGTTGTGGGTATCGACCTCGGCAGGCTGCCCAATCTGAATATCGCGCGCCTGAGTCTCGGCAATCTTCAGCGCGGCCTTTAACTGATCCGGCTGAACCACCTTCGCCAGCATCGTCCCGGGATCGACATGCTGCCCCACCTGCAGCGGCACATCCGGAGCCTCCAGCACTCCGTCGATTCCCGCTCGCACGGTCAGCGCATCCTTCTGCCTCTGCTTCAGCGCCAACACGGCCTCGGCCTGCTGCACCTTGGCCTCCTGCACGCCAATCATCGTCGCGATCGCCCTCTGGTTCATCTCCAGCTTCTGCTGCTCGATCTGCTGCCGTTTGCCCATCTCATCGGCCTTGCCCCCAGAGGCACTCGATGTCAGCCCGCTCACCACACCCAGATCGTACAGACTCTTGTCTGTCTTGGCCTGCAGAAGTGCCTGCCGGGTGTCGTCGTCCAACGTTGCCGACTCGGCGCGCAACACCATCATGTTGCTGTTCACCGTAGCGCGTGTATTTTCCAGGTCGGCCTTCGCCCCTTTCAGCGCCAGCGTCGCATCCATCATCTGCTGGTCCACCGTCGGGTCGACCATGTCCATAATGATGGTGTCAGCCTTCACCTGCGTACCCGGAAGCACACGTATACGCGAGATCGTCGCTTCGGTCTCTGCCGGAATAACGCGAATCTTGTCCTCGCGCGCCACCAGCGTCCCGGGCCCGCGCACCTGTCGCAGCAGCGGTCCACGCTTCACGGTATCCGGCCATACCGTCGCTCGATCAACCTCGGGAGCAGCAGGTTTCAGTCGCGTCACGAAAAACGCCACAACCGCCAGTGCCACAACTGCGCCGGCAGCTATAACCACTTGCCGCCGCATCTTCTTTTTCTTGATATCCGGTCTTGAGATGTCCATTGCGCTCAATCAAATTGCAAGCGCAAGGCCAATCCAGACCACTAACTTTCAATCACTTAGCGCCCATAAACACATCCAGATCGTCCGCAATCGAAAACATCTGTCCGTTTTTGAACACCCAAACCTATCCCAAAAGACCCCGCCCTCTCAGGCTTAGACGCACAAGGGGGGCTGCGCTTGGGAGCGCTCTAGAACAACAACCGCAACGACATCTGAATCTGCCGCGCGCTCCCGATGGTATGCGTCACAGTGCCGAGGCTGAACGGGCAGTTGTAAAAGCCCGCATTACTGGCATCGCAGGAGGTTGGCAGTGCAGGGGTACCACTGATCGGAAACCCATTGTAGTTCTGGTTCTGCGATACCTCGTTGCCAGGCACATCGAAGCTGCTGGTATTCGTCAGGTTATAGACATCGAACGTGTACTTGAGGCTGTAACGCTCAGTGAACTTGGTCTCCTTCATCAGTGAGGCATCCGCGCGTTTCTGGAAGGCCTGGCGGAAAATATTGCGTTGACCAGTGGTGAAGTCAGTCTCGTAGGGGTCGGATGTCGGAATCGCACCGCTCAGACCGCCAGCCGACAGTAGCGGAATCGTGAAGCAAGAAGTCTTGAGGGCCTCGTCTCCGAAGGCGCCCGAGAGACCAGTCTTCGCATTCTTCGGATTGCAGCCCGGCGCCAGGGGCACGATGGGATTGGTAATACCGTTGCTAACACCACAGAAAACGCTGGCAACAGCGCCGCTGAAGTCGATGACGCTGTAAGGCTGGCCGCTCTGCAGGACGGTTACTCAGACCGAGCGTCAGCCTATCCAGGAAACTATTCTTCCAGGTCCTCATGAGCCGGCCGTTTAGCACTCGCCAGAATCTTCTCTGCCAGCAGCGGGGGCACCACGTCATAGTGGTCCATCTCCATTCGAAAACTTCCACGCCCCTGCGTAATCGAAGTCAGCGTCGTTCCATAGCTCAACATCTCCGCCATGGGAACCTCGGCCCGAACCATGGTTCCCAACCCTCCGCTCTCCATCCCCTGCACGCGGCCGCGACGCGAATTCAAATCGCCCAGCAGTGCGCCTGCGAAGTCATCCGGCGTCTCGATCTCCACCCGCATCACCGGCTCCAGCAGCACTGGCCTGGCCTGCTCCATGCATTTACGGAAGGCGAGCCGCGCCGCCATCTTGAACGACATCTCGCTCGAGTCCACCTCATGGTAGCTGCCATCGAAGACAGTCACCTTGATATCGACCACGGGATATCCCGCCAAAAATCCGCGCGCCGCCGACTCGCGAATGCCCTTCTCCACCGCAGGAACATATTGCCGTGGAATCGAACCGCCAAAGATGTCGTTCTCAAACACCACACCCTTCCCACGCGGCAGTGCCTCCATGCGAATCTTGCAGTCGCCAAATTGCCCATGCCCACCGGTCTGCTTCTTATACCGGCCCTGCGACTCAGCACGGCCCCGCACAGTCTCGAGGTATGGAATCTTCGGCGCCTTCAGAGTCACATCCGTGTGATAACGCCGCTTCAGCTTCGCCACGACCGCTTCAATGTGCTGCTGCCCCGCGCCCGCAACAAGAAACTCATTCGTCTGCGGATCGCGATAAAACCTCACCATGGAATCCTCTTCCATCACCTTGTGCAGAGCAGGCGCAAGCTTGTCTTCATCGGCCCGCGACTTCGGCTCGATCGCATACGTCATCGCCGGCTCAGGCATCGCAACCGGCTCCAGAAAAATCTCATGCGCCTTGTCGCCCAGAGTATCTCCCGTCAGCGTCACTCGCAATTTGGCTACAGCGCCAAGGTCTCCCGCATGCAGCTCCGTCACCTCGACAGCCTTCCGTCCCTGCATGATGGAGAGATGGCACAGCCGCTCCGGCTCCTGCCGCGTAAAGTTCAGCACAGGCCGGTCCGTCTTCATCGTGCCGCTGACAACTTTGAAAAACGAGATCCTTCCAGCAAACGGATCGCTCATCGTCTTGTAGACATACAGGGCAAGCGGTTCCTCATCATTCACCTTTCGCATTACGATCTCGTTCTGAACATCCATTGCTCCCCCACCGTTCGGCTTGCCATGCACGGAATGCAGAATTCCATGCGCCGCCACCGGCTCCCGCTCCGTCGGCGCAGGAGCATAGATCTTCAGAAAATCCAGTAGATGATCGGTCCCCACATTCCTCAAGCCGCTCACATAAAGCACCGGGAAGATCCTGTCCTCGCGGATCGCCTCGTGCAGCGCCCCGATCAGATGTTCTTCAGGGATTGTCCCCTCACTGAAGAACTCCTCCATCAATTCGTCCTTGCCCTCTGCTACAAGCTCCACCAGTGCCTCGTGCGCAGCCTTGGCATCTCCCTTGACCGCTTCAGGAATCGCGCCAATCTCGCCTCTTCCATCGCCATCCGGCTTGTACAGATACGCCTTCATCGTCACCAGATCCACCACTCCATGAAAACCGTGCTGATCGACGATCGGCAGTTGCACCGGCACAACCTGCCGCCCCCATTTCTCCTGCAGAACTTCGATCATCCGCCGCCGGCCGTCCCTGCTGTCGGCCTTGGAATGATCAACCTGATTCATCACCACGATCCGCGGCAGATTCACCTCCGCCGCATACTTCCACACCCGGTCGGTCACCATCTCCGGACCGCACTGCGCATTCACCACGACCACAGCCACCTCCACAGGCAGCATCGCCGCACGCGTCTCGTGAACAAACATATGAAAACCGGGGGTATCAATCAGATTGATCTTTACGCCGTTCCACTCGGCAAACGCGGCAGCGTTCGACATCGTCGTCCGTCGCGCAACCTCTTCTTCGTCGTAAGCAGTGACGGCCGATCCATCTTCAACCCGGCCTCGCGTCGGCGTCATCTTCGCGGCATGCAGCAAAGCGGAGATCAAGGTGGTCTTTCCGCAGTGCGCATGCCCCACTACAGCCACGTTGCGAATCTCACTTCCCAGATACGTTTTCATCGCAGATTCCTCCGGTGTCTTTCAACTGCAGATTTCGAAAGTTTTCTTGTCTACACAGGACAGGGATGGGGTTGCGGCATAGCCGTTCAGGTCGCTCCTGCCAGCCTTGCTCAGCTGGCCTTACCGGTCCGCCGTCCGCTTCATCCAATGGAGACACCAGCAATCCATCTCTCGTGGCGATCTCTTGTCACGATCTCCCCTGACGCACTCGGACTGCCCGGGACCTCAACTTTCAGACCAGCCGCAGGAGCCATTCCGAAGAGACAGGGATGCTATCACACAAGAATTTGCCTCTCAATGGGACTGCCTCGGCTGTCCATTCCCCCGGCCAATCTCCCGCCTGCCTGATGTTAGACTTCATCCACCCCGTATTGTCCTGCAGCAGAGTATCTTGATCGGACCGTGCCTGTTATGGAAACCAAACATACAGCCCGTCTGGTGGTTCGTGAAACAGACCGGACGAGAACCGTGCCCGTCGACTCCCTGCCTTTTACGATCGGCCGTCAGGCGGACTCCAATCTCTACCTCGCCAACGCGCAAATCTCCCGCAGGCACGCCGTCATTCACCAGGACGCGGAAGGTTTCTTCCTTGAGGATCTCGGCAGCCGCCACGGCACCCTCGTCAACGACGCCCGCGCCAACACCGTCCGCCTCAACTCCGGCGACCGCATCGGGCTCGGCGCCTCCGACGTCACTCTTCTCTTCGTTACCACCCTGGACCCTGCCTCCACTCGAGCCATCTTAAGTCAGATTTCCTCCAGAAGCTCCAGCTCCGGTTCCGAACTCGAAAAACTCGCCCTCTTCCTCCAGGCCGCACAAACCTTCAACAACACGCGTGTGCTCGAAGACATCCTCAGCACCATGATTGAGTACACTCTGCGTCTCACTGGAGCCGAGCGCGGCTTCGTCTTCCTCGGCGACAGCTCTGCCAATCTCGCTCTCGAGTGCGCCCTCAACTGCGAAGGCCAGCGAATCCTCAACGATACAACGATCTCCCACTCCATCGTTCGTGACGCAGCCGAGTCCGGACAGGAGTTCATCATCGGCGACGTCAGCGGCGAAGGCCAACCCGTCGGCCGCGAGAGCATCGTCGTCCACGAGCTCCGCAGCGTCATCGCCATTCCCCTCCGCGGTCGCAACTCCGACCGCCTCCTCGGGCTCCTCTATCTCGACAGCCGCCTCCGCGCCGGCACGCTCAACCGCATCGGCCGCGACATCCTCCACGCCATCGCCACCGAGGCAGCCAACCTCGTCGAAAATGCCCGTCTGGTCCAGGCCGAGCGCGCCGCCGACCTCCTCCGCAACGAGCTCGCCATCGCCGCCTCCATCCAGCAAAGCATCATTCCCAGCGATCTACCGGTCTTCCCCCGCGTGAGGCTCATGGCGAAGACCGTCCCCTGCACTGAGGTCGGCGGCGACTTCTACGATGTCATCCCTGTCGATGACGGCTTCGTCGCCATCGTCGCTGACGTCTCCGGCAAAGGTGTCTCCGCCGCTCTGCTCGCCTCCATTATCCAGGGCATGATGTACGCCCAGCTCAAGAGCGGAACATCCCTCGTCGACGCTGTCAACGCAGTCAACGCCTTTCTCTGCTCCCGCGTCTCCGGCCAGAAGTACGTCACTCTTGTAGCCGTCCACCACCGCTACAGCGGCGCTGTGGAATTCATCAACGGAGGCCACATCTCACCCATCCTCGTCCACCAGGACGGACGCATTGAAACCATTCACGGCGGCGATATCCCCGTCGGCCTTCTCTGCGACGCCACCTTTCACTCCATCCCGATCAACCCTCCACCCGGAGCTCGCCTCGTGCTCCTCAGCGACGGCGTTACCGAAACTGAAGATCCCGCCGGCATTCAGTTCGGCACCACAGAGATCACTCAGGAGCTCGCAGCACCCGACCCCATCCACGCAGTCTTCGCCTCCATGCGCCGCTTCTCCTGTGGCGCACTACCAACCGACGACTGCACGATGCTCGTCATCGATACCGAAACCCGGCCCCTAACCGCCGCCCCGGAGAAGTAAGCAAGCTCCTCATCGAATTCAACCTGTTGCTTGTCACTCTCGTCGCCATCAGCGCCACCCGATTCTCACACCTGATCACAAAGATCCCCGCTCCAGAAGCTCAAGCAGTCCAGCCTCATCAACCACCTTCACCCCCAGCGAGGTGGCCTTGTCCAGCTTCGATCCCGCCTCTTCCCCAGCCACAACATAGTCCGTCTTCTTGCTCACACTCCCGGAAACCCTTCCCCCCGCCAACTCAATCCGCTCCTTCGCCGACTCCCGCGTAAGAGTCGGCAACGTCCCCGTCAGTACAAACGTAAGCCCTTCCATCTTCGAGCCACGAACACGCTTCTCCGCCGTAAACGTGAGTCCGGCTTTTCGCAGGCGCTCAACGAGATCGAGATTTCGCTTGTTGTCAAAAAAATCCCGAATTGCCTGCGCAACTTTGGGGCCCACGTCGTTGATGCGGGTAAGCTCCTCTTCGCTCGCTCCAATCAGCGCGTCCATACTGCCGAACTCGTCTGCGAGAGCCTGCGCCGTTCGCTCGCCCACATGACGAATGCCCAGCCCAAGCAGCACACGATTCAGCGGCGCCTTTTTCGAGCGTTCAATCTGCTCAAGCAACGAGTCGGCAGTCTTCTCGCCTATTCGTTCCAGATCGAGGAGGTCTTTTTTTTTCAGGTCGTAGATATCGGCGAGAGAGTGGACCAGCGCCCTCCGCGTCGGAGCTTCAGCAACAACACCATCCTCCGGCTGAACCGCCTCCTCAACCACATGCTCGGCGATGGTATGGCCAAGCAGTTGTGCAACCATCACCTCGCCGAGACCCTCGATATTCATCACGCCACGCGAGGCGAAATGACGCAGCTCTTCTTCAAGTCGAGCAGGGCAACTTGCATTGATGCAGCGCCAATCGACTTCACCCTCTTCGCGCACAAGCTCAGTCTTGCAGCGAGGACAATGCGCAGGAAACATAATCGCACGGTGCGCAACGTTGGATCTCTTCTCCTCAACCACACGAGTGATCTTAGGAATCACATCGCCACCACGCTCCACCTCGACGAGGTCGCCAATCTTCACCCCAAGCCGCTCAATCTCATCCGCATTGTGCAGTGTCGCGCGCGTCACCGTCGTTCCGCCGATAAACACAGGCGCCAGCGCAGCCACCGGAGTCACTTTCCCCGTCCTCCCGACCTGGAACAGCACGTCCTCCAGCCGCGTCGTCCCGCCTCGCGCCGCAAACTTGTAAGCAATCGCCCATCGCGGAGCCTTCCCGGTAAAACCCAATCTCTTCTGTTGCGCGGTAGCATCAACCTTTATCACGACTCCGTCGATCTCATACCCCAGCGTGTCCCGCAGGCGCTCCGCATCGGCGATAAATCTGACCACTTCATCGATGCTCTTCACCGTCCTCGCATACTTGTTCACGCGAAACCCCAAAGTCTTCAACGCATCGAGCGTCTCCGACTGCAACGGCAACATCGTGTCTCCATCCCGCAACAAAAAGTAAGCATAAAAATCCAGCCGCCGCTGCGCCACGATATTCGGTTCCAGCGTTCGAATCGTGCCTGCCGCAGCATTACGAGGATTCACAGCCGGCGCCAACCCCTGCGCCACGCGATCCTCATTCATCTTCACAAACGCAGCCTGCGGAAGCACTACCTCGCCACGAACCTCGAAACTCTGCGGCAACCCCGCCGCCTTCAGCTTCGCCGCAGAAACGCTCAGCGGCACCGACCGGATCGTCCGCACATTGCTCGTCACATCCTCGCCAATCGATCCATCCCCGCGCGTCACCCCGCGTGCCAGATGCGCCGAACCTCCCGCGCCGGACTCATAGTGCAATGCGAGCGACAGCCCATCCAGCTTCAACTCGCACACATACCGTACCGTCTCCGTACTTGGCAGAGCATCCCGCACCCTCTGCTCCCACGCCCTCAGCTCCTCTTCGTTGTAAGCGTTATCGAGCGACAGCAGAGGCCGCGAATGCGCCACCTTGGCAAACCCCTCCTTCGGCTTGCCCCCCACACGCTGCGACGGAGAATCCGGCGTCACCAACTCCGGATGCTCAGCCTCGATCTTTTTCAGTTTGTTTACCAGCACGTCGTACTGCGCATCCGTCAATTCGGGCGCATCCTCGACGTAGTACAGATACTCATGATGCCGCAGCGTATCGCGCAGCTCCTGCAACTCCTGCTCAAGCGTAAGTTTCCGGGTCATAGGCTGGATTATAAAGAGGCGGTCCATGAAAAAAGGGACAGCCCGAAGGCCGTCCCTCTTTCACCAACTAAGTTCTGTTACTTCGTTCCCCCCGCAACCACAGGCTGTTCCGGCTTCACATACTTATCCATCCAGCGATCGATCTCCCACAGCACATGCTGCTTGGTCTCAAGCGCTCCATAAGCATGCGGCTCCAGCGGCAGAAACACCAGCCGGACCGTCGCTCCCTGGCCCTTGAGCGCCGCATAAAAGCGCTCGCTCTGGATCGGATACGTGCCCGTATTGTCGTCCGCCTCGCCATGAATCAGCAGGATCGGCGTCTTGATCTTGTCCGCATAGCTGAACGGCGACATATCGAAGTACAGCTTCGGATCCTGCCAGTAAGTCCGCTCCTCATTCTGGAATCCATAAGGAGTCAGCGAGCGGTTATACGCGCCGCTCTCCGCAATGCCCGCACGGAAGATATCCGTATGGGCCAGCAGATTCGCCGTCATGAACGCGCCATAACTGTGCCCCATCACTGCCACGCGCTTCGGATCGACGACGCCCAGCGAAGCGCCATAGTCCACAGCCGCCTTCGCCCCGGCTACAAGCTGCTCCACATAAGTATCGTTCGGCTCTTGCTTCTCCTCACCAATGATTGGGATGGTCGCGTTGTCGAGAATCGCATATCCCGCCTGGACCAGATAAAGATGCGACCCACCGCCAAACACCGGATAACGATTCGGCGATCCGCTCACCTGGCTGGCCGAATCCCGCGTCTTGAACTCCGCCGGATACGCCTCCATCAGCGTCGGCAGCGGACCCTGGCTCTTGTCATACCCGGCCGGAAGCCACAGTATCGCGGTCAAGTCCACCCCATCTGCGCGTTTGTATTTGAGGAACTGCCGCGTCGGCATCTTGATCTTGTCGTAGCGCCCGGAGAAGCGAGTCAACTGCACCGGCTCTCCACCAGTAAACGAAGCCGAGAAGTAGTTCGGCGACATCGTCTGGCTCTCGCGGCGAATCATCGCCGTCGAATCTGACAGCAGCGCCACCGGCTCGTCGTAATAAGGATCGCTCGAGCGATAGAGAATCTTCTCGTCTCCGCCGCCCACCGGCATCACTCCCACAAACGGCTGGTCCCCCTTCGGCGACGCGCCCGGCGAAATGAAGTACACGCCCGTCCCGTCCGCCGTCAGCTTCAACACCATCTGCCCCGTCGCATTCATCACCGTCATCGGCCGCCCGGGATTGTGATACCGGTCCTGCGAAGAGCCCGAGTAGATCGTCTTGGTCGTCCCCGTCGAAGGATCGAACGCCAGCATCATCGACTTGCGATCCGAGAACCGCGCCACCGACACAATCGCCAGATGATCGTTGCCCCACTCGATCCCACGCCCTGCACCCTGCCCAAAGCCCCGCGCCAGACGCATCGGAAGCTCCAGAATCGTCTTCGCCGACCCGCTGAACGGAGCCGGCCAGGCCATCACCTTATCGACGATCGCGGCATGCTTCGCCGGGTCGCCGCCATCCGCAGCCTCAACCCAAACCACTGTCGCCGGAACATCCCCGCGCCACTGGTAATCCCTCGGCCCCGGCTCCACCGCATCCCGCGAGATCGGCAGATTATCCACTGCGCCGCGGTCCGACAGCACCTTCACCGCGCCCGCGCCCTTCACCGGCACCACCTCCGTCTTCAATGGAAAGCGCTCATACGGAAACGTATAGCTGAACGGCCGATGCACCATCGCCACCAGCGCATACTGACCATCGGGCGATGGCGCCGCGCGCTCGATCAAACCCTTCGCCGGCAGAGGCTTCACCACTCCGCTCAGCGAAACCACCGCCAGCTCCGACGACGCGTAATACTCAAAGATGTTCTCGTCGGTCGTTGTCTTCAGCATGTCTTCATAGGTCGGCGCTGGACTCACCTTGCCCAGGCTCTCCTCCACGTCCGGCCCCGTCGGAATGTCGCTTTCCTTCGGCGCGGCTCCGCGGTTCGCCGGCACCGTCTTGCACAACAGCGACGCACTGTCCGGCATCCACTCGCACGGAGAACCCAGCACCGCATTCAGCTTCACCACCCCCACCCGATGCGCATGCGAAGTCGCAACATCAATCACCCAAAGCTCCAGCCCTGTAGCCGGGGCAGTCGCATGCGCCACAAACGCAGCATGCTTCGAATCCGGCGCCCACATCGCATCCACTGCCTTCAATTTCGCCGGCAGACCCGTGATCGTCTTCGGCGCAGTCTTCGTCGCCGCGTCAACGGCCTGCAGTTCGAGCGCAACGTCGTACCGCTCCACGCTCGGTCCATTCGACGAAGGATTGAACCGGATCCCCGCCAGCCGGTACCGTGGCTGCGCCACATCCGCAATCGTCGGGAACGTCGCAGGCTGTTCCACCAGCATCATCTTGCGGTCCGGCGAGAGCCGCACTACCGGCGTCGGCGGCGCCTCCAGCAGCTGCTCGATCGGCGCAGGAGGCTTCTGATACGTCAACGCTGTCTGCGCCATCGCCGCCTGCACGCCTACACATCCAACTGCCGTCCCCACAAAGATCGCGCCAACGATAAGCTTCCGCACTTCGCACCTCATAGTTAGTTTTGTTGATGTTGTTTCAGACGAAACTCTACCTCGCAAAGACGCACAAGACAAACACATCCTTGCCAGGTAACTGGAATCCTTCGCGGCGGCAAGCCTTATTGGTTCGCCAACTGCTTCTTCAGAATGGGATCCAGATTCGTCTTATCCACCAGCGCGACCCCCGTATCGATAAACGCCGGAAATGGAGAGTCCGGATCCAGTCCATAGTCCGCGGCCAGCGGCTTCACCGGATAGTGATAGATATCGTCCAGCGCCTTCAACCCCAGAAACGCCATCGTGTAAGGTTTTTGCGAAATGGTCGAATCAATCGTTCCATCTCCCACCAGCTTTAACGTATCCGTATCCACATCCATCGTGATCAACACCCGGTCCGTGACATTCCTTCGCTTCAAACCCTCCGCGACGTTCGAACCCGACCTGGAGTCCAGGCAAATGAACGCATCGATCTTCGCTGGCCCCGTTCGCGCAAGATACACCGCTACCTGATCGAGCGCGGACCCCGGATCCGCCTTGATATCGAACACTTCGACGACCTTGATTCCCGGAAACGCGGCGAAAATATCCTGATAGCCCTTCAGCCGCTCATCCAGGTTCGGCTGCCCTGGGTTCGTAAAGAACACCACATTCCCTTTACCGTTCAGCCGCGCCGCCACTCGCCTCCCGCCAAGCCGCCCAGCCTCAAGGTTATTCGTCCCAATAAAGTAAAGCCGCTTGCTTGCCGGCGCGTCCGAGTCGATCGTAATCACCGGAATCCCTGCCGCAATTGCAGCATCGATCTCCGGCATCATCAGGTTCGCATTCGCAACCGAAACCAGAATCCCAGCCGGTTTCCGCGCCACCATCGCCTTGAACTCGTCCACCTCCGCCTGCGGATTCAACCCCGCCGGCCCGCGCGTGTCGACCGAGACTCCATACTCAGCCCCCGCCGCCGCAAATCCAGCCGCAGCGCTCTTCCAGTAAGGCACCGCCGTATTCGTCGCAATCAGATAATACTGTTCGCTTTTACTGTGTCGAGTGCATCCCGTAAGCACCGAAAGCACTCCCGCGAGAAGCGCAAAAAAGATTCGCTTGCTTAACTTGCTCATAAGTCACTCTCCAGCCAGAATCTTCTGTCCGAAGTAACTCACTCCCGTTAAATCGGGCAGTACCACGGGTTATGTCTTCCCGCGGGGAAAAGATATTACTCCAAACCCACAACCTCTGGCACCGCACCTCCTCTAAAATCAATACAGCATGGTTCTTCCCTTCGTTCGCGAGCTCCTCGCGGACCTGGAGCACTCCGAAGCCTTCGAGCGTGTTCGCCGCCACCTGAGCGGAGGCACGGGGCGCCGTCGTGTGTCCGGTCTCACCTTCACCGCCCGCGCCCTTTACCTTCCCTTCTTCGTCCGCGCAGCCGCAGCCCCCTGCGTCATCATCGTCGCCGACAACAAGGCCGCCGAAGCCCTCCACGCCGCCGTCCTCTCCGCCTGCCAGCTCACCGGAGCCATCGCCCCCGAGTCCGTCCTCCGTCTCCCGGCCCACGACGTCCTTCCCTTTGAAAACCTCTCGCCCCACCCCGAGATTCAGGAAACCCGCGCCGCAACCCTCTGGAAGATCGCCACCAATCAGGCCCGTCTCGTCATCGCCCCCGTAGAAGCGGCCTGCATGAAGCTCTTCCCCCGCGACTTCTACCGCGCTCTCGCCCTCAATCTCCAGCTCGGCGAAGAGTACATCCCCGACATGCTCGTCGAGCACCTCCTCTCCGTCGGCTACACCCGCGTCGACGTCGTCGAAATGCCCGGTCAGGTCACCCTCCGCGGCGGCATCCTCGACGTCTACTCCCCCGAGCAGGACTACCCCGTCCGCATCGACTTCTTCGGCGACGAGATCGAATCCATCCGCCGCTTCGATCCCGAAACCCAGCGCTCCGCCTCCACGCTCGATCACACGCTGCTGTTACCGCTCACCGAAACCCCGGTCACCGACCGCCTCCTCACAGCCATCAACGCCCGCCTCACCCGAGCCGGCACCGCAGGCGCAGCCCTCGAAGGCGGCGAAGAACCCACCGAACTCCTCACCCACGTCGCCACCCGCTCCGGCGAAGCCACCATCTTCCCCGGCTGGGAGTTCTTCGCTCCCGTGGCCGGAGCCAATCAAACTATCTTCGATCTCCTCAGCGCCTCCAGCCCCGCCGCGCCGCGTGTCTTCCTCGAAGAACCCGCTATGGTCAAAAACCAGGGCGAACGCTGGTGGAACAAGATCGAGCAGCGCCACGACCGCTCCGGCATCGGCAATCTCGTCCGCCCCGAAGACATCTACCTCTCCCCATGGGACCTCGACGACCGCCTCCGCCACTTCTCCGGCCTCGAACTCGATCAGCTCGGCGCCGTCGACATCCTCGAAGCCGACCGTAGCGACCTCTCCGAAGTCGATTTCGCCACCCGTCCCACCATGCGCTTCCACGGCTCCATCCCCGCGATGATCGACGCACTCAACGCGCTCATCAAACAGGAAGCACACATCCTCCTCACCGCGCCCAATCAAGGCGAAGTCGAACGCCTCGCCGGCCTTCTGCAGGAGTACAAGATTCCCTATCGCCTCGGCTCTCGCAGCGAAGCCCCCGGCAGTTCCAACGTCTACAGCGAATCCAGCTACCTCGCCGGCGACCTGCGCACCCCGGTCATCGTCAAAATCCCCATCGCCACCGGCGTCCAAGTCCTCGACCTGGATAAAGCCTCCGCCAGCCAGTTCATCCTCTTCGGCGCGCAGGATCTCTCCGACGACGCCGACATCACCGCGCGCCCAGTCCGCCGCGGAAAATCCAAAGCCTCCGCCTTCATCTCCGACTTCCGCGACCTCGCCGTCGGAGACTACGTCGTTCACGTCGAACACGGCATCGCCCGCTACTGCGGCCTCCGCGTCATCGAAGAGGACTCCGGCATCCCGCTCGAACTCATGATCCTCGAGTTCGCCGACGAAGCCAAACTCTACGTCCCCCTAACGCGCCTCGACTTAATCCAAAAGTACCGCTCGTCCGAAACCGGCCCGCCACCGGAATTAAACAAACTCGGCACGCAAGGCTGGCAAAAGACCAAAGCCCGCGTAAAGAAAGCAATGGCCGACATGACGGCCGAGTTGCTCAAGCTCTACGCGCAACGCCAGGCCGCGCAAGGCACGCCATTTTCCCCCGATTCAAACATGCAGCGCGAGTTTGAAGACGCCTTCGACTTCAACGAGACAGACGACCAGCTCACCGCCATCGCCGACATCAAGGCCGACATGGAATCCACCCAGCCCATGGACCGCCTCCTCTGCGGCGACGTAGGCTACGGCAAAACCGAAGTCGCCATGCGCGCCGCATTCAAAGCCGTGCAGGACGGAAAACAAGTCGCAGTCCTAACCCCAACAACTGTCCTCAGCTTCCAGCACTACGAGTCCTTCAAACGCCGCTTCGCCAACTTCCCCGTCAACGTCGAGATGATCTCCCGCTTCCGCACCGCGAAAGAACAAAAACTCATCCTCGAAAAAGCCGAACAAGGCAAGATCGACATCCTCATCGGCACTCACCGCATCCTCTCCAAAGACTTAAAGTTCCAGGACCTCGGCCTCCTCGTCGTCGACGAGGAACAACGCTTCGGCGTCCGCCACAAAGAGCGCCTCAAGCAGATGCGCGCCGCCATCGACGTCCTCAGCATGTCGGCCACGCCCATCCCGCGCACCCTCCACATGTCGCTCATCGGTCTCCGCGACATGTCCGTCATCGAAACCCCGCCCAAAGACCGCATGGCCATCCAAACCATCGTCGCCAAATTCGACGAAAAACTAATCCGCACCGCTGTCGAGATGGAGCTCGAGCGCGGCGGCCAGGTCTACTTCGTCCACAACCGCGTCGAAACCATCTACGACCTAGCATCCAGGATCCGCGAACTCGTCCCCCACGCCCGTATCGTCATAGGCCACGGCCAACTCCCCGAAGCCGAACTCGAGCGCGTCATGCTCGCCTTCATGAACCACGAGTACGACGTCCTCGTCGCCACCTCTATCATCGAAAACGGCCTCGACATCCCCCTCGCCAACACCATCATCATCAACCGCGCCGACCGCCACGGCCTCAGCGAACTCTATCAACTCCGTGGCCGAGTAGGCCGAAGCAACCGCCGAGCCTATTCCTACCTGCTCATCCCACCCGAAACCGAACTAACCGAAATCGCCCGCCGCCGACTCGCCGCACTCAAAGAATTCTCCGACCTCGGTGCAGGCTTCAAAATCGCAGCCCTCGACCTCGAACTCCGCGGCGCAGGCAACATGCTCGGAGGCGAACAGTCAGGCCACATCGAGGCCATCGGCTTCGAGATGTACACCTCCATGCTCGAAGAGGCCGTCCGCAAGATCAAAGGCGAAGAAGACAAACCGGCCCACGCTTCAACCGTCATCAATCTCGGCATCTCCGTCCGCATCGACAGCGACTACATCCCCGAAGAAAACCAGCGTCTCCGCATGTACAAACGCATCGCCTCCGCAGAGTCGGTGCCCGAAATCGCAGATGTTCGGGCAGAGTTACAAGACCGCTACGGCACCCCGCCCGACTCCGTACTAAACCTCATGGCTGCCGCAGACATCCGTCTCCAGTGCGAACAGCTCGGTATCTCCCAACTCGACCGCAAACGCACCCAGGTCGAACTCCCCAACCCCAACGGCAACAAGAAAGCACCCTTAAAAACCTTCGTCGAAATGCTCCACGTAAAATTCGCAGCCGTCAACGCCAGCGCCGAAGAACTAGCTCGCGCCGCCGTCGACCCCGCCACCCTCATGAAACTCGTAAGCCGTAACTCTAAGCGTGGCGCGCAGTTCACCCCACAAGGCACCCTCCGCTGGCCACTACCCTCCGCCAAAGCCGAAGACGTTCTCTCCGAAACCCGCGCCCTTCTCGATGCCCTGAAATCCACAAATAATCCATCCACCGCCGCGGCATCCAGTATCATCTTGTAAGGAAAGGAGACCATGCACGAAACCATCCGCATCGGCGCCATGAGCGTCACCTTCCTCAAAACACGCCACGAGACCGAAGGAGTCTTCGATCTCTTCGAACTCACCATCCCGCCTCTCGTCCACGTCGCTATGCCGCACATCCATCGCAAATACGACGAGACTATCTTCGGCCTCGACGGACACATGACCTGGACCCTCGGCGACAAGCCCAACCCCGTCAACAAAGGCAGCGTCCTCTTCATCCCGCGCGGCGTACCCCACTTTTACGAGAACCGCCACCACACACCCGCCCGCATCCTCTGCCTCCAGACCCCCGGCATCATGGGCCCTGAGTACTACCAGGAACTCGCCAGCCTCTACACCCAGGACGGAATCGCCGATCTCGCCAGCATCGCCGCTACCATGAGCCGCTACGGCATCGTCCCCATCACCAACAACAAGCACCTCACCGCCGCCGGCCCCGAAGCATAGCCAGTCAAAGCCTTCTGGCCTGTTTCGCCTGAGTCTTTATGCTCCGCGATCTTTCTTCGCCCACCCGCGCGAGCTTACACTGCTTACAATATGTCCTTTATCCGCCTCGTCGCCCCTGCCCTCGCCCTGTTTCTGCTCGTCCCAACCGCTCCCGCCCAGCACATCTCCGCCGACGGAGGCGTTCAGACCTTCAACTTCGTCGCAGACCAGTTCTTCAGTGAAGTCTACTTCCACTTCTCTCCCACAGCAGGCACCTCCGCAGGCCTCCACCAGTACGACACCCAGCTTGAAGACTACTCCGCGGCCACTCTCCAGAAAGAGATCGCCGCCCTCCACGCTTTCGAGAAGAAAGTCGAAGCCATCGATCCCTCCGCCCTCGACGCCTCTGTCGCCGGCGATCGCGAGATCCTCCTCAACAACATCCGCAGCACGCTCCTCACCGACGAAGTCATCCGCCCCCTGGAGAAGAACCCCGACCTCTACTCCTCCGGCATCACCAACTCCATCTTCGTCATCATGGAGCGACCCTACGCCGCCACCAACACCCGCCTCCGCGCCGCCATCGAGCGCGAAAAGCTGATGCCGCAGGTCCTCCTCGAAGCTCGCAAGAACCTGAAAAACCCTCCCCACATCTACACCGAGATCGCCCTCGAACAGATCGACGGCGATATCAGCTTCTTCCAGAACGACGTCCCCTCTGCCTTCTTCTCCGGCCCTGACGCAGCCACCGACGCCGAAGCCAAGGCAGCCTTCGCCAAATCCAACGCCGCTGTCATCGACGCCCTCAAATCCTACGGCGTGTGGCTCAAATCCGACCTCATCCCCCGCTCCAACGGCGACTACAAGCTCGGTGCCGACACCTTCGCCAAAAAACTCCGCTACGACGAGATGGTCGACATCCCGCTCGACCGCCTCCTCCAGATCGCCTTTGACGACCTCCACAAAAATCAAGCCGAGTTCGCCCGCATCGCCAAAGAGGTCGACCCTAGCAAAACCCCGCAACAGGTCCTCGCCGAACTAGCCACCATCCATCCCGCGCCAGACAAGCTTCTCAGCGCCTTCAACAACACCTTCGCCAGCCTCATCACCTTCATCGACACCCACCACATCATCACCATCCCCTCCAAAGTCGAACCCACCCTCGAAGAGACGCCGCCCTTCATGCGCGCCACCACCTTCGCCTCCATGGATCCTCCCGGCCCCTTCGAAACCCACTCCACCAAGGCCTACTTCAACGTAACCCTCCCTGAAAAAGGCTGGACCGCCGAACACATCGCCGAGCACATGGCTGCCTTCAACGTCGGCACCGTCATCAGCACCAGCGTTCACGAAGCCTACCCCGGCCACTACGTCCAGTTCTTGTGGATGCCCCAGTTCCCCTCCAATATCCGCAAAGTCCTCGGCGCCAACTCCAACATCGAAGGCTGGGCCCACTACACCGAGCAGATGATGCTCGACCAGGGCTACGGCCAACCTGGCGCCGGCGCTAAAGACGAACGCGAAGCGAAACTCATCCGCCTCGGCCAACTCCAGGACGCGCTCCTCCGCGACGCCCGCTTCGTCAACTCCATCAAGCTCCACACCGGCCAGTTCACATTCGATCAGGCCGTCGACTTCTTCGTCACCGAAGGCTACCAGTCCCACGCCGCCGGCCTCGTCGAAACCAAACGCGGCACCGCCGACGCCACCTACCTCTACTACACCCTGGGCAAACTCGAAATCATGAAGCTCCGCGCCGACATGATGCAAAAGCAAGGCGAAGCCTTCAACCTCGAAGACTTTCACAACAACTTCATGCGCCAGGGATTCGCCCCCATCAAGATCATCCGCAAAGCCATGCTCCACGACGACTCACCTGTCCTGTAGAGGATATGTTTTGTACCATTGCGCGGTACTATAGGATAAGATGATAATCAGTTGGCGCGATTCCTGGCTTAGGAATTACTTCGAACAAGATATTGACTCGAAGAAAATTCCTGCAAACTTGCGAGATAGGTTATTCCGCAAGCTGCAGTTGCTCGACGATGCAATGAACGACGCCGACCTTCGCGTACCGCCGAGTAATCATTTCGAAAGATTAAGAGGAAAACTGGGAGGTTGGCGCTCAATTAGAGTCAATGACCAATGGCGCCTGATCTTCGAATGGAGTGAGGGTAAAGCCAGCGATGTTTATCTCGACAATCACTCCTGCCGATAGAGATTGCAACCTCGCACTGGGCATCGTGCATCTGCTTGTTAGGTATCTGTAAAGAAAGAAATTGGAGCGGGCCTGGAAAATCGGGAGGGATAGTCTCTATGTTGAATACAAAAAAAAAGCCCGTCACGGTGGGCGAGATGTTGATCGAAGAATTTTTGGAGCCGCTCAATATAACTCAGACCGAACTGGCGGAAAGGACGGGGCTGCCGCGAAAGCATGTCAACGAGCTTTGCCGCAACCGCCGCGCCATAACTGCCGATACCGCTTTGATCCTGGGACGGGTTTTTGGCAACTCCGCCGATTTCTGGCTGAACACGCAGCGCCGAACGGACTTATGGGAGGCTTTGAATACACCCAGGCGTTTAGTCCGTATTCAGAGGGCCAGGCCAATACGCAATATCGCCAAATCAAGACATGCTATCCCAGCATAGCTTTTGTGGTTTTGCGCCAGACCAGTAACAACCAAACGCGACCCGCTTTGTTACCATCAATTACCGTACGTCCAGGTATAGAGAACCCTCCACACAATGACCCCCCAAAAAATCCGTAAAGCCGTCTTCCCTGCCGCGGGCCTCGGCACTCGCTTCCTTCCCGCCACCAAGGCCATGCCCAAGGAGATGCTCTGTCTCGTCGACAAGCCGCTCATCCAGTACGGCGTCGAAGAGGCCGTAGCCGCCGGCTGCACCGAGATCATCATCATCACCGGACGCGGCAAATCCACCATGGAGGACCACTTCGACGCCAGCCCCGAGCTCGAAGCCAACCTCGAAGCCAAGAACAAAAAAGCCCTCCTCGACATCGTCCACTCCGTCAACAATCTCGCGCGCGTCACCTACACCCGCCAGCCCGAACCTCTCGGCCTCGGCCACGCCATCCTCATGGCCAAAGAGCTCGTCAACGATCAGCCCTTCGCCGTCCTCCTCCCCGACGACATCGTCGACGCCGCCACCCCCTGCATGAAGCAGATGGTCGACGCCTACGAACAGACCAAATGCAGCATCATCGGCTCTGAGATCATCGAAGGCCCCTCCATCTCCTCCTATGGCGTTCTCGATTGCACCCCCGACTCCAAAAACCCGCGCCTCCTCGACATCAAAAACATGGTCGAAAAACCAAAGTTCGAAGACGCTCCGTCGAAGAACGCAATCATCGGCCGCTACATCCTCACGCCCCGCATCTTCGAGATGCTCGAAACCATCACGCCCGGCGCAGGTGGCGAACTCCAGCTCACCGACGGTATCCGAGCCCTTCTCCAGTTCGAAAAGGTCTACGGCTTCCACTACGAAGGCAAGCGCCACGACGCCGGCGACAAGCAAGGCTTCCTCCGCGCCACCGTCGAATTCGCCCTGAAACGCGAAGACCTCGGTCCGGCCTTCCGCGCCTGGCTCAAATCCCTCCCTCTGTGAACTTTTGTTCATCAAGGAATTTGTTGCCTCCGTGTGTATTACACTTGCCGTGAATTAACGCATCCAGCAACTTCGCAGATGCGCAAATTCACTTTCGACATCTCTAAGAAAAGGTACTCGCCCGAATGGATCGATTCCGTCGATGCGCTCTCCTCGTAGTGTGTGCAGTCTCTCTTTCAACCCACATCGCCCTCGCTCAGGATTCCCCGGCCTCCCCTTCACCCGCCCAAACGGCAAGACCGCCGCGTGGTCCACGCCCCGCTCCGACGAACCTCAAGGTCCTTCCTAAAACCATGACCGGAGATGATGTCGTAAAACTCATGCGCCAGTATGAGGGCGACCTCGGCGTCGAATGCGAGTACTGTCACACCCGCAACCCCGAGACAAAACGCAACGACTTCCCCTCCGACGCCAACCCGCTCAAAGACACTGCCCGTGCCATGATCAAGATGACCGACGATCTCAACGCCAAGTACCTCGCGCAGTTGAGCAACCGCAAATCGACCGACCCAATCACCTGCGGCACCTGCCACCGCGGCATGTCGCACCCCGAGGTATTCGTCCCAAAGAGGCAGGAACGGCCCCGCCCACCGGCGACAGCAGAACCTTCCACTCCGTCTCCCTCAGCCTGATTTATTCCGGCTATATCGTCAGCTCAGCTAAACGGATTCGTACACGCACCAATCTGCGGGTCCGCATCTGCTTTCTCGTTGCCCGTTTCTCGTTGACCGTTTCTCGTTGACCGTTTTTCGCGGAACAGAATCCATCATGCTATGCCGGTCATCCAATCGCCATATGCCATCTCTCTTCGACCCCATCCACCTCGGCGACCTCCTCCTGCCTAACCGCATCTTCATGGCTCCGCTCACTCGCCTTCGCGGCACGCCGGATCACATCCCCACTCCCATCATCGCGGAGTACTACTCCCAGCGAGCCGCCGCCGGACTTATCCTCAGCGAAGGCATTCCCATCGATCCCCTCGGCGTCGGCTATGCCAACGTCCCCGGCCTCTGGTCACGCGAGCAAACCGAAGCATGGAAACCAATCACCGCCGCCGTCCACAACGCCGGAGGCCATATCTTCGCCCAGATCTGGCACGTAGGCCGCATCTCCGACCCCGAGTTCCTCAACGGACAACTTCCTGTCGCGCCCAGCGCCATCGCTGCCACCGGCACCGTAAGCCATCTCCGCCCGCAGCGCCCTTTTGTCACGCCGCGCGCACTCGAACTCCCCGAGATCAAAGGCGTCATCGAGGCCTTCCGCCGCGGCGCGCAGAACGCCCAGCTCGCGGGCTTCGACGGCGTCGAGCTACACGGAGCCAACGGCTATCTCCTCGACCAGTTCCTTCAGGACGGCTCCAACCACCGCACCGACGAGTACGGCGGCACCATCGAAAATCGCGCACGCCTCCACATCGAGTGCGCCGAAGCCGCCATCTCCGTCTTCGGCCCGGGCCGCGTCGGCATGCACCTCGCCCCGCGCGGAGATGCTCACGGCATCTTCGACTCCAACCCCCGCGCCACCTTCACCTACCTCGCCCGCGAGCTCGGCAAACGCAACCTCGCCTTCCTCGCCGCCCGCGAGCACGTTGGCCCAGACAGCCTCGGCCCCACGCTCAAGCAGACATTCGGCGGCACCTTTGTCGCCAACGAAGCCATCGATCAGGCCGTCGGCCAGCAGCTTCTCGACGAAGGCAAAGCCGACGCCGTAGCCTTCGGCAAGCTCTTCATCGCGAATCCCGATCTCCCCGCGCGCTTCCGCAAACATGCGCCTCTCAACCGCCCCAACCCTGCCACCTTCTACGCTCCCGGCGCCGAAGGCTACACTGACTACCCTGCCCTGAATGACTAAACTCGGCCACCACGCGGAATTTACCGGCGAATACAACTCTCACGCCACAAACTCCGGATAGAATTCCAGCATCTCAAAACCTGAGATCGCTAATTATAAAAAGACACTGGAGAAGACATGGCCACGAAGAAAACAAGCGCCACCGGCAACGCCCTCACCCGCGAAAAGCTCATTGATCTACTCAACGAGGACCTCGCCCGCGAGTACCAGGCCATCATCGCCTACATCAATTATTCGCAGGTCCTCAAGGGAGCGGCCTACATGAACATCGCCGGCGAGCTCGAGGTCCACGCCAAGGAAGAACTCGCCCACGCCCTCGCCCTCGCCAACCACATCGATTACCTCGGCGGCATGCCCACTGTTACCCCCAAGCTCGTCAAAACCTCCGAAAAGAACGAGGACATGCTCCGCTTCGATCTCGCCAATGAGCACGAGACCATCCGGCAGTACCGCCGCCGCATCAAGCAGTGCGACGAGCTCAACGAGTTCGCCATCGGCGAGTCCATCCGCGAGATTCTCATGCAGGAGCAGAACCACCTCATCGCCCTCGCCACCGCGCTCGGCATAGACCCGCCCAACCCAGGCATCGCCGACTGAACTACCACCGAAATCTAGAGAGAAGGCGCTGGATCGCTCGATGCAGCGCCTTCTTTTTTCATGGAAAACCGCCGTCTACTTTTCAATTTTCAAATTGATAAGAAACTGGTTCTTGTTGTCGAACGAGCTGATCGTCTTCACCGCGCTCTTCTTGCCGTCGTTCTCGGCCCAGATCTCATAATCGCTGTTCTGCGAAAGCTGGCCGAACCGGTACTCCCCCTGGGCATCGGAAAAGTAGCTCTTCACTGACAAACTGCGGCTGTCCTTCAGATAAACCACCGCGCCTTTAATCGGAGCATTCGCGCTATCCGTCACCTTTCCCTGAACGACGCGTTGTGCGGGCGCACGGTCCTGGGCGAACACTTCCGCACCTTCGACCGCGACCGAAAAGACCGCCATGCAACTCGTGGCAAGGATCGATTTACGGGCAAAAGAAAGGAGCACAAGGGAGATACGCGTCATAGTTTCAGTATAGGGCCTCAGTCAAAGACTCCGAATCACCTACTCGTCGTCCTCGTCGTCAGCGTGCATGGGATCTTCATCGTCATAGCCGCTTTCGTCGACCGCCGCCAACTCCAGAGGATCGACCGACACGATCTCCAGATCCATCCCGCACTCATCGCACTGCACCGTCTCGCCTTCTTCTACCTCGTCGGCATCGACAACAATCGGGTTATCGCATTCCGGACATACAACAGCCATAATCCAACCTCCACAGATTTGGGTTCACCCACCCGCCTATAGGACTCCGCATATAGGATTATGGGAACAGCACTCGCTGACAACCCCCGTTATTTATTTAGCGGCCTTCGCGCCCGTTCGTCAAGCGCACCTTTGCAATAGAATCTTGCTTTACCTTAAAGGAGAACTCCCGTGACCGCCGGCCCCCGTTTCTTCGCTCCTTTCCACCGCATCCTCGTTGCCTCTTCGCTGCTTAGCCTCGGCGCCCTCAACGCGCAAACGGTTCTCCCCGCCGGTCAGCCTATCGCCCCCGCGCCCGCGGACCCCGCCATCGCCGCCGCCCTCCAGCAGGTCTCTCCCGATAACATCAAAGCCATCATCGCCAAACTCGTCACCTTCAAAAACCGCAGCACCCTCTCCAGCATGGACACCGATCTCCCGCCCGGAACCGGCATCAACGCCGCCGCCGACTGGATCGAGTCCGAATTCAAGCGTTACTCCGAAGCCTGCGGCGGCTGCCTCGAAGTCAAACGCGATGAATTCATTGAGCCGCCGGGCCCAGGCCCCGCCGCACGCATCACCAAACCCACCAAACTCACCAACGTCTACGCCATCCTGCGCGGCGCCGATCCCGCCCAGGCAGCGCGCTACGTCCTCGTCACCGGACACTACGACTCCCGCAACTCCGCCAACGAGAACACCCACGATCCCGCACCCGGAGCCAACGACGACGCCAGCGGCACCGCCGTCTCCCTCGAATCCGCCCGCGTCCTCTCCAAACTCAAATTCCCCAGCACCATCATCTTCCTCACCGTAGCCGGAGAGGAACAAGGCCTCGACGGCAGCCGTCACTTCGCCAAACTCGCTAAATCCGAGGGCTGGGATCTCCAGGCCGTCCTCAACAACGACATCGTCGGCGGCGACACTACCCCCGGCGCAGTCGGTGCCGACAAATCCGCCGTCCGCGTCTTCTCCGAGGGCGTCCCCGGCCCCGCCACACTCGACCAGCTCCGCGAGATCCAGACCATCGGCGCAGAAAACGACTCCCCCTCACGC